>NZ_SOAO01000003.1:0-633678 GCF_004364755.1 Rahnella sp. BIGb0236
ACCTGACCCCATGCCGAACTCAGAAGTGAAACGCCGTAGCGCCGATGGTAGTGTGGGGTCTCCCCATGCGAGAGTAGGGAACTGCCAGGCATCAATTTTTATAATAAAGAACGTGTTCCTTTTCCCCTGACAAGGAAAATAACAGGAACAAACATGTATCAGACGCTTTCTGATGTATGTGAAAGAACCGGTGGAGCGGTAGTTCAGTTGGTTAGAATACCTGCCTGTCACGCAGGGGGTCGCGGGTTCGAGCCCCGTCCGTTCCGCCACTAATTGCATCGCCCCTGAATCGAAAGATTCAGGGGTTTTTTGCATGAATAAAACCCTAAAAAAGCCAAAATAGCTGTGATCATTATCCTTACGCGCTTTGTTTTATTTCCTCTCGATCATTTTATCCCTTCAAGTTCTCCCGAAAATAAATTCAATGTACTAAGTGATATAACACTTATTACCCGATCTTAAATATAATGATTATCACTTTTAATCCAACCATAAATAATGAATGCGTTATTTAAAAATATTCGTTATCAGGTTAATACTAAAATTCTTAGCTCAGTTCAATAAGTTGTCAGATTACAGATGCAACTTTTAAGAAAATATCATAAAGTCTTAATATGGATAAATCACAAAGATAATCACCATGAAATTCTCACTGGATATACATGACTGGCGGGCTTTAGCTCCGGGGATCCACAGTTGTGAGCACTGGATCCAGTGGGCTCAGCAGCCTGATAGCAATACGTTTTCAGGCGATATTGCCAAAAGCCAGCATATCCCTATGATGGCTGCCCGAAGAATGAGTATCGGAAGCCGTTTTGCGGTGGATACCGGGCTGGCATTACTCGAAAAGCATGATGTGGATGCCGCCATTTTTACCAGCCGGCATGGTGAACTGGAGAAAACGGGGCGTATTTTACATTCTCTTGCACAGCAAGAAGCCATTTCACCGACAGAGTTTTCGATGTCAGTCCACAACACTGCGGCGGGCTGGTTAACCATTATCAGTAAAAATCCATTAGCCGTGACTTCATTGGCCGCAGGAAACGACAGTTTTCAGCAGGGAATACTGGAAGCTCAGTCGATGCTGGTCACCGGCGCCACTCGTGTGATGTTGGTGGATTTCGAGGGTGAAATTCCCGATATATATCACGAATCGGTAAATTCTGAGTTTCTGCCTTACGCCGTAGCAATAATATTAACGGCTGGCGATACTTTGCATTGTCAGCGTATTTCATTGCCGGTTGAGGATATGAATTCGGCTCTTCCGCAGAGCCTGAAATTTTTACGCGGTTATCTCTCTTCTGCCCCTTTATTTAATGTCAGTGCTGACAACCGCCACGACTGGCAATGGGTTCGTGATTTGTGATGAGAGAAACAGCAGCACCCGAAGAAACGTCTTCCCTGACGAACCGTATCTGGCGGTGGCTGGCAACCGGATTCTTTTTCGCACTTTTCGGAATTGGCGGACTGTTGCTTTCGATTATCTGGTTTACTCTGTTGCGGCTCATCATCCGACAGCCGGAAAAACTGCACCGGATGACGCTGAACAGTATCCGCAACAGTTTTCGCTTCTTCCTGGCGGGATTACGTCTGGTGGGGGTAATGGATTACCGGTTTACAGGCGACGAAAAGTTTCAGCAGGATGCCGGATGCCTGATTGTGGCGAATCATCCCAGTCTTTTGGATTATGTGATCCTGGCGTCACGGATGCCGCGTTGTGATTGCATCGTCAAACAGGCTTTACTGCGTAACCCGTTCTTACGCGGTGTGATAAAAGCGGCGGGTTACCTGATTAATTCCGGATCTGACGCCCTGTTGCAGGCCTGCGATACCCGGCTGAAAGCAGGAGGGACGTTACTGGTTTTCCCTGAAGGAACGCGCACGTTGCCCGAAAAACCGATGACGCTGCAACGTGGCGCCGCTAACATTGCATTGAGAGCGGGTTGCGATATCAGGATTGTTCATATTTCATGTCAGCCACCGATGCTGACTAAAAAGGGGAAGTGGTACCAGATCCCCAAAGCAAAACCTCAGTTTGTGATAACCGTGGGCGAGAAGATAAAAGCGGATAACTTTTTAGCTGAAAGTGATCTTTCACCTGCTCTGGCCGCAAGACGACTGACACAGCATTTGCGTACTGAACTGATGCGCAGCAATACTCAAAATAACGAGAAATAAGTCATGGATTCATTAAGTAACGACATTAAAACACTGATCATCGCGACGCTTAATCTGGAAGGCATGACACCCGATGAGATTGATACGCAAGCCCCCCTTTTTGGTGACGGATTAGGGCTGGATTCTATCGACGCCCTGGAGTTAGGTCTGGCGTTGAAAAAGCAATACGGTGTGATCCTTTCGGCGGAAAGTCAGGAAATGCGTGAGCATTTTTATTCGGTTGAAAGTCTGGCCAGATTTATTTTAGTACAGCGTGGTTAAAGAGATTCCTATGCAGAAGCAAGAAATTTACCAGCAAATTAGCACCTTATTAATCAAGCTATTTGAAATTGATGAAGACGATATCAGCCCGGACGCCGAACTCTATGAGGATCTGGATTTAGACAGCATTGATGCTGTCGATCTGGTGGTCCATTTGCAGAAAATCACCGGCAGAAAGATCCGGCCAGACATGTTCAAATCCGTGCGTACCGTTCAGGACGTGGTTGATGCAATAGATGAATTGCTCAACACGCCTGCGGCCTGATTTCTGCGGATCCCGCTGTTGTGGATAAGCGCCGGAGCCTTTTACTTCTCAAGTTTAAGACAATTGTCCGCTGGGCAATGCCACTGGCGGTTATTGCTTACCCGATAGCCGTCTGGTGTGGCCTGAGAAACTGGGGAACCGGTATTCTGGCTCCCTTGTTAATCACTGTATTTCTTCTGCGTTTACTGACGTTTCGCGGGAAACTCTCCCGGTTAACATTCTTTGGAAAAGCCATTGCTGTTACGGGTATTGTGCTGGTCGCCGCCAGTGTTGTACTGCGTGAAACCTCGCTGCTGTTGTATTACCCGGTCGCGGTTAATGGGATATTACTGGGATTATTCTTCAGTTCCCTGTATGGCCGGCAATCGCTTGTTGAACGTCTTGCCCGGCTGAGTGAACCGGATTTACCTCCTGAAGGGGTGATTTATACCCGGCGGGTCACTCAGGTCTGGTGCGTTTTCTTTCTGTGTAATGGCGCGTTTGCTTTATACACCTGCCTGAAAGGTGATATGGCACTCTGGGCTTTATACAACGGTGGCATCAGTTATCTGCTGATTGGCTTATTAATGGGTATGGAATGGATAGTCAGAAAGCGCCTGCGACACTTATGACGCTGCCAATGAGTCAATGGCTCAGCGCGGAAAGAGCAGATGACCATCTGGTGGCCTGGAATGAAAGCCGGGAATGGCGACAACGCGAATTCCGCCAGGATGTTTTGTCTTTGCTGGCTGCCCTCCGTGCTGCCCCTCATTCACGCTGGGCGTTATGTCTTGAAGACCATTACTCTTTTGCTGTGGCGCTGCTGGCGGTACTTTATAGTGGCAAAACGCCGGTATTGCCTGGCCATTTCCGCCCGGCCGTACTGGCTGAGCAACGCGATGAGTTTGATGCGCTGATCACCGATCTTCCTTTGCTGGCAGCGTGCCCGGTAATCCGTTTTCCCATTGTTGCGGATGAATCGCTCTCCGTTTTACCGGAGTGGCCAGACAACGCGTCGCTGACCTTGTTTACCTCCGGTTCGACCGGCAGACCACAGAAAATCATCAAACCGGTATCTTGTCTGGAAAAAGAGAGTCAGTGGCTTTTGGCCCGCTGGGGCACTGAGTTTACCGCAGTACGCTTTGCCGCCACTGTGGCTCCGCATCATATGTATGGACTGAGTTTTGCCTTCATGCTGCCATTATCACTGGGTTTGCCTTTCGCGACGAAAAGCGTTGAATACCATGAGCAGCTTTCCCCCCTGACGAACGGACATAACGTCGTGTTCATCAGCAGCCCGGCCTTTCTTAAAAGGCTGGATCCGGGATTGAAAACCGCCACACTCCGGCAGGTGTTTTCTGCGGGCGGTCTGCTGGACAATGATACTGCGTCACTGGTGCAGCAAGTTTGTGGTTGCTCACCCACAGAAATTTACGGCACGACAGAAACCGGGGTGATTGCCTTTCGCCAGCCGTCACGGTCCAAAGACGCGTGGACACTTTTTGATGGCGTTGAACTCCGGTCTCATACTGACGGATCGGTTTCGCTGATGTCTCCGCTGATCCCGCAACTGGAAGGTATAACGCTCAGTGACGAGATCCGACTATTGCCGCCCGGGCAGCGCCATTTTACCCTGCTGGGACGCAAGGATCGGATCGTCAAAATCGCCGAGCAACGCATCTCGCTGACTGAAATCGAGCAGCGATTAGAGGCGCTGGATCTTTTAAGCGATGCCTGCGTTCTGACTCTCGAGAAAAACGGACGGATCTACATCGCTGCGGTGCTGGTGCTGAACCCGCAGGGCGAGCAGCAATTACACACGCAAGGTCAGAGAGTTTTCCTCGCCCAAATCCGCCATGCGCTGCGTGAGTGGTTATCGCCGGTGTCCGTACCGCGTTACTGGCGTTTCGCTCCCGCGATCCCGCTCAACCCGCAAGGCAAACGTGCAACGGCACAATTACAGGAAATGTTTTTATGATCTTGCCTGAAGTGCTCAGTCAGCAATTTACCGGCGATACGAGTGTGCAGCTCGGGCTCCGACTGTCGGCGGATCTCTTCTGGTTCAAAGGCCATTTCCCGACGTCTCCCATCCTGCCCGGTGTCACGCAGGTTAACTGGGTCATGATTTACGCGGACGAACTTCTCGGGCTGAATCAGGCTTTTTCGGGGATGGAAGTGGTGAAGTTTCAGCGCCCGCTGCTGCCGGATGAAGTCGTGAGTTTGCAGATCGACTGGCTGAAAGAGAAACACCGGTTAGTCTTCCGCTACAGTGTGGGTGGATCCGTCGCCAGCAGTGGAAAAATCACATTATGTCCATGACATCTTCTGCCCCTTTTTCTGCCTGCCTGATTATCCCGTGCTACAACCACGGCGCGATGATGGCGAACGTGCTGGAAAATCTCCGGCCATTCGGTCTGCCGTGCATTGTGGTGGATGATGGCAGTGATGCGCCGACGGCCGAGGCGTTGCAGCAGCTGGCCAGCGTCACGCCGTGGATGCACCTGACGCGTCTGCCCTCCAACCTGGGCAAAGGCGGCGCAGTGATGGCCGCGTTGCGTCTGGCGGCAGAGCAGGGCTTCACCCATGCTGTACAGGTGGATGCCGACGGCCAGCATCAGCTTTCTGACGTTCCCGCCATGCTGGCCGAGGCCAGGAAACACCCCGATTGCCTGATCTCCGGCCAGCCGGTATACGATGAAAGCGTTCCGAAATCGCGTCTTTATGGCCGCTACATCACGCATTTCTGGGTGTGGATCGAAACACTGTCCTTTTCGGTGAAAGACAGCATGTGTGGTTTTCGCGTATATCCTCTCAAACCCTGCCTGCAACTGATGGCGCAGAAGACACTGGGTTTGCGGATGGATTTTGATACGGAAATCATGGTGCGTCTTTACTGGCAGGGTACGCGCAGCCGATTCCTGCCTACACGGGTCATTTACCCCGACGATGGCCTCTCGCATTTTGATGCGGTAAAAGACAACCTGCAGATCTCATGGATGCATACCCGGCTGTTTTTTGGCATGTTGCCGCGTATTCCTTTTCTATTGCGCCAGAGGCAAAAAACGCAGGAGCAGGCGCACTGGTCAACGACGCAGGAGCGTAAAGGATTATGGGGGATCCGCCTGATGCTGGCGGTTTACCGCACGCTGGGCTACCAGGCTTTTCGTGTGCTGCTTTATCCGGTGATCGGCTGGTTCTGGCTGACCGGGGGCAAACAGCGTGCGGCTTCTGCTGACTGGCTTGAACGCGTCAGGGCCACCGCGGCCCGGCGCGGGATGTCTTTGCCGTATCCGCTGAGTACATTCCGGCATTTCATGCGCTTCGGTGAGTCGCTGCTCACTAAACTGGCGAGCTGGCAGGGCGATAAAACCCTGACCGACGCGGTGCTGGTCAATCCTGAGGTCTGCGAGGCGCATATTGCCTCCGGTCGCGGCACGCTGATCCTCGCCTCCCACTTAGGAGATATCGAATCCTGCCGTGCGATTGGCACACTTGACTATCGGATCACCGTCAATGCACTGGTTTTCACCGACAATGCCGAGCGATTTAATCAGGTGATGAAAGAGATTAATCCGCAGGCGGTGGTCAATCTGATCCAGGTCAGCCAGATGGGGTCTGACACCGCCATCTTATTGCAGGAAAAACTGGATGCCGGCGAATGGGTGGCGATCGTGGGTGATCGCACCTCTGCCAGCCAGCATCAGCGCGGTGAGCATTCCCGTGTGATTTACAGCGAATTTCTGGGCAAGCCAGCCGCATTTCCGCAAGGCCCGTTTATTCTGGCGGCGGCGTTACGTGCGCCGGTCATGTTGATGTTTGGCATCAAGCAACAGCACCGGCTGCATATTTATTGCGAATCTTTTGCCGATCCGCTGATCCTCCCGCGTGCGAATCGCCTGCCCGCCTTGCAGGCAGCCATCGATCGCTACGCCGCACGTCTTGAGCATTACAGCCTGCTGGCCCCTCACGACTGGTTTAATTTTTATGATTTCTGGCAGCGTCCGGCGGATGCTGCCTCTGACAGGAAACCTGACTGATATGACCTCCAAACGTGATCCGCGCTTTAACGACCCGCGATTTTCTACCCGGGTGAATATCACCATTCCTTTTCACGATGCTGATGCGATGGGTGTGGTCTGGCATGGCAATTATTTTCGATATCTGGAAATCGCCCGCGAACAGTTACTTAAGCAATTTGATTACGGCTATCGCCAGATGCAAGCCTCCGGTTATGTCTGGCCGATTGTGGATACCCGCCTGAAATACATCGCGCCGGTGCTGTTTGAACAGCGTATTGCCGTGCACGCGCAGCTGGAAGAAATCGAAAACCGCCTGCGCATCGGTTATCAGATTTACGACATCGATACCGGGAAACGCACCACGACCGGTTACACATTGCAGGTCGCGGTGGATGCCACCACGCAGGAAATGTGTTTTGTCTCGCCGCAGGTGCTTTTCGATAAAACAGGAGTCAGCCTGTGAAAGCTTTTCTGCTCATCGTCATGACGTTTTTCAGTGTGGCGGCACATGCGGTGACGCTGGAAGAACTTCAGCAGCGTTTCAGTCAGGTGCCGGTGCTGCGCGCTGAGTTTGCCCAGCAACGTACCATCAGCGGCATGGCTCAACCGCTTAATTCCACAGGCAATTTGCTGATCGCTCAACAGCAGGGATTATGGTGGCAGCAGGAAAAACCCTTCAGTCTGACGTTATTACTGACTGAAAACCGCATGGTGCAAACTATGGCCGGTCAGGAGCCTCAGGGAGTGACGGCAGAAACCAATCCGCAAATGTTCCAGTTCAACTCCCTGCTCAGCGCGCTGTTTCATGCTGACCGCAAAGTGCTGGAAGAGAACTTCAGCCTTGATTTTACCGATCTCGGTAAAGGGGCGTGGACGCTGATCCTGACGCCGAAAGTCTCGCCGCTGAACCGCCTGTTCCGCCGCATCACGCTCAATGGCGACACCTTTCTGAACAATATCGACATTGATGACATGCAGGGCGACGCCACGCATATTCGCTTCTTCAACCAGAAAACCACGCCCGCCACGCTGACCGATGCCGAGAAACGCCATTTTGCGTCCTGACCTTCACCGCAGACTGGCACAATGCTGGTTGCTGATGATTGCACTGCTGGTGGCGGCGTTATTCTGGCTGCTGCCGCGCAGTCAGGTTAACAGCAGCGTACTGGCGCTGTTGCCGCAGCAACAGGAAAGCGACATACCGCAGGCAATTTCGGACGGTTTTACGCAGCGGCTGGATCGTCAGCTGATGTGGCTGGTCAGCCCGCCGCCGGGAGCCGGTACGAAACCGGTGAATGACTGGCTGAAACAGTTACAGGCGATGCCGGAACTCAGTCAGGTTCAGGGGCCGATGGATGCGCAACGCCAGCAGGAATGGGGAACCTTTTTCTTCCTGCACCGTAACGCCTTACTCGATGAGGCGACCCGACAGCGGCTGACGTCCGGTGCAGATCAGCAAAGCCAGTGGATCCTCGGTCAGGTGTATTCGGCGTTTGCGGGCGTCAGCGGCAAAGAGCTGGCGAACGATCCGTTATTGCTGGTTCGTGCCTCACAAATGGCGCAGCAGCAAAACAGCGGTGGCATGACGCTGGATCAGGGCTGGCTGATGGCGCGTGATAAACAGGGGCGCACCTGGTATTTACTGCATGGCGAACTGAAAGCCTCGTCGTACGACATCACCTCGGCAAAACACACGGTCGCGGCGCTTGATGCGGCGAAAAACGCATTTAAGGCGCGCTGGCCGGGGGCGCAGGTGCTTGAGCGCGGCACGATTTTCTACAGCAATTACGCCAGTCAGCAGGCGGAACACGATCTTTCGACCATAGGTGCCGCATCGGTTATTGGCGTCTTCGTGCTGATCTTGCTAGTGTTCCGCTCGGTTCTGCCGATGTTACTCAGCTTACTGTCGATTGCCATCGGCGCGCTGTCCGGCACGGTATTTACCCTGTGGGTGTTTGGCGGGATCCACGTGATGACACTGGTACTGAGCACCAGCATTGTCGGGATCTCTGCCGATTATACGTTGTACTTCCTCACCGAACGGCGCGTACATGGCGGCACCAGTACCCCGCTGGAAAGCCTGAAAAAGCTGTTCCCCGCGTTATCCATGGCGCTGCTGACCACGGTGGCTGCCTATCTGATGCTGCTGATTGCGCCTTTCCCCGGCCTGCAACAACTGGCTGTGTTTGCCGCCGCCGGGCTGAGTGCAGCCTGTATCACCGTGATGTGCTGGTATCCGTATTTGTCCCGTCATTTGCCGGTTGGCCCGACGCCGGGGCTGACGCTGATCCTGCGCTGGTTACTGGCCTGGCGCAGCCGCAAAGCGCTGCGGTTAGGTTTACCGTTAGTGATACTCGCGCTGGCGACAGTCGGCATATCGCAGCTGACCATCAATGATGACATTGCCGATTTACAGGCGCTGCCCGCCGGATTACAGCAGCAGGAACAGCAAATTGCCGCGCTGACCGGGCAAACCAACGATCAGAAATGGCTGGTGGTGTATGGCGATAATCCCGAACAGACCTTACAACGGCTTGAAGCCCTGCGGCCCAAACTGGTTCAGGTGAAAGAGAACGGCGTGATTGACGGTTTCCGCGCGGTTGGGTTGCCTTCGCAGGCACAGCAGCAACGCGATCTGTCCCTGCTGCGCCAGCGCGCGCCGCAGATCATTGCGCAGCTGCAGCAGGCCGGTATTGCCGTGGCCGCTCCCGATCTCAGTGCCCGGCCGGTTGACGTCCCTGACTGGCTGAACAGCGTGGTCAGCGAAGGCTGGCGCTTGCTGTGGTTGTCCCTGCCGGACGGGCGCAGCGCCACGCTGATCCCGGTGAACGGTGTTCATGACAGCGCCGCGATGGCCGCACTGGCAGCTTCCACGCCCGGTAGCGGATGGATCGATCGCAAAACGGAATTCAGCAGTCTGTTCTCCCAGTACCGGGTATATCTGACAGCCTTGCTGGCGCTGGCCGTGGCGGTGATTGCCATGATTTATCTGTGGCGGTTTGGGCTGCCGCACGGGCTTATCTGTCTGCTACCGACCTTACTTTCCCTGAGCATGGGCCTCGCTGCGCTGGGATTCAGCGGGCATCATCTCAACCTGTTCTCCCTGCTGGCGCTGATTCTGGTACTGGGGATTGGCATTAATTACACCCTGTTCTTCACCAATCCGCGCGGCACGCCGGCCACCTCGATGTTTGCCATTTTTATGGCAGTGGTCACGACGCTGCTGACCTTCGGCATGCTGGTGTTCAGCTCAACACAAGCCATCAGCAGTTTTGGCATTGTCCTGAGCTTTGGCATAGTGACGGCTTTCCTGTTGTCGCCGCTGACCTTGCCCGCAAAAAAACGAGGACGCAAACCATGATCCGATGTATGCCGCCGGTGCTGGCGCTGCTTATTGTCATGCTTGGCGGATGTGCCGCACACAAACCATCCGGCACTGAACCGCAGGCATGGCTCAAACGCGGCGTGCAGGTGAATTTACCCGCGCCGTCGCTGGAAAAACCCTTCACTCAGCAACAGTTGCTGACCGCCACGGTGAACGGTAAACAGCAGTCGTTACTGGTATTACTGAATGCTGACGGCAAATCATTGCAGCTTGCCGGGCTTTCCCCTCTGGGGATCCGTCTGTTCAAAGTGGTCTACGATCAAACAGGGATCCACACCGAACAGGCGATCAGGATCGAAGGGTTGCCGCCAGCCAGTCAGGTTCTGGCCGATATCATGTTGAGCTACTGGCCTGCGCAGCGCTGGCAGCCGTTGTTGCCGCCGGGCTGGACGCTGGAAGATCAGCCGCTGCGCCGGACGTTACGGGATACAGAAGGCAATACCATCACCCGCATCGACTACCTGCCGCGGGGCAGTGCGCGTCAGCCGGTGTCGATCACACAGATGGCGTTTCACTACCAGATAACCATCCAGAATGTCGGTGACTGATATGATTTATTTTTCCGCCGTGGGCATGGTGAACGCGCTGGGAGACAACAATGCGCGCATCGCTGCCAGCCTGAAGGCTGGCGTCGCGCCCGGCATGTCGTTGCAGGAAGGCTGGCTGACGGAAAACCGGCCAGTCTGGCTCGGCAGCGTGACCGGCGATCTGCCTGCCATCCCGTCCCGGTTTGCACCGCACCGCAGCCGGAATAATCAGTTATTGCTGGCGGCGCTGGCGCAAATCCGCACGCAGGTCGATGCCGCCATTGGCCGGTACGGTAAAGATCGCGTCGCGGTGATCATGGGCACCAGCACCTCCGGCATTGCCGAAGGGGAACAGGCGGTGCGCAGTTTGCAACAGCACGGGACATTCCCGCCGGGCTACGACTATCAGCAGCAGGAACTGGGCGATCCTTCGCAGTTTATGGCGGAATGGCTGGATCTCAGCGGTCCCGCTTACACCTTATCCACCGCGTGTTCTTCCAGCGCCAAAGCGATCATCAGCGGAAAGCGGCTGATCGACGCCGGACTGGCCGATGCCGCGCTGGTGGGCGGTGCGGACAGTCTGTGCCGCATGCCGGTGAATGGCTTTAACAGTCTGGAATCATTCTCACGCGGACGTTGTACGCCGTTCGGACAGGATCGTGACGGCATCAATATCGGCGAAGCGTCGGCACTGATCCTGCTGACCCGTGAACCCGCAGACGTTGCGCTGCTGGGCACCGGAGAATCTTCCGACGCCTGGCATATGTCCGCGCCGCATCCTGAAGGTCTGGGCGCGGAACGGGCAATCGCGATGGCGCTGCAACAGGCCGGACTTCAGGCCAGTGACGTGGGATACATTAATGCTCACGGCACCGCCACGCCGCTCAACGATCAGGTTGAAGCCGCCGTGATCCACAGAATGTTTGGCGGCGGGACGTCATGCAGCTCCACCAAACACCTCACCGGCCACACGCTGGGCGCGGCAGGGGCGACGGAAGCCGCACTGAGCTGGCTGATCCTGACCAGCGAATTACCGTTGCCGCCACAGGATTTCAGTGTCACGCCAAGGGATCCCGGCCTGCCTGCGATCCGGCTGGTGGAAGGGCATGAGCCGCTGACCCGGCCCGTGATCCTGTCGAACTCTTTTGCCTTTGGGGGCAATAACGCCAGCATTCTGATCGGGAGGCCGTCATGAATACCCTGTCTGCAGAGGCATTCCTGCCACATGCCGCCCCGATGGTGTTGCTGGATAGCGTCATTGAAGTCGCAAACGACACGGCATTGTGCAGCGTGGTGGTGTCGCCGGACAGCGTGCTGGCACCGTTTCTGAATGCCCGGGGCGCGTTGCCCGCGTGGTACGCCATCGAACTGATTGCGCAAACCGTGGGGGTGTGGAGTGGCTGGCATGGCGCGCAGCAAGGGGAAGCGCCTCAGGTTGGCATGCTTCTCGGCGCAAGAGCGGTGAAATGCAGCGTCGCGGAATTTGCCGCAGGCAGTGAATTGCTGATTCAGGTTTCGCTGGTTTTGCGTGACGAGAAAATCGCGAGTTTTGAAGGTGTTATCAGCATTAAACAGGAAAAAGACAACCTGCAGGTTGCCACGGGAAGGCTGAATACCTATCAGCCAGACAAGGAAGAACTCATTACGCTCACACAGGGGAAACCACAATGACACGTTCGGTATTAGTGACCGGTGCCAGCAAAGGCATCGGCCAGGCCATTGCCCGCCAGCTTGCCGGCGATGGTTTTCAGGTAGTGATCCACTACCACAGCGATAAAACCGGGGCAGAAAACACGTTACAGCAGATCACGGCTCACGGCGGTGAAGGGCGACTGGTGCAGTTTGATATCAGCAACCGCCAGCAGTGCCGCGAGGTGATTGACGCCGATATCGCCACGCACGGCGCGTATTATGGCGTGGTCAATAACGCCGGGATCACCCGTGACGCAGCCTTTCCGGCACTGACTGACGAAGACTGGGACGGCGTGATCCACACCAATCTGGACAGCTTTTACAACGTCTTACAGCCCTGCGTGATGCCGATGATCGGCCTGCGTCAGGGCGGGCGCATTATCGCGCTTTCCTCGGTTTCCGGCATGACGGGCAACCGCGGCCAGGTCAATTACAGCGCCGCAAAAGCGGGGATCATCGGTGCCTGCAAAGCGCTGTCGCTGGAACTGGCAAAGCGCAAAATCACCGTAAACTGTATCGCACCGGGGCTGATTGATACCGGTATGCTGGAGATGGAAAAACCGGCGCTCGACGCCGCCATGAGCATGATCCCGCTTAAACGCATGGGGCAGGCGGAAGAAGTCGCGGGGCTGGCCAGCTATCTGATGTCTGATATTGCCGGTTATGTTACCCGGCAGGTGATCTCCATCAACGGAGGAATGGTATGACGCATCGCGTTGTGATTACCGGCATGAAAGGGATTACCGCGTTTGGCCATCACTGGGATGAGATTTCGGCACGCCTGCAACAGGGCAAAAATGCCGTCCGCCATATGGATGAATGGCTGATTTATCAGGGGCTGAATACGCATCTTGCCGCGCCCGTTGATGATTTTGTGTTGCCCGCGCATTACACCCGAAAACGCATCCGCTCGATGGGACGGGTTTCCCTGCTGTCTACCCGCGCGGTGGAACTGGCGCTGGAACAGGCGGGTTTACTCGACGATCCGATCCTGACCGACGGTGAAACCGGCATTGCGTTTGGTTCATCCACCGGCAGTACCGGGCCGGTCAGCGAATTCGCCACCATGCTGACGGAAAAACACACCAATAATATTACCGGCACGACCTATGTGCAGATGATGGCGCACACCACGGCGGTCAACACCGGGCTGTTTTTTGGCCTGAAAGGCCGGGTGATCCCGACGTCCAGCGCCTGCACCTCTGGCAGTCAGGCCATCGGTTATGCCTATGAAGCCATTAAACACGGTTACCAGACCCTGATGGTGGCAGGGGGCGCGGAAGAGCTGTGCCCGTCCGAAGCGGCAGTGTTCGACACCCTGTTTGCCACCAGCCAGCAAAATGATCACCCGGATTTATCGCCGCGCCCGTTTGATGCACAGCGCGACGGGCTGGTGATTGGTGAAGGCGCGGGGGCGCTGATCCTCGAGTCGCTGGAACATGCTCAGGCGCGTGGTGCGAAGATATACGCCGAAGTCATCGGGTTTGCGACCAACTGCGACGCCGCGCATATCACCCAGCCACAGCAATCGACCATGCAGATTTGTATCGAAAAATCGCTGAAAAATGCCGGCATTCCGGCCTCTGAAATTGGCTATATCAGTGCGCATGGTACGGCGACGGATCGCGGTGACATTGCCGAAAGTCATGCCACCGCTGCCGTGTTTGGCAATCAGACGCCGATTTCCTCGCTGAAAAGTTACCTCGGCCATACGCTCGGTGCCTGCGGGGCGCTGGAAGCCTGGATGTCGCTGGAAATGATGCGTGAAGACAGGTTTGTGCCGACCATTAATCTGACCCATCCCGACCCGCTGTGTGGCGACCTCGATTATGTGATGGGGGAGTCGCGGCATATTCAGACGGAGTTTATTCAGTCCAACAACTTTGCATTCGGTGGCATCAATACGTCACTGGTTTTCCGCCGCTGGCCGTAAACGATGAATTCCGCGTACCTTGTGACTGCGCTGCTGGATGATGCTTTTTCGCTGTCACGCCTGCCCGCAGAATTGCGCGGAAAAAGTGACAGTCTGTCTGCTGCCCGTCGCCTGCAATGGCTGGCGGGCAGGGCGTTGCTGGCGGAAGCACTGGCGGCTTTGTACGGCGGCGACATGCTGCCCGCAATGCAGCTTTCCGCGCAGGGAAAACCCTCTTTTACCGATCCTTCCCTGCCGCATTTTTCCCTTAGTCACAGTAAAAATCATCTGCAACTGGTGCTGTGTGCGGCGGCAGAAACCGGCGGCGATGTGGAGCAGATCCGCCCGCGACCCCGCTATCTTGCGGTGGCGAAGGAAGCATTCACTTCGGCGGAATGTCAGTGGCTGGCAAAACAGCCCGATCCGGTTACGGCCTTCTGGCAACTGTGGTGCCTGCGTGAAGCCTGGCTGAAACAGCAGGGCGGCAGCGTGTGGCAGATGGACAGGATCCGTCCCGATCCGGTGGCAGGAAAATATACCTCTGAACCTTTTACCGACAGCCTGTTATGGGTTGCCGGTGACGACGCCGTGATGCGGGCGCTGGCGCTGCCTGCCCGCGTCACGGAGGTAAAAGAATGGGTGTTTAACGCCGCGTCCGGCAGGCTACAGCCGCAGGCGCCGCGCCAGTGGTTGCGCTTTTCACCCCGCTGATTATTGCGCTGTCATCAAAAGTCTTGTGGCAAAGCAGTCGTTTTTATCCATGAAGCACCGGTTCATACTCTCTTCCAACATTGACCTGATTACTATTAAGAGAGAGCACAATGAGCATTCCTGCATTCGGTCTGGGTACCTTCCGCCTGAAAGATGACGTGGTAAAAGCGTCGGTCGCCACCGCCGTAGAACTGGGCTATCGCGCCATTGATACCGCACAGATTTATGATAACGAAGCCGCCGTCGGCGAGGCGCTGGCAGACAGTGGCGTCGCCCGTGAAGAACTCTACATCACCACCAAAATCTGGATCGAAAACCTCGCTGCGGACAAGCTGGCCGACAGCCTGAAAGAAAGCCTGCGTAAGCTGAAAACGGATTATGTCGATCTGACCTTGATCCACTGGCCGTCGCCAAATCAGGCGGTCAGCGTGACAGAAACGATGCACGCGCTGGTGGAAGCGAAGAAAATGGGGCTGACCCGTGAAATCGGTATTTCCAACTTCACCGTTGCCCTGATGCAGGAAGCTATCGACGCGGTCGGTGCGGATCAGATCGCGACCAATCAGATTGAACTGTCGCCGTTCCTGCAAAACCAGACCGTGGTGGATTTTGCCCGTCAGAACGGCATCGCCATCACGTCTTACATGACGCTGGCTTACGGCGATGCGCTGAAAGACGCGACCATTATTGAGATCGCCGCACGCCATAACGCGACGCCTGCGCAGGTGGTGCTGGCCTGGGCGTTGCAGCTGGATTACGCGGTGATCCCGTCATCGACCAAACGCGAAAACCTGCAAAGCAATTTGCTGGCGCAGCAACTGACCCTGACCGAAGCGGATATGCAACAGATCGCTGCGCTGGAACGCAATGGCCGTCTGGTCAGCCCGGAAGGTCTGGCTCCAGACTGGGATTGATCGTTAAACGCCTCCCCTTCGCCGGGGAGGAATCAACCTTCACACCCCACGGGTTCCCAGCTTCTCACTGAGAAAATCAATAAAGCACCGGATCCGCGTGCTGACCGTCTGATCGCTGTAATACACCGCGTGGAACGGCATGGCGATGCGCAGGGTATCCGGCACCAGCAGTTTCACCAGATCGCCGCGCGCGACATCTTCATCCGTCATGAAATCCGACAGACAGGCAATCCCGTTGCCCTGTAAACACAGCCTGCGCAGCGTTTCACCACTTCCGGAACTGATAAACGGCGTGACCGTCAGTTGCTGACCGTCAGCGCACAGCAGCGGCCATTTATTCAGCGCAACCACTTCGTTAAAACCCAGACAGCGGTGCTTCAGCAGGTCATCGGCATTTTCCGGCGTTCCCCATTTTTTAAGGTAATCCGGCGAGGCCAGCACGCTGCGGTAGCTCAGCATCAGCTTGCGCGCCCGCAGGCTGGAATCTTCCAGCTCACCCACTCGGATCGCCACATCCACTTTATGCTCAATCAGATTGATATTGCTCTCGGACGAAAATAGCGCGAGCGACATCTTCGGGAAACGTTCGGTAAATTCCGCCACCAGCGGCGATATGAGATGCAAAATGACCGGCGTCGCGGCATCAACCCGCAACAGCCCCTGCGGGTCGTCGCGGTTCTCCAGCAAGTCATCTTCGGCGGCCGCCATGTCATGCAGGATTTTCTGCACACGAACAAAATACCGCTCGCCTTCGTGCGTCAGGCTGATTTGACGCGTGGTGCGGTTGAGCAGGGTGATCCCCAGTTTTTTCTCCAGACGTTTCAGGGTCCGGCTGACCACGGAATTATCCTGCCCCAGCTGTTCTGCTGCGCGACTGAAACTGCCGCTTTCCACCACCGTGACAAAGGTAATCAATTCTTCAGAACTGGCTCGCATTGTTGTTACTCCAGCATAAATCAATTGATACTTTGGTTATTTCTGTCATTTAAGCACAAGCCGATAATAGCCGCTATCAAATCGATATTCATGTGGAGTAAAGGTTATGCCGCTTGCACTATTAGCACTGACCATCAGTGCGTTCGCTATAGGAACAACAGAGTTTGTTATCGTCGGCCTTGTGCCGACCATCGCGCAGCAACTGGGGGTTTCCGTCCCGTCGGCCGGTTTGCTGGTTTCCATTTACGCGCTTGGCGTGGCGATTGGCGCACCGGTGCTGACCGCGCTGACCGGCCGTGTACCGCGTAAAGCCCTGCTCATCGGCCTGATGGTACTGTTCACGCTGGGCAATCTGCTGGCGTGGCAGTCACCCAATTACAATACGCTGGTGATGGCGCGTCTGCTGACCGGGCTGGCGCACGGTGTGTTCTTCTCGATTGGCTCGACCATCGCCACCAGCCTGGTGCCGAAGGAAAAAGCGGCGTCGGCCATTGCCTTGATGTTCGGCGGCCTGACGGTTGCACTGGTCACCGGGGTGCCGCTGGGGACATTTATCGGGCAGCATTTCGGCTGGCGCGAAACTTTCCTCGCCGTCTCGCTGATTGGCGTGATAGCGATTATCGCCAGCGCCATTCTGGTGCCCAATAACATTAAAAATAAACCGGCGGCGCGCATTGCCGATCAGGTCAAAGTGCTGATGAACCCCCGTTTACTGCTGATTTACGCCATTACCGCGCTGGGTTACGGCGGCGTATTCACCACCTTTACCTTCCTCGCGCCGATGATGCAGGAGCAGGCCGGTTTCTCTGCCAGCATGGTCAGCTGGATCCTGCTGGCATACGGTGTGTCGGTGGCGGTGGGTAATATCTGGGGCGGCAAACTGGCTGACCGTCACGGCGCAGTCAAAGCGCTGACGATCATCTTTGCGGCACTGGCCTCGTTGTTACTGATTTTCCAGTTCACTTCAGGCTTTGGTATTCCGGCATTAATCACCCTGCTGGTGATGGGCATCTTTGCTTTCGGTAACGTGCCGGGATTACAGGTGTACGTGGTACAGAAAGCCGAAGAGGTGACGCCTGATGCGGTGGATGTCGCCTCCGGCCTGAATATCGCCGCCTTCAACGTCGGTATTGCCTTAGGTTCGGTGATTGGCGGGCAGGTGGTGTCTACGATTGGGCTGGCGCAAACGCCATGGATTGGTGCGGTGATCGTCGCGGGTGCGCTGTTACTTATCCGCCTGAGCGGGCATCTGGATCGCAAGCCCAAAGCGGCGCTGGCCTGATTATTCCTGAATTTTGTGTCTTCACGGCTCGCCTCTGGCGGGCCGTTTTTGTTTTTATGCTAGCCTGTAGATGTGACCAGGTTGTATACCAATGTAAACAGATTTGGCCTGAGCGCCTGCGGGCGTATACTGAACTTTCGCTGTGGGAATCTCTCTCATATAGCAACGATATAACGGGTAACAGGCGATTAGCGTGCGGAAAAAAACATATGCAATGAGGTATGTCGCAGGTCAGCCCGCAGAGCAAATCTTTCCGGGCGTCCTCGCACATTTGGGGCCGGATTTGCCGCCGGGTGCTGCGCTGCCGAATTCGAATATTTTGCGCGTCATGGTGTGGAATATCTTCAAACAACAGCGGGCTGACTGGTTGTCAGTCCTGCGCGATTACGGCAAAGATGCGCAACTGGTGCTGCTTCAGGAAGCGCAAACCACGCCCGAGCTGATCCGGTATGCCACGTCGAATTATCTGGCGGCGGATCAGGTACCCGCGTTTATGCTGCCTCAGCACCCCTCTGGCGTGATGACACTCTCTGCTGCGCATCCGGTCTATTGTTGTCCGCTGCGTGAGCGTGAGCCGCTTCTGAGGCTCTCTAAATCGGCACTCGTCACCGTGTATCCGCTTCTGGATGGGCGCTTGCTGATGGTGGTGAATATCCACGCGGTGAATTTCAGTATCGGTATCGACGTGTACAGTAAGCAGCTTGACCCGATTGGTGAGCAGATTGCTAACCATAAAGGCCCGGTGATCATGGCGGGGGATTTCAATGCCTGGAGCAGGCAACGCATCAATGCGCTGTTCGGCTTTGCGGGCAATATCCATCTGGAGGAAGTGCGCTTCCCGGCGGACTATCGCAAACGCGCCTTTGGCAGGCCGCTGGATTTCATTTTCTATCGCGACCTGAGCGTCACCAGCGCCTCAGTGATGGAAACGCGGGCGTCGGATCATAACCCGCTGCGGGTGGAATTTCTGGCAGATAAGCCGCTGACACAGTAACGCTTAATTCGTCCGTCAAAAAAACGCAGACATAAAAAAAGCACCCGGAGTGATCAGGGTGCTTTTTTATTGCCGGTACCTTCAGACTCAGGTATCAGGGCTCATTTTGTTGCTGACGAACAACGTTAACTTGTTGCCCGGCTGCAGGTTGTCGGCATTCGCATTCCAGCGCATCACATCTTTGATGTTAACGCCGTGACGCCTTGCAATGCTCGACAGTGAGTCACCTTTACGTACCTGGTACGTGATACTGCCGCCATTCACACTGGTGCTGCTGACGCTGTTATCCGCCACTTGCAGTGTTTGCCCAACTTTTAACGCGCCTGCTGAGCGCAAATTGTTCCAACGCTGTAAATCACGGGTCTTCACATTCAGTCGGGCTGCAATACCAGACAAGCTGTCGCCGGAGCGCACCTTATACTCTTTTGCACCAGACGGCATGTTGCTGGCCAGTTTGGTTTCCTGTACTGCGGCGATATCGCCATCAGCCAGTGAATCTTTTAACTGGTCGGCATGCGCCTTCGGCAGAACAATGTAATGCGGGCCATTCGGCGCGGTCACATTCTTCTTGTAGCCAGTGTTAAACGACTTGAGTTTGGTCAGGGACATACCCGCCATCTCAGCCGCCTGAGTCAGCTGCATCTGCTGCCCGACTTCAACACGCGCCAGAGCACGGTCTTCACTCGGTTTCGGCAGACTGATACCGTATTTCTTGCTGTGCTTGAGAATGTCGCTCAACGCTAACATTTTCGGCACATAAATCGATGTTTCACGTGGCAGCGCCAGCGCCCAGAAATCCGTTGAACGGCCCTTGGCTTTGTTCGCTTTCACCGCTTGCATGACACGGCCTTCACCGCTGTTATACGCAGCCACGGTCAGTAACCAGTCGCCACCAAACATCTTGTTCAGACGTTGCATCATATCAAGCGCAGCAGTCGTCGAAGCCACAACATCGCGGCGTCCGTCATACCACTGGTTTTGTTTCAAACCATAATTTCGACCCGTCTGCGGCACAATCTGCCACAACCCGGCAGCGTTCGCTGACGAGGTTGCTTTGGGGTCAAAAGCGCTCTCCACTATGGGTAGCAGTACCAGTTCCATCGGCATATTACGTTTCTTAATCTGCTCGGTGATCCAGTACATGTACGGCTCTGCCCGTAATGTTACATCGTGGAGATAGCTCTTATTTTTTAAATATTTAACTCTTTGCTCGCGGATCCGGGGATTATCCGGAACCTTCATCTTCAGCTCGTCGCCTATGAAGTTCCACAAATTTTGTTGGGAGACGGTGTCGTTTCCATCCAACCATCCCCCAGATGCCGCTCGGCCATCATCTGTGTACTGTCCTGCTTCACTTTGACTTGCTGAAGACAAACTCTGTGCATGTTGTTCCGGTACCTTCACGCCCTGCCTGGACGCCTGGCAACCTGTGAGCAACATGGAGGCGATTATTAGGATCGCGTTTGCCTTCATGTGTGTGTCATAGTTGCTTAAAAGACGAGCGATAATACTTTGCTTCGAAAAAAAACACAACCTTTGGGTCTAGAAGCTATCCTTGAGTGCCCTTAAACGGGCAAAAACCTGCCAGTGAGGCGTTAAGGGATCGCTAAGGTTTAATTTGTTTTGTAAATCAACATCATCACATCGTAAAAAGAGGTTAATTTTACGCTCAAGACCGAGGGTTGAAGGCAGGGAAGATTGTCCCTTTTCCCGCATTTGTTGCACTTTGTGCTCATGAGAATGAATATCATCATCAGCCGGTAAAATAGCACGCGCAAACTTAAGATTTGAGAGAGTGTACTCGTGCGCGGCGCAGATTAAAGTTTCATCAGGCAAGGCAGCTAACCGTTGAAACGACTGGTACATTTGCTCCGGCGTTCCTTCAAACAACCGACCACATCCGGCAGAAAACATCGTATCGCCGCAGAAAAGATAAGGCGCGCTATAGTATGAAATGTGACCAAGTGTGTGCCCGGGCGTAGCAAAGATCTGCCATTCCAGACCGCCGATTACCAGTTTATCGCCGTTTTTAAGACTAATCTGACTAAATTTGTTCTCAGTTTCGTGAGGTCCGTACACTTTCAGACCCGGAAAATGGCTGCAAATCTCGTTTACGCCCCCCACATGGTCATGATGATGATGGGTCAGAAGGATCGCAGTCGGGGTTAAATTGGCCTTTTTCAGCGCCGCTAAAACGGGAGCCGCCTCACCGGGATCGACAATCAGGCAATGCCCCTGCTGGTCATCCAGCATCCAAATGTAATTGTCCTGCAACGCAGGAATACTGATAAGATTCATGGCAACCTCTCTTTGGCAACTGCTTGAAAGAAGATAACAAACTATGCGACCAGCCCGCGCCCGTAAGACCATTGTTGCACCGGCTTCATGGGAAGATATCCCGTGCGGAGACCATTACCGTGCCGCGCTTGAGCAACAACTGCAACCCTGGTGGGGCAAACTCTACGGTTTTCACCTGCTGAAAATCGGCGCATTAAGTGCCGAAATCGACGCGCAGGCGTGTCCTATCTCGCATCAGGTGAACTTTGCGCCCGAAGGCGAGGGGCTGCATGTGCGGGGCGATCCGTACTATTTACCCTTTGCGGCCAAGTCGGTAGATGCCTGCCTGCTCAGTCATACGCTGGCCTACGCGGACGATCCGCACCGTATTCTGCGGGAAGTGGATCGCGTGCTGATTGATGATGGCTGGATGGTGCTCAGCAGCTTTAACCCGCTCAGTCTGCTGGGGATCGGAAAACTGATGCCGGTGTTTCGAAAACGCCAGCCATACAGCAGCCGCCTGTTTACCCAGATGCGCCTGCTCGACTGGCTGTCATTGCTCAATTATGAAGTGATGGTGCACCGGCGTTTTCACGTGCTGCCGTGGAAAAAGAATGGCGGCAAATTACTGAGTACGCATCTTCCCGCGCTGGGCTGTATGACGCTGATCATCGCCCGCAAACGCACCTTCCCGCTGACGCCGACGGCGAAGAAAGTGCCCGCGCAGAAACAAAAAATACCGCAGGCGGTGGGCGCAACCAAGAGCTACAGAAAAGAGCATCGCGACTGAAGCTTTGCTCCTTCCCCTGTTACGATGGGTTCTGCGACGTTAATTCTCTGCCTGATAGCCGACATCATCCAGCGTCGGATTGCCCGCCGCGTCTTTTGCCAGTATGTCACACCGTTCATTTTCAGGATGTCCGGCGTGACCTTTAACCCACATCCAGTTCAGCTGATGCGTCTGGATCGCCGCATCCAGGCGCTTCCACAAATCGACGTTTTTCACCGGTTTTTTGTCTGCGGTTTTCCAGCCCCGTTTCTTCCAGTTGTGGATCCACGACGTGATCCCCTGACGGACGTACTGACTGTCGGTGCTCAGTGTCACTTCGCACGGTGACGTCAGGGCTTCCAGTGCCACAATCGCCGCCATCATTTCCATGCGGTTATTGGTGGTCAGACGGAAACCCGCGCTGAACTCTTTTTCGTGCTGTTTATAGCGTAAAATCGCACCGAAACCGCCGGGGCCGGGGTTACCCAGGCAGGAGCCATCGGTGAAAATCTCTACCTGTTTGGTCATTTCTGGCAGGCTCTGTGATCAAAAGTAAACGCCAAGTCTGACATAAACCGGCGTGCCCGGCACAGTAATATCTTGGGGTGTAACTGTCTGAAAGAGGGGCGTGTCAGCCGTTACCCGGCCGTTCATCACTCTTTTGGCTGGAGAGCGCGGTCTTTTGCAATATAATAGGAAAATGCAGAGTGCCAGTTCAAAACTCTGAGTGAGTTGAGTCTTTCATGGTTTTTTCACTGCCAATTTTTTCAATGCTTTAAGGATGTCTAATGAGAAATGTAACGGTTTCTGCAACACAAATGAGCTGCAGCTGGGATCTGGAAAAGAATATTGTTAACGCCGAAAAGCTGGTTCGCGAAGCGCAGGCGAAAGGCGCGCAAATCATTCTTATTCAGGAACTTTTCGCTGCACCGTATTTCTGTATTGATCAGAGCCCTGAGCATTACAGTCTGGCGCAAGAGCTGGATAACAGCCCGCTCATTCGTCATTTCTCTGCGCTGGCGAAAGAACTGGAAGTGGTGCTGCCTCTGAGCTTCTTTGAGAAGTGCAACAACGCCTATTACAACTCGCTGGTCATGATTGATGCTGACGGCAGTGTGCTGGACGTTTATCGCAAAACTCACATTCCGAACGGCCCGGCCTATCAGGAAAAGCAATTCTTCATTCCCGGCGACACCGGTTTCAAAGTGTGGAACACCCGTTACGCGAAAATTGGCGTGGGCATTTGCTGGGATCAATGGTTCCCGGAAACCGCACGTTGTCTGGCATTGCAGGGCGCGGAAATCATCTTCTATCCGACGGCCATCGGTTCCGAACCTGCCTATCCGGACATTGACAGCCAGCCACACTGGACCCGCGTTCAGCAGGGGCACGCGGCGGCAAACCTGGTGCCGGTGATCGCTTCAAACCGCATCGGCACTGAAAAAAGCAAATTCATTCCTGATTACGAAATGACGTTCTACGGTTCCTCCTTTATTGCGGATCAGACCGGTGCGCTGGTCGAACAGGCCAACAAGACGGATGAAGCGGTGCTGGTTCACACCTTTGATCTCGATGCCATCGCTGCCCAGCGCGCATCCTGGGGTCTGTTCCGTGACCGTCGCCCTGAAATGTACGGCGCTATCGCCACATCTGACGGTTCAACAAGGAAATAACGGATGTCTTCTATTGATATCACCCCTCAGGCTGAAGGTTTTGTGATGCCCGCTGAATGGGCATCACAGCAAGCGGTCTGGATGATCTGGCCTTACCGTACTGACAACTGGCGCTCCAACGGCCGTCCGGCGCAGCTGGCTTTTGCGAATGTCGCGGCAGCGATTGCCACCACCACGCCGGTCTTTATGGCGGTGCCGGCAGCGGAAATGGCGAACGCGCGTGAAGTGATGCCTGCACAGATTACGCTGGTGGAAATGGAAAGTGATGACGCGTGGATGCGTGACACCGGCCCGACCATTGTGGTGAATCCGCAGGGTGATCGTCTGGCGATCGACTGGACGTTTAACGCGTGGGGCGGTTTCCACGGCGGCCTTTACTCCAGCTGGGAACGCGATCAGTTGGTTGCCCGTCAGGTTGCCAATTATCACCACATTCCGTACCTGTCGACCGATCTGGTGCTGGAAGGCGGCTCAATTCATGTCGATGGTGAAGGGACCTTGCTGACCACCGCTGAATGCCTGCTGAATCCGAACCGCAATCCTGATTGGTCGAAAGCAGAGATTGAGGCGAAGCTGCGGGAAACGCTCGGTGTTGAGCAATTTATCTGGCTGGAAGAGGGCGTGTTCAACGACGAGACCGATGGTCACGTGGACAACATGTGCTGCTTTGTCCGTCCGGGTGAGGTCGCGTTGCACTGGACTGACGACCAGCAGGATCCGCAGTACGCGCGCTCTCTGGCGGCGTTAAAGGTGCTGGAAGCGGCGAAAGATGCTCAGGGCCGCAGCCTGAAAATCTGGAAAATGCCGTCGCCTCCTGTGATGCACGCCACCGCAGAAGAGACGATTGGGGTATTGCCGGGCACGGCGATTGAACGTGTGGAAGGCAACCGTCTGGCAGCGTCTTACGTCAATTACCTGATCAGCAATAACCACATCATCTTCCCGCTGCTGGATGCGAAAACCGATCCGCTGGCTGAAGCGATGTTTGCTCAGATGTACCCGGATTATAAAATCACCGGCATTCCGGCCCGTGAAATTCTTCTGGGTGGTGGTAACATCCACTGCATTACGCAGCAAATCCCCGCGTAAGATAAAGTGCCCGGCACGCGTCTCTGTTTCGTGGCCGGGCAGATCGTTTCTGCAATTGACCGTCACCGTTGGATAATGAGCCATGGATTTACAAAACACCTCTAACAGGATCGTCGTTCTCGATACCGAAACCACCGGTATGAATAAGCTGGGCGTCCATTATGAAGGACACCGGATTATCGAAATCGGTGCCGTTGAAGTGATTAACCGCCGCCTGACCGGCCGCAACTTCCATGTCTATCTCAAACCCGATCGTCTGGTGGATCCTGAAGCTTTTGGCGTTCACGGTATCAGTGACGAGTTTCTGGCCGATAAACCGACCTTTGCTGAGATTGCTGACGACTTTATCGAGTACATTCGCGGCGGCGAGTTAGTCATTCATAACGCCACGTTCGACATCGGCTTTATGGATTACGAGTTCGACATGCTCGGACGCGATCTGCCGAAAACGGAAACGTTCTGTAAAATCACCGACAGCCTGGCGATGGCGCGTAAGCTGTTCCCCGGCAAGCGTAACAACCTCGATGCCCTGAGCGATCGCTACCTGATCGACAACAGCAAGCGAACGCTGCACGGCGCGTTGCTTGACTCCGAAATTCTTGCCGAAGTTTATCTGATGATGACCGGCGGCCAGACCAGCATTAAGTTCACCCACGAAGGCGAGCAAAATACCGGTGCGGACGGTCTGGGGATCCAGCGCGTGGCGCGTCCGGCATCCGGTTTAAAAGTGATTACGGCGACGGAGCAGGAACTGGCGTGGCACGAAGAAAGATTGGATCTGGTGGTGAAAAAGGGCGGCAGCTGTTTGTGGCGTTCGTAAGCGGCTTTTACTGAGTTTTGCACTGAAATTATCCAGCCTGCGGAAAAACTGTGCGGTTGATTGAAAATATCAGGAAAAGCATTGACGTAAAGGCGGGCATTCCTTAATATCCGCTCCGTTCTTAACCAGAACAAAACGCGGAGCGGTAGTTCAGTTGGTTAGAATACCTGCCTGTCACGCAGGGGGTCGCGGGTTCGAGCCCCGTCCGTTCCGCCACTATTCAGAAGCCCTGAGTGAGAAATCACTCAGGGCTTCGTCGTTTCAGCCGTCCTGGCTTCATCCCTCCCTGCAAAACGACCTGTTTATTCCACTTCGGTTTTCATAAAGCCCATTGCGCCGCTGGTTACGCGGTCATGACGGGCGATATAACGATAAAAACCTCCGGCCAGAAACGCACCGATAAACCAGCTGAAGTTCGCCAC
Organism: Rahnella sp. BIGb0236; assembly: GCF_004364755.1. Taxonomy (NCBI): domain Bacteria; kingdom Pseudomonadati; phylum Pseudomonadota; class Gammaproteobacteria; order Enterobacterales; family Yersiniaceae; genus Rahnella; species Rahnella sp. BIGb0236. The sequence goes on from NZ_SOAO01000003.1 coordinate 26,106, forward strand.
CTGATGCAGGCTCGGGGTAAAGCTGATGATCAGACCAATCGCCACCGCAGGCACCAGCGCGGCAATCGCTTTCGGGTTAAACCCGTTGCGGTACCAGTAACGGCCGGAAGGTGTGGCGTTAAACAGCGCATCCACATCCATATGACCGCGTTTAATCAGGTAATAATCCGCCAGCAGAATCCCGAACAATGGCCCGATGAATGACCCCAGAACGTCCAGGGTATAGTGGATAATTTCCGGTGACTGGAACAGGTTCCACGGCGTCAGCAGAACGGAACCGACGGCGGCGATCATCCCGCCGGTACGGAAACTGATTTTCTGCGGTGAACAGTTGGAGAAGTCGAACGCCGGTGACACAAAGTTCGCCACGATATTGATACCGATGGTCGCGATGATCATGGTCAGCAGACCGAGCGCCACCGCCACGCTGTTACCCACCCGGCTGACGGTTTCGATAGGATCGGTGATCATCTGGCCGAACAGAGATTGCGTCCCGGAAACGATCACCACGGTGACAATCGAGAACAGCAGGAAGTTAAACGGCAGCCCCCAGCGGTTTCCGCGACGAATTTCGCCCATGCTTTTGCCGTAACGGGAGAAGTCGCCGAAATTGAGCAACGGACCGGAGAAGTAGGACACCACCAGCGCCGTCGCGGTCAGCATTTCCCAGCCCTGCTGGCCGACGGTCAGCGTTTTGGTGGACAATGTGAAAGAGATATTGCTCAGACCGGTTTTATACAAAATCCAGCCCGCCAGCATCAGCATAACAACATACACTGCCGGACCCGCCACATCGATAAAGCGCTTAATCGCGCTCATTCCGTGCCAGAACACCATCGCCTGCAATACCCACATAATGCCGAAACAAATCCAGCCGAGGGCAGAAAGGCCCAGCCAGTGCGGCACGGTCAGCGGCGTCAGCGACGGGAAAAACTTCAGCAGCACCAGCATTAATGCGTTAGCCGCCAGATAGGTCTGAATGCCGTACCAGGCGAAAGCGATCAGCCCGCGGATCACCGCCGGAATGTTCGCGCCAAACACGCCGAATGCCTGACGGCAAATGACGGCGTAAGGTACACCGGCCTGCTGGCTGGGTTTCGCCACCAGATTGGCACAAATCTGCACGATACAAATCCCGCACAGCAAACACAGCAACACCTGCCAGCTGGTCAGGCCAAGGGTGAAGAAACTCGCGGCGACCACATAACCGCCCATGCTGTGCACATCGGACATCCAGAAAGAAAAGATGTTGTACCAGCTCCAGTTCTGATGACGGGTGGGAGCAAGATCATCGTTACACAGCCGCGGGCTGTAATAAGGTTTGATGATCCCGGCGCTCTGTTCAGATGACGCCGTGGCGGAGGTGATTTCCTGATTTGGCATAAATCGTGCTCCTGTCATAAACAACATGTGAAAGTCGGAAGCCGTGTCCCGGCTGCCTAAAGTGAAAAAGCAGTCACAGGAGCACTGCATGAATCAGGCCAAATTTCATTTTTTGTATACAAAAAATCACTTTCATGTATACGATTAAATTCTCGAACGGTATACGGAGTAACGGCAATGACCAGTTGGAACGGGCTAAATACAGCCTATTTTACCGAGGATAAGGACGACCATATTTATAACGCGCTGGTGAGATCTATCGTGGAACACCAGCTTTTGCCTGGCAGCAAATTGCCGGAAGAAGCGCTGGCTGAGGTGTTTTCAGTCAGCCGCACGGGGATCCGCCGCGTCCTGCAACGCCTTGCCGCAGTGCAACTGGTCACGTTATTGCCCAAGCGTGGTGCGCATGTCACCACGCCGGATGCTCAGGAATCCCGCGATGTGTTCGCCACCCGTAAAATTCTGGAGTGCGCCAACCTGCCGCAGGTGATCGCGCATTGCCAGTCGCCGCATCTGGTGGCGATGAAAAAACTGGTGCAGGAAGAAAAGCGCGCTCACGATGAACGCAACGGCGCTGCGGCGATCCGTCTTTCCGCCGCCTTCCACGTTCAGCTACAGGCCATTTCCGGCAATAAAGTGCTGACCGAATCCGTCTCGCAACTGACCCTGCGTTCCTCGCTGGCGATTGCCGCCTGGGGCGCGCCGTGGCAACAGGGCTGCCGTTGTCATGACCATGATGACCTTATCGATTTGCTGAAAAAGCGCGATGTCACCGGGCTGACGGAGAGCATGGCGCTTCACTTCGACAGCATCGTCGCCAGCCTGCGTTTTGAGCAGAACAACGGACACACGCCGGATTTTGCGCAGATTTTTGGCACGCAGCAGCCGGTCACCGGTAAGGACGCTGACTGATGGCCAACCCGCTTTGTATACAACTGATCAACCCGAACACCAGTCTGGCGATGACTGAGGTCATGGCGCACACCGCCCGCTCGGTGGCGTCGCCGGAGACACACATTGTGGCGGTTTGCCCTGAAGAGGGGGCACCGTCCATTGAAGGGCATTTCGATGAAGCGATTGCGACGCTCGGCGTATTGCAGCAGATAAAAGCCGGGCGTGACGCGGGCGTGGACGGGCACATTATTGCCTGCTTCGGCGATCCGGGATTACTCGCTGCCCGCGAGCTGGCACGTGCGCCGGTGATCGGCATTGCTGAAGCGGCGATGCATCTTGCCACCTTGCTGGCGACGCGTTTCTCGATTGTCACCACCTTACCGCGCACCCTGACCATCGCCCGCCATTTGCTGCATCAGTACGGCTTTGAACGCCATTGCGCCGCCTTACATGCCATCGATTTGCCGGTGCTGTCGCTGGAAGACGGCAGCGGACTGGCGCAGGAAAAAGTGCGTGAGCAATGTATCGCGGTCAAAAAATCCGACGGCAGCGGGGCGATTGTCCTGGGTTGCGGCGGAATGGCCGATCTGGCGCAGGCACTGACGCTGGAGCTGAATATCCCGGTGATCGACGGTGTCAGCGCGGCGGTGAAAATGGTTGAGTCACTGGCGGCGCTGCGCCTGACAACCAGTAAACATGGCGATCTGGATTATCCGCTGGAAAAACCTTTGTCTGGCCGTTTTGCCGGGCTGAATCTGAGAGAACACTATGTCTGATATGGAATACGGTTTTAGCGAAACTTATCCGCGTGACTTAATCGGTTACGCCGGACGTCCGCCGCACGCCAACTGGCCGGGCAACGCCCGCATCGCCGTGCAGTTTGTGCTGAATTACGAAGAGGGCGCAGAGAATAACGTTCTGCACGGTGATGCCGGTTCTGAGCAATTCCTGTCTGACATCATCGGTGCTGCCAGTTTCCCTGACCGCCATATGTCGATGGATTCGCTGTACGAATACGGATCCCGTGCAGGGTTCTGGCGCATCCACAATGAGTTTCAGAAACGCGGTCTGCCGCTGACTGTTTTCGGTGTGGCGATGGCACTGGCACGCAATCCGGAAATCGTCAGCGCCATCAAAGCGGCCGATTACGATATCGTCAGCCACGGCTGGCGCTGGATCCATTATCAGAACATGAGCAAAGCCGAAGAGGCGGAGCACATGCAAAAAGCGGTCACCGTGCTGAGCGACCTGTTCGGTAAAGCGCCATCGGGCTGGTACACCGGCCGCGACAGCCCGAACACCCGTCAGCTGGTCGCGGAATCGGGCGGATTCCAGTATGACAGCGATTATTACGGCGACGACCTGCCATTCTGGATGCCGGTGAAACTGGAAAGTGGCGAAACGAAACAGCATCTGGTGATCCCTTACACGCTGGAAACCAACGATATGCGTTTCGCCTCCCCGCAGGGTTTCAACACCGGCGAGCAGTTTTATACCTATCTGAAAGACACGTTTGATGTGTTGTACGCTGAAGGGGAAACTTCGCCGAAAATGATGTCGGTCGGTATGCACTGCCGGATCCTCGGCCGTCCGGGGAGATTTCGCGCTTTACAGCGGTTTCTCGATTACATCGGGTCACATGAGAAGGTGTGGGTTTGTAAGCGGCAGGACATTGCCGACCATTGGGTTAAACATTTCGGTGTTTAATCTCGAAATTCAAATTCAAAACCTTGGGCTCGCCGCCCAAACTGGCCCAGAGGACGCGTAAGCGCGCGCCCTCTGGACTCCCGCGCTTTTTCACTGCGCGCTATCGCTAGATAATATGTTTCAGGTATCACCGTGACCGGCTGGAAATCTTGCCGCTGCGCGGTTCCCTCTCTCGGTCCTGAAGCCTCAGGTCTTCAGGCCGCTCCGTTCGGCAAGATTTCTGAATCGCCCGCGCGATTTTAAATTCAAAGGCAGACTGCTTTCATCTTTTAGAAAAGTGCATTGGCGTGATCAAAAATTTTGCTGAACGGAGCGGCTTCGAGACCACAGGCTCGAAGACCGAGAGAAGGAACCGCGAAGCGGCAATATTTTGCGCCACTCTCTGCTCTACCGGAACATGTCCGTCATGCCTGCGATAGCGCGCAGTTAAAAGACGTGGGAGATCCAAGAGGGGCCCGTCCTGGCCCCTTTTGGGCGGTTTCGGCGCAGCGCGATAAGTGATCGCTGTTATTGAGAAACCGAAATTATCACCGTTCAGATTTCCCCTCGGTGGGAACCGAAATTGTCACCGTCCATTCCTGGAAAAGAACAGTTTCCTCAGCTTTCCAAAGCTGAACCGCCCAATGGTTCGGTCAAACCATCAGACTCACATGGGCCGCCACAATCTTCCAGCCACTCGCCATTTTCACCCACGTCTGCTGCTGACGCCCAATCTTGTCGGTGCCTTCCCGGCGGAATTCCGTGCTGGCGACGGCCATGTCATCGCCGAAGGTGGTGATGGTGGTGTTGACCAGATCCCGGTCTAACCCCTGTGACGATCGCGCAGATCGGAATGCGCGGATGGCATCAATGCCGTAAAGATTTTCCCCCGCGCCATAACGCACAGTACGCGGGTCATGCCAGAACAGTTCGTCAAGTACGGCGGTGTCGTTACTGATCAGCGCCTGTTCATAGCGATAAAACGCCGCGTTCATTTCGGCAAGGATCGCCGGGCGGTCGATATGTTCAGTTTTCATGATGACTCTCTTTACTCTTTTTACTTCACCCTGGAAAACGGGGATGCGGGACGTTACGCAGGCATCACCGGAGAACTGCTGACGTTCACAATGCCTTGTTGCTCAAGCGCACGGGCGGCACGCAGGCACAGGTCTTCGCGCCACGGTGGCGCAATCAGTTGTAATCCTATCGGCAGGCCGCCGGACGTGGTGACGGGCACCGTGACCACCGGCAGACCGAGGAACGAGATCGGCTGAGTCAGCATGCCCATATTGGCACGCGTCGGCAGATCCTGCCCGTTGATACGTATAGTGTCCTGACCGATTAACGTGGCCGGACACGGCGTGGCTGGCGCGATCAGAATGTCCCAATGTTCGAACAAGGGCAAGATTTGCTGCTGAAATTGCTGACGAAAACGCTGCGCCTGTACGTACCACGCCGCCGGGATCATCGCCCCGGCAAGTAAACGTTCGCGCGATAACGGCTCAAACTGTTCCGCAATAGTGCGCAGTTTTGGCAAATACTGATTACCCCCTTCAGAGGCGCTGATGATAAACGCGGCGGAGCGTGCCAGTTCAGCCTGTGGCATCTCGGTTTCTTCCTGTGCGTCCAGCGCCTGCGCTATCTGGCGCACCGCCGCTTTGGCATGGTCGTCGCACCAGGTGGAAAAATAACCGCCAAGTACTGCGGTGCGCAAACCCTGCTGACCGCGCCCGAGCTGAGAAAATGTTTCGGTAACCGGTTTATCTGCCTGGAAGTGATCCTGCGGATCTGTGCCCTGCATGGCGTCATACACCTGCGCCAGATCCTCGCTGCACCGCGCCATCGGGCCGATATGATCGAGGCTGGCGACGAACGGCTGACTGCCGCGACGTGAAATGCGTCCGAAGGTGGGTTTCAGCCCCAGTATGCCGCTTAATGAAGAGGGGACGCGGATCGATCCGTTGGTATCGCTGCCGAGCGTGAAATGCACCAGACCGGCGGCGACGGCGGCGGCTGAACCGCCGGAAGATCCTCCGGCCACGCGCGCCAGATCCCGCGGGTTACGGGTGGCACCATAATGGCTGTTTTCCGTGGTGAAACCGTAGGCGTAAGCATCCATATTCAGCATGCCGGAAAGCATCGCGCCCTGTGCCGCGAGGCGGGAAACCGTCCAGGCATCATGGCGCGCGGCGGCGTTGCTGCTGTTGAGGCTCGCGCCTGCCAGCGTCACTTCACCGGCCACGTCCAGCAGGTTTTTTACCGCATAAGGGATGCCTGCCAGCGGCGGTAAACTCGCGCCGCTGGCACGGGTTTTATCGACTTTTGCGGCTTCGCTCAGCATGCGTTCGCGGGTGATATGCGTCCAGGCGTTGATCACCGGATTGGCCTGTTCAACCGCATCAAGCGTCGACGTTGCAATCTCCGTTGCTGAAATGTCACCCTGAACAATGGCCTGATGTAACTGACTGATAGTAAAACGATCAAAGGATGTCATGCGCGGTACACCCCGGCAATTTCCAGACGCGGGTCGAGCGGTAAATCCATCAGCGGCTGCGCCATTTGCGCGATGCGACTGAACTGTACCAGTAATTCCTGACGACGGGCGTCGTCGAGTTCCAGCGCCAGAACGGATTCCATCTGGCGGATATACGCGGCCCAGTCGGTCGCTGCGGGGGTATTTTTCATGCTGCTTCCTTATCAATTCTCATGAGCGAACTCTGATCAAAATCCGGCGGCGCTGCCGTTACTGCGCGGGTCGGAGGCGCCTTCAAACATGCCATTGGTATGGCGGACAATGGCGCCAGCGTGGCCGACGGCTTCGCTGAAATCCGGCAACAGTTCGACGTCGTGACCGCGCTGTCTCAGTCCCGCCAGCGTCGGATAGGCGAAACGGCCCTCCAGTTTCAGTGAGTCCGAACTTTCGCCCCAGGTACGGCCCAGCAACCAGCGCGGACCGCTGATTGCCTGCTGCAAAGACTGACCCTGCACCACATGGCGGATAAACACCGCGGCCTGGGTTTGCGGCTGACCGTCACCGCCCATCGAGCCGTACACCATGGTGCGCCCGTCGTATAAGCGTGCGGCGGCGGGATTGAGGGTGTGGAACGGTTGTTTGCCCGGCGCGAGTGCCAGCAAATGTCCGGCGTCGAGGCTGAAAGACGCGCCACGGTTTTGCCACAACACGCCGCTGCCCGGCAGCACGACACCACTGCCGAACTCGTGATAAATGCTCTGGATAAAGGACACCGCCAGCCCGCTGCTGTCCATCACGCCCATCCAGACGGTATCGCCCGGCCCTTTACCTTTGCCCCAGTCTGCGGCGCTGTGCGGTTTGATGCGGGTGGCGAGAGCGTCGAGATACTGCGGATCCAGCAGATCCTGCGCGTCCTGCGTCATCATGCGTGGATCAGTGATAAAACGGTCGCGCAGGCCGAACGCCAGTTTGGTGGCTTCCACCACGCTGTGAATGGTGGCGCTTTCATCCATGGTTTCCAGCGGCAGGCGATCGGTCAGCCCGAGAATGGCCAGCGAAACCAGTCCCTGCGTCGGCGGTGTCAGGTTGTAGATTTCGCCTTTACTGTGTTTAAGGCGCAGCGGCACACGGCGCTGCGGTTTATATGCGGCGAGATCGGCGCGGGTCACCGGCATGCCGAGTTTCTCCATGTCGGCGGCCATGTTGTCGGCCAGTTCGCCGCGATAGAAACTGTTCAGTCCGTCCTCACACAGCATCGACAGGGTTTGTGCCAGCTGCGGTTGGGTGAAACGGTTACCGGCGCGCGGCACATCGCCGTTAGGCAAAAAGATGTCGGCAAAGGCGCGGAAATCCTTCAGCTCATGTTGTTTGGCGCGGGTGGCGGCTTCCTGCGAGGCGGTGACCGGAATACCGTCAGCCGCATAGCGGATGGCATCGCGCAGCAGGCGGGAGAGGGGTTTCTGTTCGCCACCCAACTCAGCCGACACATTCAGTGCTTCCTGCCAGCCGCCGACGGTGCCCGCAACCGTCAGCGCGGATTTCGGGCCACGATGGGGAATGTGCGTTTCACCGGCGTAGAAATCGAGAGAGGCGAGGGCGCCCGCCGCGCCGCTGGCATCGATAGCCACCGGATTGCCCTGCGGCGGCACAATCAGCCAGAAGCCGTCGCCGCCCAGCCCGTTCATGTGCGGATACACCACGGCAATTGTTGCGGCTGCCGCCACCATGGCTTCGATGGCGTTGCCGCCTTCGCGCAATACCGCAAGCGCACTCTGGCTCGCCAGATGATGAGGTGTGACCGCCATGCCCAGCGGTGCGCTGTTACTGTTAATCATGCGATGTCCTTTTTTGAGACGCTTTTTTTATGCTGCCCGTGCTTGCAGGGTTGAGGGCGCGTAGGGATAAAGTTAAGCAAGAGGTGTTCCACATCGGCAAAAGCCGCCGGCTTTCGCACATAATTTTGCTTGCATTGGCAAGCATAGTGCATGGTATGTTCCGCTGAATGGCTGAAACATTGGTTACAAAAGGGACGGAGATGAAACAGATAGATGAACGTCTGCGTGACCATTACGCAGAACTGACGCCGCAGGAACAGCGGGTGGCAGACTTTATTTTTGCCAGCATCGACGACCTGATGAGTTACAACAGCGCCGAACTGGCGCGGCTCAGCGGCGTATCGAAAGCCACGGTCAGCCGCCTGTTTAAGCGCCTCGGTTATCCGAGTTATCGCGATATGCGTGATGAGATGCGCACCCTGCGCCAGAGCGGGATGCCGCTGACCGACAGCCGCGATGCGGTACAGGGCAACACCTTGTTATCCCGGCACTACAAGCAGGAAATGGCGAACCTCACGCAGTGGATTAACCAGATTGATGGCGTACAGTTTGGCGCGCTGATCACCGCGCTCAGTCAGGCGCGACAGGTGCGGTTGCTGGGTTTTCGTAACAGTTATCCGGTGGCGCTGCACCTTCGTCAGCAGCTGATTCAGGTGCGCGCAGGCGTGATGATGATGCCGCAACCGGGGCAAACGCTGGCGGAAGAACTGGTGGATCTCACTGCGCAGGATGTGGTGATTTTTGTCGCCTTCCGCCGCAGGCCGCGCATGGCGAAGGCCATTCTGACGCAGTTACACACGCTGTGTGTGCCGGTCCTACTGGTGTGCGAGCCACAGGCACAGACGCTTATCCCGCTGGCGACCTGGCATCTGGCCGCGCCGCTCGACAGTGTCTCGGCGTTCGACAGTTATTCTTCTGCCATGAGCCTGGCGAATTTACTCAGTAATGCATTGCTGCACGATATGCTCGCTCAGGGCCGTCAGCGTATTCATCAGATCAGCGATCTTTACGCCGATCTCGACGAACTGGAGCAACGCTGATCCCCGTCTGAGGGGCAAACGGGGCGCTTTTCTGGTGCTCCTGCACAATGACAGTGCGTTACAACATCCCTTTCCTTCCTGCTTTTGCCCTGGTTCAGGGCAAAAAAACCCGCCTGCCGGTTCCGCCACTTTTTATAATTCCTTGTCTCACCGTGACTTTGCGCACATTTTTCCTGCTGCGTGGCTTTTGGCACATTCGTTGCAAAGTTTTAAATATAAGAATCTATCGTTCCAAAAACCTTTCACCGGAGATAATCTATGAACATGAACAAACGGCTGTTGGCATGGGCAGGCGCGGCAATGCTGGTGCTTCAGGCATCCGGCGCGATGGCCGATCAGTTGCAGGATATTCAGAAGCGCGGCGTGCTGCGCGTGGCGGTGCCGCAGGACTTCCCGCCGTTTGGTTCGGTGAGCAAGGATTTGCAGCCGGAAGGTTATGACATCGACATGGCGCAGTATCTGGCCGACAAGATGAAACTTAAGTTGCAACTGGTGCCGGTGACCAGCGCCAACCGCGTGCCTTACCTGCAAACGGATAAAGTCGATCTGGTGATTTCCAGCCTCGGCAAAAACGCCGAGCGCGAAAAAGTGATCGATTTCAGTAACGCCTATGCGCCGTTCTTCCTCGGCGTGTTTGGCGCGCAGGGTGACAAACTGGCCGATCTGAAAGCACTGTCCGGCAAAACCATCGGCGTGACCCGTGGCGCGGTAGAAGATCTGGCGCTGACCGATGTGGCGCCGAAAGATGCCAAAATTCAGCGTTATGAAGACAACAACACCACGTTGTCAGCGTACCTGTCCGGTCAGGTGGAATACATCGCCACCGGTAACCTGGTGGTGGCGGCCATTGCCCGCATGAATCCGGCTAAAGCGCCGGTGTCGAAAGTGATGCTGAAAGACTCGCCGTGCTACGTCGGCCTGCGTAAAGACGAACCGGCGCTGAAAGATAAAGTGAATGCCCTGATCGCCGAAGGTATCAAAGATAAAACGCTGAACACGCTGTCCGAAAAATGGATGAAGGCTCCGCTGCCGGCTTCCATCGGCGCGTAATTAACGTTTTCACGGAGATCTTTCATGACCTATCAGCTTAACTTTAGCGCGCTGTGGCCATATATGCCGGAACTGCTGGCCGGTTTATGGACCACCATTGAGCTGACGGTACTGGCAACGGTTGGCGGTGTCGCAATAGGGATTTGCGGCGCAGCCATCCGCTGCGGCAACCATAAAACCCTGCGTGCGGTCTGGGGCGTGTATGTCGAAGCCATCCGTAATACGCCGTTTGTGGTGCAGTTGTTTTTCATTGTGTTTGGCCTGCCGGCCATCGGTCTGAAAATGACCGCCGGTGAGGCGGCGCTGCTGGCGATGCTGATTAACCTCGGCGCGTACAGCACGGAAATTATCCGCGCCGGTATTCAGGTGACGCCGAAAGGCCAGTGGGAAGCCGGGCGCGTGCTGGGATTAACCCGCAGCCAGACGTTTCTGCGCGTCGTATTGCCGCCGTCGCTGAAACGCATTTATCCGTCGCTGGTCAGCCAGTGCATTATCGTGATGCTCGGATCTTCCGTGGTGTCGCAGGTGTCTTTTGAGGAACTGACGTTTGCTGCGAACTTAATTCAGTCGCGTACTTTCCTCAGTTTTGAAGTGTATCTGGTCACCACCTTGTTCTATCTGTTGCTGTCGGTGGCGATGCGTCAGCTGTTGCTGCTGGCCGGACGCCGTGTCTTTGGGAGTGAAAACTGATGATGACCTTCACCGACTGGGACATTGTGCGCAATCTCCTGCTGGCGGCGCGCTGGACCTTGCTGCTGTCGCTGACCGCGTTTATCGGCGGCACGCTGGTGACCTTGCCGCTGCTGTTATTGCGGCTGACCAAACGCCGCTGGCCGACACGGTTTGTTCGTTTATATTCCGAACTGTTTCAGGGCACGCCGCTGCTGATGCAGTTGTTCCTGGCCTTCTTCGGACTAGGCCTGTTTGGCATCAACGTCAGCCCGTGGACCGCCGCCGCGCTGGCCCTGACGCTGTATACCAGCGCGTATCTGGTGGATATCTGGAGCGGCAGCATTGCCGCGCTGCCGAAAGGCCAGTGGGAAGCGTCACGCTGTCTCGGCCTGAATTTCGGTCAGACCTTATGGCGGGTGATCACCCCGCAGGCGCTGCGGATTGCCATTGCGCCGACGGTCGGATTTTCCGTACAGGTGGTGAAAGGCACCGCGCTGGCCTCGATTATCGGTTTTGTCGAACTGACCAAAGCCGGAACGATGCTCAATAATGTGACGTATCAGCCCTTCAAAGTGTTTGGATTAGTGGCGCTGGGCTACTTCCTGATGTGCTATCCGCTGTCGCGATACAGCCAGCATTTAGAAAAATCATTGCGTGGAGAGAAACAGTAATGCCGCTGATCACCATCAATCAGGTTCAGAAATTTTACGGCCAGAACCACGTGCTGAAAGGCGTGGATCTGGATATCGACAGCGGCGAAGTGATTTCGATCATCGGCCGCAGCGGTTCAGGCAAAAGCACGCTGTTGCGCTGCATGAACGGGCTGGAAGGCTATCAGGAAGGCAGCATCAAACTGGGTGGCATGACCATCACTGACCGCGATTCTCAGGCGCGTGACATCAGCCGTTCTGTCGGCATGGTGTTCCAGAGTTTCAATCTTTTTCCGCACATGACCGCGCTGGAAAACGTCATGCTGGCACCGCGCCGCGTGCTGAAAAAGTCCGCCGCCGAATGCCGTGAACTGGCCGCGCAGATGCTGGCGAAAGTCGGGCTGGCGGATCGCATGGATTATTACCCGTCGAATCTTTCCGGCGGCCAGCAACAACGTGTGGCGATTGCCCGTGCGCTGGCGATGAACCCGAAAGTGCTGCTGTGTGATGAAATCACCTCGGCACTGGACCCGGAATTAGTCGGCGAAGTATTGAAAGTGCTCGAGCAACTGGCGAAAGAAGGCATGACGCTGGTGCTGGTGACGCACGAAATGAATTTTGCCCGCGAAGTGGGCGACCGCGTGGTGTTTATGCATCAGGGCACCGTGTGGGAACAGGGCGAAAGCCGGGCGCTGTTTGCCAATCCGCAAACCCCCGAGTTAAGACAGTTTATCGCCTCCGTGCGCGGCCTGAATGAGGCTGCTGCAAGCTAACATTGTAAAGGATTAACTATGTCAGATTTCATCTCTCCCGGACAAATCAACCCGCCAACCCGTCTGCTGATGGGGCCGGGGCCAATCAATGCTGACCCGCGCGTGCTGCGGGCGATGGCGAGCCAGCTGGTCGGGCAATACGACCCGGTAATGACCGGCTACATGAACGAAGTGATGGCGCTGTACCGTGCGCTGTATAAAACCGAAAACCAGTGGACGTTACTGATCGACGGCACCTCGCGCGCCGGTATCGAAGCCGTGCTGCTTTCCGGCATCCGTCCCGGCGACAAAGTGCTGGTGCCGGTGTTTGGCCGTTTCGGCCATCTGCTGTGTGAAATTGCCCGCCGCTGCCGCGCCGAAGTGCACACCATCGAAGCGCCATGGGGCGAAGTGTTTGATCCGCAGCAAATCGAAGATGCGATTAAATCGGTAAAACCGCGCTGGCTGCTGACCGTGCAGGGCGATACGTCCACCACCATGTTGCAGCCGCTGGAGCAACTGGGTGAAATCTGCCGCCGTCACGGCGTGCTGTTCTACTCCGATGCGACCGCGTCCTTTGGCGGTAACCCGCTGGAAACCGATGCCTGGGGCTTAGACGCGGTGTCTGCCGGTTTGCAGAAATGCCTCGGCGGCCCGTCCGGTAGCTCGCCGGTGACCATCAGCCCGCGCTTTGAAGAGCAAATCCGCCGCCGTAAATGCGTGGAAGAAGGCATCCGTACTGCTGATCACGCCGACGGCGACGACGAGATGATCTACTCCAACTATTTCGATCTGGGCATGATCATGGATTACTGGGGGCCGGAGCGTCTGAACCATCACACCGAAGCCACCAGCATGCTGTTTGCGGCGCGTGAGTGCGCGCGCATCATTCTGGAAGAAGGGCTGGATACCGGCATCGCCCGCCACAAATTGCACGGCGGCGCGCTGCTGGCCGGTATTCAGGGCATGGGGCTGGAAGTGTTCGGCGACCTGAACAACCGGATGAACAACGTGCTCGGCGTGGTCATTCCGCAGGGCGTTCACGGCGAACAGGTGCGTCAGATGATGCTTAACGATTTCAGCATCGAAATCGGCACGTCATTTGGCCCGCTGGCCGGGAAAATCTGGCGTATCGGCACCATGGGTTACAACGCACGTAAAGACTGCGTGTTGCAAACGCTGGTGGCGCTGGAAGCGGTGCTCAACCGTCTGGGCTTCGCGTCGAAATACGGCGCAGGGGCGCAGGCCGCCTGGGATCACTACGCAGGAGGTCAGTAATGGCAGAAGCCTTTACGCTGGCTGCGGTTTCCGACAGCGCAAAATGTGCCGCTGAACGGGTGATGGCGCGCTGCGATGCACTCGCCGCCATCAGTGAAACGCCGGGTCAGCTGACCCGCGTGTATCTCTCGGCCGAACATTTGCAGGCCAATCAGGTTGTGGGCGAATGGATGGAAGCGGCCGGTATGCGCGTCTGGCAGGACAGCGTCGGTAATATCTGCGGGCGCTATGAAGGGCTGGATCCTTCGGCTCCCGCCATTCTGCTCGGTTCGCATCTCGACAGCGTGCGTAATGCGGGGCGTTACGACGGTCCGCTGGGCGTGCTGACCGCGCTGGAAGTGGTGGCGCATCTGCATCAGAACGCCATCCGTTTGCCGATGGCGGTGGAAATCGTCGGCTTCTGTGATGAGGAAGGCACACGTTTTGGCATCACGCTGCTGGGCAGCCGCGGGCTGACCGGCACCTGGCCAGCCGGCTGGCTGGAACGTCAGGACGCGCAGGGGATTTCTGTCGCACAGGCGATGCAGAATGTCGGGCTGGATCCGCTGAAGATCGGCGCGTCACAGCGCGCGGTCAGCGATTTCTGCGCGTACCTCGAATTGCATATCGAGCAGGGGCCGTGCCTGCAAACGGCAGATGTGCCGCTCGGTGTGGTCACGGCGATTAATGGCGCACGTCGTCTCAATTGCGAATTCACCGGTCACGCCGGACATGCCGGAACCGTGCCGATGGGGCAGCGTCAGGATGCGCTGACCGCCGCCGCCGAATGGACGCTGGCGATTGAAAGTATCACCACCGCCACCGGCCGCAATCTGGTGGCAACGGTCGGCACACTGGAATGTCTGCCGGGCGCGGTGAATGTTATTCCGGGGCAGGTCAAACTGTCGCTGGATGTACGCGGACCGCGTGATGATGCTCTCTCAGCGCTGCTGGAAACGCTGCTGGCAAAAGGCCGCGATATCGCGGCACGGCGCGGCCTGATTTTCGCCGCTGAGCAGTTTTACGCTATCAGCGCGACGGAATGTCACGCCGGTCTGCAACACCGCCTCAGCCAGAGCGTTTTACAATTACAGGGACAGGCGATGTCGCTGCCAAGCGGAGCAGGGCACGACGCGATTGCCATCGCAGAATGCTGGCCGGTCGGCATGTTGTTTGTGCGCTGTAAAGACGGCATCAGCCATCATCCCGATGAATCTGTCACCACCGGCGACGTGGCTTACGCGGTGCAGGCGTATATCAATACTGTGCTGAGTTTTGCTGAGGGGCATTTATGACCTTTGAAGAATTCAATGCGCTGTCCGAATTTGAAGCCGTTGCCCTGTTGCGCCCGCTGGTGAATATTCCTTCGTGGGCGAAAATCGTCAGTGACGGACGGCCTTATGCTTCTGTGGAAGACGTGCTGCGTCGTGCTGAAGCGGCCTGCGAAAACTGGCAGCCGGAAGAGATTACGCAGGCGCTGTCAGCACATCCGCGCATTGGCGAGCGCGCCAGCGGGGCCAGCAAAGAAGCGCAGCTTTCCCGTGGCGAACAGGCAACGCTGAATATCAGCCAGCAGGCAGTGATTGATGCGCTGCATGACGGTAATCTGCGTTATGAACAGCGTTTCGGCCGGGTGTTTCTGATCCGTGCGAAAGGCCGCAGTTCAGAGGAGATTCTGGATAACCTGCAACGGCGGCTGAAAAATAAACCGGACGCGGAAGATCAGGAAACAGCACAACAGCTGAAAGAAATTACCCTGCTGCGTTTAAAGGAGATATTCCCGTTATGACACGCATCACTACCCATATTTTGGATACGTCTTTAGGGCAGCCTGCGGCCAATGTGCGCGTCTGGCTGGAACACCTTGAAGGGCGAAGCATCACGCTCGTCAGCGAAACCCAAACCGACGCCGATGGCCGCGCCGCGAAATTAACGCCGGAGCCGGTGGCTTCCGGGCATTACCGGTTGTGTGCGGATATCGGCGCGTATTTCACGGCGACCGGCCGCGAAACGCTGTATCACTCGGCGATCATTGATGTGGTGATCGATGGCAGTCAGGATCATTACCATCTGCCGCTGCTGATCAGTCCATATTCTTATTCAACGTATCGCGGCAGTTAGCTTTCGCTTCCGTCAGCCCATCAGCAGGTGCGGATGTTTAAGCCGCACGCTTTTGGTCAGGGCGGCGTGGCTGATATCCCGGTCGCGGTTGCTCTGACGGACCTGTTGCAGGAACGCCATCAGCAGCGGGTTCGGGCGTTCACGGCGCGACATCAGTTCCGGTTGTCCCTGCACGCCGAGAAAGAACGGATGATTGTTCAGTTCAACCGCCTGCGCCTGTTCACCACTTTCGTCATACCCTGACACGCGCAATCCGGTGCTTTCCAGTTCGGCCAGTAATTGCGGATTGAGATAACGGCGCTGGTTGTAACGCAGGGTAAATGCCTCCCCCGTTTTATTCGCCAGCAGGCTGCCACTGCGGGTCATGACCGGATGATTTCCCAGACGCGGCTGTACCTGTTCCGCGAGCGGCAAACCGGTTTGCAGGCTGCCGAGTGTTGACGGCCCGTGCATGACGACGCGATCCTGCCCGAGCACTTTTTGCCCCAGCGCGGTGACCATCTGATGCATCCCCTGATTAATGCCAAATACCGGCGTCTGGTTTTCCAGTGCCCAGGCGGCGGTCGCCAGTTGCCCGGTCTGCATCTCGCTGCGGGTGAGCGTCGCGCCCGGCAACATAATGCCGTCGACGTCAGACAGCGTGGCATCAAGCTGACTGCCCGCCAGTGACGGCGTGATATAAATAACGTCAATGTTCATTGCCAGTGCATCGGCTGCATCTCCCAGTGCAGCGAGCATCGCCGGATAGCTGTCACGCTGCTCGGCAAAATCACCCACCAGCGCCACACGCAGGGTTTTTCCTGCCCGCATCACCGGTTGTGAAACCGAACCTAACGCCCAGCGGCCAAAGGCATCGCGTCCCCAGCCGTTACTGCGAATTTTGCCTGTGGCGCAATCTTCCAGCTGGAATTTATCCTGATGGCGCACCACGGTTAATGATTCGATTTCAATGCCCTGTTCACCGAGTTGCGCCGCCAGCCCTGCGGAGAGCGGTTCACGCAATGGCACGACGATATCTTCTTTAAGTGCCCGATAAATCAGGGATTCAACCCCGGACGCTTCACCCGCGCCGCGCCCGGTCAGGCGTTCAAGCCATACCAGTCCGCTGGTCAGTGCATGACCCTGCGCAGTGACATGCTGACGTGCGTTCGGATAATGTTGCGCATCATGACTGACGGGAAAGTGACACAGCGGCAAAGCGCGCAATTCAGCAAGTATCGCTGCCATCGCGCCGTACAACGCGGGTTCGGGCGTGGAGTGTGCAATAAAGGTGATGGTCATCAGGTGTCCTCTGTCAGATGTTTTTGCGGGGGTATTGAATGCAAGAATTGATCCACACAGGGATGTCTTTACATGCTCTGACAAAAAGAGGGAGGTATGTCGCAAACACGCATTTGGTCACACTTCACTGCTATAAAACGACACGCTGTTCAGACCATAACGCGCTAAGGTAGCGCCGGTAGTTCTAACACTTCATTCACTAAGGAAGCATCATGTCAGCATCGCTTTATGGCAGTACGGCGGCACAGTTTGTTCGTGGTTTACAGAATCTTTCAGCCTTGCTGGAAAAGGGCGCGGCATGGGCAAAGGAAAACGGTAAATCAGAAGAGGACGTTCTGAATACCCGTCTGGCCGGGGATATGTATCCGCTGGCGCGTCAGGTGCAAATCACCAGTGATATGTCGAAAGGTGCCATCGCCCGTCTGTCCGGCGTTGCCGCACCGGCGATGGAAGACAATGAAGTGACCTTTGCCCAGTTGCAGGAACGTATCGCCAAAACCCTGCGCTTTATCGAAAGCGTGGATGTCGCGAAGCTGGAAGGCGATGAATCCCGTGAGATTGTGGTGAAAGGCAGAAACCATGAACTGAAATTCACCGCGCACAGTTACGTCACCGTATTTGCCGTACCGAACTTTTATTTTCACATCACCACGGCCTACAACATTCTGCGCCATCTGGGTGTGAATATTGGTAAGGCGGATTTTATAGGCGGAAATTAACAGCGGCGGGAAGTGGCAGAACGGTATGAATTAAAAATGCCCCGGCTGAGAAGTCCGGGGCATTTTTTTAATCATGAAGCAAAAAGGTATCGGCATCGCGCCACGCGGGGAAGGTTTCGCGGTAATCCTGTAGTGCTTCCAGTGACAGTTCGGCATCGATAATCATTGCCGAACCCGGCTCAGCCCGCGCCAGTTCTTCACCCTGCGGATTAATGATCAGGCTGTCGCCGCTGTAGTAGTGACCGTTATCGTCATGACCAACGCGGTTGCACCCGGCAACATATGCCTGATTTTCAATCGCACGGGCGGCGAGCAACGTCTGCCAGTGGCGGCTGCGCGGGGCAGGCCAGTTGGCGACGTAAAGCGCCAGATCGTAATCCTGACGGTTGCGGGAATACACCGGGAAACGCAGGTCGTAACAGACTTGCGGCAAAATACGCCAGCCGCGCCATTCGACGATTTCACGGCGTTTGCCCGGCACATAATAGTTGTGCTCACCGGCCATGCGGAACAGGTGACGTTTGTCGTAAAAATGCACTTTGCCCTGCGGTTCCACCAGCAGAAAACGGTTCACCGCGCCTTCCGTGGTGCTTAACGCCACACTGCCGCCAACCATCGCGCCGAGCTGTTTTGCCCACTGTTGCAGCCATTGCACCACACGCGACTCCGGCAGCGCGCTGCCCGGTGCCTGCATGGCGAAACCGGTGGTAAACATTTCCGGCAACACGATCAGGTCGCGGCCGGTCAGCGCACCGAGCAGGCCGTCGAAATGGGCGAGGTTAGCCTCACCGTCCAGCCACACCAGCGGCTGTTGCAGTACAGACAGTTTTAAAGTTGACACAGGCGCTCCGCAGCAGCGTCCAGCGTGGCTTCCTGTTTGGCGAAGCACAGCCGGATCAGTTTATGGGGGAAAGGCGCGGCGCAGAAGACCGACATCGGAATGGCCGCCACGCCAACATGTTCAGTCAGCCAGTGGCAGAATGCAACATCGTCCAGATCGGATACGTCACTGTAATCGACCAGCAGGAAATAGGTGCCCTGGCTGGGTAACACCTTCAGGCGACTGTTGGCCAGCCCCTGCGCCAGACGGTCGCGTTTGGCCTGATAAAAGGCCGGTAATTCCTGCCAGTGTTCCGGCGCTTCGCGCAGCATATCCGCCAGTGCCAGCTGAACCGGCGTGGTGATGGAGAAGGTCAGATACTGATGAACCTTGCGCAGTTCGGCGCTGATCACCGCCGGTGCCACGCAGTACCCCACGCGCCAGCCGGTCATGTGATAGGTTTTGCCGAACGATGACACCGCAATGGCGCGCTGACGCAGTTCGGGATGACGCAGCACGCTGGCGTGGCCTTCGGGTGCAAAACAGATGTGCTCATACACTTCATCGCTCAGCACGAAAATGTGCTTATCCGCAATGGTCTGCCAGAGCTGTTCAACGTCGCTGTGGCTCCAGACTGTGGCCGACGGATTGTGCGGGGTGTTGATGATCACCAGCTTCGTGCGGTCGGTTATCTGATCGGCGAATTCCGCCCAGTTCACCCTGAACTCCGGTGGCTGTAACTGAATACGCTTCATCACGCCGCCCGCCAGTTCTACCGCCGGGGCGTAACAGTCATAGCTCGGATCGAAAGCAATCACTTCATCGCCTTTCGACACCAGCGCGGTGATGGCGATATACAGCGACTCGGTCGCCCCCGCCGTGATGGTGATGTCGGTGTTGGCGTCCGGTGCATAGCCGTAAATCTGTTCGGTTTTCGCGGCAATGGCTTCACGAAGCTGCGCGGTGCCGGTCATCGGCGCGTACTGGTTCGCGCCCTGACTGACGTGATACGCCAGACGGTCACGCAGATAATGCGGGCCGTCGAAATCAGGAAAACCCTGCGACAGGTTAATCGCATTGTGTTTCTGCGCCAGCGCACTCATCTGGGTGAAAATCGTGGTGCCTAATGCAGGGAGCTTACTTTCGGGGATCAATGCTGCTGTGCTCATGGCGGGTCAATACTCCTGGACCGTTGACCTGACAGGCGTCAGGTGTGCAAATAGCGATGTTGCTCACAATATAACACGATGTTAATATTTGGCAATCGAGACGCTTAGATGGCTAAATGCCAATTCGGTCTAAGGCACTTAACTTTTTATATATCGCTATTTTCACCCCAAACTCAGTCCCTCAACGCACCGTTTTTTCAGGATAAAAATGACAGAGAATTTGCAACTGGGCGCGCTGCTGGCGGCCTGTCACTGGATTGGTCAGAAGGGCTGGAGCCCGGCAACGGGCGGCAACATGTCCGTGCGTGAAGGTGATGCCCATTGCCTGATCACCGAATCAGGGAAAGACAAAGGATCACTGACCGCAGGCGATTTCCTGCGGGTTGAACTGGAAAGCGGCCTTGCGCCCGACGGCCGACGTCCTTCAGCGGAAACCGGCCTGCACACCATGCTGTATTCCCGCTATCCTGAAACAGGCGCGGTGCTGCATACCCATTCGGTCAACTCGACGGTGTTATCGCGGGTAGAACGCAGCGGTGCGCTGGTGCTGGAAGGCTATGAGATGCAGAAATCGCTCAGCGGCCAGACCTCGCACCTTGATCAGGTGGTGATCCCGATTTTCGACAACAGCCAGGATATTTCCGCGCTGGCGCAGAAGATTATGGCGTCAGCGGAGCACACGCCGTTGCAGTATGGTTTTCTGCTGCGCGGCCACGGGCTGACCTGCTGGGGACGGGATGTGGCGGAAGCGCGCCGCCATCTGGAAGGGCTGGAATTCCTGTTCCAGTGTGAACTGCAACGTCGCCTGCTGGAGGCTAAATGATCCGCGCCATTATCACTGATATTGAAGGCACCACCACGGATATCCGTTTTGTACATCAGGTGTTATTCCCCTATGCCCGTCAGCGTCTCGCTGATTTCCTGCGCCATGAGCATGAGCAGCCTGACGTCGCGGCGGCGCTGGCGGCCCTGCGCACTGAAATCGACCGGCCACAGGCCAGCGTCGAGGCACTCATCGAACAGCTCTTTACCTACATGGACAATGACGTGAAATCGACGTCGCTGAAAGTGTTGCAGGGCATCATCTGGCGTACCGGCTATGAGAACGGCGATTTTCGCGGGCATCTGTATCCCGACGTCGCGCCGCAACTGGAAGCGTGGAAAGCGGAAGGTCTGCAACTGTGCGTCTATTCCTCGGGGTCGGTGGATGCGCAAAAACTGCTGTTCGGCTACAGCGATGCGGGCGATGTAACGCCGTTGTTCAGCGGCTATTTCGATACCCGCGTCGGGGCCAAGCGTGAAACGGAGTCGTATCAGAACATCGCTGAACAACTGATATTGCCGCCGCAGGATTTACTGTTTTTATCGGACATCCGTCAGGAGCTGGACGCCGCGCGCTTAGCGGGCTGGCATACCTGTCAGCTGATCCGCGATGACGCTGACGAGCTCAGCGATCACCTGCAAGTTAATCGTTTTGATCAGATAGCCTTAGAAACATTCTTATAAGAGGGTTGACCATGAGTGCATTAACGATTTTTAGTGACCAGGATCCTTCCGCACCGGTGTGGGAAAGCCGCGACGGCGACGCGATCGCCGCCGAACTGAGCAAAATTGATGTGCGTTTCGAACGCTGGCAGGCCGACCGCGATTTAGGCGCGAACCCGCAGCCGCAGGACGTCATTGCCGCCTATCAGCATGAAATCGACAAACTGGTCGAAGAGAAGGGCTACCAGAGCTGGGATGTGATCAGCATGCGTCCGGACAACGAACAGCGCGAGGTGCTGCGCACTAAATTCCTCTCCGAACATACGCACGGTGAAGACGAAGTGCGTTTCTTCGTCGAAGGCGCAGGGCTGTTTTGTCTGCACCTGAACGGCAAGATTTTCCAGATCCTGTGCGAGAAAAACGATCTGATTTCCGTACCGGCCAACACCCGCCACTGGTTTGATATGGGCGGCTCTCCGTCATTTACCGCGATCCGCGTTTTCGATAATCCGGAAGGGTGGGTGGCGCATTTCACCGGCGACAAGATTGCCGATGCGTACCCGAGGATGGGTGAGTAAGGTTTGCATACTGCAGAAACAAAAAAACCACCAGAAGGTGGTTTTTTTGTGCTGGTCAGGTTAGCGGCCTTTCCAGCGGGCTTCGTTACTGATGTAACGCAAGCGCAGACTAGCGGGAGGGATAGTCTACTTTTTGAACTTATTTGTCAAGGACCCAGGCAATGCGTGTATGATGACGCCGGGCCTTTACGCCGTCTTAGCAAACGGGCACCGGTTTCAGGAAAGGATGTCCAACGACCGTCAACGCAGGCGCAGACTAGCGCTTGTTTTCACGGAGATATCACCGGTGGTGTTGACGTGAAGCGGTCTTTGCAAGGACCGCACAATGAAACGGTACATCTGTATCT
This sequence comes from Rahnella sp. BIGb0236, assembly GCF_004364755.1. Lineage (NCBI taxonomy): Bacteria > Pseudomonadati > Pseudomonadota > Gammaproteobacteria > Enterobacterales > Yersiniaceae > Rahnella > Rahnella sp. BIGb0236. The sequence continues at coordinate 48,318 of NZ_SOAO01000003.1, forward strand.
TTATCGTTGTCACCGGAGCGGCAATGTTTCAGGGAAAAGGAAGTTGGAGTATCTCCAATAATTCTCTCTCTGTAACAATTGACGCATCGGGCAAGTAAGCCAGAAAGCCGTCCCGCAAGGGACGGCTTTCTTTAGGCCTTTAACGCATTGCCTGCTTACCATAATTCGGTGAGCGTGGGCCGTACAGCAGGCCGTCGGTCTGAGATGCGCTCAGCAGACGGTAGCTGGTGAGCCCGGCGATATCATGACCTTTGTCGGAAATCGTGCTGGAGATTTGCTTCACCGCAGCCTGAACCAGCATGCCGATGATCCCGCCGTTGTTGTTGTCATTTTCGCTGTCAGAGGCAGTGGCGTTACCTGTCCACAGCACTTTGCCATTGCGTAAATCCACCAGTTTGGCATTAGCGGTCACACGGGTTTCACTGGAAACCACCATATAAGTGCTGCCGTAGCTGGTGATATCAATGTAAAGCGCGGCATCCGCACCGAAAATTTCACGCAGTTTGGCGGCGCTGACTGCACGGATATCTTCCGCACCGGTTATGCCGTTCTGCTTGAAAGTTTCCTCAACCACAGCCACAGGGAAAACATAGAAGCCGTCTTCAGCCAGCGGTGCCGTCACGGTGGAAAGCATGCTGTGGCTGGCGTTCACATCCGGTGAATGGTTCACCGGCGGCAGCACCAGAATCGACCGCGGCTTGCTCTCTTTAAACGCCGTGTAATCGTAAGACGCTTTTTTCGCACAGCCTGTCAGCAGCAACGTCAGCACCATACCGGTCAGCAGGAATAAACGTTTCATTTAACTCTCCCTTTATTTTTCAGCAGGAAATCCATGTAGGTTGCTGACTCCGGAAATAAACTTTTCTCCGTATTGAATTCCTGGAATGCCAGATCGGTATGACCGGTATTGGCATAAAGTAATCCGAGTTGCGCGTGCAGGCCAGGGGGAACGGCTTTACCGGTGGCGCGGGATTTTTCAATCGACTCTTTCAATGACGCGATTTGCTCTTCCGGTCCGACTTTGTCGCCCTGATAATACTGGTAAACGGTCTTCTGATAGTTATCCCAGTTATATAATGATTTATCAGCCTGTTTTGCGCAGCCCGCTAATAATAACGCTAAGGTAACAAGTCCGACTTTTATCACGGCACTTCGGTTTTTACATAATGTCATTTCAGAATATCCGTATGATTAATTAGCCGGACGCCATGCGCCGCTTTCGATTCCATTCACCAGATTATTCACCGCTTCGCGGATCGCTAAATCCAGCACTTTACCGTTTAACGTGGAGTCGTAACTGGCGGTGCCGCCGAAACCAATAATTTCGCGGTTGGACAGGGAGTATTCGCCTGCGCCCTGAGAGGAATACACCACTTCAGAGGTCTGGACATTGACCACATTCAGGCTGACTTTGGCATACGCAATTTGCTGCTTACCGCGGCCAAGGATGCCCCACAGCTGGTTGTCACCGACTTCTTTACGGCCAAATTCAGTCACATCACCGGTGATGACGTAGTTAGCCCCTTTCAGCGTTTGTGCCTGCCCTTTAATTCCGGCTTCTTCTTTAATTTCCGCCATATTCGTGCGGTCTAATACATTAAAGCGGCCAGTTTGTTGCAGGTCGGTAACCAGAATGGTTTTAGACTGATTGCCCAGACGATCAACGCCGTCGGAGAAAATACCACTCATATAGCTGGAGCGGTTATCGAATTTGCCGACAGAAATCGGACTGCGGGGGCCGTTATATTGCGTGTTATAAGAAGCGACTTTCTGAACTTCTACCGTACGGGATGATTCTGTAGCGCACCCTGATAATGTGCCTGCCGCAATCATGGCCGACAAAATGAAAACTGATTTCCTCATGTTACTATTCCTTGTCCATTTAATGTCTTATTAACGGGCAAAAGCAGCCCGCGCCAAATTTAATTAATTTGGTTTAATATCGTTCCAATAGGTTGAAGCGGATATTTCACTTAAAAACGATGAATTATCTCAATAGCCATTTTTATTCTTTTCAGTCACGGAATACCGGCTCTGAAAGAGAATAAAATTTAAAATTGGCTAAGAATAATCCTAACAGATATTGCTTTTCGATTTCCTTACATTTTTGGGATTTTCTTATCATCAGCTCAAAAAAACAGCGCCCGCAGGCGCCGCATTATTGACCGGAGGGATCACTGTAAGGCTTGCCGGAAAATACCCCCGCGTACCTGATCCGGTGTCACTACCCCCACATCCAGCACCCATCCGCTGATCAGTTCTGCCGGGGTGACGTCAAATGCCGGGTTGTAAACCTGTGCATCAGCCGGTGCCCATTGTACGGATCCGAAACTGCCGGAAACGCCGGTAACTTCAGCCGCCGCGCGCTGTTCGATGGGGATCGCCGCGCCGTCAGGGCAGTGCGGATCGTGCGTGGTATGCGGCGCGGCCACGTAGAACGGGATGCCGTGATATTTCGCCAGCACGGCCAGACTGTAGGTGCCGATTTTGTTGGCCACATCACCGTTGGCGGCAATGCGGTCGGCACCGACCCAGATGGCATCGACCTGTTTTTGCGCCATCAGGCTGGCGGCCATCGAATCACAAATCAGCTGATAAGGAATGCCCAGCTCGCCGAGTTCCCAGGCGGTGAGACGCCCGCCCTGTAACAGCGGACGGGTTTCATCTACCCACACCTGCGCGACATGGCCCTGTTCATGCGCAAGGCGGATCACACCGATTGCCGTACCAACACCGGCTGTCGCCAGCCCGCCGGTATTGCAATGGGTAAGCAAACGGCTGCCGGGCGAAACCAGTGTCGCGCCGTGCGCGGCAATGCTGTCACATAAGGCGCGGTCTTCCTCGACCAGTCGCAAGGCTTCTTCTGCCGCCGCTTTCACGTAATCAGTGTGCTGCAACGCGGCTTTCATACGGTCGAGATTGTTCATCAGGTTGACTGCTGTCGGGCGCGAAGCGCGCAGTGTTTCCAGCGCGTGATGCAGTTGATCCGGGGTCATACCCTGTCCGGCCAGCAGGGCCAGCAGCAGGCTGGCGGACAAACCAATCAGCGGCGCACCACGCACGCGCAGGGTGCGGATGTGATCCACCAGTTCGCTGACGTCGCGGCATTCACGCCAGTCAGCGCGTTGCGGCAGGGCTTGCTGGTCGAGGATCCACAGCTGATTTTGACGAATACGTAAACTGGTGGTTGTGAGGTTTTGCATTGTTGGTTAAATCCTTGTTGCCCGGTTGCATCTGGTCACTTATTCTGCCAACATGCGTAACGGATGTATAGACGTCTAAACGCTTTTAAGGCTAAAAAAGAATTCGAGAGGTCAGGATGTCGCGCTACTACACGTTTACCGCTGAAGATGCCGTTGAATATGCCCGCCAGTTTGGCGGTGTGGCGGATCCGCAATCCCTGGTGACGGCCGATGAAATCGGTGACGGAAACCTGAATCTGGTGTTTAAGATCCGTGATACCACGGGCAAAAGCCGGGTGATTGTGAAACAGGCGCTGCCTTACGTGCGTTGCGTGGGTGAATCCTGGCCGCTGACGTTAGACCGGGCGCGCATCGAAGCCGAAACCCTGATTATTCACGGCCAGCATTGCCCGCAGCATACGGTGACGGTGTTGCATCATGATGCGGAACTGGCGGTGATGGTGCAGGAAGATCTGTCGGATCATCACATCTGGCGCAGTGAACTGGTGCAGGGAAAATATTACCCGCAGGCGTGCGCGCAGCTGGGTGAATATCTGGCGCAGACGCTGTTCCATACTTCTGATTTCTGCCAGAACGCGCAGGTCAAAAAAGCCGAAGTCGCGCGTTTCACCAACCCGGAATTGTGTCAGATCACCGAAGATCTGTTCTTCACCGATCCGTATGTCGATCACGAGCGCAATAATTTTGACGCCATTTTGCAGCCGGAAGTGAACGCGCTGCGCGAAGATAAACCGCTGCGTCTGGCGGTCGCCGCGCTGAAACATCGTTTCCTGAGCAAGGCCGAAGCGTTACTGCACGGCGATATTCACAGCGGGTCGATTTTTGTGGCCGAAGGCAAACTGAAAGCCATCGACGCAGAATTCGGGTATTACGGCCCGATGGGCTTTGATCCCGGTTCTGCCCTCGGCAATCTTCTGCTGAACTACTGCGGTCTGCCGGGGCTGGTCGGCGTGCGTGAGGCGGCGGACGGACGTGAACAGCGTCTGAAGGATGTCCGTGATCTGTGGCTGAGTTTCTCAGAGCGTTTCCTGCAACTGGCGCGGGATAAATCACAGGATCCGACGCTGGCGGAGCCGGGCTATGCGGAAGTCTTTCTGCAGGACGTCTGGCACGATGCCGTCGGCTACTGCGGCGCGGAGCTGATCCGCCGCACCATCGGGCTGGCGCACGTGGCCGATCTCGATACCATTAAAGATGCGGCGATGCGCGCAGACTGCCAGCGTCATGCGCTGAGTCTCGGCCAAAAACTGATCCTCACTGCACAACAAATCGGCGATGTGGAGTCACTTATTGCGCGGATCCGTCAGTTCAGCTAATCCTGTAAGTTTCTTGTATAATGCCCGCCTTCGAGGTGCGTAGGGGTAAACCCGGTGGCATTTCCTCGGTTTACTTTTAACAGGAATACAGAATTATGATGCATAACCATGTCTTACGCAGCGTGCGCTACATGTTGGATTTAAGCGAAGGCCAGCTGATCGAGATCCTTAAAACCACAGGTACGCCTGTCAGCCCTGAAGTGATGTCCCGCTATCTGAAAAAAGAAGATGAAGAAGGGTATATGGAAGTGCCGGACGAAGTGATGGCGAACTTCCTGAATGGTCTGATCACCTTTAAACGCGGTAAAGACGATCGCTTCCCGGCACCGGAAGTAGAAAAGCGCCTGACCAACAACATCATGCTGAAAAAACTGCGCGTGGCGTTTGAACTGAAAACCGAAGACATGATTTCTGTCCTGACTGCCGCTGATTTCAAAGTGTCCGAAGGCGAACTGAGCGCATTTTTCCGCAAAGAAGGCCACAAAAACTACCGTCCGTGCGGCGATCAGGTGATGCGTTATTTCCTGAAAGGGCTGACGGCGAAAGTCCGTCCGAAAAAAGGCTAAGCTATTAAATATTCGCCAGCTTAATATATCTGATGGTGTGTATTAGAAATAATAATAAGCGGGGTGCTTTTATGAAAAAAGCGCCCCGTTTTACGTTTATTGGTTTTCCAGTGATGTAATTTCGTTATTACAGTTTTACTTCACGTTTCCCCGATTTTATTTTTGACAGATTATTCCTCCGGAAACTATCTTCTGTTCTCATTATGAAACCTCTGGGCAGTACTTTAATAAAAATGAAATAACACCGTTTATTTTAAAACGGCGAATTTAATTTGTATTGAAAGGACATCTTAATTATGACAAAGATTAAAACGTTGGCTTTATTAGTCGGGCTGGCTGTGTCTGCTCCGGCACTGGCAGCGGGTTCATCAGCCAGTCTGGAAGCCCGCATGGCGCAGCTTGAACAGCGTCTTCAGCAGGCAGAAGCGCGCGCGGAAACGGCGGAGAAACAAATCCAGCAACTGACGAAGCAGGATGTTAAACGCGAACAGGAAATTGCCAGCGTGAAAGAAGCCACGCCGGTAGAAGTTAAACAAGATGGAATATCGAAAGACAAACTGTTAACACTTAATGGTTTTGATAATTTAAAACTTTACGGCGATGTTGAATTTAATGTCGACGGCGCAAGCCGCAGTGGACAATTAACCTCCATCAGAACCGAGGATAATAAAAATTTCCGCGACGGAAATAATGAACGCTGGGATGTGAATGGTCGTTTATTAATCGGTCTTGACGGTTATCGCCGTAATGATAATGGCCAGTTCTCTGGTTTCTCCGTCCAGCCGACCGCCAATTTAAACGGCTCGATGGGTGTGGATGATGCTGCCTTCTTCTTCGGTGAAGAAAAAGACTGGATGGCAAAAATCGGCCGCTTCGAAGCCTACGACATGTTCCCGCTTAATCAGGATACCTTCATTGAGTATTCCGGTAACACCGCCAATGACCTGTATGCCGACGGCTACGGTTATGTCTACATGATGAAAGAAGGGCGCGGACGCAGTGACAGCGGCGGTAACATCCTGCTGAACAAAAATCTCGGCAACTGGTATTTCGAGCTGAATACGCTGATGGAAGACGGCACGTCGCTGTATGCCGATCGCAACTATCATGGCAATCAGCTTGATAATGATAAAAACACCGTTTACCTGCGCCCGATTATCGCCTGGAAAGGGGATGTCTTCTCGGTGGCAGCCGCGATGGAAACCAACGTCGTCAACAATGCGTATGGCTATAAAGATGGCGACGAGTTTGTCGATCAGTCCAAACGTAATGGTTACGGCATGACGATGACCTGGGACGGCCAGAAAGCTGATCCTGAAAACGGCATCGTGGCGAACCTGAGTACCGCGTATATGGATGCGTCGGATGAAAAAGACTTCACCGTCGGGGCCAATGCCTTGTGGAAACGCTTCGAGCTGGGTTACATCTACGCGCATAACAAAATCGAAGACTTTAATATTAATGGCGTCCGCGCATCTGACTACGACGATGACTGGTTTGATGAACCGGGCGACTACGATATTCATACCATTCACGCCAGTTACCTGATCCCGAACGTGATGGATATGCAGAACTTCAACGTCTATCTCGGTGCCTACGTCTCCATGCTCGAAGCGGATAAAACGTACAGCAGCGATGACGACAGCGATCAGAGGTATGGGGCGCGGGTCCGCTTCAAATACTTCTTCTGATTACCCGTCATATTTCGCGTCACAGATGCGTTGGCTGCGCGTGTTCGCCCGAATCACTTACTTGAGTAAGCTCATCGGGACTCACTTGCTTTGCCGCCTTTCTGTGGCACGAACTATCTAGGGTAATCCGATAAACTGAATCGCTGAATCGGATGCAAAAAAAAGCCTGAGTGCGTAAACACTCAGGCTTTTTTATCGGCTAATTATGGGTTCAGGCAGCTTCGGTGTGGCGGGGTTTCGCCTCATCCTTTTTTGCGCTGTCTTTCTCCGCTTCCGGCTTTTTCGCGGCCAGTTCATCCGGTTCAAACTCATCGACGTTGATTGAACGCAGACGGCTTTCTTCCGCACGGCTGAGAATACGGGCATCGTCGGCGCTCAGATGACCGGCATCCAGACCTTTTTGCGCCAGAATATCCAGACGGGTGAAGGGCAGTTTTTTACCCATCGCGTCACACAGACGTTTATGCACCGGTTCAGCGGCCAGAATATCCTGCAAGGCTTCTTCCAGCAGCCCGACCGGGTTGTGCTCGCTTGGCGTCAGATACTGACCACGGCCGATACGGCTGCGGGTGGCAGAAGGCACCTGAAGAATACGCGCCAGTTCGTGATCCAGACGGTCAGACGGTGCGGAATGCGCACGGCCCAGCGGGAAAATCACCAGACGCATCACACCGGCCACAAAACGGTTCGGGAAGTTACGCAGCAAATCGTCGATAGCCACTTCGGCCTGATGCAGACAATCCTGCACGCCCCAGTGCACCAGCGGTAAATCCGCTTCGTTACAGCCTTCTTCGTCATAACGTTTCAGCGTCGCTGTCGCCAGATACATCTGGCTGAGGATATCGCCGAGGCGGGCGGAAATGCGTTCGCGACGTTTCAGGCTGCCACCGAGCACTCCCATCGACACATCGGCCAGCAGCGCCAGGTTGGCACTCAGACGGTTGATGTGCTGATAGTAGCGGGCGGTTTGATCATTCACCGGGGTATCGCTGGTGCGCCCGCCGGTCAGACCCAACCAGAAACTGCGCATTTTGTTGCTGCCGACGTGGCCGATATGCCCGAACAGCGCGCGGTCGAAATCAACCAGATCGTTTTTCTCAGCCGCCGCCATTTCCCGCAGAACGTAAGGATGGCAACGGATTGCACCCTGTCCGAAGATGATCATGCTGCGGGTCAGAATGTTGGCACCTTCCACGGTGATGGCAATCGGCGCGCCCTGATAGGTACGGGCCACGAAGTTGCTGCTGCCGAGCATAATGCCTTTACCGCCGGTGATATCCATCGCATCCATCACGGCGCGCTGGCCACGGTGAGTACAGTGGTATTTGACGATAGCCGACAGCACGGCCGGTTTTTCACCGAGCATAATGCCGTTAGTGATCAGCGTAGCGGCGGCATCCATTACATAAGCGTTACCGGCAATGCGTGCCAGCGGCTCTTCGATGCCTTCCATTTTACCGATCGGCAGTTTGAACTGACGGCGGATATAGGCGTAAGCGCCGGTCGCCAGCGCCAGAGATTTCAGGCTGCCGGTCGAGTTAGAAGGCAAGGTGATGCCACGGCCCACAGACAGACATTCCACCAGCATACGCCAGCCCTGACCGGCCATTTTCGGGCCGCCGATGATGTAGTCGATCGGCACAAAGATATCGCTGCCGCGCGTCGGACCGTTCTGGAACGGCACGTTGAGCGGGAAGTGACGGTGACCAATTTCGACACCGGCGGTGTCGGTCGGGATCAGCGCACAGGTTATGCCCAACTCTGTTTCGTTGCCGAGCAGGTGATCGGGGTCTTTCAGTTTAAACGCCAGACCGAGCACGGTGGCGATAGGGGCCAGCGTGATATAGCGTTTGTTCCAGGTCAGGCGCATGCCGAGCACTTCTTTGCCCTGCCACTGGCCTTTACACACAATCCCGAAATCCGGAATGGCGCCGGCATCGGAACCCGCTTCCGGGCTGGTCAGTGCGAAACACGGAATTTCCAGACCTTCGGCCAGACGCGGCAGATAGTGATCTTTCTGCTCCTCCGTACCGTAATGTTGCAACAGTTCGCCCGGACCGAGGGAGTTTGGCACGCCGACGGTGATCGCCAGAATACCTGACACACCGGCCAGTTTTTGCAGCACCCGCGCCTGAGCGTAAGCGGAGAATTCCAGACCGCCGTATTCTTTCTTAATGATCATCGCGAAGAAACGGTGTTTTTTCAGATAGGCCCACAGTTCCGGCGGCAAATCAGCCAGTTCATGGGTGATCTGGAAATCATTCGCCATGCGACAGGCTTCTTCTACCGGCCCGTCAATAAAGCGTTGTTCTTCTTCCGTCAGCTGCTGCTCAGGATAATCCTGCAATTTTTTCCAGTCCGGCTTGCCGCCAAACAGGTCGCCTTCCCACCAGGTCGTCCCGGCTTCAATGGCTTCTTTTTCCGTGCGTGACATCGCGGGCATCACTTTACGGAAGGTTCGAAGTGCCGGGCCGGAGAACAATGAACGGCGCAGGGCCGGGATATTGAAGGGCAGAAGAATGATCGCCAGCGGCAGCAACAGCCACAGCGTCCACAGATTAAGGGCACCCATAGCAGCCGTAAACGCCAGTAAAATCAGGCTGCTGAAGGCAAGATTGACCTTGTGGTAGAACAACGCACCAAGGATCACGACAAATGCAACAATGCTAAGAACCATCATAGTAAAGCTCCTGAGTAGTAGGAGGTCTGACCTGTTGTAGGGATACAATGGTTTTAGTTCATGCTCATTTCTTTATCAATGTGTTTACATACTAATTACAACACAGCTCACAAACCGGCCGCACGATGGGTCAAAAACAGAAACTATCGGAATCATTACCGCTTCATTGCTTCTCGCAGTTTCGGCTTTCCGTTAAACTGCACGGCGGAACGTTTTATTGCTATCGGCCGTGTTGAAACCGGCTGCAAATGGACATAAAAGAGGCTGCTATGTACCAGGATATTATCCGTACTGAACTGAACGAAGCTGCTGACACGCTGAATAAATTCATCAGCGATCCGGCAAATATTGAGTCTATTCAACGTGCAGCAGTGCTGCTGGCAGATTCATTCAAAGCGGGCGGGAAAGTGATTTCCTGCGGTAACGGCGGTTCACATTGTGACGCCATGCATTTCGCTGAAGAACTGACTGGCCGCTACCGTGAAAACCGTCCGGGCTATCCGGCCATCGCCATTTCTGACGTCAGCCACATTTCCTGTGTCGGCAACGATTTCGGCTACGAATATATCTTCTCCCGTTATCTGGAAGCGGTTGGCCAGAAGGGCGACGTGCTGCTGGGCATCTCCACCTCCGGTAACTCCGGCAACGTGATCAAAGCCATCGAAGCCGCCCGTGCCAAAGGCATGAAAGTCATCACCCTGACCGGTAAAGACGGCGGGAAAATGGACGGCTCAGCCGACGTGGAAATCCGCGTTCCGCACTTTGGTTTCGCTGACCGCGTGCAGGAAATCCACATTAAAGTGATTCATATCCTGATTCTCTTAATCGAAAAAGAAATGGCAAAGGCATAAGATTTTTGCCGTAAAGGAGGCAGGTGATGTGCGAATTGCTCGGGATGAGCGCTAACGTTCCTACTGATATTTGTTTCAGTTTCAGTGGATTAGTGCAGCGCGGTGGCGGGACTGGCCCGCATAAGGACGGCTGGGGCATTACCTTTTATGAAGGGAATGGCTGTCGTACTTTTAAAGATCCGACGCCCAGTTTTAATTCGCCCATTGCCCGCCTTGTTCAGGAATACCCGATCAAATCCTGCGCGGTGATTTCCCATATTCGTCAGGCAAACCGTGGCGAAGTGGCGCTGGAAAATACCCATCCGTTTACCCGCGAACTGTGGGGTCGCAACTGGACCTACGCGCATAACGGTCAGCTTCGCGGTTACCGCCAGCTCGATACCGGTACGCTGCGTCCGGTCGGTCAGACCGACAGCGAATACGCGTTCTGCTGGTTGCTGCACAAACTCACGCAGCGTTATCCACGCCGCCCGGCAAGCTGGCCGCCGGTGTTTCGCTATATTGCGTCGCTGGCTGATGAGTTACGGCAGAAAGGGGTGTTTAACATGTTGCTGTCGGATGGCAATTTCGTCATGGCGTACTGCTCAACGAATCTGCACTGGATCACACGGCGCGCACCTTTTGGCAAGGCGACGTTGTTGGATCAGGATGTGGAAATTGATTTTCAGCAGCAGACGACACCGGATGATGTCGTCACCGTGATTGCCACGCAACCGCTGACGGCAAACGAAACCTGGAACAAGATTGCTCCAGGCGAATTCGCGTTATTTCACCGGGGCGAACGCCAGCTGTGAAGACAGCGGGGTGTTGGACAATGGCTGCAACACTTCATACTTACCGTCACTCACCACAACATTCGGTGGCTGGTGATGTTTCTCAAAGTAAGCATATCCCGGCTGCAACTGGCTCCAGAAGCTGTAGTAGCTGGAGTTCTTATGCGCTTTCATATTGGCATCGGTCATTTTGAACGGGTAGATGCTGATTTGCAGATTACGCTGTCCGAACTGGAATGCCGCCTGCACGTAGGTGAAGATTTCGTCCATATAGCCGTCGGTCATCGCATAGCAACCGATAGACTTACAGTTACCGTGGATCATCAGATACTTACCTGAATACCCCTGCGAGATATCATACGCATTCGGGAAACCGATGTTGATGGCGCGATAAAAGCGGCTGTCGGGTTTCAGGTGGTGAATATCCACGTTGTAGAAACCTTCCGGGCTTTTGAAATCACCTTCGCGACGTTTATTTCCCAAACCGCCGGAAAAATCGCAGATGCCATAGCTGCCGATCAGGCGAAATTCGCCGTCGAGCTGGGCATACAATTCGAGTTTACGTTCTTGTTTGAAGATCTGGATATAAACCGGAGCGCCTAATAATTGCTTTTTAAGCGTCGCGTTGACCGGAACAGCATCGCTGGCCACGGCGTAATTTGCTGTAAATAAAGGCAAACTGAGGAGCATCGCAAGAAACAGCGCGATTCTGATCATTCTAAATCCTGCTTGGTAATAATGTCGATTATGTTGTCTACAGCTGAAGTGCCTGTAAGACCGCCACTGATTTTCTTCTTATGTACTGCCTGTCTGAAACGATGCCATATTAATACTGATTAATTTTTTAGCAATCACCAAATAATGAATAATGAGTTTCGATATCGGAAATTTATTACGTTGCCATCAATGGTGATTAATTAAGCGAAATTAACCAACATTTTCTGTGTTGGAAATCTCCTCACTCAACTGTATACTTATACAGTCATTGGGGGAGGGCTATGCGTAAAATCATTCATGTGGATATGGACTGCTTTTTCGCGGCCGTCGAGATGCGCGATGATCCTTCCCTGCGCGACATTCCTATTGCTATCGGCGGCAGTCGTGACCGCCGTGGCGTCATCAGCACCGCCAATTATCCGGCCCGCAAGTTCGGCGTCCACAGCGCAATGCCCACCGGCATGGCCCTGAAACTGTGTCCGCACCTGAAAGTCATTCCCGGCCGAATGGACGCGTATAAAGAGGCCTCTGACCACATTCGTGAAATCTTCGCGCGTTATACGCCATTGATCGAACCGCTGTCACTCGACGAAGCTTATCTGGATGTTTCCGACGCGACTCAATGCAACGGTTCTGCGACGCTTATCGCCGCCGAAATTCGTCAGGCCATTTTTGATGAGATCAACCTGACGGCGTCAGCGGGCATTGCGCCGATCAAATTTCTGGCAAAAATCGCCTCGGATCTGAACAAACCCAACGGCCAGTTTGTTATCACACCCGATAAAGTGGAGGCGTTTTTACAGGATCTGCCGCTGAGTAAAATCCCCGGCGTCGGCAAAGTCACCGCCCAGCGTTTGCAGGAGCAGGGGTTAATCACCTGCGGCGATGTGCAACGTTATGATCTGGCTAAATTACTTAAACGTTTTGGCAAATTTGGCCGCGTCTTATGGGAGCGTTGTCAGGGCATCGACGAGCGTGAGATTTCTCCCGAACGCTTGCGCAAATCGGTCGGTGTGGAACGTACGCTGGCCGAAGATATTCACAGCTGGGAAGAGTGCGTGGCGCTGATCGACCGTTTGTATCCTGAGTTGCACAGACGCCTGCTTCGCGTAAGCCCGGAACTGCGCATCGCCCGGCAGGGGGTCAAACTCAAATTCCATGATTTCCAGCAGACGACGCAGGAACACGTCTGGCCGGTGCTGAATAAAGAGGATTTACTGAAAGTCGCGCGGGAAGCGTGGGAACAGCGGCGCGGCGGAAGGGGAGTCAGACTGGTGGGATTGCATGTGACGTTACAGGATCCGCAGATAGAGCGGCAGCTATTGTTAGATTTAAACTCCTCCCCCTGCGAAGGGGGAGGCTGGGAGGGGGTTTAGCGGGCAAAATCAATGCCTGAGAAAACTTCAATCAACTGATTTTGCTTTAATACCCCACCCCAGCCCTCCCCAGCCCTCCCCTTCGCAGGGGAGGGTGCAAAAATTAACCGCGTTCAGGAATCGCTTTCAGCAGCGCCGTCAGCAGTTTCCAGTACAGCTCGACGCTGGCGATTTCAACCTGCTCATCCGGCGAGTGCGGGCCGGTGATGGTTGGCCCGATGGAGACCATGTCCATGTCCGGGTACGGTTTTTTGAACAGACCGCATTCCAGACCGGCGTGGATCACCATGATGTTCGGGGTTTTGTTGAACAGCGTCTGGTAAGTTTCACGCACCAGCGTCATTACCGGTGAGCTTGGCTCAGGTTTCCAGCCAGGGTAGCTGCCTTTTGCCAGACTTTTCGCGCCTGCCAGTTCGCTCAGTGAATTGAGCATGCTGACCACATATTCTTTGCCGCTGTCGATCAGAGAGCGGATCAGGCTGTTGATCGCCACTTCGTCATCTTTCATGGTGACCACACCGACGTTCAGCGAGGTTTCTACCACGCCTTTCACGTCATCACTCATGCGGATCACGCCGTTTGGCGTCGCGTTCAGCAGGGCAAGGAATTTACCCTGAGTTTCAGCGGTCAGCGCTTTCGCGTTGCTTTCAGCCGCTTCCACCACCAGAGCAATTTTCTTCTCTACCGCAGACAGTTCGAACTGAATGGTCGCCAGGAATTCCTGAGCTGCCGCTTTCAGTGCGTCTGCTTTATCCGCTGCAACTGCTAACGTCACGATCGCTTCACGCGGGATCGCGTTACGCAGTGTACCGCCGGTGAAGTCCAGCACGCGCAGGCCGAGCGCGTCGGTGTTGTCAGCCAGGAAACGTGCCAGCAGTTTGCTGGCGTTGCCCAGACCCAAATGGATTTCAGCGCCGGAGTGGCCGCCTTTCAGACCTTTCAGGGTCAGTTTCAGCGTGGTGAAACCAGCCGGTACCGCTTCACGGCTCAGGGGCAGTGTGGCAGTAAAATCAATCCCGCCGGCGCAACCCATGTAGATTTCGCCTTCGGTTTCGGAATCGGTGTTGATCAGGATTTGAGACTGTAACCAGTTTGGTTGCAGGCCAAATGCGCCCGCCATGCCGGTTTCTTCGGTCATGGTCAGCAGCACTTCCAGCGGGCCGTGTTCTACGCTGTCATCAGCCAGCACCGCCAGCGCGGACGCCATACCGATACCGTTGTCAGAACCCAGCGTGGTGCCGCGGGCTTTTACCCAACCGTCTTCGATGAACGGCTGGATCGGATCTTTAGTGAAATCGTGAACGGTATCGTTGTTCTTCTGCGGCACCATGTCGAGGTGCGCCTGCAGGGCAACGGCTTTGCGGTTTTCCATGCCTTTGGTGGCCGGTTTGCGCAGCAAAATGTTGCCAACTTCATCACGCTCAGCGTGGATACCTTTTTCCTGTGCCCATTCAACGATGTGTTTTGCCAGTTCTTCTTCATGGTAAGAAGGGTGCGGAATAGAACAGATTTTGGCAAAAATATCCCACAACGGTTGTGGCGAAAGCTGAGACAGTTCAGACACTATAAGTCTCCTGTAACAGTCAGCTCATTCAGGCTCCATTTGCAGGGGAACTGATTGAGATGCTGTAGATTTAAGGTTAAGTAATCCCCGCCAGACTGTGTGGCGAGTGGCCTGACAGAATATCACTTAATCTTAACCTGTGCGCGGGCGCGGGGAGAAATTCCGGGATTTTTGGGTCGCTGAGGCCAGATAACCACTGGTTTTTGTGAGCCGGACTCACTATAATCTCGCGCAACCTTTTTTCCCCCCATTATTTTTTTAGAAGCCGATAATTCACTGGCTGGGACACCTTTATGAGCGAAAAATACGTTGTAACCTGGGACATGCTGCAAATCCACGCCCGTACCATGGCTAAACGCCTGCTGCCGGCAGAACAATGGAAAGGCATTATTGCCGTCAGCCGTGGCGGTCTGGTCCCTGCAGCGTTGCTGGCTCGCGAGCTGTGCATCCGCCATGTGGATACCGTGTGTATCTCCAGCTACGACCATGATAATCAGCGCGAAATGCAGGTGCTGAAACGCGCAGAAGGCGACGGTGAAGGCTTCATCGTGATCGACGATCTGGTTGATACCGGCGGCACCGCGAAAGCGATCCGCGAAATGTATCCGAAAGCGCATTTCATCACTATCTTCGCCAAACCGGCGGGCGCACCGCTGGTCGATGACTACGTGGTAGACATCCCGCAGAACACCTGGATCGAGCAGCCGTGGGATATGGGGGTCATCTTTGTGCCTCCATTAGTGGGTAAGTAATTTCCCCTTAGTGTTTATAAACGCCTGGCTTATTGCCGGGCGTTTTGCTTTTGTTGACTTGAAATCCTTTCCGCTTGACCTCACACCTCACATGTCGCAACGTGGGCGGGTTATAATCCCGTCCAGAAATGATCGCCTGCGGGCGACCTGCTGCTTGCTAACGGAGGATCTTGCATTATGGCTCCAGCCAATCTTACGGAAAAACTGTTTAAACCTTCCTTTAAATATCCTGAAACGTCGACGCTGGTTCATCGCGTTCATCACCATAATACGCACCCGCCGATGCACTCTGCGCTGGAAGGCGACACGGTCAATTGCTGGTACCGCACGATCAACCGTCTGATGTGGATGTGGCGCGGGGTTGATCCGCTGGAAGTGGAAGAAGTGCTGTCGCGTATTGCGGTCTCGAAAGCTGAACACAGCGATCCGTTATTGCTCGACACCGTGATTGGCTACCGCAACGGCAACTGGATCTACGAATGGTCAAATCAGGCGATGCACTGGCAGCAAAAAGCCGCTGAAGAAACCGATGCTGAGATTGCCAGCGAATACTGGCTGAAAGCCGCCAACCTCTACAGCATCGCCGGTTATCCGCATCTGAAAGGCGATACGCTGGCGGAACAGGCCGAGGCGCTGGCGAACAAAGCGTTTGAAAAATCCTCTGAGCATTCGTCGTATGAACTGAAAGAGCTGGAATTTAAAATCCCCGGCGGCGCGCCGATCACCGGTTTCCTGCATCTGCCGAATGAAGGCAAGGCACCGTTCCCGACAGTGATGGTCTGCGGCGGTCTGGACACATTACAAAGTGACCATCAGCGGCTGTTCCGCTCTTATCTCGCCCCGATGGGCATTGCGATGCTGACCATCGACATGCCGTCCATCGGGTTCTCGGCGAAGTGGAAACTGACACAAGACACCAGCTTCCTGCATCAGCAGGTGCTGATGCAATTGCCGGATGTGCCGTGGGTCGATGCCAGCCGTGTCAGTTTGCTCGGTTACCGTTTCGGCGCGAACGTGGCCGTACGTCTGGCTTATCTCGAACCGCGCCGCGTGCGGGCCGTCGCCACGCTGGGCGCGCTGGTGCATACGCTGCTGAGCGATCCTAAATGTCAGGAACAGGTACCGGATATGTATATGGACGTGCTGGCGAGCCGCCTCGGCATGTCGAGCGCCTCCGATTCCGCGCTGAAAACCGAACTTAATCGGTATTCTCTGAAAACGCAGGGGCTGCTCGGGCGCAGAACCCCGACGCCAATGCTGGCCGCGTACTGGGAGAATGACATCTTCAGCCCGAAGAGCGAGGCTAAGCTGATTGCGGATTCGTCGTCTGACGGCAAGATTTTAACCATCCACAGTGAGCCGCTTTACGAGCATTTTGACACGGCGTTACATGAGATTTGCGGATGGTTGCAGAAGAGAATGCAGTAACTTAACGGTTGCTAATTCTTAACGTTTTGCTAAAAAGGATCGTCTTTATATGGAGGTAGTACTATGACGTTACCAAGTGGTCATCCTAAAAGCAGGCTAATGAAACGTTTCGGTACGCTCGGGCCGTACATCAGAGAAGGAAAATGCGAGAACGACCGCTTTTTCTTCGACTGCTTAGCGGTGTGTGTCAACGTGAAGCCAGCGCCGGAGAAGCGTGAGTTCTGGGGCTGGTGGATTGAGTTGCAGGCTGAAGCTGAACGTTTTACCTATGTGTATCATTTCGGATTATTCGACAAAGACGGCATCTGGAAAGCGCAAAACATTAAAGATGCTGAAGTGCGTGAGAAGCTTGAGACGACATTGAAAGGGTTCCACAAGAATCTCAACAAGATGATTGAAGAGATGTCCCTCAAACTGGAACCTGCTGATGATTTCAGCGAAGAACCGGTGAAGCTCTCCGCCTGACCTTCTGTACTACCCATTCCCATACTGAATGCTGCTATTATAGCGTTATGCCGGTTGGCATAACGCTTCTCCCCTGTTAAAAAAGACACAGAAGCACTTCTTATTCACACTAATGGAACGATTATGAGTGGTAGCCAGACACTGGTTGTAAAACTGGGCACCAGCGTGCTCACTGGCGGTTCACGCCGCCTCAACCGTGCTCACATTGTTGAGCTTGTCCGCCAGTGCGCGCAGCAACATGCGGCAGGGCATCGGATTGTGATTGTGACGTCGGGCGCGATTGCTGCCGGGCGTGAACATCTTGGCTACCCCGAACTCCCCGCCACCATTGCTTCCAAACAACTGCTGGCTGCCGTCGGGCAAAGCCGTTTGATCCAGCTGTGGGAGCAATTGTTCTCGATTTATGGCATCCACATTGGTCAGATGCTGCTGACGCGCGCCGACATGGAAGACCGCGAGCGGTTCCTGAACGCCCGCGACACGATGCATGCGCTGCTCGATAACCATATCGTGCCGGTGATTAATGAAAACGATGCCGTCGCCACCGCAGAGATCAAAGTCGGCGATAACGACAACCTTTCCGCGCTGGCGGCGATCCTGGCCGGGGCCGATAAACTGCTGCTGCTGACCGATCAGCGCGGTCTGTTTACCGCCGATCCGCGCACCAATCCGCAGGCCGAGTTAATCCGTGAAGTCATGACCATTGATGACGAACTGCGCGGCGTGGCGGGTGACAGCGTTTCCGGTCTGGGCACCGGTGGCATGGCAACCAAATTGCAGGCGGCGGATGTCGCGTGCCGTGCGGGCGTTGATACCATTATTGCCGCAGGCAGCCTGCCGGGCGTGATTGGCGATGTGATTAACGGCGTGTCCGTCGGCACACGTTTCCACGCGATGGAAACGCCGCTGGAGAACCGTAAACGCTGGATCTTCGGCGCACCGCCTGCCGGTGAAATTACTATCGACGACGGCGCGGTGTCCGCCATGATGGAGCGCGGCAGTTCACTGCTGCCAAAAGGTATCCGCGACGTAAAAGGCGATTTCTCGCGTGGCGAAGTGATCCGCATCCGCAATCTGAACGGACGCGATCTTGCGCACGGTGTCAGCCGCTATAACAGCGATGCGATGCGCATGATTGCCGGTCATCACTCTCAGCAGATCAGCGAAATTCTCGGTTACGAATACGGCCCGGTTGCCGTGCATCGTGACGACATGATTGTCAGTTAAGGAGCCACAGATGCTTAACGAGATGGGCAGGGCCGCGAAAGCCGCGTCCTGGCAGCTCTCCACCCTCAGCACCGCGCAGAAAAATCGTGCGCTGATGCTGATGGCCGACATGCTTGAGGCCAACAGCCAGAGCATTATTCTTGCCAACGAACTCGACATGTCCGCCGCCCGCGAAAGCGGCATGAGCGAGGCCCTATTAGACCGCCTGCTGCTGACGCCCGCGCGTTTATCGGCGATTGCCAGCGACGTGCGTGATGTCTGCCGCCTGAGCGATCCGGTCGGGCAGGTGATTGATGGTTCACAGCAGGACAGCGGTTTGCGTCTCGAACGCCGCCGTGTGCCGCTCGGCGTGATCGGCGTGATTTATGAAGCGCGCCCGAACGTCACCATTGATGTCGCCAGCCTGTGCCTGAAAACCGGCAACGCCGTGATCCTGCGCGGTGGCAAAGAAACGCACCACACTAATCAGGCGACGGTTAACGTCATCCAGATGGCGCTGGAAGAATGCGGATTACCGAAAGCGGCGGTTCAGGCGATTGACAGCCCCGATCGCGCACTGGTCGCGGAACTGCTGCGCCTGGACAAATACGTCGACATGCTGATCCCACGCGGTGGCGCGGCGCTGCACAAACTGTGCCGCGAACAATCCACCATTCCGGTGATCACCGGCGGTATCGGCGTGTGTCATACATTTGTGGATGAAAGCGCAGATTTCGACAAAGCGCTGACCGTGCTGGAAAGCGCCAAAGTGCAGCGTCCGAGCGCCTGTAACAGCCTGGAAACCGTGCTGGTGCATCAGGCGATCGCCGCCCGTTTCCTGCCGGAACTGAGCGACAAAATGCACCGTGCAGGCGTCACGCTGCACGCCAGCGAATCGGCGATGCCGTATCTGCAAAATGGCCCGGCGAAAGTGCTGGCGGTCACCGAAGAAGATTATTCGGATGAATGGCTGTCACTGGATCTGAACGTCACGGTTGTCGACGATCTGGACGCCGCCGTGGCGCATATCCGCACCTACGGTACCGAGCATTCGGATGCGATCCTCACCCGTTCCATCAGCAGCGCAGACCGGTTCGTACGTGAAGTGGATTCCTCGGCGGTGTACGTCAACGCCAGCACCCGTTTCACCGACGGCGGACAGTTCGGTTTAGGCGCAGAAGTGGCGGTCAGTACTCAAAAACTGCACGCCCGCGGCCCGATGGGATTAGAAGCCCTGACGACCTACAAATGGATTGGTTACGGCGACGATTTAGTCCGTCCGTAACGCGTGGCACCGGTGGATTTTTCGTCATGAAGCCGGTGCTAAATCCCTATTTCATGCAGGGTGATGAGAAAAGCAGCAAACGCACAGCAGGGGGCTTGACGGCAGCGTCAGATTTCACTAATTTAGCACCCCGTAGTTCCCCGGTAACACTCCAAAATGCCGACTTAGCTCAGTAGGTAGAGCAACTGACTTGTAATCAGTAGGTCACCAGTTCGATTCCGGTAGTCGGCACCATTTCTGTTTTAACCTCTTGTATTATCAAACAAACAATTAATTTATTTTCCTCTCAGATTTCTGTTTATTTTAGTTCCTGTCTTTCCATCAAAGTAACGACTCGGCCAGATCTCTTTTGCCTCAATCCCAATCGTCTTTGCAATGATCATTTCACCTTTTGGCCACGGTCTTGCCAGTGCATTTATGTCAGCGGTGTGCCAATCTTTTGAAACTGCCATGTAAGACCTCCGGATAATGGTGATTACTAAGTTATCCTTAGTATGCTCGGCGCTTAAAAATAACACAATAGAAAACTAAGAATAACTTAGTAAAAAGGTTGGCTCCGACATCATGTTGATCAAGAGACTCAAGGAGGCGCGTCTGCGTGCAGGGCTTTCTCAATACAAGTTGGGCGTGCTTGCTGGTCTGGATGAGGCTTCATCAAGTGCGCGCATGAATCAGTATGAGAAAGGCAAGCATCAGCCAGATCAGGATACTGTCAGCCGAATAGCTAAAGTGCTGGATGTGCCTGTGGCTTATCTTTATGCCGAAGAAGACGAGCTTGCTGCGCTGATTATTGAATTTCATGAAAGTAAAAAACAATCGTAGTGTGTTCATTTGCAGGATGCCCAAATATGAGCCAGAAACTTTTAGCTTTCGCCAGGACATTTACTGATGACCAGATATCCGCTGTAGATTTCGCTGACCCCTATCAGATGTTATGGAAAGCTGAGGGTGAGAATGGTGATTTGCAGAAAGACAACGATCAGGACAGTGAAAAATGTTCGACCATCTTCTGTCTTGCGGATCAATTTAATCCTGATGATGATCGTGACAAGGATGAGTTTGATGCTGATGAACTTAAAGCGCGGGTTCGGTCTGTTTTAGATAACGAATAAATCCCAGGTTCCGCCTGTAGCCTCGTAAGGAAAAATCATGCTCCTTAAAGAAAGGTTTGAAGATTACTCAGAAGCCGAATTTATTGCGCTGGTGAAAGATATTTTCGACGTGCATGGCAGCGAGTCATATCAGGACAGCTTACTGGATAATTTCAGTCGGGTTACGGAGCATCCTTCAGGTACTGATTTAATTTTTTATCCTGAAGGCGATAAAATAGTAACGCCAGAGAGCGTGATTGCTGAGATTAAGCAATGGCGTGTGTCAGCCGGAAAACCATTATTTAAATCTTAGTTTTCTGTAATATGGCGAACCAGTTTTTCAGTGGTTATTTTATGTCTGGGATAACAGGAATACTCACGGTTTAAATTTGGTGGGTTATGAGAGCGGTCGCCTCAATCCCTGCTTATGCAACATGGGAGCCATTTGGCTCCCATTAAAGTGCAAAGTGGATAGTGCATGGCTTCTCACTTCCCCATTCACTCAATCTCCGGCAATCCTCCAATCAGTTTATCCAGCGTCACCGGATAATCCCTGACCCTGACGCCCGTCGCGTTATAAATGGCATTGGCGATGGCGGCGCTGACGCCGCACAGGCCCAGTTCGCCGACGCCTTTGGCTTTCATTGGCGAGGAAACCGGATCGGTGTCGTCGAGGAAAATCACTTCCTGTTCGGGGATGTCGGCGTGTACCGGCACTTCATAGGCGGCCAGATCGTGGTTGACGAAATACCCCAGCTCTTTATCGACGTTCAGCTCTTCCGTCAGCGCCGCGCCGACGCCCATGGTCATCGCGCCGATCACCTGGCTGCGGGCGGTTTTCGGATTGAGGATCCGGCCCGCGGCGCAGACCGCCAGCATGCGGCGGACGCGGGTTTCGCCGGTGGCGATATCCACGCCGACCTCCACGAAATGCGCGGCAAAGGTCGATTGCTGAAACGTCTTGTCCAGCCCGCCGAATTCGATGCTGTCTTCCACGGTGAGGGTTCCGCTGGCCGCCGCTTCCGCAAGCGGTGCGGTGCGGTCGCCCTGACAAATCAGTTCATCGGTAAACACCGCGCTATCGGCATCAAACCCGAGTTTTTCCGCGATGGCTTCGCGCAGTTTTATGCAGGCGGCGTACACCCCGGCGGTAGACGTATTGGCTCCCCACTGGCCGCCCGAACCGGCGGATACCGGGAAGTCAGAATCCCCCAGCCGTACCACGACCTTTTCCAGCGGAACGCCCATCATCTCGGCGGCGGTCTGGGCGATGATGGTGTAACTGCCGGTGCCGATATCGGTCATGTCGGTCTCCACCGTCACGTTGCCCTGCGCGTCGAGATGCACCCGCGCGCCGGATTTCTCCAGCAGGTTATTACGAAAGCCTGCCGCGACGCCGGTGCCGACCAGCCAGCGTCCGTCACGAACCTGTGCAGGCGTGGCGTTGCGCCGGTGCCAGCCAAATTTCTCCGCGCCGGTGCGCAGACATTCAATTAACTGGCGACGTGAAAAGAAACGTTCGGTATGGAGCGGATCGACCTGCGTGTCGTTGAGAATACGAAACTCCACCGGATCAATACCTGCTTTCTCCGCGACTTCGTCGATGGCGATTTCCAGTGCCATCAGGCCGGGGGCCTCGCCGGGCGCGCGCATGGCGTTGCCTTCGGGCAGATCCAGCTGTGCCAGCCGCAACCCGGTCAGGCGGTTTTTGCCCGCATACAGCAGCTCACTTTGCTGCACCGCCGTCTCCGGTGTGCCGCCGGGCAGATTGCCGGACCAGCTCTCATGGGCGATGGCGGTGATCTGACCTTTCTCATCCGTCGCGATGCGGATGTGCTGAAGCGTGGCCGGACGGTGCGTGGTGTTGTTCGGGATCATCGGGCGCGGCAATGTGACTTTCACCGGCCTGTTGACGGCGCGGGCACCGAGCGCCGCCAGCACGGCATCGCTGCGCAGAAACAGTTTGCCGCCGAAACCGCCGCCGATGTAGGGCGAAATTACCCGCACTTTCTCTTCGGGGATATTCAGCGTCTTGGCCAGTTCACTGCGGCACCAGGCGATCATCTGGTTCGAGGTGCGCAGGATCAGCTTGTCGCCTTCCCACACCGCCAGCGAGGCATGAGGTTCCATCGCCATATGGCTCTGATCCGGCGTGGTGTAGATAGCGTCATGTTGCACCGGTGACGCGGCAAAGGCGCTGGCGAAATCACCGGCGGTTTTGTCCGGCGTATCTTCCGGCGGAGTAGTGACGGCAGGCTTCTGCTCCGCAAGGCTGTATGCACCGGGCGCGCGCAGGTATTCGACGTGGATCAGTGACGCAGCGGCGCGTGCCTGTTCAAACGTCTCCGCGACCACCACGGCAATCGCCTGATGGTAGTGCTCAATCTGCGGGCCGCCGAGCAGCGTGGCGGCATTCATGTCGCCTTTGCCCAGCTTACCGGCGTTGGCCGCCGTGACGATCGCCAGCACGCCGGGTGCGTGTTCTGCGTCATGCAGATCCATCGCGGTGATCCGGCCTTTGGCAATGGCGGAACCGACCACATAACCACAGGCGGCGCCGGGCACTTCATCATGCCATTCATAGGCGTAGGGCGCGGTACCGGTGGTTTTTAGCGGTCCGTCGATGCGGTCATGCGCACGACCGACCACTTTCATCTGGTCGATCGGATTGTCTGTTGCTGGCGTGTCGAATTTCATCGGTTATGCCCTCGCTTCAGTGAGTACGGAGGCGAGCGTTCGCTTCGCCAGTATCAGCTTGAACGCGTTCTCAGGCGTCGGTTGCGCAGCGGCAAACAGCCGCGCATACACTTCTCCCGCGCCGTGCGCCACCTGTGCATCGGCGTCGGGCAGCCGCCAGGGTTTATGCGCCACGCCGCCGAAAGCGACACGGCCGGTGCCGTCGGGCTGAACGATGGCGGCAACGGACACCAGCGCGAACGCGTACGACGCGCGGTCACGGACTTTGCGGTAAATGTGCGTGCCTTGCAGCGGCGGCGGCAGGGTGACGGCGGTGATCAGCTCGCCCGCAGCCAGCACGGTCTCAAGATGCGGTGTATCGCCGGGCGCACGGTAGAAATCAGCCAGCGGAATGCGGCGTACTGCGCCGTCAGGGTTGATGGTTTCCACCACGGCATCGAGCAGTTGCATGGCGACGGCCATGTCGCTCGGATGCGTGGCGATGCAGGCTGCACTTGCGCCGATAACGGCGTGCTGTCGGCTGAAACCTTTAAGGGCGGCGCAACCGCTGCCGGGATTGCGTTTATTGCAGGGCTGATTGGTGTCGTAAAAATAGGGGCAGCGGGTGCGCTGAAGCAGGTTACCGGCGGTGGTGGCCTGATTGCGTAACTGGCCGGAAGCCCCTGCCAGCAGCGCCCGCGACAGCACGGCATAGTCACGGCGGATGCGTAAATCTGCGGCCAGATCGGTATTGCGCACCAGCGCGCCAATCCGCAGGCCGCCGTTGCCGTCAGGCTCAATGGTATCCAGCGCCAGTCCGTTGACGTCGATCAGATGAGAAGGTTGTTCGATCTCTAGTTTCATCAGATCCAGCAGGTTGGTGCCGCCCGCGATAAATTTGGCACCGGGGTGTTGTAAGGCGCTTCCGGCGGCATCGGCGGGCGTTTGCACCCGTTCATAGGTAAAAGCCTTCATGGTTTTTGACCTCCGGCGACGTCTTCAATCGCGGCAAGAATATTGGAATACGCCCCGCAGCGGCAGATATTGCCGCTCATGCGTTCGCGGATTTCTTCGGCGGATTGCGGCGGAGGGGAAACCAGATCCAGCGTGACGTGGCTCGGGATGCCCGCCTCGATCTCCTGCAATACGGCAACGGAGGAGCAGATCTGCCCCGGCGTGCAGTAACCGCACTGGTAGCCGTCGTGTCTGATAAACGCCGCCTGCATCGGATGCAGGTTATCCGGCGTGCCGAGACCTTCAATGGTGGTGACCTCGGCGTCCTGATGCATGACGGCCAGCGTCAGGCAGGAATTGATGCGACGGCCATCGACGATCACCGTACAGGCACCGCACTGACCGTGGTCGCAGCCCTTTTTGGTGCCGGTCAGTTGCAGGTTCTCGCGCAACGCATCCAGCAGGGTAGTGCGCGTATCCACGACCAGCTGGCGGATCTGGCCGTTGATTTTCAGTTTCAGGTGGGATGTGTGGATTGCTTCGTCATGGTTGCTCATGCCAGACCTCCGGTATTTCGACAAAATGAATCAGAAAACGGGAAAACTTCGCGGGTGCCTTAACGGCATTTTTTTATCACGAAGCTTTAAGCATAGTCGGCGATGGCGTTGGGAGTAATCCTGAAATACGGCGTCTTCAGTCTGTTCCCATTTTCAGTTTTCCGTTTTTGCCTGTCACGGATGGGTCAGTTCCCGCGCATAACGGATGAAATCCGTCAGGGCTTTATTTTTCAGATGCCGCTGCCAGCTGAGCGTCAGCGTGGTGGTTGCGCCGGGATCGGTCAGGAAGCAGTAGTTCACATCCGGGATCATCACTGACCGCTGCGTCTCCGGCACCAGCGTCACGCCCATGCCCATCGACACCAGCCCGATGGCTACCGACACATCCCGCGTAAACTGAATTTTCTTCGGCACGAATCCGGCCTGCTGACAGGCATTTATTGCTGACCAGCCGAGGCCAACGCCCGGCGGATCTTTCTGGATAAGGAACGGCGAATCTGACAGCGAGGAGAGCGATATTTTTTGCCCGGAGCCGAGCGGGTGGCTGCGTGGCAGCACGGCGATCAGCGGGCGGGTGGCGACATCAAGGTATTCCAGCTCAGGAAATTGCGGCACCGGCGAGCGCACCAGGGCGATATCCAGCTGATAATTGAGCAAAAGTGTTAGCTGCTCGTGAACGTTATGTTCCTCAATGACGATATCAATATCGGGTTTGTGCTTGCGATAACCATTGATTAACAGCGCCAGAGCCGGATCCAGAATCGACGATCCGACATACCCGAGTTTCAGTTGCCCTTTATGCCCGAGCCGCAAACTGCGCGCATTCTCGAGAAATTTCTCGTAGTGAGTGATGGCGATGCGGGCTTCTTCGACCAGTTGCTCTCCCTCGAAGGTCAGCGCCACATGGCGCTTGTCGCGGGTGAACAGCGGGATCCCCAGTGACTGTTCTAACGCCTTGATGTGCTGACTTAATGCGGGCTGGGCGATGTTCAGCTGCATGGCGGCTTTACCAAAATGCAGCACTTCCGCCAGCACCACAAACGAGTGTAATTGTCGGTAATCCATACGTCCTCCGGTGCGTTTTCCTCATAATAATCCCTTATCAAAGAGCGGTGTATTGTTATTGGACTCTTATCACCGATCCTTTGCAAACTGACCGGGCAGCGGCGATGAAGAGCCTGCCGGTGCATCCTCGATGACATGACTTTAAGGGGCACAAGATGTCTGAAGAACAAATAAAAGTGACGGATCTGCGGTCCGCGCTGGCGGTGTTAAGCCAGTACGACGATGAACTGATCTACACCGATGAGCCCGTGGATCCGATTGCGGAGTTATCCGGTGTATACCGCTACGTCGGTGCGCACGGCACCGTGAAACGTCCGACCCAAATCGGTCCGGCGATGATCTTTAATAAGGTCAAAGGGTATAACGACATGCGGGTGCTGATTGGCCTGCTGTCTTCCCGTAAACGTGTGGCGCGTCTGTTTGGCACCACGCCGGAAAATCTGGCGTTTATGCTGAAAGATTCCGTGTCGAATCCCATCCCGCCGATTGTTATTCCGCGTGAAAAAGCGGTCTGTCAGGAAGTGGTGCATCTGGCCACCGACCCGGATTTCGACATTCTGAAAATTCTGCCAGCCCCGACCAATACGCCGGAAGATGCGGGCCCGTATTTCACCCTCGGCATGTGCTACGCCGCCGACCCTGAAACCGGCGAGCATGACGTCACCATTCACCGTCTGTGCGTGCAGAGCAAAGACGAAATCTCCATGTATTTTGTGCCCGGCCGCCATCTGGATGTGTTCCGTCAGAAAGCCGAAGCCGCAGGCAAACCGCTGCCGATCACTATCAGCATCGGCGTCGATCCGGCGATTGAAATCGGTGCGTGCTTTGAGCCGCCAACCACACCGCTGGGCTTTGACGAACTGTCTATCGCGGGCAGCCTGCGTAATCAGGCCGTCGAACTGGTGGATGCTCTGACCGTCAGTGCGCGCGGTATTGCCAACGCCGAAGTGGTGATCGAAGGTGAACTGGTGCCGAACTACCGCGTCCGCGAAGATCAGAACACCAATACCGGCAAAGCGATGCCAGAGTTTCCGGGTTACACCGGTGCGGCGCAGGCTGAAGTGCCGGTGATTAAAGTGAAAGCCATTACGCACCGCCGCCATCCGATCCTGCAAACCTGTATCGGACCAAGCGACGAACACACCAACATGGCCGGTATTCCCACCGAAGCCAGCATTTTGCAGATGGTGGAACGCGCGCTGCCGGGCTTTGTGCAGAACGTTCACTGCCCGTCACCGGGTACCGGTAAATACCTCGCGGTGTTGCAGGTGAAAAAACGCTTTGCGGCCGATGAAGGTCGTCAGCGTCAGGCCGCACTGCTGGCGTTTGCTGCTTTCTCTGAGCTGAAACACGTGATGCTGGTGGATGAAGACGTCGATGTGTTCGACCTCAACGACGTGATCTGGGCGATGACCACCCGCTATCAGGGCGACGTCAGCACGGTGTTTATTCCCGGCGTGCGCTGCCATCCTCTCGATCCGTCTTCCGATCCGGCTTTCAGCCCGTCGGTACGCGACCACGGTATTGCCTGCAAAACCATTTTCGACTGCACAGTACCTTACAACCTGAAAGCGAATTTCCAGCGCAGCGAGTTCCTCGACGTGGATGTAAACCGCTTTATTCCGGGCTTCAGCAAAAAATAAGGAGACAGCATGTCAGGGTCTGCATTTAAGGCACCCCAAAAAACCCGCGTGATTGTCGGGATCAGCGGCGCGTCCGGGTTTTCCTATGGCGTTCAGGCGTTGCGTTACCTGCGTCAGCTCGATGTGGAAACGCATCTGGTGATTTCACCGGCCGGGCACCTCAACCGGGAACATGAAACCACGCTGACCGAAGCGGACGTGGCCGATCTGGCGGATGTGGTGTATCCCTTCCGCGCCGTCGGTGCGGCCATCGCCAGCGGATCGTTCCGTACGCTCGGCATGCTGGTGGCGCCATGTTCAATGCATACCCTGGCGGCTGTGGCCAATGGCCTGACGGATAACCTGCTGACCCGGGCGGCAGACGTCGTTTTAAAAGAACGACGCCGGCTGGTGATGATGGTGCGTGAAACGCCGCTGCACGCGGGGCATTTACGCAACATGCAACAGGTCACGGAATGCGGCGGCATTGTTTTTCCGCCGGTTCCTGCCCTGTACGCCAGACCTACCAGTGTGGAAGACATCATCGCGCACAGCGTGGCGCGGGCGCTGGGACTGCTGGATCTGGACTGTGCCGATCTGCCCCGCTGGGGCGAAAACATGACGTTAATGACCAGGAGTAATAACCCGTGATTATCGGACCTTATATCAACGGCTCTGCCGTTTTGCTCGGCGGGATTGTCGGCGCGTTGCTCAGTAACCGCCTGCCGGAACGTCTGCGTAACTCCATGCCGCTTATTTTCGGGGCGGCCTCGATGTGTATGGGGATCGTGCTGGTGGTGAAAGTCAGCCACATGCCGGTGATGGTGCTGTCGGTGATCCTCGGCGCGTTGCTGGGCGAACTCTGTTATCTGGAGAAAGGCATCGGCAAGCTGGGCAGCAAAGCCCGCAGTCTGGTGGAGATTTTTGTCAAATCCGATCCGGGCGATCAGGAATCTCAGGAGAAGTTCCTGCAAAGCTACGTGGCGATTATCGTGTTGTTCTGCGCCAGCGGCACCGGGATTTTCGGTTCCATGCATGAAGGCATGACCGGCGATACCAGCGTGCTGATCGCCAAATCGTTCCTCGATCTGTTCACTGCCGCCATTTTTGCCACCACGCTCGGTTTTGCCGTGGCCGTCGTCGCGGTACCGCAGTTGATCATTCAGTTGCTGCTGGCGTACGGCGCGGTGTTTATTCTGCCGCTGACCACGCCGGAAATGCAGGCGGATTTCTCTGCCGTCGGCGGTGTATTGATGTTCGCCACCGGTTTTCGTATCTGCGGCATCAAAATCTTTCCGGTCGCCAACATGTTGCCCGCGCTGGTGCTGGCCATGCCGATTTCGAGTTTATGGGTACATTTTTTCTGAATTAACGACCCCCGCCTCCGCGGGAAACACCGTGTTTTTATCTAAGAAGAAACAGGTTCTGTCATGATAAAAAATAAAATTTCTATGGCGCTGGCATTACTCATGCCTTTCGCGTCATTTGCAGCAGAGAATACTTATACCGCACCAGAAATCTTAAAAGTCACCTCATCCGCCGATGACGGCAGCGCAGGCACCTTGCGCTGGGCGCTGGAGAAAAATAACCAGAACGCCGGGCATTACCGCATTGAACTTCAGTCACCGGATCATCACCCGTTAGTGATTAAACCGCTTAAACCGTTACCGGCGATCCTCGGGCCGGTGGATATCATCAACCTAGACTGGCAGAAAAGCGGCCAGTTCGCCGCCATCGATGGTACCGGTTATATCAAAGGCAGCGAACCGCAATCCTGTCCGGGCGCGGTCAGCGGTCAGTACGGCGCGAACGTGCGCACGACGACCATGCCGGGACTGGTGTTGCGCGATACCCATGACGTCACGTTGCAGGGGCTGGAAGTGCGTAACTTCTGTATCGGCATCCTGATCAATCGCGCGAAAGATAACGTCATTGAAGATAACCGTATTGTGGGCAATCACGGTGGCGCGGGGATCATGATGACGGGCGATGACGGCAAGGGGAATTCCACCGCCACCACCACCGAGCGTAATAAAATTATCCGTAATACTTTCGTGAACAATGGCGACGCGATGGAAGCCACGCGTGGCGCATCATTCAACCTGATTGCGGATAACTTTGTGACTACCGACGAGGTGAACAACAAAGAACCTTCGCAGGGGCTGGAAATGCTGTGGGGCAATGATAATGAGGTGCTGCATAACCACTTCGAAAATTATTCTGACGGCGTGCAGCTTAACTGGGGCAACCGCAATTATATTGCCGGAAACACCTTCACCCATCTGTCTTCCGCCGTCACGCTCAGCGGCACCGGCAATATCGTCGACAGCAATATCATGACCGGTAACCGTGTTGCCGTGTCCGTCCGTCCGCAGGGCGAACCGGGCAAAGACGGCGCGTTTGGTATCAACCGTATCACCGGACCGGCAGTTAACCGCATTACGGCGAACATCATGATCGACAACGGCAAACCGGTGAACCGTTGCTTTGCGGGCGGCAGTTGCCTGTCAGGTTTTGCGGGGGCGATTGTGTTTAATGTGCCGGGGCTGGAACACGCGGCCTTTATCGGCAACCGCGGCGGCGGTATCAGTAACGACACCAGCACGCTGGAAAAAATTTGTGCGATTGATGGTCAGTCTGCGGACTGTGAAAAAACGCCGAATAAAGATCAGCACGCACCTGCGATTACGCACGTCAGCCGCAGCCAGAACAGCCTGACCGTAGACGGCAAAGTGAACGGCGAGGCGAATACGCTGTACCGCATCGAGTTCTTCTCCAACAGCAAATCCACGCAGGATGAAGCGGAAAACTATCTCGGCTATCAGCTGGTGCCGATCGACGCCAAAGGGCAGGGGATCATCCACGATCAGCTGACCGTGGCTGCCGGTTTACACATTGCCAATGTCACCTCCACCGCCACCACCAGCGACGGCGCCACTTCGCCACTGAGCAAACCGGCCGCGCTGACACAATAAATCCTCTCCAGCCTTCGTCCTGACAAAGTGCATTCCCTGCAAATAATAAAATGTCGCCCGGTGGCGTTCGCCACCGGGCAGACGTGTCACGATATTCAACAGGAAGACTATGATGAGACTGACCAAAACCTTATTAGCCCTTTCACTTTTACTGAGCGTGCAGGGTGCCGCGATGGCTGCACAGACCAGCGCACCGGCGGCGGCTGTGATGCAGCGTCACGCCGTGCCGATCACCATCCGCCACACGGTGATTGGTGAAGGTACTCCGAAAATTATCATCCCGACCACCGGCACCACAGCCGGTCAGGTGCTGGAACAGGCCAAAGCCATCGGCGCCAACCCGGATGCTGATCTGATTGAATACCGCATCGATTACCTGACTTTTGCCAGTGACGCCACCAAAGTCGGCGCGCTGGGCAAACAGGTTGCGGCCGCTGCGGACGGTAAACCGCTGATCCTCACCTTCCGCACGCAGGCCGAAGGCGGCATGAAAACCATCAGCGATAAAGCATATGGCGATCTGTACCTGTCGCTGATCAACGATCACTTCATCGATATTCTTGACGTAGAGATGTTCCGCGATGCGAAAGTGGTGAATCAGGTGGTTGCTGCCGCGCATAAAGCTGGGATCAAAGTGGTGATGTCCAGCCATGATTTCCACAACACGCCGTCGGTAGCCGATATCGTTGCCCGCCTGCGCAAACAAGACAGCATGGGCGCGGATATCCTGAAAATCGCCGTGATGCCGCACAACCCGGAAGACGTAGTCAGACTGATGGATGCCACAGCGCAAATCCGTGATCAGTATTCCCTGAAACCCTTGCTCACCATGTCAATGGGCGGGCTGGGCGCGGTATCCCGACTTTCCGGTGAAGTGTTCGGTGATGATCTGACGTTTGGTATGCTGGGCACGCCTTCAGCACCGGGCCAGATTGAAGCGCATCAGCTTCATCAGGAAATGAATACCCTGCATCTTGCGATAACCAGCCACTAACTGTTCTGCGGCAGAGCATCCCGTCTCTGCCGTTCCCCTTTCGATCTTCGCACCTTTTTTCCGCCTGTTCCTTGCGATCGCATAATTAGTTAACGGTCATTAAATAAATCTCTTGCACAAATTCTCAGCGACGCTTAGTATTTACTTATCGAACGTTAATTAATAAATAACGTTGACCTGAAACTGAGGTGCCTGAAGAGGGCACCCCGAAAAAAATTAACGAACAGGAATTAACATCATGAAAACGCTCGCTATGACCATCGCTGCTCTGACACTGGCAACTGCTTCATTCTCAACACTGGCTGCCACAGAAGTGGGATCTGCTCCGCTGACATTGCATCCGGTCGGTACCGTCAGCGCCACCTCAAACGGTGACCTGAGTACCTTGCAGTCAAAACTGAATGCGAAAGCTGACGCCGCCGGTGCCACGTCTTATCGCATCATCGGGGCTTCCGGTGAAAACCACATGTACGGGACAGCGGAACTTTATAAATAAGCACAACCGCATCCCGGCTGAATGAATTAAGAAGTGAATCGGACAGAATATCGCTTCGCACCTGACGACAAATTTTTGACAACGTCTGCGAAGTAAGACTATCGAATTGAGGAAAATATTATGAAAAACATCGCTATGACCATCGCCGCTCTGACACTGGCAACCGCATCATTCACCACCCTGGCCGCGACAGAAGTTCAGTCTGCGCCTGCGGGTCAGCAATCCATCGGTGTGGTCGGTGCATCTACCACCGGTTCCATCTCCGGTCTGCAATCAGAACTGAATGCCAAAGCCACTCAGGCGGGCGCAAGTTCTTACCGCATTATCGGCGCATCCGGTAACAACCAGCTTTACGGTACTGCAGAGATTTATAAATAAGCGACGCAGTCACCAGCAGTATGCAGAAGAGGCGGCGTTTGCCGCCTTTTTCGTGTCTGCGGCTAACGGTATTTATGGAAGTGATTATTGCGGCTCTTACGGTTGATATACCCATGCGGTCCGCTGCCCGCTTTCGCCATGGCTTTCATATGCTCAAGGTCTTTCAGCGCGGGGCGGATGCGGTGGCGTGGGGATCACCGGCCGAAACGGAATAAACCTGCCCGCCTGAGATCAGCGGGCCGCCATCTCCTCAAACCCGGCCTGCAACGAAGACCGGCTTTCCATTTTGGTCATCTGACCGCCGTAGACATCAATGGCACTTCTCAGGCGGGTGGCCTGATAATTCAGGGTTTCCGAGGATTCCGACGACTGCGCGACCATCTCGGCGTTGTTCTGCGTCATGGTTTCAATCTGCGCCAGCGAGGTGTTGATCAGCGTCAGCGCTGAGGTCTGTTCGCGGGTCGCATGGCTGATCTCCCTGATCAACCCCGACATCTGCACCACTTCCGCGATAATTTCGCTGATCTGCTTCCCGGCATTTTCGACCATATGCCCGCCGGTTTCGACGCTGTGCATATTGGCTTCGATCAGCGCCTTGATCTCTTTGGCCGCCGTGGCGGAACGCTGCGCCAGCACGCGGACTTCGGCGGCCACCACCGCAAATCCGCGACCTTCGGTGCCTGCGCGCGCGGCTTCCACCGCCGCATTCAGCGCCAGAATGTTGGTCTGGAAGGCGATGCCGTCGATCACTGAAATGATATCCACCACCTTATTACTGGCCTGAGAAATCGACTGCATCATGCCGATGGTTTCCTGCATGATGTTGCCGCCTTTCTGAGCCACGGCGGTGGCGCTGTCCGCCAGTTTGCTGGCCTGCACCACGGTGTCTGCGCTCTGTTCCACGGCACCGGTGATTTCTTCAATGGCGGCGGCGGTCTGCTGAAGGTTGGCCGCTGTTTCTTCTGTTCGGGCGCTGAGGGCGGTGCTGTTTTTCGCCATCAGCTCACTGATGTGCGCGATCCCGCCGACCTGCGTACCGACATCTTCCACCAGCGAATGCAGGTTCAGACCAAACTGATTAATCGAACGCATCAGCAGGCCGATCTCATCCACCCGGTTCAGATGGATGGAATCGGCTTTCTTACCGGAAACCACCTGCTGCGCCTGCGCCAGGATCATGTTTATCGGACGGCGGATTTGCGATTGAAGGAAGATATCGGCAGCCAGTAACACCAGCACCGTGGCAATGACGCTTTCCGTGACATTGATCTCCGAAAAAGAAAATAAGAGCGGGAAAAGGCCGGCGATAAATAGCGGCAAACGTAAACGCCAGCTAACGGGAAGTTTTTGTAATATGGATAATCCTGAAAATAAACCGGTGCGCACCACCAGGCCTTTATAAAACTTGCGGCTTCCGGCGGTGTTATTTTTCACCTTTTTGTATATGTTTTCTGCGGCGTTTATTTCCTGTTCATCCGGTTTATTGCGCACGGAAATATAACCGGTCAGTTTATCGCGGTGATAAACCGGTGTGACGTTCGCGCGTACCCAGTAGTGATCGCCGTTTTTGCGACGGTTCTTCACCAGGCCGGTCCAGCTGTCGCCCTGTTGCAGGGTAAACCACATGTCGGCAAAGGCTTCCACCGGCATGTCGGGGTGACGCACCAGATTATGCGGTTTGAAGATCAGTTCATCTTCAGAGAACCCGCTGACATTAATAAACGCTGAATTGGCATAAATAATACGGCTGTTGATATCCGTCGTGGACATTAACGTCGTGCCGGGATCTAACTGATATTCCCGTTGTGACACTGGCATGTTTACGCGCATGTAAATCCTCTGGAAACACTTTGAGTTGCAATAATAACTATGCAGAGGATTTATTTTTCTTTCCAGCGGTATTTATTTTACCGTCCTTCGTCAAGGAGCCAGTTAAATAATAAAGGTTAATTTTATTGTTGAATTAATATCAATGTAATATTTATGTAGAAAGAAGGTTCTTTAATTGCGATATAGAAAAATCCGGCCTAAGTTAAATTTTAATGCGTAATCAGGATAAATCGTACTTAGTGATTTCGGAAGGCGCTGATGGCGAAAAAAACACCGCGCCGGCGCGGGTTTTTCATTCAAGCAATATTGAAGGGTGCGGCAAATACTGGGCAAATTCCTAAAATGCGGCGGTGACCCCTTCCCGGCGGACCGCGGCGGGGCCGGGAAGCCGATTTCCCGTTTATCGGTTCACGGCGGGATGTGATACTTTGAAGCATTAGCGTGCCGGTGGGAGCATCTCACCGTGTTGAATTCAGAACAGCACAGAGGGTTTATGGCGGTCATTTCCGGACAGATTATCGAGCAGGCGAAACAGTGGCGTCGCGACTTTCACAGGCGACCTGAACTTGGCCTGAATGAGCATGGCACCGCAAAAATCATCAGTGAACTGTTGCTGTCGTTTGGTCTTGAAGTCCATACAGGTATCGCCGAAACCGGCGTGATCGCCACATTACGCAACGGCGACGGCCCGTCAATCGGCCTGCGCGCGGATATCGATGCGCTGCCCATTCATGAACTGAATGATTTTGCGCACCAGTCGCAAAACCCCGGGCTGATGCACGCCTGCGGGCATGACGGCCACACCTCCATTCTGCTGGGCGCGGCGAAACACCTGAGCGAACATCGCGATTTTCGCGGCACCGTGCATTTCATCTTCCAGCCCGCAGAGGAAAACTTCGGCGGCGGTGAGATGATGGTGAAAGAAGGGCTGTTTGAACGTTTTCCGATGCAGGCGGTGTATGCGCTGCATAACTGGCCAGGGCTGCCGGTCGGCGAGGTGGCGGTCAGTCAGGGGCCAATGATGGCCTCGCAGGATAATTTCTATATCACGCTGACCGGCAAAGGCTGTCACGCGGCGATGCCGGAACTGGGCGCGGATCCGGTGGTGGCCGGTGCGCAGCTGATCCTGTCATTGCAAAGCCTGATTTCCCGCCGGTTGTCGCCGCTGGAACAAACGGTGATCAGCCTGACCCAGTTACAGGCCGGTGAAGCGATCAACGTCATCCCTGAAACGCTGCACATGTCGGGGACATTGCGTTGTCTGAGCACTAAAACCCGTGAAACCTGCTGGCGGCTGATTGAAGAATACGTCAAAGCGGTGCCGCAGCCTTACGGTGTGAAAGGCGAAGTGCGCTGGGAATTCGGTTATCCGGTGACGCAGAACCATGCGGCGCAGGCGGAGATCGTTCGGGACGCAGCTGAAAACACGCCGGGCATTCAGAAGGTGCATTTCAACAATGCGCCGTCGATGGCCGCCGAGGATTTTGCCTATTTACTTGAAGCCTGTCCGGGGGCCTATTTCTGGCTGGGCGCAGATGGCGCGACGCCGTCCGCCTCGCTGCACAGCCCGCGTTATGACTTTAATGACGACATTATTCCGCTCGGCATCGGTGTGCTGACCACGCTGGTGGAACGTGAACTGAAAGCCTGACGCGTTGCGCGTCGCAGTGAAAAGCCAGACGCAGCGATGCGCCTGGCTTTTTTGTTATCAAAGTCCCAGAGCTTTTTTCACCGCGCTTTCTGCGGGCTGCCCGTCGCGGGTGGTGACGTCTTTCAGCCAGCCGGTCAGCAGTTCAGGCCGTTTCGCCAGTTCGGCGCGGGCGGCATCCTGCGGCGTTTGCTTGTCATCCAGCACGCGGGTGATGATGGCGTTTTCCAGCGGCACATCAAATTTAAGCTGCGTGAAGAAGCGGTTAAGGTTCGGACACTGGCTGGCGAAATCTTTGCGGGTCACCGTATTCACCGTCGCGCTGCCGTAGTCCGGACCAAACCATTTGTCGCCGCCGCTGAGATAAGTCAGTTTAAAACGCGTGTTCATCGCATGCGGCTCCCAGCCCAGAAACACAATCCATTGCTGACGATCCACCGCCCGCGTGACCTGCGCCAGCATGCCGCTTTCGCTCGATTCGACCAGACTCCAGTCTTTCAGGCCGAAATCATGGGTATCCAGCATTTTTTTGATGTTCTGATTGGCGGGCGCACCCGGCGCAATGCCATAGATTTTATGGTCAAACTTCGCGGCATATTTTTCCAGATCGGCAAAATCCTTCACGCCTGCCGCTGCCACGTAATCCGGCACCGCCAGCGTAAATTTGGCGGCGGGTAAGTTTGCTCCGATCACTTTGATCGCGCCATCATCGGCAAATTTGGCAATCACCGGCGCCTGTGCGGGCATCCAGTTGCCTAAAAACACATCCAGCTGACCGGTTTTCAATCCCTGAAACGCCAGTGCCACCGAGAGATTCTGCACTTTTTGCTGATAACCCAGCGCGTTCAGCACCACGCCGGAAAGGGCGTTGGTGGCGGCGATATCTGTCCAGCCCGGATCGGACTGATTCACTGTTGCGCAGCGGGCATCGTCGGCGGCAAAACTGCTCAAAGGCAGCAGGCTGCTACCGGCAAGCAACATCAGTGAGGTCAGTTTTTTTATCATCATCATTATTATTTCCCTGTCGGGTGTGGATTAGGGCGCGGGTAACGGGCAAAGGCTTCCTGCTCGTCCAGCGTCTGGTGATTGCGAATGTAACGTTGGGAGGCCGCCTGATGCGGCTGAAAATCCCACTGCGGAATGGCATCACGACCGGCGATGTCGGTCAGATACAACCTTTTAAGCTGGCTGGCGCGCACCTGCCGGTTGAGCAGTTCCAGATCCCAGCGGCTGGCGACTTCAGCGGCAAAATCCGCCACGGTGTCCCGGTATTGCGCATCAGAGGCCAGATTTTTCAGTTCAAAGGGATCCTGACCGAGATGGTAAAGATGCGGCGCTTCGGTGAGCGAATGAATGTATTTCCACGGGCCGCGACGGATCATCACCATCGGCTCGATAGCGCCTTCCGCCAGATATTCGCCGCAGGCCTCATCGCTGCCCGATTGCCCGTTGAGATGCGGCACCAGACTGTGGCCGTCAAGCGGCGCGACCGGCTGGCGCAGACGGGCTTCGCCGCCCGCCAGTTCGGTGAACGTCGGCAGTAAATCCATCAGCGAGACATTTTCAGCCACGCGGTGCGGCGTAAAACGTTTCGGGTTATGCACGATCAGCGGCACGCGCACCGCGCCTTCAAAGAAGGTCATTTTGTACCACAGGCCGCGCTCGCCCAGCATTTCGCCGTGGTCGGCGATGACAAATACCACGGTGTCTTCCGCCAGCCCGGTGTCTTCCAGCGTGCGGATCACCTCACCAAAGCAGTCATCGACATAGGCAATCGAACCGTAATAGGCGTGGCGCGCACGGCGGATTTGCGCGTCGCTCAGCAATCCCTCTTCCAGCTGATACATGGCGCGCAGACGCTGCGAGTGTGCATCGTCTTCAATATCGGCGGCACCGGTGACCGGCAGATCGATATCTTCCTCATTGAAACGGTCAAGATAGCGGCGCGGAATGGCAAAAGGATCGTGCGGATGGGTCAGTGAAAGCAGTAACAGAAACGGCTGATCCTCCGGTTTACGTGCGGCGTTATACAGCCGCTGGCGGGCCATAAACAACGCTTCATCATCGAAATCCAGCTGGTTAGTGCGCACACACTCACCGGCTTCCAGTACCGAACTCATATTATGGAACCAGTCCAGACGGCGGTCGGGATGCTGCCAGTCCGGCGTCCAGCCAAAATCTGCCGGATAAATATCGGTGGTCAGGCGCTCGTCAAACCCGTGTAACTGGTCCGGGCCGCAGAAATGCATCTTGCCCGACAGCCACGTGCGATAACCCTGTTCACGCAGGTAATGGCAAAAGGTCGGGGAATCGGCGCGAAACTCCGCCGCATTGTCAAAGACGCCGTTTTTCGACAACAACTGGCCGGTCATGAAAGACGCCCGCGACGGCGCGCACAAGGGACTGCTGCAATAGGCCGATTCAAACACCACGCCCTCATCCGCCAGTTTGTTGATATTCGGCGTCAGGCTGACATTATTTCCGTAAGTGCGTAATGCGCCCGCGGTCAGTTGATCCGCCATAAGAATAACGATATTCGGTTTATTTATAAGCATCATTAACCTGAAATAAAATTTAATTTGTGAACTGTGATATTTTTATCGCACGCCTTTTTCATTCTGTGAAGAGGTGATTAAATTATCATGGCATAAGGTGGCGTTATGGCAGGGAAATTAGAGTTACCGCCTTTACAGGTGTTAGTGGTATTTGAGGCCGCCGCGCGCCACGGTAATTTTACGGCGGCAGGAAATGAACTCGGACTTTCACAACCGGCAGTCAGTCAGCGTATTCAGATGCTGGAAAATATCCTTAACGGACCGCTGTTTGAACGGCGTCATCGCGGGGTGCAACTGACCGAATCCGGCAATGCGCTTTACCAGATTGTCCGCACCAGCCTGACGGACATCAGCGAGCAAATTCAACGCACGCGCCATCAGCGCAGCACGCTGCGAATAGACACCGACATGGGCTTCGCCAGCTACTGGCTGATGCCCCGGATGAACGCCATTCAGGCGCTGATCCCTGGGGTGGAAGTGCAGGTATCGACCTCACCGAATGACTACAATTTTCGCGATAACAATGCCCATCTGGCAATCTACTTTGGTAACGGTAACTGGCCGGGGACGCATGCGCAAAAGCTGTTTCCGGAGGATGTCATTCCTGTGTGTAATGAACAGGTTATGCGAAATCTGAAACAGAATCATAACCCGCAGGATCTGCTGAATTTCCCGCTACTGAAGCTGCCGGAAACCCGCCCGCAACGCTGGCTGACCTGGGAAGACTGGTTCCGTTCGCAGGGCGTGGCGATGCATCATCACGCCGGTTCGCGGACCTTCAATGCCTACTCGCTGGTGATCCAGGCGGCGGTGGAGGGGCAGGGGATTGCCCTCGGCTGGCGGCCGCTGATTTCGGCGCTGCTGGAGAGCAAGCAACTGTTTATTTGCGGCCCGCAGGTGCGCACTGAACGGGGCTATTATCTGATCACCGCAGGGGGAAAACCGGCCTCCGCGCAGCAGGAAAAAGTCACCCGCTGGTTATTAAACGAGGCGTGGAATTTCCATCATACTTTGCCGCATAAAGACGATGCATTGCTAAAATATGAATAAGCTAATGCGAAATATCTCTATCGCGTTTTTCAAAAGAGGTAACTTATATTCATTATTTTGAGTTAGCGTAATAAGGTAATTAAAACCTGTGTGAAGCCATTATGTCGCAACCCATCATCGAGTTACGCAATGTCGTTAAGAATTATTCTGCGTCGTCCGGAAAGTCATTATTTTCCCGTGCGCAGAATACACCGTCAGCCAATGCCTTAAGCGATATTAATTTACAGATTTATGCCGGTGAGATTTTTGTCATCGTCGGGCTTTCGGGATCCGGGAAATCGACGCTGCTGCGCACGCTGAATTTTCTCATTCAGCCCACCGGCGGCGAGGTGCTGTTTCAGGGGCAGGCTCTCGGCAGCCTGAATGCCCGCGAGATGATCACCCTGCGGCGCGGCCAGACCGGCATGGTTTTTCAGTCGTTCGCGCTGTTTGACGAACGCACCGTGCTTGATAACGTCGCGTTCGGGCTGGAAGTCTCAGGCATCAGCCGGGAAGCGCGTCATCAGCGCGCGGCAACCATGCTGGAACGGGTCGGGCTGTCGCACGTCGCGACACAATATCCGCCTCAGCTTTCCGGCGGTATGCAGCAGCGTGTCGGCCTCGCCAGGGCGCTGGTGGTGAATCCGGCGTTGTTGCTGATGGATGAAGCCTTTTCGGCCCTCGATCCGATTATCCGGCGTGAGATGCAGTCGCTGTTGCTGGCATTGCAGCGGGAACAGCAACGCACGGTGGTGTTTGTCACGCACGATATGGAAGAGGCGCTGCGGCTCGGGACGCGCATTGCGATTATGCAGGAAGGCAAACTGGTGCAGGTCGGCACGCCGGAAAACATCATTAATGCGCCCGCATCGCCTTATGTCCGTCACTTTTTCTCCGGCGTCGACACCTCGCGCTGGCAGCTGGCGGAATCTTATGCCGATGTCTGGCAACCGCCAGAATAATCCTTTTTTAAGCAGAGAATGTTATGGCCTACCCCTTAGATTTCAGCCGCCAGATCGACAGCGCCATCCACACGCTGCTGACGCACGCGGGCGGTTTTTTTGATGGTCTGTCGGCAGGCATTGATGCGTTTGCGGGCGGTCTGGAAATCCTGACCGGCTGGCTGACGCCGTGGGGACTGGTGATCATCGCCGTCGTGCTTGGCGCGTGGCGCATCGGCAAAGGTTTTGCGCTTTTTGCCCTGCTTGCCACGCTCTATATTATTTACAGCGGCTACAGCGAACATGCGTCGGTCACGCTTTCCCTGACCTTGTCGTCAACGTTCTTCAGCCTGCTGATCGGCATTCCGCTGGGCATCTGGAGCGCCCGCCGTGCCCGCGTCGGCAGCGTGGTGCGCACCCTGATGGATTTTATGCAGACCATGCCCGCGTTTGTCTATCTGATCCCCGCGACCATTCTGTTTGGCCTCGGGCGTCCGCCGGGTATTTTTGCCACCATTTTATTTTCCATGCCGCCGGTGGTGCGTCTGACCGATCTGGGGATCCGCCAGGTCAGCGTGGCGCGGATCGAAGCCGGTCTGGCTTTTGGCTGTACGCCGTGGCAACTGCTGTGGAAGGTGCAACTGCCCGCCGCGCAACCGGCGATCATGGCAGGCATCAATCAGACCATCATGATGGCGATGTCGATGGTGATCATCGCCTCAATGGTCGGCGCAGGCGGGCTGGGCAATGACATTCTCAGCAGCATTCAGCAACTGGATATCGGGCTGGGATTACAAAGCGGCGTGGTCGTGGTGCTGATGGCGATCCTGCTCGACCGATTGTCGGCAAGTTTTGCGGCGAAAACCGGAAAGTGATGAACCGCCGGCCACACCCTGAGGTGCTTTGCGCCGGAGTGGCTGTTCTTATATTTGGGCTAACTCTTGCGCAATATTCACGACGTTATAATTGTGCTTTGTTATTTCGCCACGGGCTATTTTTTCTTCCATCTGTTGGAGGAAATAAAGGATGTCATGCGACTGGGTGACATCGGGGAGATCGGTGATTTTATAATCCCACCATTCTATTGCCTGAAGACGGTCGATAATTTCCGGTTCAAAGCGATATTTAATGATCTTAGCCGGAATACCGCCGACGATGGCGTACGGCGGCACATCACCAGTGACCACTGCATTGGCAGCAATAACTGCGCCATTACCGATGGTGATGCCGCCTTTTAAAACGGCGTGTTCCCCCACCCAGACATCGTGACCTAATACCGTCGCAGCCGGTATATAGTCGAATCCGGCAATGTTCAGTGTTTCTCCAAATTGTTCCAGCGCCACTTTTGGGTAGAAATCATGATATGTCAGTGGACTGGTGGTAAACCGGTGTATGGGATGTTGTGGCCCCATAATCCGCACCCCTGCCGCCAGGCTGCAAAATCTGCCGGTTTTGAGGTTATTGGGTAATTTACTGCATGCGTAAGAATAAGCGCCCATCGAACAGAAACTTTTTCGCGGCATTGCGGCATATTCTTCGACCCAAACATCCTCAGTAAATTTTACTTTTTCCCCTTTTCTGAAAAGGAACATATTTCTCTTTTTATATATTCCTTTCACTATTGCCGGGAATTTAAGATGGATCTTATGACGTAAACAATAATCCTCATGTTTTTGAGTCCATCGAAATTCAACGGGATACTTCATTCATTGTTCCTCAAAGGTGACATGCTGTTTTTATAGGTTCTTATCGGAATCCTATCATAAAACAGACATGGCAAAAATCTGAGGTCGGAGGTAATCAGAAGAGGAGATGCAGAGGTAAAGCAAAAAACGCCCGGAGGATAAAGTCCGGGCGCCAGGGTGAATACCTTACTCTGGTGGCGCGATCAGACCCGGAAATGCCCCACGGCGACGGCCAGACCGGTGGCCTGTTCCTGTAACGCCGACGCGGCACCGGTGGATTGCTGAACCATTGCGGCGTTTTGCTGCACCATGCCATCGAGCTGGGTAATGGCACGGTTAATTTCGTGAATACTCAGCATCTGCTCTTCCGAGGCGTGGGTGATTTCCAGCATCACGCTGCTGACGTTCGACACATTGCTGACGATTTCGCTCATGCTGTCGCTGGCCAGACGCACCTGCGCGGAACCGGAAGCGACACTGCTGACGGTGGATTCGATCAGCACTTTGATCTCTTTCGCCGCCTGGGCGCTGCGCTGTGCCAGACTGCGCACTTCGCTGGCGACCACCGCAAAACCGCGTCCCTGTTCGCCTGCGCGCGCGGCTTCCACCGCGGCGTTCAGCGCCAGAATGTTGGTCTGGAAAGCGATACCGTCGATGACGCCGGTAATATCGCCGATTTTCGACGAGGCACTTTCGATGCTTTCCATCGTTGTAATGACTTTCGTCACCACTTCGTCACCGCGCGTGGCGGCCTCTGACGCGGATTTCGCGGTGTCGGAGGCCTGTTTGGCCGAACTGGCCGACTGAGACACGGTCGCGGTGATCTGATCAAGGGAAGCCGCCGTTTGTTGCAGACTGGCCGCCGCAGACTCGGTACGTCCTGACAGATCGTTATTCCCCGCCGCGATCTCGTCAGCGGCGATTTTGACCGATTCGCTGGTGGTGCGGATTTCCGACATCACCTTGCTGAGCTTATCGACGAAAGTGTTGAAGGCGTGCGCAATCTGCGTCACTTCATCGTGACCGTCGGTCGGCAGGCGCTGTGTCAGATCGTCTTCGCCGGAACTGATGGCATTGAGCGTGTCACGCACCACAGAAAGGCGGTGGAAGGACTTACTGATCATCAGCCCGATAATGGCGGCAGAAATCAGCACGATCACCAGCAGCGTAATCACCGATGAGGTCAGCAGGGAACGCATACCGGCGGTGGATTCTTTCTTATCCTGCGCCACCAGCGTGAACCACTCCGTGCCCGCGACCGGCATTGCGCGGACGCGCTTCACCGCGCCATTGAGACGGATATCCACCGGCGCGTTGGCGGCAAACACATCCTGCAAATTCACTCCTTCTGCCAGCGCAGTAAACGGCTTCAGTGCCAGACTGGCGTCGGGATGCGCAATGATCACGCCGGATTTATCCACCAGCATGCCGAAACTGCCCGGCGTCGGGTGAATGGTATTGACGTTATTGACGACGCTGTCCATCGACACATCGCCCGCCACAATCGCTTTCAGCGTGCCGGAATCCATCACCGGTACCGCGAAAGTGACCACCAGCTTGCCGGTGCCTGCGTCGATATACGGCGGCGTCGCCACCGCATGTCCGGCGGCTTCCGCCTGCTTGTACCACGGGCGACCAGTCGGATCGTAATCCGCAGGCACACCGGTCGGATCAGAGAACTTCGCAGTGCGGTTGGCGTAACCGACATACACGTTGGTAAAGCCGCCTGCACTGGCGATCTGTTTGAGAACCGGGATCGGATCTTCAGACATCGCGACCTGTTGCAGTGAAACGATCATCCCTGTTTTTGCATTAACCCAATCGCTGATCCCTTGCGTATGGCTGGACGTCAGGGCGTTCAGCGTATTGTCTGTCGCCTGACTGTTGTATTTGTTTGCAACGGTATAGCTAAGAAACGTATTGATGATCAGCGAGCACGCTACGATGGCGATACAGGCTGTGATAATGCGCGAACGGATGGTCTTTAACATGGGCGTTTCCCTGGAAGGAATCTTAAGTCTAATGTATCGGCAGGAACGGGAAAAACTTGAAGTACGTCACACTAAAATAGTGCAGAGGGGTAATAGCTGTCTCAGTTAGATTAACATCTAACTCGTTGATTCAGATCATAAAATGGCGGCATTTGGTTTTTTTGCGCCGGATAATACCCGCACTCTTTATGTGTATTATTATTCCGACGGATACCCGCATGTCTAAAATGGACTTTTCCCACACCGCTGCCTTTATCTGGTCAGTGGCTGATTTGCTACGGGGTGATTTCAAACAGTCGCAGTACGGACGCATCATCCTTCCCTTCGCCTTATTACGCCGTCTGGAATGCGTGCTGG
This sequence comes from Rahnella sp. BIGb0236, assembly GCF_004364755.1. Taxonomy (NCBI): domain Bacteria; kingdom Pseudomonadati; phylum Pseudomonadota; class Gammaproteobacteria; order Enterobacterales; family Yersiniaceae; genus Rahnella; species Rahnella sp. BIGb0236. The sequence goes on from NZ_SOAO01000003.1 coordinate 93,035, forward strand.
AAAACAGCAAAGACGCGGTCGTGACGCAGGCGCACACCGTCAGTGCCATGAATTTGCCGGAAGAAGCGCGGGAAAATTATGGCTGGCGCAACGTGCGCTGATGGAGAAAGCGCGTCAGATCCAGACCGCTTTTGGCACCACGAACGGCGGTAAACACAGCGTCAGCAACGATTTCAATCTCTTTGAAAACGCCCTGAAAACCGCGCTCAGTACCGCCGGTGTGAAGCTGGATAACAAAGAGAAAAAGCAGTTTATCGAGGCGGTCACCACCAAAAATCCGGCAGCCGAACCGGTGGTGAAAAAAGTCCTGAAAGAAAGCGAACAGCCGCTGTATGGCGCGTTCCGCTACAAAGGCAAGGTGGTGGAATTTGAACAGGACGGCGATTTACGCGACAACGAAAACGTCCCGCTTAATCCTGCCATCGCCACCAGCACGCTTATCGAAAGCTATTTCGAACGTGAGGTCAAACCGCACGTCAGTGATGCCTGGATCAACGCCGACAAACGCGATGCCAGGGACAACGAGATCGGCGTCGTCGGTTACGAGATCCCGTTCAACCGCCACTTCTATGTTTATCAGCCGCCAAGAGATCTGAAAGAGATCGATGCCGACCTCGATGCCATCAGTGCCGAAATTATGGCGCTGTTGCAGGAGGTGCATTCATGAGCGGGCGTTATAAGGCGTATGGAGAATATAAGGAGTCCGGGGTTGAGTGGTGTAATAAATTACCGCAGAAATGGGAAGGTTCAAATCTTCGGTGGCTATCAATTATTTATGCCGGAGGTACACCATCGAAAAACATTAGTGATTATTGGGAGAATGGAACTGTCCCTTGGATAAATTCTGGTGCAGTAAATCAAGGGTATGTAGTAACGCCATCAACATATATATCTCAAATCGGGTTTGAAAATAGCAGTGCTAAATGGATACCAAAGGATTCATTAGTTGTTGCTTTAGCAGGACAGGGAAAAACCAAAGGAATGGTTGCACAGTTAAGCATCGATACCACTTGTAATCAATCAATGGCTGCCATTGTTTTAGACAGAATAATCCATTCACGATATATCTATTGGTGGCTGACATCTAACTATCAAAATATAAGAAATATGTCTGGCGGGGATTTAAGGGATGGATTAAATCTTGAGATTCTCGGGGATATACAATGTCCTCTACCCTCTGATGCTGAGTGTTTGAATATTTGTAACTTCCTCGATCACGAAACCGCCAAAATCGATACCCTTATCGATCTCCAGCAACAACAAATCGAACTCCTCAAAGAACGCCGCACCGCCCTGATCTCCGCAGCTGTCACCGGCAAAATCGACGTGCGTGACTGGCAGGTTCCTGTCACGCAGACAGAATCCGACGAGGTGACGGCATGATGTCGGATCCGACCAAAGAGCGGATTTTTCAGGATGAAATGATCTCGCAGCTTTGCGAAAACGGCTGGATCAGCGGTAAACCGGACGGTTACGATCGCCAGCGGGCGCTGTATCTTCAGGACGTTCTGACCTTTGTGCAGACCACGCAGCCGAAAGCGTGGGAGAAGCTGGCGCGGGTGTATCCGCAGGATACCGAACGTCATTTCCTGGATGCATTGCTGACGCAGCTGAACAAAGCCGACATTAATGCTACGGATAAACTTTCCCGCACTTATGGCACGCTCGGCGTTCTGCGTCATGGATTGAAGATCCGTAATGCGGATTTCTCCCTCTGTCAGTTCAAACCCGAGCACGGCCTGAACCCGGAGACGCTGGCGCGCTACCGGCAGAATATCTGCCGCGTGGTGCCGGAACTGGTGTACAGCCCCTATGCCAGCGCGGAGCATTTCGCGGCAAGCGGGGTGAAAGCCAAACGCTGGCGTATCGATCTGGTGTTATTCGTCAACGGTTTGCCGGTCGCCACGCTGGAACTCAAATCTGAGTTCAAACAGACGGTGCAAAGTGCGGTCGCTCAGTACAAAGACACCCGTCTGCCGAAAGATCCGGCGACCAAAAAACCGGAGCCGTTACTGACTTTCAAGCGCGGGGCGCTGGTGCATTTTGCTGTCAGTCAGCACGACGTGTTTATGACCACCCGGCTGGCGGGCAAAGAGACGTATTTTCTGCCGTTTAACAAAGGCACGGCGGAAGGCGGGAAGGGCAATCCGACGCCCGCCGACCAGACCCGTTACGCCACGGATTATCTGTGGAATGAAGTGTTGCTGCCCGCCAATCTGCTGACCATTCTGGGCAGTTATGTGCATCTGCAAATCGAAGAAAAAGAAGACTGGCAGGGGCTGAAATACAAGAAAGAGACGCTGATATTCCCGCGCTATCACCAGTGGGATGTGGTGAATAAACTGGTGCGCGCCGCAGTGCAGGAAGGCTGCGGGCATAAATACCTGATCCAGCACAGCGCCGGATCCGGCAAATCCAACTCGATTGCCTGGACGGCGCATCAGCTTTCGACGCTGTATGCCGCAGACGGACAAAAGCAGTTTCACTCGGTGATCGTGGTGACCGACCGCACGGTGCTGGACGATCAGCTTCAGGACACCATTTACCAGTTCGAACATGCCGACGGCGTGGTCGGGCGCATCAATAACAAAACCGGTGACGGCTCGAAAGCCGATAAACTGGCGGCGGCGCTGGAAAACTCGCAGCCGATCATCATCGTCACCATCCAGACCTTCCCGCATGTGCTGAAAGCGATCGAAAACAGCCTGAGCCTGAAACAACGCCAGTACGCGATCATTGCCGATGAGGCGCACTCTTCGCAAAGCGGTTCGACCGCGCGCCAGCTGAAAGAAGTACTGATGCTGGAGAACACCGGCGACGACGTTGAGTTGTCCTCCGAAGACATCATGGACGCCACCATGGTTGCCCGGCGCGGCAGCAATAATCTCAACTATTACGCCTTCACAGCCACGCCGAAAGCCAAAACGCTGGAGTTGTTTGGCCGTCTTCCCAACCCGAACGAACCGGCATCGAAAACCAACCGGCCGCAGGCGTTTCATGTGTATTCCATGCGGCAGGCCATCGAAGAGGGCTTTATTCTCGATGTGCTGAAAAATTACGTCACTTATCATGTGGCCTACAAACTGGCGCAGAAACAGGCGGATGCCGACAAAGAAGTCGATGACAAAAAGGCCAACAGACGCCTGACTCAGTGGGTGCGGCTGCACGATTACAACATCGCGCAGAAAGTGAAAGTGATTGTCGAGCACTATAAAAACCACGTGATGAACCTGCTCGGCGGCCAGGCCAAAGCCATGGTGGTCACCCGTTCGCGCAAGGAAGCGGTGCGTTACAAACTGGCGTTCGATAAGTACATTCACCAGAATCATTACCAGAAAATCAGCGCCATGGTGGCGTTTTCCGGTGAAGTGGAATTCAGCGAAAACGGCCCGAACAGCGAGGCGCAGCTGGGGCAGAAATACACAGAAACCAACATGAACCCCGGCCTGAAGGGGCGTGATATGCGCAAAGCTTTCGACAGCGACGACTATCAGGTGATGCTGGTGGCGAACAAATTCCAGACCGGATTTGACCAGCCAAAACTGTGTGCCATGTATGTCGATAAACCGCTCGGCGGCGTCGAATGTGTGCAGACACTATCGCGCCTGAACCGTATATATCCCGTCAAAGCGGCATCCGGCACCTTTATTCTCGATTTTGTGAATGACCCGGATGACATCCTGCAAGCCTTCCGGCCCTATTATCAGACCGCTGAACTGACGGATGTGTCTGACCCGGCGCTGGTGTTTGAGCTGTTTGAAAAACTGCGTACCAGCGGGATTTTTCAATGGCGTGAAGTCGAACAGTTCTGCACCGCCTTTTTCAGTAAAAACAAATCTGGCGCGGCACTGAGCAATATCAGCCGACCGGCCGTGGAACGCTGGGAAAAACGCTATGCCTCGGCGACTGAAGCCTATCTGCAATCCAAACGCATGTTCGAGATCACCAAAACGACCCGCGAGCCGATATTAATCGCCAATGCAGAAAACACCTTTAAAGAATGCAAAAGGGAAAAAGACCGGCTGGAAATTTTCAAAAAAGATCTCGGCAGCTTTGTGCGCTTTTATGAATTCATTTCGCAGATCGTCGATTACGACAATCAGGATCTGGAGAAACTCAGCCTGTTCGCACGGCATCTGCGCCCGCTGCTGCGCGAATCAAACGTGCAGGAAGACGACGTGGATTTGCAGAATGTGGTGATGAGCCATTACCGCCTGTCGAAAATGCGCGAACAGCAACTGCGCCTCACCGCGGCCAGTGCGGAAGAGGGTTTGCAGCCCGGTAACGACGTCGGATCGGCGAAACCTAAAGACAAAAAAGAAGACTTTATGTCGCAAATCCTTGAACGTCTGAATGCGCTTTTTGTCGGTGACCATCTGACGGATAAAGATATGATCAACTGTGCTTTCACAGTTAAAGACAAGATCTCAGAAAACACGGCTGTCATGACGCAGCTTGCTAATAACACCCGTGAACAAGCGATGTTAGGCGATTTTCCAAAAGCTGTTGATGAGGCCATCATGGACTGCAATGCAGCTCAGCAAAATATGATGATGCAGTATCTTTCCAATCCCGCACTCGCCAAAGGCTTTGCGCAGGTGGTGTTTGATATGCTGAAAGCGGGGTGAGCCGTTAACGCGCTGCGGGGTGAGCCGCAGCCTCAGAACTTATTCGTCACCTGTCTTCTTCTTATCTACATGCCCCAGCGATCTTTCCGGGAAACAGATATCGCGCACGCGCTGTTTAAGCGGCGCGGCATCGGGGAAACCGCCGTCGCGTTTGCGTTCCCAGATGATTTCGTCATCGACTTTGATTTCGTAGATGCCGCCGGTACCGGGGACAAGCGTCACGGACGCCAGATCGGTGCTGAACGAATTGAGCAGTTCCTGCGCCATCCACGCGGCGCGCAGCAGCCAGTTGCATTGAGAACAATATGTGATGGTGATAGCTGGCAGTTTTTCCATGGTATGAGTCCTTATAGGCAGATTTTATCGATGTTTCAGAAAACGTCATTACTGCCCGCTACAGACCTGCGCCAGTTGCTGTCTCAGCCACTGATGTGCGGCGGAAAGATGCGAGCGTTCGTGCCACGCGGCGACTTTGGTAAAGCCAGGAATGGTCAGCGGTGGCGGCATCACTTCCAGCCCTGCGGCATCGCGCACCAGCCGTTCCGGTACTACGGCGATCAGATCCGTGGTCTGTAAAACCGGCGGCAGCACCAGAAAACTGTTCACCGACAGCACCACGTTGCGTTTTTTGCCCAGCGCGTGAAGGGCAGTATCCGTCACGCCGGCAAAATTTTCGCCGCTCAGTGACACCAGCGCGTGGTCGTACTGACAAAATGTCTCCAGCGAGATCGTGCCTTGATTCAGCGCCGGATGGCCTTTGCGCAGCGTACATACATAACGTTCATCATATAAATGGCGGATATGCAGATCGGGCGGCGTGGTCTCCGGCGTCAGCAGCGCCAGGTCGATTTCACCGCGCTCCAGCCGCCCCGAAAGGGTCGAATCCTCAACCCGTTGAACCGACAGATGAATACCCGGCGCGAGCTTCTGTAACAGGGAAAAAAACGGCACGATAATCACGCCCAGCGCGTAATCGGTGGCGGCGAGGGTAAACGTCATCTCGCAGTCAGCGGGTATAAATACCTCCGGCTGTAACAGCGCGTCGATTTCCGCCATCACCCGTTTCACCGGTTTAGCCAGCGACAGCGCGCGTTCGGTCGGCACGATACCGTAGCGCGCCCGCACGAATAAGGGATCATCAAAACTTTCCCGCAGACGCGTCAGCATGCTGCTTACAGCGGGTTGCGTCAGGGAAAGGCGCTCTGCGGCGCGGGTCACGCTGCGCTCGTCGAGCAATGCATCGAAAGTCTTTAACAGGTTGAGGTCGAGACTCTTCAGATTGCGCATAGGCAGGGCACCGATTGAGTTATAACGAAATTTGATACGCACTATAATATTTCTATACTTCTGCTTATAGCTCTTTGGCAGCACTCTGTGTGCTAAATGCGCCAATCCACCGAGGAAATATTATGTCTGCACTTTTCACGCCGTTTACGCTGAAAGACGTCACCCTGAAAAACCGCATTGCCGTTCCGCCAATGTGCCAGTATTCCGCCACCGATGGCGTGCCGAACGACTGGCATCAGGTGCATTACGCCACGCTGGCACGCGGCGGCGCGAGTCTGGTGATTGTCGAAGCGACGGCCGTATCGCCGGAAGGCCGGATCACCCCGGGATGTCTTGGGATCTGGAACGATGAACAGGCCGCTGAACTGGCGAAAATCGCCAAATCTATCAAAGCCGCAGGCGCGGTACCGGGGATCCAGATCGGACATGCAGGCCGTAAAGCCAGCGCCAATCTGCCGTGGGAAGGGGACGATCATATTGCGGAAGGCGATCCGCGTGGCTGGGCGACCCTTGCGCCATCCGCTGTCGCATTCGGCAAACATCTGCCAAAAGTGCCGAAAGAAATGACCAAAGCCGATATCCAGCGCGTGATGGCCGATTTTGTCGCTGCCGCAAAACGCGCACGCGATGCCGGTTTTGAATGGCTGGAACTGCATTTTGCCCACGGCTATCTGGCACAAAGCTTCTTCTCCGTGCATTCCAACACCCGCACTGACGAATACGGCGGTGACTTCGCCGGTCGCAGCCGTTTCCTGATTGAGACTTTCGATGCCGTTAACGCGGTCTGGCCGAAAAACCTGCCGATCACCGCGCGTTTTGGCGTGATCGAATACGACGGTCGCGATGAAGAAACGCTGGCAGAATCCATCGAACTGACCCGTATCCTGCGCGAAAAAGGGCTGGATATGCTCAACGTCAGCGTCGGTTTCTCCACCTGGGAAGCACAGGTTCCCTGGGGTGCCGGTTTCCTGGCGCCGGTGTCGCGCCGCGTGCGTGAAGAGGCTGGTTTGCCGGTGGCAAGCTCATGGGGCGTTGCGTCGGCAGACGTGGCCGAGCGTTGCATCAGCGAACAAGATATGGATCTGGTGATGATTGGCCGCGCGATGCTCGCCAACCCGCATTATCCGTATGCGCTGGCAAAAGAACTGGGCGAAGACAATCCTTCGTGGGTTCTGCCTGCGCCTTACGCGCACTGGCTTGAGCGTTACAGCATTCAGTGATCATTGCTGATGAATCAGTGAAATAACCGGCAGGCAGAAGTCTTCTTCTGCCTGTTTTTTTGCCCGCCATCCAGATATAAAAATCAGAAATGGTAAGTATCACAAGGTGTGATTTCCGTAATATCTCAGCCCTGCGTATTCTTTATGCACGCCAGCCTGCGGGCTGTTCCCTGTACATAACTCAATACAAAGGAAGTAAATATGAATGCGATTCACTGGCCGCAAGGCTATATCCCCGGCGAAACCGACAACTTCGCGTCAAACGAAATGATCATCACCGGCGTGACGGTTGACGAACTCTGGGCACAACTGGATAACACTGCCGCCTGGCCGGTGTATTACAGCAACGCGTCTGATATTGCTTTCTACGACGGTACGGGGCCGGGCCTGAGCGACGGTGCCCGTTTCCGGTTCAGTACCTTTGGTTTCCCGGTCGAAGCACAGGTGACGGAATACGTCCCGCCGGTCAACGGGCAGCCAGCGCGCATGGCGTGGCACGGCTGGGCAGAAGGCGACGCCGACACCCGTCTCGACGTGCATCACGCGTGGCTTATCGAAGAACTTTCCGGCGGCCGCGTGCGTATCCTGACGCAGGAAACGCAAAACGGTAAACCGGCACGCGATTTAGCGGTAACCCGACCTAACCCGATGATCAACGGCCATCAGGAATGGCTGGACGGAATGATCGGGGCGGCTCGTAAAATGCGCAGCTAATTTTCAGCGCGTTACATTTTGCTACGAGGCAGGCCGCAGGCCCTGCCTCTTTTCTTTTCTGTCCTTTCAATCCTTTCCAAATGAACGCAAAATCTCACCCCTGACAGGCGATAACAAGGGATGCGGGCGTGAATTCAGGTTTGATGGTATTACACGGAAATCACTCAGAGGCGCTGAGGGATGTGCTGGTCACGTGGATGGCGGCGCATCCGCTGTCGCCGCTGGAAAACGAAGTGATTCTGGTGCAAAGCAACGGCATCAACCAGTGGCTGAAACTGGCGCTGGCACGTGATGTGGCGGACGGTGGCTGCGGAATTGCGGCGGCGCTGGATATCAAGCTTCCGGCGCGTTTTTTCTGGCAGGTTTACCGTGCGGTGCTCGGCAAAGAACAGGTGCCGGAATCGTCACCGTTTGACCGGCCGTTGCTGACCTGGCGACTGATCCGCCTGTTGCCTGAACTGCTGGCAGAACCGGTGTTTGCGCCGCTGGCCCGTTTCTTAAAAGAAGACGGCGACATGCGTAAACTGCATCAGCTGGCGCAGCGTCTGGCGGATTTATTCGATCAGTATCAGGTTTACCGTGCCGACTGGCTGGAAGACTGGGGCAACGGGCGGGATGTCCTGCGCACCAGCCGCCAGGGCAGCGAACCCTTACCGGAAAACCTGCTGTGGCAGCCGCAACTGTGGCGTGCGCTTCTGGCGGATGTGCCTGAAAACGAGCGCGGCACCAGCCGTGCGGCGCTGCATCAGCGTTTTCTGCAACATGCGCAAACCCTTCCTGAAGATCAGCGTCCGGCCGGATTGCCCTCGCGGCTGGTGGTGTTCGGTATTTCCTCGCTGCCGCAACAATCCCTTGAAGTGCTGGCGGTGCTGGGGCGCTGGACACACATCTTTATGTGCGTGCATAACCCGTGCGAACACGACTGGAGCGACATCATCGCCGATAAAGATCTGCTACGTGCGGAGCGGATCCGGCAATTACGCAAGCCGGGCATGCCGCAGGTGATCGCTGAAGATGAACTTCATCAGCATGCGCATCCGCTGCTGGCGGCATGGGGCAAACAGGGGCGCGATTATATCGGCCTGCTGAATGAATATGACAACCACGAATCCTATGCTTCGCAGCTTGCGCCGGTGATCCCGCGTATCGATCTCTTTACTTCAAACGGCACCGATACCCTGTTGCACCAGTTGCAGGAAGACATTTTGCAGCTGCGTCCGCTGGCGGAAACGATCGAAGAATGGCCTGCGGTGGATGTTCAGCAGGACGATTCCCTGCGTTTCTTTATTACTCACAGCGCGCAGCGCGAAGTGGAAGTGCTGCATGACCGGTTGCTGGCCGCGCTGGCGGCTGATCCGACGCTGAAAGCCCGCGACATTATCGTGATGGTGCCGGATATCAACGGCTATGCGCCGCACATTCAGGCGGTATTTGGCCTGACGGAACGCAGCGACCCGCGCTATATCCCGTTTACCGTTGCCGATCAGGGACCGCGCCAGAACAACTCCTTACTCGGTGCGCTGGAAAGCCTGCTGAACCTGCCGCAGTCGCGTTTTGCCGTCAGCGATCTGCTGGATTTACTCGACGTGCCTTCCGTGCGTCAGCGTTTCGGCATCGAAGAAGAGCAACTGCCGCTGCTGCATCGCTGGATACGTGCCGCTAACGTGCGCTGGGGGCTGCATGCGGAACAGCGTCAGAGCCTCGAACTGCCGTTATCGCCGGAGCAAAACAGCTGGTTCTTCGGCCTGCAACGTATGCTGCTCGGTTATGCGGTGGGCAGCGGCGAGGCGTGGGCGGATATCGAACCGCTGGATGAAATCGGCGGGCTGGATGCGGCGCTGATCGGTCCGCTGTCGCATCTGCTCAACTGCCTCGACGACACCTGGCGTCAGTTGCGTGAACCCGCGACGCCGCCGGTGTGGGGCGAACGCCTGCGCGACATCCTTTCTCAGTACTTCAGCGAGGATGACGGCGAAGACGGCTTCATTTTAGTGCGTCTGCATGGCGAGCTGGAAACCTGGCTGGCTGCCTGTGAAAGCGTCGATTTGCAGGCTGAACTGCCGCTGTCGGTGGTGCGCGATCACTGGCTGGCGCAGTTCGACCAGTCAGGTCTGACACAGCCATTCTTCGGCGGGGCGGTAACCTTTGCCACCCTGATGCCGATGCGCGCCATTCCGTTCCGCCACGTCTATCTGCTGGGCATGAATGACGGCGATTATCCGCGTAACCGCGTGCCGATGGATTTTGACCTGATGGGACGTGATTACCGTCCGGGTGACCGTTCCCGGCGCGAAGATGACCGTTACCTGTTCCTTGAGGCGCTGCTTTCTGCCCGTGAGCGTCTGCATATCAGCTGGGTTGGTCGCAGCATTCATGACAATACCGAACGGCCGCCTTCCGTGCTGGTGGCGCAGTTGCGCGACCATGTGGCGGCGGGCTGGAAAGCGGAAAATGGCGGGGAGTTACTGCCTGCGCTGACCGTCGAACATCGTCTGCAACCGTTCAACCGCGATTACTTCAGTCAGGGCAGCACGTTGTTCAGCTATGCCCACGAATGGCGCGCCGGTCTGGAAGCCGAAGCCGCCGCCGTGGTGGCGCAACCGCTGCAACCTGTTGAACAGGAAGGCGCGCTGACACTGCGGCAGTTGTCGGATTTTCTGTCCGACCCGGTGCGCAGTTTCTTCCGCCAGCGGCTGAACATCTATTTTGAGCTGGAAGATCCCGGCAGCGAAGATCAGGAGCCGTTCGACATCAATGCGCTGGAAAACTGGCGTTTGCAGGATGAACTGATCCGCGCGCAGAAACAGGCGCTGGAAGCAGGCGTTTCGCGGCAGGATGTATTGCGTCAGCAACTTGAACGCATTGAGCGGCGCGGCGAACTGGCTCCGGGCGAGTTCGCTGCAGTGCTGAGCGAAGATCTCGCCGAGCCGATGGACACCTTGTTTGCCAGTTATCAGCAGGTACTCGATAACTGGCCGCAACCGCTGGCAAATGAGGCGCTGGAAGATGACACCGGCGGCGTGATGTTCTCCGACTGGCTGAGTGAACTGCGGGCAAATGCGGCGGGCGACCGTGCGCGCGTGGTGCTGGAAAGCATCGGCATCATGACCAAAGAGCGCAGTTACCGCTTTGACCGCCTGCTGCCTTACTGGGTCGCACACCTCGCCGGACACCTTAACGGACAGCCGATGCACACGGTGATCGTCAGTAAAAACGGCACTGCTGAACTGCCGCCGCTGGATATTGCACAGGCGCAGGACATATGGGAAACGCTGATTACCACGTGGAAAGCGGGGCAGTTACGCCCGTTGCCGCTGGCAGTGAAAACCGCCTTTGTCTGGCTGAAAAAAGAGGGCACGGAAAACAGCGCGCCGGACAGCGATGCCTGGCTGGCTGCCCGTGACAGTTATGAGAATCACGATCCGGCTAACATGAAATTTGGTGAACGCGACAGCAATGCCTATCTGGCCCGCGCATGGCCGGATTTTGCCACGCTATGGGCAGACGGCGAGTTTGCCCGGCTGGCTGATACGCTGCTGACCCCATTAATCAGTCACCTTTCCCGCAGCAAAAAAGGAGCGAAGGAATGACGGAACAAACGTTGCCCTCACCCCTGAGCGTACTGAACTTCCCGCTGACGGGCAGCCGCCTGATCGAAGCCAGCGCCGGGACCGGCAAAACCTTCACCATCGCCGCGCTGTATGTGCGGCTGGTGCTCGGTCACGGTGGCGACAATGCCTTCAGCCGCCCGCTGACACCGCCGGAAATTCTGGTGGTGACATTTACCGACGCGGCCACCAAAGAACTGCGCGATCGAATTCGCGAACGGCTGTCGACGGCGGCAGCGTGTTTTTTAGAAGATCCGCTGGCGCCTTCAGCCTGCGATGAATTTTTGCAGGATCTGCGCGCGGAATACGCGCCGGAGCAGTGGCCGGGCTGTGCGCGCAAGCTGCAACTGGCGGCGGAGTGGATGGATGAATCTGCCGTATCGACCATTCACGGCTGGTGTAACCGTATGCTTGGCGAGCACGCATTCGACAGCGACAGCCTGTTTACCCAGACGCTGGAAACCGATCAGACCGAACTGCTGATGAACGTGGTGCGCGATTACTGGCGCAGTTTTTACTTCCCGCTCAGCGAGGCGGAAATCAAAACGTTACGCGGCTGGTGGCGGTCGCCGGAAGACCTGCACCGCAGCGTAATGCCGTTGCTGGAGTATGCCGATGCACTGGGGTCTGATCAGACGCCCGCCGACGTGTGCGAGACGGTCAATAACCAGAAAGCCGCAGAACTGGCGGCGCTGAAACAAGACTGGCCGCAATGGACGCAGGAACTGCGCACCATGCTCGAAGGTGCGGTGGCGGCGAAAGTGGTCGATGGCAAAAAAATTCAGGCGCGGTTTTTCAATCCGTGGCTGGAAAAACTGCACACCTGGGCGACGACGGACGACGTAATACCGGATCTGAAAACCGGCTGGACGCGCCTTACTCCCGCCGGTTTAAGGGAATGCTGGAAACAGGGCGATCCCCCTGAACATCCGGCGCTGACGGCGATGGAAACCCTGAAAGCCCGTCTTGAAAGCCTGCCTGACGCCCGCAGCGGTTTGCTGCAACACGCCTGCCGCTGGATCCAGCACCGCTTTGACGCTGAGCAGCAAAAGCGTGCACAGATGGGTTTCAATGATTTGCTGACCCGTCTCGATACAGCCCTGCGCAGCGACAACGGCGCGCGGCTGGCGGAGATCATCCGCACGCAATTTCCGCTGGCGATGATCGACGAATTTCAGGATACCGATCCGCTGCAATACCGTATTTTCGACGCCGTTTACCGCGTGGCGGAAAACGCGCCGGAGCAGGGGCTGATCCTGATCGGCGACCCTAAACAGGCGATTTACGCCTTCCGTGGCGCGGATATTTACACCTATCTGCGCGCCCGTCGCGATACCGGTGGCCGTCACTACACACTGGCGACCAACTTCCGTTCCACCCGCGCGATGGTGGCGTCGGTTAATCAGGTGTTTGAACTGGCCGAGAAGCGCCGCGCAGGAGAGGGCGCGTTCCTGTTCCGTCGTGACGATGACAATCAGGTGCCGTTCCTGCCGGTGGAAGCCAAAGGGCGCGCCGACACGCTGGTGATTGATGATGCCGAAGCGGTGGCGATGACGCTGTGGTACCCGGAAAATCAGCCGGACACCTTGCCGAAAACGCAGTATGTCCAGCTGATGGCCGAAGGCTGTGCAACGGAAATCGTCCGCTTGTTGCGCCTCGGCCAGCAAGGGTCTGCCGGTTTCGGACTGCCCGGTGAACCCCTGAAACCGGTGATGCCGGGCGATGTGGCGGTGCTGGTGAATACCGGCCGTGAAGCGGCGGCGGTGCGCACCGCGCTGTCGAAACGCGGCGTGCGCAGTGTTTATCTTTCCGATAAAGAATCGATTTTTGAAAGTGCGCAGGCAGGGGAGTTGCAATACTGGCTGGCGGCCTGTGCCGCGCCGGAAAACGACCGTCTGCTGCGCGCTGCCCTTGCCACACCTTCGCTCAACCTCAGCTGGGAGGCGCTCGACCGGCTGAATCAGGACGAGAATGAGTGGGAACGCTACGTGCAACAATTTCAGGCGTTTCGCACCTGCTGGCGCAAGCAGGGCATTTTGCCGATGCTGCGCCGCCTGATGTGGGAATTCGACGTACCGCGCCGCCTGCTTGGCCGGGGCGACGAGCGTGCGCTGACCGATCTGCTGCACCTTTCCGAACTGCTGCAACAGGCCAGCGTGCAACTCGACGGCGAACACGCGCTGATCCGCTATCTGGCGGAACAATGTCAGGACGAACATCAGGGCGGCGATGCCCGCAAACTGCGTCTCGAGAGTGATGCGGATCTGGTGAAAGTGGTCACGGTGCATAAATCCAAAGGGCTGGAATATCCGCTGGTATTCCTGCCTTTTGCCTGTGCGTTCCGCGCGGTCAAAAAACAGGATTCACCGCTGAAATGGCATACGCCGGAAGGTGAACTGGAAGTCGCGCTGAGTGCGACGGATGAGCAACTGGTGCAGGCCGACCGCGAGCGTCTGGGCGAGGATCTGCGTAAGTTTTATGTGGCGCTGACCCGCTCACGTTACGCGCTGTGGCTGGGTATGGCACCGCTGAAAGAGTTCGAAAAGAGCGCGCCCGGTTATCTGTTCCACGGTGGGGAAACCATTGAGGCGGATGCGCTGCCTGCGAGTTTGCAGGCGATGGAAACGGAAAATATCCGTGCCTGGCCGCTGCCCCTGCCGGACGGTGCCCTTTATCGCAGTGAGCAGACGCTGCCGGCGCTCGGGCCACGTCCGCCACTGCGTACCCATAAAGGGCCGCGCTGGTGGGTGACGAGTTTCTCCGGCCTGCAAATCGCGGCTGCCGGTACGTATATCGTGGCCGAAAACCTGAACCGTGAGCCGCTGGCTGAAATCGAAAGCGCCGCGCAGGACAGTTATTTAGAAGATCAGAAAATCCGTGATGCCGGAAAAGAACAGCCGGAAGGGCTGCCGCAGCCGATGACCGGTGAAAATTTGTATGCTTTCCCGCGCGGCCCTGCGCCGGGTAATTTCCTGCACGGTTTGCTGGAATGGGCGGGTGACGAAGGGTTTGCCGCGCTGGCGGCCGATCCGGCGAAAATCGCCGATCAGGTTGCCCGGCGTTGTAATACGCGGGGCTGGGAAAAATGGATCGTGCCGCTGACCGGCTGGCTGACCGCGTTACTGACGCAACCGCTGGGCTTGCCTGACGGTACCACTTTCACGCTGGCGGAACTGCCGCCTTATCAGGTGGAAATGGAGTTCTGGTTCCCGCTGACGCAGGTGCCGACCCGCCACCTCGACCGGCTGGTTCAGCAATACACGCTGGAAGGAGCGGAGCGCGCACCGCTGGTGGCGGAAGATCTCAACGGTATGCTGAAAGGCTTTATCGATCTGGTGTTTGAGCACAACGGGCGTTATTACGTGCTGGATTACAAATCTAACTGGCTCGGCGATGACGCCAGCGGGTATGACCAGAACACCATGACGCAATCGATGCGGGATCACCGCTACGATTTGCAGTTCACACTGTACCTGTTTGCGCTACATCGTCTGCTGAAATCCCGTCTGCCGGACTACGACTATGACCGGCACATTGGCGGCGCAGTCTATCTTTTCCTGCGCGGCAGCCACGCGCCGGGTAATGGCGTCTGCGTTCAGCGGCCGGATAAAGCGTTAATGGAACAACTCGACGCGCTGTTCAGCGGCAGTGAGGCACATGTATGAAAATCAACAGCCGGGAAGATATCGCACAACTGCTGGCAAGCTGGGTGGAATGTGGCTGGCTGCGCGAACTGGATCGCGCACTGGTGACGTTTCTGGCGAAGGAAGCGCCGGATGCTCATCCGCTGTTATTGCTGGCGATCGCGCTGACCAGCTATCAGCTGGGGCGCGGCCATGTGTGTCTGGACTTGCAGGCCACGCTCGATGACAGCGCCTTTTCACTTTCGCTGCCGCCTGACGGCGATCATGCCGATGGCGCGGTGATCCGCCCCGCCGCCGTGCTGGAACACCTGACGCTGACGGAGTGGCTGTCGGCGCTGGCGCACCCGACGCTGGTCAGCGAAGGCGCAGGCAATTCGCCGCTGGTGCTGGCCGGTCAGCGACTGTACCTGCGCCGTTACTGGCAGTACGAACAAAATGTCCGCACGGCGATAGAACAACGTCTGACGCGCAGCGCACTGCACACCTTGCCGGTGGCATCGCTGCGCGCACCGCTTACGGCGCTGTTCCCGCCGGACGGTAAATCACAGGCTGCCAACTGGCAGAAACTGGCCTGTGCGCTGGCGGCGGGCAATGCATTCAGCATTATTACCGGCGGGCCGGGCACCGGTAAAACCACCACGGTGGTGCGCCTGCTGGCGTTGTTGCAGACACTGGCGCTGGAAGAACACGGCCAGCCGCTGCGTATCCGTCTGGCGGCACCGACCGGCAAGGCAGCGGCGCGTCTCAATGAATCCATTGCCGGTGCGGTGTCGAAGCTGGATCTCAGTGCGCTGGGCAACGGCGATGCCGTGCGCGACAGCATCAACACCGATGTTGTGACTCTGCACCGCCTGCTTGGCAGCCGCCCGGATACCCGGCATTTCCGCCACCATCCGGGGAATCCGTTACTGCTGGATGTGCTGGTGGTGGATGAAGCCTCGATGGTCGATCTGGAAATGATGGCGGCGCTGCTGGCGGCGTTGCCGGAGCAGGCGCGACTGATCCTGCTCGGTGATAAAGATCAGCTGGCGTCGGTGGAAGCGGGGGCGTTGCTCAGTGAATTGTGTCAGCGGGCGGCTGGCGGCCATTATCTGCCGCAAACCCGTGACTGGCTGGAGGAAGTGACCGGCGAATCCATTGCGGATCAGCTGGTTGATCCGCACGGCACGGCGATGGATCAGGCGGTGGTGATGCTGCGTCACAGCTACCGTTTTGATGCACAAAGTGGCATCGGCAGGCTGGCGGAAGCGGTAAACGATGGCGACGTGAAAGGGCTGAAACAGGTCTGGAAACAGGGTTATGCCGATCTGGCGCAACTGACGCTGAGCGCGGACGATGACCGTGAGCTGCGCGACTGGGTGGTGAATGGCGGCGCGAAGCAGTTTCCGGCGGCGGCAACGCGTGAAGGCGTCGAACCCCCGGTCGGCTATCGTCACTATCTGACGATCATGATCAATGAGCGTCCGGCAGACGATGAACCGCCCGAAGCGTTCAACCGCTGGGCCACCAAAGTGTTGCTGGCGTACAGCCAGTTTCAGTTGCTGTGCGCCTTGCGTGGCGGAAACTGGGGTGTAGAAAAAATGAATGAGCGAATTGCTGAAATCCTGAGAAAAGAAGGGCTGCTCAAGGCATCCGTTAACTGGTATCCGGGGCGCCCGGTGCTGGTCACGCGTAACGACTACAGCCAGCGACTGATGAATGGCGATATTGGCATCACGCTGGAGATCCCGCACCGGCTGCCGGACGGTTCCGTCGTGCCGACCTTGCGCGTGGCGTTTCTGGCCGGTGACGGTACGCAGGATATCCGCTGGGTAATGCCGGGGCGTTTGCAGGCGGTGGAAACGGTATTCGCCATGACGGTTCATAAATCGCAGGGTTCTGAATTCACCCATACCGCGCTATTACTGCCGGAAAACCTCAGCCCGATCCTGACCCGTGAGCTGATTTACACCGGCATCACCCGTGCGCGTCACTGGTTCAGTCTGGGATGTGTCGGGGGAATGAATGCGGTACTGCCGGATGCGGTGCAGCGGCGGGTATTGCGTGCCAGCGGATTAATTGAAAGCGCGTAGTGCGGATACCTGAAGGGTAAAAATCAGTATTCGTATTCGTGAATTTTGAGGGGCTTACGATGTGGGCGGGCTTTCTGGCCCGCCACTTTTGTGGCCTTGAGCGGATCGCCAGCCACGAACTCCAGTGTCGGTGAATAATAAAAAGGCAGCCAGCCGCCGTAGCCATTCTCCCACTCCCAGCGAACCGGGCAGGGCCAGAGAATGTCTTCGTGCATGATGTAATACGTCCATCGCCCATGAGGACGACGAGGTTTGGGTGTTTTCATAAACGGTCAGACGGGCTCTTAACAATCACTAAGGATATTCTGGCTCGCGTAGCGGAAGGTTTCAACCCCCTGACCGGGTTGATGCTTATTTAATCAGTTTCAGAAGGGGTAATTTGCAAAACTTTACCCCCAGATCATCGCCGCCCAGCGCAACAGCATCAGCGCGCCGCAGATACACAGCAGTACCACAACCATTTTCCAGTGTTTGGCCATCATCCGTTTCGTTACCATTTCTCCTCCTGCCATCAGGGCATGTTAGTGCGCCATGTGCTCATCCACATAGTGAATCACCTGCTCTTTCAGTTCAGGTACGGCCTGATCGGCGAGCCACTCAAACGCCAGCAGCACCAGGGCTGCGGCGGCAATTACTGACAAAAGTATAACGGCTTTATTACGTGCTTCCATGATTCTCATTGCTTCTGTATTGCCTGTTTTTTACTCTAACAGAATAAGCCGCAATGGGGGCGGCTTCAGTATTCTGGTTCCGGAAAGGTTTAAGAAATTATACCTTTTCAGCGGTTTCCAAACTTTGATCCCGTTCCTTCTCAGTATGCATTTGCGGATGACGGGCACCCGGCCTGAAGCCATGTTGCCGCGCCCGCCATGCGATACAGAGTCCGGCAACAATCAGTATCAGCATGACGGCAGGGAAATCCTCGATACCGGCGGTTTCCAGCAGCACGCCACCTGCCAGTCCGCCACCGGCAATCGCCAGATTCCAGGCTACCACGACCATAGATTGCGCCATGTCGGCGTGTTCTGCCGCCGCGTCCCCGATGGCCGTTTGCAGCAGCGTGGCGGCTCCGCCAAATGTCAGCCCCCACAGTGCAATGCACAATGTCACGGTCAGCGGCGAATGGCTGTTAAATATCAGCCCGAGCGAGAGCAGGGCAAAGGCCAGCAGGCTGACCAGCAGGGTTTGCCGCAGGCGTTTATCCACCAGTAAGCCCGTCACGCCGATACCGGCCAGCGCGCCGATGCCGAAGACCAGCAATATCTGGTCGGCACGCCCGTTCAGGCCGGACATACGCAGGAAGGGCACGATGTAGGTATAAAGCAGGTTATGCGCCAGCATCCACAGCATGATCACCAGCAAAATGCTGCGCACGCCCGGCATCATCAGCACATGGCGTAAAGGCTGACGCTGACCGGCGGCCTGGCCGGGGTAATCCGGCACTTTGCGGACCACCCAGACGATCAGCAACAGCGTGACGGCAGACATCACGCCAAAGGCCATACGCCAGCCAAGCTGCGTTCCCATCCATGTGCCGAGCGGAACGCCAACCGAAAGCGCCAGCGGCGTGCCGACCATCGCCACCGACAACGCCCGCCCCTGTTGCTCCACCGGCACCATCCGCCGTGCATAGCCTGCCAGCAATCCCCACGCCAGCCCTGCCGCCGCTCCGGCCATCCAGCGCGCAAACAGCGTCAGCAGATAATTTTCCGAGAAAGTGGTGAGGGTGTTGAAGACCAGAAAACCGCCGATCGCGGTCAGTAGCGCGGTGCGCCGGTTCCAGCTCCGGGTCAGGGCGGCCAGCGGGATGACCGCCATCAGTGATCCGGCGGCGTAAAGGGTGATGAGCTGCCCGGCCATCGCCGGGGAAACGTCAAGCCCGGCGGCAATCTGTGGCAGCAGTCCGGCGGGCAGGGTTTCGGTCATGATGGCGATAAAGCCGGTCAGCGCCATCGCCAGTAACGCGGACAGCGGAAGTGGGGGTTTCATTGCAGTGGAATTCATGCGGTATCTCAGTTTCAGAAAGTGTTAAAGCACGATAGAGCTCTCCTCAGTGCGGAAAAAGTAGGGTAGATTTCCTGAATATGCGGACGCTGATGTCCGTAATCGGGGGAAGCAATGGAAAATCTCAGTAGCCTGACGGTGTTCGTACAGGTGGCAGAAACCCGCAGTTTTGTGGCGGCCGGACGGATATTAGGCGTATCGGCATCGGCGGTGGGGAAAAACATTGCGCGCATGGAAACCCGGCTGAATGTGCGGTTGTTTCATCGCAGCACCCGCAGCGTGACGCTGACCGCCGAAGGGGCGCTGTTTCTTGAACGCTGCCGCCGGATCATGGCAGAACTTGAAGCCGCAGAAAGCGAATTGTCGCAACTGGCGGAATGCCCGCGCGGCAGGCTGCGGCTGAGTCTGCCGCAGGTGAGCACGCTGTTGCTGCCGGTGCTGGGTGAATTTATGCGCCGTTATCCGGATATCGAACTGGATCTGGATTTCACCGATCGTATTGTGGATGTGGTGGAAGAAGGGTTCGACGCCGTGGTGCGTACCGGCAAAATGGCGGATTCCCGTTTGTCGATGCGCAAGCTGGGCACGTTCCATCATCTGCTGGTCGGCGCACCAGCCTATTTTGAACAATACGGTACGCCTGCAAAACCGCATGAACTGGCTGATCATCGTTGTCTGCATTTCCGTTTTCCCAACAGCGGAAAACTCGAGCCGTGGCCGTTGCCGGAATATCAGGATTTAGCGCTGCCGGTGTCGATGGTTTGCAATAATATTGAAACGCGCCTGTGTTTTGCCGTGCAGGGGCTGGGCATCGCCTGTCTGCCGGATTTCAGTATCCGTAAGGAACTGGCGCGCGGGCAACTGGTGACGGTTCTGGATGATGATGTAAAGCGCAGTGGCGACTTCTACATTTTATGGCCGTCGGGCGGTTATATGACGCCGAAGTTGCGGGTGTTGATTGATTTTCTCAGCGAAAGGGTTTTCCCTGAAAATCCTGAGCTGGCGCTGCTGTGCCCGTACTAATTCTGTTTTTTGCCTGAGGGAGTGTGTGATGAGTCATTCTGTCTTTATTGAGCGATTTTCTGCCGCCGACCAGCGCGGTGTGGTTGAGGTGATTTTGCCAATCCAGAATCAGGAGTTTGGCATTGCAATAACCGAACAGCAGCAGCCTGATTTGCATGATATTCCGCAGTTTTATCAGCGCGGCAACGGGGATTTTTGGGTCGCCCGCTGTGAGGGGAAAGTGGTGGGCACGCTTGGCCTGAAAGATATCGGCAACGGCCAGACGGCACTGCGCAAAATGTTTGTCAGTGCGCCTTTTCGTGGCAGGGAGTATGGCGTGGCCGCATTATTACTGAATACCTTGCTGCAACATGCGCAGGCGAAAAAGGTGAAAGATATTTTTCTCGGCACGACAGACAAGTTTCTGGCAGCGCATCGCTTTTATGAAAAGAACGGATTTCAGCCCGTCACGGTGGCAGACCTGCCGCCAGATTTTCCGCTGATGGCGGTAGACAGTAAGTTTTACCGGCTAACGTTCTGAACGTTTTATCATCAGTAAAACCGTCCTGACTGAGACATATCAAAACCATCGTCTTTCATACTGCTATCCTCTGTAATATTCAGGGTCATCAGCTCAACGGACAGAGAATGGATCAGCAGCGGCGGTTTGCATTTAATCTTAAACGCCTGATATTGCTTCTGGCATTGGTGAGTACGCTTGTCACCTTGCTCAGCAGCTATCTGGCGATTTTTCAGGTAGAGAAAAAACTTCTTATCGAATCCTCATTGCGGGCGAGTCAGTCGTTCGCGACGCGGCTGTCGCTGACGGCGGATCTGTTCTTCAATGCGGCACAAAAGCAGGTGGCTTACAGTGCCGATTTGCTCGGCGACGAGTTTGACAACATTCAGGCGCTGACCGATGAAGCCGACCGGTTGCAGGTGCAGAGCAAGCGGTTCAGTTCCGTGCTGGTGGTGGATAAAACCGGCGTGGTGCGCGCGGCCTCGCGAAATTCCGCGTCGATGGTCGGATTAAAACTGGTCTCTGATGCCAATACCGCCGCGCTGACCACGCAAAATCCGGTGCTCAGTTCGCCGTTTCGTACCGCGCAAAACAATCACATCATCGTGCTTTCCGCCCCGATCCGTAATGCGCGCGGCGGCTATCTCGGCTATCTGGCGACCGAAATCGATCTGAGTAAAAGCAGTATTGTCGATACGCTGATTAACGCCCGTAATTACCGCAAGGACGCCTATATCTATGTGATCGACCGTGAAGGTGATGTGTTGTACCGCGCGGCATCCGGCTGGATTGAAAGCGTGCCGCAGGGGCATGTGAATAAGGCGCAGCTCGGCGGCCGGGAGCAGGGCTATCTGCGCATGGGAAACCTGCAGGGCGAGGAGTCGCTGGCCGGTTTTTCTACCATGGAAGTCGCGGGCTGGACGGTGCTGGTGTTGCATCCCGCCAAAGCCGACGTGGTGCTGCTGTACAACGTGATGTTGCAGGTTTTGCTCTACACGCTGCCGATCGTGATTCTGGTGTTTATCTGTATCTGGCTGCTGACGCGCTATATTTCGCGGCCATTGCGACAGCTCGCCTCGAAAGCGGACACCATGGATTCAGAAGATGTTTCTCAGGAAATTCAGCGGATTAATGCCTGGTATTACGAAGCCTCGAAGCTGAAAACGGTGATGTTACAGGGCATCAGGTTGCTGCATCAGCGCATCGAGCAGCTCAGTACGGAAGCCCACACCGATCCGATGACCGGCCTGCTGAACCGGCGTGGCTTTTATGAGGCCGTGGATAAACAACTGACGGCGTCGTCGCGTATTGCGGTCATCACGCTCGATATCGATCATTTCAAAAAAATAAATGATACCTACGGCCATGACGTGGGGGATAGCGTGATCACACAACTGGCCCGTCATATTCTGAGTAATTCCCGGGACGGCGATTTGCTGTGCCGCATGGGCGGCGAGGAGTTTCTGTTGCTGCTGCCCGGCGCGTCACTGACGCAGGCCATTCAGCTTGCCGAGCGTTTGCGTAAACAGGTCGAAGTGCAGCAGTTTGACGGCGCCGGACAGGTAACCATTTCGCTCGGAGTGACCCTGTTCTATCCCGGAAAAGTCAATATCGACGGGGCATTGAAAACGGCAGACAAGGCGCTGTATCAGGCGAAAAATGAAGGGCGTAACCGCGTGGTGAATTTGTAGATTTTGCCGGTACGGATCAGGCAGAAAAAGAGAAAAGGCTCAGGCATCGCGCCTGAGCTTTTTTTTAGCGTGAACCCGGCAGCAGGGATTCAGTACATTTGAAGACGTCTTCGCGGAATTTCCGTGATGCGTCGTCCAGATCCGCCTGATTAGCGACATCTGCACGGTTGGCTTCCAGCGCCTGATTGACCGCAATGGTAAACGCATTTTCCTGGCTGGCATTCAGCACGTTGCCCACGCTGCCAAACAGCAGACGCATGGCGGAAATCTGTACCAGCAGTTCACGGTTTACGCGTTCGAGCTGGTCTACGCGTTTGTTCAGGGTATCGTCGTTCATCAGTGTCTCCTTATTGAATTGCCGCACACCATAACAAAAGCGCCGCCGCGAAAAAACCGCCTTTCGCCAGCGGGCGGTTTCCTGCGGATTTATCGCACCATCTGCTGCATCTGGCGGCTGAGTTGCATCAGTTGCGCATTCAGCGGCACCAGTTGCTGCTGGATGGCGTTGTATTTATCCAGCTGCTTCTGGTTGGCAAATTGCAGCCGGTTGCCGGTGATGGTGACATTTTTGCCCTGACTTTTGATAAAGTCGGCCTTCGCCACAATCAGGTTCAGCACCTGCGGCAGGAGATCAAACACCTGTCCGGTGATCTCGGACGGTTTGACGATGGTTTTTTCATACGCCTGATCGTAAACCTTTTTCAGGTCTTCCGGCTGTTTCAGCGCGGCACGCTGGCTGTCGGCCTGCGTTCTCAGTTGCACGATTTTTTCTTTCCATTTCACACTGCTGTCCGCCATTTTCTTCAGATCATCGCGCTGTTCCAGCAGATTGTTCACGCTGTTGACTCCGTTCATGCCGGCAAAAACCGGCACCAGCGAGGAATCCAGTGCAATGTTCATCTGACGATGAAAGCCGGTGATGATGGCGTAATCTTTGCTGTAATCACCCAGCTCTTTTTTCTGGGCTTCAGTCAGTTGCGGGACGGCCAGTACGGGCTTGTTCAGGATCCGCGACTGAAGAAAATCGATAAACGCTTTTCGCTGTGCGGGTTCTTTGTCACCGCAGGCGCTGATAGCGAAAATCATCAGCAACATCATAAAAGGCAGCAGAAAGGCGCGGTTAAAGGCTGAGGTGCGGGGGGCTGAGTGCATAATTTCCTTGTTCCTTTATCTCCATCTTCAGAGTCTTAACCTTAACGCATAAAGATAATTTTTTGCTAGATCGGCATGGCTATCTTCGCTAACGTCACTGTCAGATGCATTCATTCAGGGAACGTATAACTTTGAACCATAAGTCATTTTCGATTAAACAGGCCGCAGCGGTGCTGACGATCCTGATCCTTGCCGGATGTACATCCACGAAAAAAACCGCCACACCGGCTCAAAATCCCCGCGACGTGAAAGCCGATATCGTGCGGCTGTTACCCGCGTCCGCGCCGGATAAGAAGGGCTGGGCCACGGATATCACGGCGGCGTTTACCGCGCAGGACATTCCGGCGACCACGGAAAATATCTGTTCCGTACTGGCGGTGGCGCAGCAGGAATCCAATTTTAACGCCGATGCGCCGGTGCCGGGTCTCGGGAAAATCGCCTGGAAGGAAATCGACCGGCGTGCGGATGCCGTGCATGTGCCGAATTTTCTGGTGCATACGGCACTGCTGCTGAAATCGCCGAACGGAAAATCCTACAGCGAGCGGCTGGATAACGTCAAAACCGAGAAACAGCTGAGCGCCATTTTCGATGATTTCATTGATATGGTGCCGATGGGGCAGACGCTGTTCGGCAACCTGAACCCGGTGCATACCGGCGGCCCGATGCAGGTCAGCATTGCCTTTGCCGAGCAAAATGCCAAAGGCTACCCGTATCACGTTGAGGATTCGATCCGCAACGAAGTGTTCAGCCGTCGCGGCGGGGTCTATTTCGGCGTCAAACATCTGCTGGGTTATCCGGCGAATTACACGCAGCCGTTGTACCGCTTTGCCGATTTTAATGCCGGATGGTATGCCAGCCGCAACGCCGCATTCCAGAGCGCGGTCAGTAAAGTGTCCGGCATTCCGCTGGCGCTGGACGGCGACCTGATTAACTACGGCACCGATAAACCGGGCAGCACCGAACTGGCGGTTCGCACGCTGAGCAAGCGTCTGGACATCAGCCAGTCCGCCATCCGCAAGGCGCTGGAGAAGGGCGAGCAGCTGGAGTTTGAACAGACCAGGCTCTATAAACAGGTCTTTGCGCTGGCGGATAAAACCACCGGCAAACGCCAGCCGCGCGAGATGCTGCCGGGCATCACGCTGGAAAGTCCGAAGATTACCCGCAAGCTGACCACCGCCTGGTTTGCCAAACGGGTGGACGGTCGCCGGGCTGATTGCATGAAAAGGGCGGGAGGATAATTCTTAAAGCCTGCCGGTATCGGGCAGGCTGTTTTCTTTTCATTCTGTCCGCAGCCACCGCCACGGGCGGGCTGTGGCTTATTTCCCTTTGGAATATCATCCGCATAAATATAATTGCGATGAAATAAAAGCTTGCTTAATAAATCCTCCTGTGTGTAAATAGCGTCAACGGTTTGTGGTTAAGACCTATTTATGTAAGACATTTTAGTAAAGCAGTTCCTGGTTCAAGTGATATAGCAAATCCTTTCTCCGACGAATTTCCTTCTCTGATGCATCCATAAGTATTTCAAATAAAAACAGACCTATATTGCCCTATGGCATCATAAAATAAAAACGAAGAAGGTATTTCCTATGTCTAATAAAATGACTGGTTTAGTAAAATGGTTTGACGCTGGTAAAGGTTTCGGTTTCATCTCCCCTGCAGACGGCAGCAAAGACGTGTTCGTTCACTTCTCTGCTATCCAGAGCAATGATTTCAAAACCCTGGACGAAGGTCAGAACGTTGAGTTCACCATCGAAAATGGTCAGAAAGGCCCATCAGCGGGTAACGTTGTCGTTCTGTAATGTCGCCTGATATTGAAGGCAAACACTCTGCAATAGCGAAGATGGGTTAAACCCGGAGCAGCCAGAATAATTGTTTCAATATCGACATTATCAATGACAAAAATAAGCCCTGGCCAACGCCGGGGTTTATTATTTCTACGCTTCTGAATTTATTATCAGGAGCCACAACAGACAAACCGGTTCTCCTTTTTAAATTCCAGCCGTTTTTTCTGTTGTGCAAAGGCCGTGCTCAGGCCGCGTAATGTTGGAGTGTGGGATGGACGCTTACGCCATAATATGACGGCCGGGAAAGCACCGGCACTTCTTCCCTTCATACTTCAAGCCGCAGATGCGTTGGCTGCACTCAGTCACCCGAATCACTTACATAAGTAAGCTCATCGGGATTCCTTCACTTGCCGCCTTCCTGCAACTCGAATTATTCGTGAATAAGCTGTGACTGCTTTCGCCAAATCCCAATCCCAATCCAAATGATGCTTTTGCCGGAAAACAGGCAAAAAAAAGCCCGCACGCGGCGGGCAAATAACAGGGTTCTACAGGGGTATAACACAGGGACTTTACACAGGGACATCACACAACATTTGATGGATTTAAGATAACAAACGCTGTGTATGTTTTTGTCATGGCCCGGTAAGGTTAATCCAGCAGATGTAAGGCTTATTTCTCTGCGTAATGGGAAATCACCTGGTCGATTTTGGCGTCCGCCAATGTAATACCCTTTTGGATCAAAGACTCAGAGCCGATGCTTGCCAGTACGATGACGGCAGCCACCACCATTAATCCTTTCCAGGTCATGATGTAATCCTTGCGTAGTGATCAGTGAATGGCAGCATTATGCGGCGATACCGGATGTATCGCCACCGGGCAGGGGGGAAAACGCGGAAAAAGTGTTATGCGCCTAAATGGCCGACGGTGAAATAGGTCACCAGACCGACGATGACCAGCAGCGCAATGGCGGCTGCGGTGTAGAGCATGATGCGTTTAGGGCTGTAAAATGCCATAAAATATCCTTATTTATCCGTCACAACTCAACGTTGCAGAATCACAGAAGTTCCATCATCAGGGCCATCGCATAGCCGATCCCGACAGAGCCTCCGGCCATGACTAACCAAAATGCTGTTGCTTTCATCTCACACTCCTTGTGCGGGACGGGTTGTCCCATCGATAAGTTTTAAGTCGCAATTATAACAAACATATAATCCATATGGATAAACATGTGCTTTTATTTTAAACAAATCAGCGGAAAGATCCTACCCTGAACTGTGAAGCACCTCGCTAGTGGCGGCATTTTTCCTTGTCTCAACACCGCAGGACGCCAAATGGCTGACGGATGAGGAGAAACTGGCGCTGAGCACGGCACTGAGCACGGAAGCCAGCTCGCGCGATGTGCATACGCAGGGGATGTCGCGCTGGAAGCTGATCACTGACGGCAAAATGGCCTATCTGTGTTTTCTGTTCTTTGTGATGTGTATGACCGGTTACACGCTGGTGTTCTGGCAGCCGGAAATCATTGGCCGCATTCAGGGGCTGTCGCCATTCCAGATCGGTATGCTGAATTCCGTGCCGTGGATTTGCGCCATTATTGCCATCAATATTCTTGGCCGTGTCAGCGACCGTTTCCGGGGAAACCGTGAAACCATTCTGGCGCTGGCGCTGATTGTGGCGGCCATCGGGACCTGTCTGTGCACCTTGGGCAGCCCGTGGTTCGGTCTGTTTGCGCTTTGCGTGGTGTGCATCGGCACCAAATCCAGTGCGGTACTGTTCTGGCCGATCCCGCAGAGTCAGCTGCCGTCCTCCATCGTCGCGCCGGGCATTGCGCTGATCAATTCGCTGGGCAATCTTGGCGGTTTCTTTGCACCGGCGGTGTTTGGTTATCTGCAACAAACCACCGGCAGCACAACGGCGGGGCTGTATATCCTCAGTGGCATTTCGGTTTTCGCTGCCATCACGCTGTTCTTCACCAAAACTCACCGTACGCCAACACAACCTGAATATCACGCCCCGCAGGGAATGGAGACCAAACGTCATGTCTGATACGCCAAAAATTGTCGAAATGCAGGTTATTCCGGTCGCCGGTTATGACAGCATGCTGCTGAACATTGCCGGTGCGCATCACTGCTATTTCACCCGTATTTTACTGGTACTGAAAGACAACGCCGGGCATACCGGTGTGGGCGAGGCACCGGCCACCGGCGTGGTGCTGAAGATCCTCAATGATGCGGTCCCGCATATTGTCGGGCAGGAAATCGGCATCATGAATCAGCTGGTCAGTGATTTGCACAAACGGGATCTGGACGAAAACCGCCAGCCGAAGCCGGTGCTGCCGGGCTTTCGTCCGTGGGATCTCGAGCGGCACCATAATGCGGTCGCGGTGCTGGAAACCGCGCTGCTGGATCTGATGGGGCAGTTTCTCAATCAGCCTGTCGCGCAACTGCTTGGCCCCGGTAAACAGCGCGATGAAGTGCCGGTACTGGGTTATCTGTTTTATATCGCTGACCGGCAGAAAACCGATCTGGATTATCTGCCGGGAAATGCGCAGGCGGGGCAGCATCCGTGGTATCACCTGCGCCATCAGGAAGCCATGAGCCACGACAAGGTCGTGCAGCTGGCAGAAGCCGCGCAGGATAAATACGGTTTTAAGGATTTTAAACTCAAAGGCGGCGTGCAGGCGGGCGAGGTCGAAATCGAAACGGTCAGGGCGCTGAAAAAACGTTTTCCGCAGGCGCGGATCACCGTCGATCCGAATGCCTCCTGGTCGCTGGAACAGGCGATTTCGCTGTGCAAAGACATGCACGGAATTTTGTCTTACGTTGAAGATCCGTGCGGCGCGGAGCAGGGTTTTTCCGGGCGTGAGACGCTGGCGGAATTTAAACGCGCCACCGGATTACCGGTCGCGACCAATATGATTGCCAACGACTGGCGGCAAATGAGCCATGCGCTGCAACTGAATGCCATCGATATTCCGCTGGCCGACCCGCATTACTGGTCGATGCGCGGGGCGAATACTATCGGCACATTATGCAACGCATGGGGGATGACGCTCGGCTGCCATTCGAACAATCACTTTGATGTGTCGCTGGCGATGCTGGCGCATCTCGGGGCGGCCGCACCGGGTGAGATCACGCCGTTTGATACGCACTGGATCTGGCAGGAAGGCCAGCATCTGACCAAAAATCCGTTACAGATTAAAGAGGGCAAACTGGCGCTGAACGGGCTGCCGGGGCTGGGTGTCGAGCTGGATATGGACGCCGTCGGCATTGCCCATCAGCGTTACAACAACCTGCGGCAAAAAGATCGCGATGATGCGGTTGCTATGCAGTATCTGATCCGCGGCTGGGCATTTGACGGTAAGCGCGCCACGCTGGTGCGCTGACGGGGCTTGTTTCAGGGATTTTTTATTTCAGATAATCGCTGCTGGCGGTCAGTTTATTGTGCGCGCTGGCATCGATCGTCGTCGAAGGGCGGGTACTGCTTTCGCTGGCTTTACGGTTCAGTTCAGAAGCCACTTCCTGTGCGCTGGAAGGGTAAGCCTGAGCGAAACTGTTAAAGGTGGTCATGGCGATCATCATGCCAAAAAGCGCGAGGGTGGTGCGTTTCATTTTACGGGTGTCCGGTCTGTTCACATTCTGTCATAGGTTTTGCGTGATTCAGCGGCCGATGTTAACTGCTTTATACATAAGAAACGGGAGCTAATTGTGCTCCCGTTCATCATTTATTCTGCGCTCAGCTGCTGTATTACACGTGCTGGAGCGTATTATGACCTGCTTCTGATTTATTCGGTAAGCGAATCGTGGCAGAAAGAACCAATGACACAATCAATAATACAGTGATGATGCTGAAGGTCACCGCAAAGCCACCGAACAGGGACGCGACCAGGGACGCGAAGATGCTGCCGATACCGAAGCCGAGATACAGCAGACCGTAGTTTTTGGTCATGTTGTTCAGGCCGAAGAAGTCGCTGACCAGTGAAGGGTAGACGGTGATGGTGCCGCCGAAACTGAAGGCGACGCAGGCCACGGAGAGGAAGAACATCATTTCATTCATCTGCGTGAACAGCATCAGGCTCATACCGGCCAGTGACACAATCTGCGCGATAGAAATCACGCGGATACGCTGCATTTTGTCGGACAGCACACCCAGCACCAGACGGCCACTCAGGTTGGCAATCGCAATCACGGTCACGGCATTGGCGGCGGTCAGGGCATCCAGTTTGACCAGGCTCTGGCCGATATCTTTCGCCACACCAATCACATACAAACCACTCATGCAGGCGGTCAGGAACATCAGCGCCAGCATCCAGTATTGCGGTGCGCGGATGGCTTCGGCCAGCGTGAAATCACGGCTGTCATTGCTGTTGTCATTCAGGCTGTTTTCTTCACGGGTGACATTCGCATTCGCCGCGGAATTTTCCTGTTTCGGCGCATCTTTCATCATCAGCGCCCCGGCAATCACCATCACCATCGCCACACCGCCCCAGATCATAAAGGTATTTTGCAGACCTTCTGTCGCCAGCAGATGACCACAGACGAATTTGAATAACAGGCTGCCGAGACCGTACGCCCCGATAGAACAGGCGGAGATCAGACCTTTGCGTTCAGGGAACCATTTCACGCAGTTGGTGAGGGTCAGCAGATACCCGGCACCGTCCGCCAGACCGACCAGCACACCGGCGCTGATGTACAGCATGATGACGTTATC
Organism: Rahnella sp. BIGb0236; assembly: GCF_004364755.1. Taxonomy (NCBI): domain Bacteria; kingdom Pseudomonadati; phylum Pseudomonadota; class Gammaproteobacteria; order Enterobacterales; family Yersiniaceae; genus Rahnella; species Rahnella sp. BIGb0236. The sequence continues at coordinate 123,074 of NZ_SOAO01000003.1, forward strand.
GGAATGAGCGGTCAGCGCGAAACCCGCCGCCATCAGCAGACCGGCGGCGATAGTGACGGTACGCACACCGAAACGTTCCTGAAGTTTACCCGCCACGGAAGAGGCCAGCGCCAGACACAGGCTGAGGATACCGAAGGTCAGCGCGACGCGGCTGATGGGCTCACCGAGTTTCTCGGATAACTGACCGTTAAACAGGCTCCAGGTATAAACAGAACCCAGAGCAAGCTGAGTAAGAATGGTTCCGACCAGTGTCAGCCAGCGGGTACGGTTGTAATTCTGCATGCCAGATGTGTCGCTCATAGTGGGTTCTCCCGGGCGAAGTAGATTCAATTAACTGTGGCTATGATAAGTCTGCTGAATGAGGCCGGCGCATTTGCGGAGTGAGTTGCATGAGTTGCGGAATGAAATGCATCCAGTGAGGTATGAGTCGCCATTTTCGGGTCAAAAACAGCGCGAAATTGGACTTAAAACACCGCTGCAGCCCTTGCGGGGCGCGGGTTTTAGTTGATCTGGATCACTAATCCGTCATTTAGTTTTTTCGGGCCAGCTTACAAATTTTGTTACAAAGGTTTCGTTGTATCATTTGGTACATAACGTTGTGCTCACAGACATTTGGTCGTACCCTTCCGGCACTCCTCATTTTTACTTTTAGTGCGCATTCATGACTCTTTCTGCGGAACCGGCGCCTGCGTCACCGTTTCAACGCGCCCGGTTTCTGACGCCCCGCCGGTGTTTTATTCTCAGCCTGCTGCTGTTGCTGGGCGGAATAATGATTTCACTGACCCTTGGCCGGTATCCGGTTTCATTTGCGGCGCTGATACGTTTCGTCGGTGCCGACGCGTCTTCGCCCCAATACGCTCTGCTGCATAACATCCTGATTGATTCGCGCCTGCCGCGTATTCTGGCTGCCGTGCTGGTCGGCGCCGGGCTGTCGGTATCCGGTGCGGCCTATCAGGCGGTGTTCCGCAATCCGCTGGTGTCGCCGGGGTTACTCGGGGTGCTGAGCGGCTGCGCATTCGGTGCGGCATTGAGTATCGTGGCAGGGCTGAACGGGTTGTGGATCCCCGCGCTGGCCTGCGTGGCGGGATTGCTGGCGGTCGCCCTCGGCGTCGGTATCGCCAGCCTGTTTGCCTCGCCGTCGGTTCTGATGCTGATCCTCGGTGGGATCATCAGCAATGCGGTGTTTACCGGGTTGTTATCGGTCGTGAAATACGTGGCCGATCCGCAGGATCAGTTGCCCGCGATTGTCTACTGGATGCTGGGCAGTCTGAGCGCGGTAGATAATCATGCGCTGCTGCTGACCGCGCCGGTGCTGGCGGTGGCGATTGTGCTGCTGGCCGTACTCGGGCGGGTGCTGGATGTCATGACGCTCAGCGAAGATGAAGCTTACAGCCTCGGCGTGCCGGTCCGCTTTTACCGCTACGGCATTATTGTGCTGGCGACGCTGATTTCCGCCCTGACGGTCAGTCTCGCCGGGATGGTCGGCTGGGTCGGTTTACTGATCCCGCATCTGACCCGTCTGCTGACCGGCGCCAGTAACGTCTGGCTGTTGCCGGTATCGGTGTGTCTCGGCGGCTGTTTTCTGCTGTTGTGTGACGGGCTGGCGCGCACGCTGGCGCCGGGCGAAATTCCGCTGGGCATCATTACCGAACTGCTGGGCGCACTGGCCTTTATCGCGTTGCTGAAAACCGTGCGGCGGGGTTGGGCATGATCCTTTCTGTTGAAAACCTTTCATACCGGATCGGGCAACGTACGGTGCTCGATAACCTGTCTTTCGGGCTTGAGGCCGGAGAATGCGTGGCGTTGCTCGGTGCCAACGGTGCCGGAAAAAGCACGCTGCTGAAACTGTTGCTGCGGCTGATTAAACCGGCCAGCGGTCACATCGAACTGGCGGGTGTTGCACTGGAAAGCCTGACACGCCGCGATATTGCCCGTCATATTGCCTGGGTGCCGCAACACCATCAGCCGCATTTTCCGTTCACCGCCTGGCAGGTGGTGATGCAGGGAAGATTGCCGGTCACCGGCCTGATGCGCAGCCCGACGCCGCAGGATATCACCCGCGTGGAGCAGGCATTTGACGACAACGGCATCGCACATTTATCTGCCCGCATTTATACCGACCTTTCCGGCGGTGAGCGCCAGCGCGTGCTGATCACCCGGGCGCTGGTGCAGGACACGCCGCTGATCCTGCTCGATGAGCCGGTGAATGGCCTCGATTACGGCCATCAGCTGCATTTGCTCGCCCAGCTAAAAAAACTCGCCTCGGAAGGCTACACACTGCTGATGATCACGCATCAGCCCGAACATGCACTGATGGCCGCAAGCCGGGCTTTGGTGCTGCACGAAAGTCGGCTGATCGCCGATGGCGCGCCGTCAGAAGTGGTAGACAGCGCGTTGATTTCCCGCATTTATCAGGCACAGGTAGAACAAATCGATCTGAACAGCGGGCACCGTTTTTTTATTCCTTAAGGGACTGAACACAAATGCAAAGTAAAATAACTGCGCCGCTTATGGCTGGCGCGTGCGGACTTCTGTTGTCTGCAGGTTCTGCACTGGCCGCAGACACCTCCGACACCATCACGGTTAACGCCAGTGCGAAAAATAGCGATACCGCAGCCGGTGATCCGTCAGCCTCCGGTACGCAAAGCGCAAGTATGGGCGTGCTGGGCAAGCGTGATGTGCTCAACACACCGTATTCCGTGCATGCCGTGCCGGAAAGTATCATTACCCGTCAGCAGGTAAAAAGCGTCAAAGACGTATACAAATATCTGCCGTCGGTACAAGGTGACGGCGCGCGTCCGCAGACCCGTGGGATCCAGGGCAGCGTGGTGCAAAACTCGATGATCGACGGTCTGAATGTGGTGTCGACCACCGATTATCCGGCGGAGCAGTTTCAGAAAATTGAAGTGCTGAACGGACTGGCGGGGTCGCTCTACGGCCCGGCAAACCCGGCGGGGATGTTTAACTTTGTCTCGAAACGTCCGGGTTACACGACTAAAAACAGCCTGACGTTGGGCATGGGCACCGGCATGTCTGGCCTTGGGGCGCTGGATCTCAGCGGGGCGCTGGACAGCGGCGAGCGGGTGCGTTATCGCCTGAATCTGCTCAACGATCAGGGCGGAAGTTATACCTCCGGCAGCAGTAAAAAACGCCAGCTCGCCAGCCTGGCACTGGATTTTCAGCTGACCGACCAGACCGTGCTGGAAACCAATTTCAGCTATTACCGTTATGTGACGAAAGGTCTGCCGGGGACTTTTGCGCTGGCCAGCGGTGTGGCCTTCCCGAAAGCCATGAACCCGACACAGCGTAATCTGGGGCAAAGTTATGCCGGTGATGACAATCACACCAGCACCTACAGCGCGCACCTCAAACATGATTTCGATGGCAACTGGCAGTCGGATATCGGCTTCCTGCATCAGGTGGCCGACCGTCAGTCCACGGCGGTGACGAATACGCTGGTCAACAATAAAGGCGACTACAAAACCACGGTCTCCAGCGCCACCGCGACGCGTTTTGTCATCAACAGCTATATGGCCAACCTGAACGGCACGGTGAATACCGGCGGGCTGCAACATGATTTGTCCTTCGGCATGCGCGGTTTTGTGTGGAAAAACTACAACCCGATCCACGGCGGCACCGCCACATTAGGCACGGGCAATATCAACGATCTGCAGCATTTTGCCGAGCCGGATTTCCCGGATTTCTCTGACCGTTATCACTCGGCGACCAGCACCCAGCAGGCGTTCTCGGTGGGCGATACGCTGACCTTCTCGCCGAAATGGAGTCTGTTGCTGGCCGGTAGCGAAAGCTTCCTGACCTCGGCGAATTACGCGAAAACCCGTCAGCGTACCAGCGATTCCAATGACAGCGGATTTAGCGGTTCGGCCAGCCTGATGTACAAACCGGTCGAGAACCTGACGCTGTACACCACTTACGCCGACAGCCTGCAACAGGGCGACACCGCACCGGCAGGCGCGACAAACGCCGGACAGATCACCTCGCCGTACCGCAGCAAACAGATTGAAGTCGGCAGCAAATTGCGCGTCGGTCAGGCGAATCTTTCTGCGGCCTTGTTCCAGATCGATCGCCCGTTTGCCTACACGCTGGAAAACGGCGAATTCGCTAACGACGGCAATCAGCGCAACCGCGGGCTGGAGCTGATGGCGGATGGCAACGTCAGCCGTGACGTGCACATTTTTGGCGGCGTGACTTTCCTCGATCCGAAACTGCGCGATACGGCGTCGGCGTCCTCCGATAACAAACAGATCGTTGGTTTGTCCCGTGTCACTGCCAATCTGCTGACCGTCTGGAGCCTGCCGCAGGTCGAAGGGCTGGATCTGGATGCCAACGTCCATTACGTCGGCAAACGCCCGACAGACAATGCCAACGACAACTGGGTCGGCAGCTATGCGGTATTTGATGCGGGCAGCAGTTACCGCACGCGTCTGTTTAATACCAACACCACCTTCCGCTTTGATCTGACCAACCTGACCAACCGCCATTACTGGACCAACATTGTGCCCGGCGGTCTGAACGGTTACAGCGGGGCGGGCAATGCGTCAGCGCAACTCGGCGCGCCACGCATGGCGCAGGTATCGATGCAGCTTGAGTTTTAAGTCCCCGGAGAAATAGAAATGAAATTACCGACAGGTTTGATTCTGGCGGGCGTACTGAGTCTGTTCAGCCTGAGCAGTGTCAGCGCAACCCGCGAAGTGACGGATGATGCGGGTAAGCAGGTGATCCTGCCTGCCAGAGTGGCGCGGATCGCCGATGCCTGGTACGCGCATCATTCATTACTGATGACGCTGGGCGCGGGGAAAAACATCGTCGCCACGGTGAATCATCCCGAAAGCCAGCCATGGATGTTTCACATTCAGCCGTCGCTGAATCAGGCGCTGTCGGTAAAAGGCACCACGTTTAATGCCGAAAGTTTGCTGGCGCAGAACGTGGATGTGGTGTTTGTCAGCGCCGGTAATCGCGATGCAGTCGCGCTGCGTCAGGCCGGTCTGCCGGTGGTCGAAATGAAGTTCACCGATTTTGATTCCATGACGCGTTCCCTGCGCACCACCGCGCAGGTGCTGGGCACGCCGCAGGCCGAAAAACGGGCAGAGGATTACATTCATTATCTGGATGATCATTTGCAGGTGATTGCCGCGAAAACCGCCAGCCTCACTGCGCAGCAGCGTCCGCGAGTGCTGCATATTCAGTCGCTGAATCCGCTGAAAGTCGACGGCAGCGACACGCTGATCGACCAGTGGATCCGTGCCGCCGGTGGACGCAATGCCGCCGACGGGCTGAAAGGCAATATGCAGGCGGTTTCCGCTGAGCAACTGCTGGTATGGCAACCGGATGTGATCATTCTGGCTGCCAGCGCCGGAGATATCGCGACCTCCGCCTACGCCAGCCAGTTTGCATTGCTCGACGCGGTGAAACAGGGCCGCGTGTGGCGCAATCCGGCGGGGGTGTTCCCGTGGGACCGGTATGGCACCGAAACCGCATTACAAATTCAGTGGGCTGCGCAGAAACTGCATCCGGCACTTTTTCCGGATCTGAATATGGTGCAAACCACGCAAGATTTTTACCGCCGGTTCTTTGATTATCCGCTGACGCCAGCCGAGGCGGAGAAGATTCTGGCGGGGAGCTTCTGAGAGCAGCAACGGGCGAAATATTTATTTGTTCAGATGTCGTTTTTTGAAGGTTTCCATACCTGACGCGGAGTTACACTTTCGGCGTGCATGAGGATGTATGCATGCTGGTGTTGACGGATGTCAACGAGAGGATATACTACAGCAACAGGAGGCCAATGAAGGCACATCCTAATAAGCATATTCACGCAGCCATTGAATATGCGATGTCTGAAGGCTGGCATTTTGTCAGCGGCGGCGGCAGTTCACACTGCTTTGGTCGGCTCCGGTGCGGAACCTCTGCTCATCGAGAACATATGATGAGCATCTGGTCTACTCCCCGGAATCCGGAAAAGCACGCTGCGCAAATTATCAGAAGGGTAGAACATTGCTCACCTGATAAGACATAACACCAGGGCGGGAAACCGCCTTTTCTGCCCTGACTGAATAAGGAGATTCTTTGCCACTCTATCACTTCATGCTGACGCTTTCCGGTGTCACGTCGGATACCGAAATGCTGGAAGACGCGCTCTGGGAGAGCGGCTGCGATGATGCACTGATCGCTTTTTATGGCACGTCGGTTTATCTCGAGTTTGACCGGGAGGGTACTTCATTCGCTAACGCCATTATGACGGCTGTCCGTGATATTGAATCCGCAGGTCTGAATGCCCGGGTTGAATCGGTAGATTCTGTGTTCGTCGGGCTCAGTGATATTGCCGGACTGGCCGGGCTGACCCGCCAGTCCGTCGCCTTATTGAAAGAGGGGGCAAGAGGGCCGCGTAATTTCCCCACCCCCGTTCAGCGGCTCAAAGGGAATTCCCCCCTCTGGCGCTGGAAGGATGTGGCGGACTGGCTGGTGAGAGAAGGGCGACTGGCAAACGACGCCCCTCAGGTGCAAAACGCAGTCATACTGGAGAATATCAATCTGGCGCTGCAATTACGTTCAGTGTCCGATGCCAGACAAGTCAGGGACTTTCTGCACTTGCTTGAGCATCAGGAAGAGATCACTGGTTGAGGATCCCGGCCTACAAGGCTGCCGTATTCAGCGCGGCATTGATGGCGGCTGCCAAACCGGTCGGGTTTTCCCACATCATCGAATGACCGGCCTGCGGCACGATGGCGGTCTGAATGCCATGTTGTGGCAGAACGGCGACATCCGGTTCCGGCAGTGAAAACTCACCGAATAATACGGTGGCGGGCATTTCCAGCTGATAGAGCTGTTCGCGCCATGACACGGCGTCGCCATTGACCAGTCCGACCGCCTGACGGTGGATCGCCAGTGGCGAGGCGATGCCCATACATCCCGCCCAGATATGATCGTTACCGCGAACTGCGACCTTAATCAGATGCGCATGACCTTCTCGCAGGTAATCAGCTTCTGAGTATTGCGTGACGGCACGGCTGAATACGCCGCCTCCGGCATCCAGATTCGGCTCGGCGACAATCAGCCGCTGGATCAGATCCGGCCGCTGCGCCGCCACCATAATGGCAATACTGCCGCCCATGCTGTGGCCGAACAGGTTGACCTGCGGCACGCCGAGACTGTCCAGCCAGGCAATGACGCAGTCAGTGTGTGCCTGCAGGCTGTAGCTGAAATCATCGGGTTTATCGCTGTAGCCTGAACCGGCGAAATCCAGCAGGTATGAACGACGCGGACGCAGTGATGCATCGGTCGCTACGCGCGGAAAATCGCAGGAAGCCGCACATCCCAGACCGTGCAGAAACACCAGCGGAACGCCCAGCCCTGACAACTCATGGAAACGTAAATGTATTTCCGTCCCCGGTACTTTGAACGATTTCATCTCAATCCTTTGTTAACGGCTTAAGTGCAATCTGCGGATTATAGGCAGGATTTTTCTTAGTGGCAGTACAAAAACTGAGTAAACAGACGTCACGGGATGGGATATATCATTTGCGCGATGCAATTTAAGTTAAGTTATTCAGTAGATGAATATTTTTTCTTCCGGACTCTTTCTATCAGCCCGACAAGTGATAGCATGGAACTCTTGCTCACTTTATGGATTTATCTGATGGTCAGGTTAGGCAGTTTTGTGGCGGTTACCCTGGTGCTGGCGTCCTTTTCAGCATCTGCTGTCACTCAGTATCAATGTGTATTAACGCACCACACGCAGTCTGATGATGGCAACGATGTGTCCGAAGTCGTCAATAAAAATGCACCGGTCTATGACGCGGGTAATACTTTCAGTTTTTCACCGGATGGCAGCAAAATGGTCACCAGCCCGGAACTGACGGATATCATCGGCAAAGATAATCAGCCGATGAAAGCCGGTGCGCAAGATAACCTGATGTATATTCACGTCAAAGACAGTTTTGTGGTCGCTACCCAGACCGAAGGCTATGTCTACGGTGAGTGCAAAGTGAATACCGCGAAGTAAAAATGTGAGCCTCCCGCATTTTCTGTATCAGGGGCGTTGAGCCAGTCCGCAACGCCCTGCAATAAATAGAAACACTCCTGCCACTTCATTAGCACACTTCTTATAGTCGCCTGTTGCACGACGGGCTATCCTTGCGCACTTTTCCAGTCCTCACGTTATTCCATTTTCGCCCGCTTTAAGAAGCAGACAATAAAGGTATTTGCCCGCTTATGGCCTTACTTAACGACGAAATCCGCGACCATACCGCCGAGTCCGTCCTTTTCGTTCGTCGCGCCGTGATCGCATTTTTGGTTGTGGTGTTATTGTCTGCCGCCCTGGTGTTCAATCTGTACCACCTGCAGGTGGGAATGCATGATTTTTACCAGACCCGCTCGAATCAGAACGACATCAAAATGCTGCCGATCGCCCCAAGTCGCGGGCTGATCATGGATCGCAACGGGGTGGTGCTGGCGCAAAATATCACGCTGTATCAGATCCAGGTGATCCCCGGCAAAGTGCCTGATCTTAATGCGACACTGAAGGCACTGACGCCGATTGTCGATCTGACACCCGACGATCTGACCAGTTTCCACGACGCCATGATCCACGGCCGTCGCTTCGCGCAAATCCCGCTGAAACTGGCGCTGACTGATGTCGAAGTCGCGCGTTTTTCCGTCAATCAGTTTGATTTCCCCGGCGTATCCATCAGCACTTATCAGCAGCGCCGCTATCCGTACGGCGCGGAACTGGCGCATGTGGTGGGGTACGTTTCCAAGATCAACGATAAAGATGCTAAACGTCTCGATGCGGAAGGCATTTCAGAAAACTATGCCGCCGACCACGACATCGGCAAACAGGGCGTTGAAAAGTATTATGAAAATATCCTGCATGGCCGCACCGGCTATCAGGAAGTGGAAGTGGATAACCATGGCCATGTGGTGCGCTTACTGAAAGAAGTGCCGCCGCAGGCCGGGCAGAATATCTATCTGACGCTGGATCTCGGTTTGCAGCAGTACATCGAAAAAGTGCTGAAAGGCCAGCGCGCCGCCGTGGTGGTGATGGATCCGCGCGACGGCGGCATTAAAGCCATGGTCTCCAGCCCGAGCTATGATCCGAACCCGTTTGTGAACGGGATTTCCAGCAAGCAATATAGTGCGTTACTGAAAAACCCGGATCTGCCGCTGATCAACCGTGTGACGCAGGGGCTGTATCCTCCGGCCTCCACGGTGAAACCGTTTATGGCGACATCAGCACTGTTTGAAGGCGTGATAACACCGCAAACATCGTTCTTTGGCGCGCCAACCTGGACGCTGCCGGGCACCCAGCGCCATTACCGCGACTGGCTGAAAACCGGTCACGGCATGCTGAATGTCACCAAAGCCATTGAAGAATCCGCTGATACATTCTTCTATCAGGTGGCTTATGAAATGGGCATTGACCGTATTCATACGTGGCTGAGCAAATTTGGTTACGGGCAATCAACCGGTATTGATCTCGATGAGCAATATAACGGTGTGCTGCCGAGTCGTGAATGGAAACTGAAGGTACATAAAAAGGGCTGGTATCAGGGCGATACGGTGTCTGTCGGTATCGGTCAGGGCTACTGGGTGGCGACGCCAATTCAGATGGTGCGTGCGCTCAGTGCGCTGGTGAATAACGGTAAGCTGGAAACGCCCCATCTGCTTTATTCAGCAAAAAGCGGCAAAGTGATTACGCCATATAAAATGCCGCCGACGCAGCAAATAGCGGATCCGAAATCGCCAATCTGGGGGATTGTGAAAAACGGCATGTTTGGCATGGCCAATTTCCCGAATGGTACCGGCTATAAATTATTCCACACCGCGCCTTATCAGATTGCGGCGAAATCCGGCACCTCGCAGGTTTTCAGCCTGCGTGAGAATCAGGTTTATAACGCTAAAATGACGCCGGTTCGCTTACGTGACCACATCTTCTACACGGCGTTTGCGCCTTACAAACATCCGACGGTGGTGATGGCGCTGATCATGGAAAATGGCGGCGGCGATGGTGTGGTGGCCGGGCCGACCGCGCGGGCGATCCTCGACCATATTTTCCTGCCGCCGCAGGCGGTGATGTGTGATCCGGCCAAAGCGGATAATCCGGCAGACTGTGAACAACCGGTGCCGGCGCCAAATTCACTCGGTTTCAGTGAGCATTGATCCGGGCGCGGGATCAGAGCATTTCAAAGGGCACGTTGTTGAGCCGGGCAACGTGTTTTCCAATCTCTTCCGTGGTCTTCATGTGACCAGCAGAGACCTTACTGTAGTCAGGAAACGGCACATCATCGACGCCTAACACTCTCGTCACCCGGATGCTTTGAGTTGCGGGGAGCCCGGCATAGAGATTCAGACCCGGGCGGCCGATAATCAGTATTTCATTGTGGGTATATTCACGACGGATCGCTTTATCTTGTGTCATGAGCGCAGCGGGGGTCAAAAGTTGCTGATAGCCACCCTCGCATCTGAAGCCATTTACTCCTACTCCGGTCCGAATGCAGTCCACAAGTTCATAGGGGTCGATCAGCCGCCCCTGGGGGTGACCTCCTTCCCGTCCGGCATGGTTCATAAACGACACGTCACGCGGGAATGTCCCGAGAATATTTTGTCGGGGAACGTCAAGAACCAGCGCGATGTTGTGATACATCCCTGTGTAACGAGAAGACTGTGTCGTGAATTTTTTAATATCGTTTAAATCAACCAATGATGTGCTGAAGACATCCCAACTATTAAACAGGGAGGCTGCGTCCTGACGGCAGAACGGGCTTTCGTGCCGTTTAATGGTATGGACCAAAATATGGCGCTCAGGCAGTACGGCCCAGCTTTGTAGTGTGGCTGCTTTTTGCTTATCCCACACTTTTCTTCTATTTAACCACTTATCCCGCTCAGCTAAATACATTGCACGCGTGTAAGATGATGGTTTTTTTTTTTTGAAAAAGGGCATGATTTACATCCTGTAAATGTGCGTGTTGCTATTGTTTTGGGGAAGTAAAATGAAGCGATAACGGTTCTAAAATATATCATGTTGATATTATTAATATAGTTAATAACATATTAAGAATAAGCAGAAGGGAAGCCTGTTCCCTTGACTGTCGGAGCAGTGGATTGCCTTGCAGGAGGCCGGAAGGGGGATAAATGGTTTTACCTTTTCTCCGAAAAGCATTTTTCACTTTACAGATTTCTTTGTTGAGATGTGCCATCTTAAGCGGACTGGCGAGATTCAGAGCGCTTAAAAATATTATTGATAATAAAATTCCTAACACAAACATATACAAAACTTGCGGTGGGCGCCCATCCAGTACAATTTTTTTGCTATTGTTTTTGTTCGCTAATATAAAGGGTAAAAATCTCCAAACGCTCTCTTTATTTTTTTATTTGAATCCGGGAAATCTGTTTCACCTGACGACTGGCATCTTGCAGTCTGAAGTAGGGTGAAGCATGAAATATGAGGTCCGTGAATGAAAACGCCAGAAATCCCCGCTGACGAGGCGAAACGCATCCATGCGCTGCGTGCCTATAATTTACTTGATACGCTGCCCGAAGAGCGTTTTGACCGCCTGACGCGTCTGGCAAGACGCCTGTTCGATGTGCCTATCGCGCTGGTTTCACTGGTGGATGTTAACCGCCAGTGGTTTAAATCCTGTCAGGGGCTGGCCGCCACCGAGACGTCCAGAGACGTTTCATTCTGCGCCCACGCCATTTTGCAGGATGACATTCTGCTGGTCCCCAACACCCTCAGTGACGAACGTTTTTATGACAACCCGCTGGTGACCGGCGATCCGGGGATTCGTTTTTACGCTGGTTGTCCGCTGATTGTGCCCAACGGCAGTTCCCTCGGCACCTTGTGCCTGATTGACGTTAAGCCCCGCGACATGGGCGATGACGAACGCCAGCTTTTGCGCGATTTAGCCAAAATGGCAGAACAGGAGATCGGTGCCCTGCAGATGGCGACGATGGATGAACTGACGCTGGTGGCCAACCGTCGGGGCTTTGAGGCTCAGGCGCAACAGGCGCTGACGGCCTGCCAGAAGCTGGGCGTACCGGCCACCATGCTGTTTTTTGATCTCAATGATTTCAAAGGTATTAACGATCAGTTTGGTCATGCTGAAGGCGACCGGGCGCTGACTGTTTTTGCCGGTATTCTCAGCGGTTTGTTGCGGGAAACCGATGTCGTCGGCCGCCTGGGCGGTGATGAATTTGTCGCGCTGCTGACCAATGCCAGCCATCTTGAGGCGGCAGAGATTATGCAGCGTCTGCATGAGGCAGTCGTGGCGTGGAATCTGCTTGAGCAGCGCGGATACAACATTAAATTCAGCGTCGGGCAGACGGAATATGACAGCGGGAAACATGCCTCTGTTCAGGCGTTACTGGCGGATTCCGATCAGGCGATGTACAGCCATAAACAGCTGAGCAAAAAGACCGTCATTAATCACTGATGCCGGTGTGTCATAAATTGGCGACAATCGCGCCTGGCGTTGTCGCCAATTGGCGACATATAAGTTACTGATAATTAAAGATTGTGATTACCGTGGCCGGGAGTGTTGCGATATGGCGACAGTGTGGGTGTTTTTTCGTCGCCAGAAACGCGTCGCGCAGAGAATCTCATTGCGGAAATTATATTTAAATCCTTTATATTCATTCAGTTGATGTTTTTGTTTAAAAGTTGGCACGCATCCTGCTAGAATGGGGCAGTTGCTCATTCACCTGATTATGATTGGCTCACGCGAAAGCGTTGATATGCTCATAATGTCCGAATGACGCCAAAGAAACGGTGCCTATCGTTCACCAGACCGATAATCGTTGCGCAAGCACGTTATCAAGCATCGAACGACACGTTGAGTGAGGCACCACCTCTTCCGGCCTGCTGAATTTTCTGAAGAAGTTTCAGCAGGCCAACCCCTCCCGGCTTTCGCCCATCAAATCGCTTTCAATTCCCACTCCGAGACTGGCTGTTCAAACCGTTGTCCGCTAGCATGACGTTATCTGTGGTCAATGAGATGAATGCGTTGAAAAGAGGACGTTTATTCCCCGGTTCGCTCCGCCAGCTGGTACTGATGGCTTTCCTGCTGGTTCTGCTTCCGTTGCTGGTGCTGGCTTATCAGGCGTATGACAGCCTCGATCAGCTCAGCCGTCAGGCGGCACGCATTAACCGCACCACGCTGAGCGACGCCCGTCGCAGTGAATCCATGTCCAGTATTGCGCTGGAGATGGAGCGCAGTTACCGCCAGTATTGTGTTCTCGATGATCCGACCCTTTCCCGCCTTTACCAAAATCAGCACAAACAATACGCGCAGTTGCTGGATGCCCATGCGTCGGTATTGCCGGATTTACGTTACTACCAGACGCTGCGCACCTTGCTGACGCAACTGACCCAACCGGTTTGCCGCAATAACTCGCCGGATGCCGAATCCTCGGCGCGGCTGGAGAATTTCTCACGTACTAACGCCGAAATGGTACAGGCGACGCGGGAAGTGGTGTTTTCGCGCGGGCAACAACTTCAGCGCGCGATTGCCGAACGCGGCCAGTTTTTTGGCTGGCAGGCGCTGGTGCTGTTCCTGCTCAGTGGCGCGCTGGTGCTGCTGTTTACCCGCATGATTATCGGGCCGGTGAAAGGCGTCGAGCGGATGATCAACCGGCTGGGAGAAGGGCGTAATCTCGGGGATGTCACGCGCTTTAAAGGCCCGCGGGAAATCCGCTCGCTGGTGCAGCGCATCGTCTGGCTGAGTGAGCGGCTGGCGTGGCTGGAATCCCAGCGTCACGAGTTTCTGCGCCATATTTCTCATGAGCTGAAAACGCCGCTCGCCAGTATGCGTGAAGGCACGGAATTACTGGCGGATGAAGTCGCCGGGCCGCTGACGCCGGATCAAAAAGAGGTGGTGGCGATCCTCAATAACAGCAGCCGCCATTTACAGACGCTGATCGAGCAACTGCTCGACTATAACCGCAAGCTGGCAGATGCGCCGACGCTGAGTGTGGTGGTCGACCTTAACGCGCTGATCGATGAGGTGGTGACCGCCAACAGCCTGCCTGCCCGCGCCAAGAAGATCCGTACCGAGGTTTCCATCGATGCGCCGCAGTGTCTGGCCGAGCCGACGTTACTGAAACGCGTGCTGGATAATCTCTATTCCAATGCGGTGCACTACGGGGCTGAATCCGGTACTATTTGGGTCCGCAGCCGGCAAGCTGAAGGACGGGTGAGAATTGAGGTGGCGAACACCGGCACACCGATCCCGCAAGCCGAGCGCGCGATGATTTTTGAACCTTTTTACCAGGGTAGCCAGCAGAGAAAAGGGGCCGTAAAAGGCAGCGGTCTGGGGCTGAGTATTGCTCAGGATTGTATTCGCCGTATGCATGGAGAGCTGCAACTGGTTGCCGTTGAGGATGCGGACGTCTGTTTCCGTATCGAATTGCCCCTGACGGCTGAGAAGAATGAAGAATGATCACATTTTCAGGCTGGCTGCGTGCCGTATTCCGCCGCCGGATCATCGTATTGAGCGCCACACTGGCGCTGGCGGGCTGCGTCACGCATTCCGCCGATAACCGCTATTATCAGCAAGTCTCCGATCAGGTTGTCCCGGACAGCAAAGTGATCGATTTTCGCATCGCGCCCTGTGAAACCTTGTGGGCGCTGGATGACAGCGACGCCGTGACCAATTCACTGTACTGGTTGCGGGCGATGGATTGCGCCGAACGCATGAGTGATGCACAGGCGCGTTTCCAGGCGCAGCAGATCCCCGCCACCCGCTGGGAAGAGGTGTTTAAACAAAGCATCCTGCTGGCCGGTGCGGAACCGGATCAGCAGCAGCGCCGTGCATTGCTGGCGAAAGTCAGCCAGTACCGTGGCGAAATGCCGGGGTCGATCCGTCCGCTGGTGCAGTTATGGCGTGAGCGCCAGAACCTGCAGGTGGTGCTGGGGGATGAAAAAGCCCGCAACGCACGTCAGCAGGCGGTAAACGAAGAAAAAATTCAAATGATGACGGCACAGCAACAGGTGCTGGAAGACAGTCTGGCAGACACGCGCCGTAAGCTGGAAAACCTGACCGACATTGAACGTCAGCTTTCCTCGCGTAAACAGATCCAGGGGGATTTACCGGATAACGACGCCAGCACGCCGGCGACGAAACCGGCTTCCGGCAACGCAGTGAAACCGGCTGAGACGTATACGCCACCGTCTAAGGATCCGAACGCAAAATGACGATACGCAAAGCGGCCAGTTTATTGCTGGTTGATGATGATCCCAGCCTGCTCAAGTTGCTGGGAATGCGCCTGACCAGCGAGGGTTTCCGTGTGACCACGGCGGAAAGCGGTGCCGAAGCGCTGCGTGTCCTGCACCGGGATCGTATCGATCTGGTGCTGAGCGATTTACGCATGGATGAAATGGACGGCATGGCGCTGTTCGCCGAGATCCAGAAATTTCAGCCGGGCATGCCGGTGATCATTCTGACCGCGCACGGCTCGATCCCCGATGCGGTGGCGGCCACGCAGCAGGGCGTCTTCAGCTTCCTCACCAAACCGGTCGACCGCGATGCGTTGTATAAAGCCATCGATGAAGCGCTGGCGCAGTCCAGCCCGTCGGCGGATGAAAGCTGGCGTGAGGCGATTGTCACCCGCAGCCCGATCATGCTGCGCTTGCTGGAACAGGCCAATATGGTCGCGCAGTCTGACGTCAGCGTGCTGATTAATGGTCAGAGCGGTACCGGCAAGGAAGTGCTGGCGCAGGCCATTCACGGTGCCAGTCCGCGCGGCAAGAAAGCCTTTATCGCCATTAACTGTGGTGCATTACCCGAACAGTTACTGGAATCCGAACTCTTTGGACATGCCAAAGGTGCCTTCACCGGCGCGGTGAGCAGCCGTGAAGGGCTGTTTCAGGCGGCGACCGGCGGCACGTTGTTCCTCGATGAAATCGGCGATATGCCGCTGTCGTTGCAGGTGAAATTGTTGCGCGTATTGCAGGAGCGCAAGGTGCGCCCGCTCGGCAGCAATCAGGATATCGATGTGGACGTGCGGATTATTTCGGCGACTCACCGTGATTTGCCGAAAGCGATGGAAAAGGGCGAGTTTCGCGAAGACCTGTTTTACCGCCTGAACGTGGTCAGCCTGAAATTGCCGACGCTGAGTGAACGCTCTGAAGATATCCCGCTGCTGGCGAATCATCTGTTGCGCGTGGCAGCCCAGCGGCACAAACCTTTTGTGCGCAGTTTTTCCATCGATGCGCTGAAACGGCTGATGGCCGCCAGCTGGCCGGGCAACGTGCGTCAGCTGGTGAACGTGATCGAGCAATGCGTGGCGCTGACGTCGGCGCCGGTGATCAGCGAGGCACTGGTGCAACAGGCGCTGGAAGGTGAAAACACCGCGCTGCCGACATTTGCCGATGCGCGTAATCAGTTCGAACTCAATTATCTGCGCAAGCTGCTGCAAATCACCAAAGGCAATGTCACGCAGGCCGCCCGTATCGCCGGGCGTAACCGCACCGAATTTTACAAGTTGTTGTCGCGCCACGAGTTAGAAGCGACCGATTTTAAAGAGTAACCGGAATTTACTTTCAGAGGCTTGAGGTACATTGCTGCCGCTGAACTATGATACCTTTAGCGCCTTCGCATGCCTCAGGCATCCGAAACCAGACTGTGAACCATGCTGCCGCTCAGGAAGGCGGAGAGCAAACGAATGATTATAAGGGTCCGCCATGAAAAAGATTGATGCGATTATCAAGCCATTCAAACTCGACGACGTCCGTGAAGCACTGGCTGAAGTCGGGATTACCGGGATGACCGTGACCGAAGTGAAAGGCTTTGGTCGTCAGAAAGGTCACACCGAACTGTACCGTGGTGCGGAATACATGGTCGATTTCCTGCCAAAAGTGAAAATCGAAATTGTCGTGGCGGATGACATCGTGGATACCTGCGTTGAAACCATCATGACCACCGCACAGACCGGTAAAATCGGTGACGGCAAAATCTTCGTGTTCGATGTCGCGCGTGTGGTGCGTATCCGTACCGGCGAGCAGGACGAAGAAGCGATTTAATGTGTCAGCAGGGCGGGTAATGTCCCGTTACCGGCCCTGAGTTTTACCCTTCTGCTTTTTTCTGCGCTCTCCTCCCTGTTATACCAATCCATAATCCCCTGCGCATTCCCTTTGCCTGAATGACCCCAAAAAATGCTATTTGTTAGTTTTGTGTGAAGTTTGTAGGGTTTTTATTGTGACTTCATTGAAAAAGTGAGAGTAAAATCACGTTTGTTGTTATACCAGTTCGATAAATATGTCAGATACGTTGTAGTCACCAACTAAAACAATTCAGGGTGAAAGTATCTGGCTGCCGGAACTGGTGTGGATTGATCTCCGTTGATCGTGGTTTTCACACCCATTCAAAAGGCTTTGCAATGTCACCACATGAAAAACCCATACGCATTTCCCGTCGCGTATTTTTAGGGGGCGCACTGGCGGCGCTTTCCGTCCCGCTGATGAACAAACTGCTGCTCAGCCCGGTTTATGCCGCGCCGGTGGCCGGTTTGTCTCAGGCAAAACAGGATTTCACCCAACTCTCGCTGTATTTAACCGGTCATGATCAGTTAGAACCGGTCCTTTCTGAACGTTATTACCAGACCATGCTGGCGCTGTACCCGGATTTCACCGCGCAGGTCCAGGCGTTGCAGGCGTTTATCACGGCGAATCACCTTGACGCCGCTGACCTGCAAAAAGCCCTGGATACCCGGCAGCCCGCGCTGGCGAAACTGCCGCGCAGCATCTTACAGGCGTGGTATCTCGGCGTGGTCGGCGATGGCAAACAGGCGGTGTGTCTGGCGTATGAAAATGCGCTGATGAATGTCGCGGTTCGCGATCATCTCAACCCGCCGAGCTATGCCTACGGCGCTTACGGCACCTGGGCAAAACAGCCTGTCTGAAAATAACGTTCAAAAAGGGTTAAACAATGAGTGAACAACTTTCCGCTGACGTCGTCGTCATCGGCTCAGGGATCTGCGGCTCGCTGGTCGCGCAGCGTCTGGCAAAACAGGGCATCTCCGTCATTATTCTCGAATCCGGCCCGCGTATTGATCGCGGTACGCTGACCGAAAACTTCCGTAATTCACCACGCAAAAAAGACTTTATGTCGCCGTATCCTTACTCGGACTGGTCGCCGCATCCGGTATACAAACCGGAAGACAATGATTATCTGCAACAGCAGGGGCCGTATCCGTTCCCGGCGGAATATATCCGTATTATGGGCGGCACCACCTGGCACTGGGCGGCGCAGGCGTGGCGCGTTCTGCCAAACGATATGAAGATTAAAACGCTGTACGGCGTGGGGCGCGACTGGCCGTTATCCTATGACGAGCTGGAACCGTTTTATTACGAAGCCGAAGTGAAAATGGGCGTCTCCGGTGCGCCCGATAACGGTTCACCGCGCAATCAGCCGTTCCCGATGGAACCGGTCGCGGAATCCTGGCTGCAACAGCGTTTTCGCGAACGTCTGGCACCCGGCGGTTATGACGTGATTGTGAACACCACCGCGCGTAACAGCCGTAACTACGACGGGCGTCCGGCCTGTTGTGGTAACAACAACTGTATGCCGATTTGCCCGATTGACGCGCAATATCACGGCGGCATCGCCGCGCAGGCTGCCGAAGCAGCGGGCGCAAAACTGATCACCAGCGCGGTGGTTTACCGCCTCGAGCACGACGAGAAAGGCCGCATTGTCGCCGCGCATTATTACGATCCGGATAAAGGCGAACATAAAGTCACGGCGAAAAACTTCGTTCTGGCCGCCAATGGCATCGAAAGCCCGAAACTGCTGCTGATTTCCGCCAGCGATAAATACCCGGACGGACTGGCCAACAGTTCCGGCACCGTTGGCCGTCATCTGATGGATCACCCGAGTAACTCGCTGACCTTCGAAACCGAAGAGCCGCTGTGGGCCGGGCGCGGACCGATGAGTCCGGCGTCGATCAACAGCCTGCGCGACGGCGATTTCCGCAAAGATTACGCCTCATTCCGTATCGATATCGCCAACTCGTCGCAGGTGCAGTCCGTCACTCAGGACTTGCTGGCGGAAGGCGTTTACGGCATCAGCCTGGATAACGAAATCCGTCGCCGTGCCTCGCACCAGACCAGCCTGAAAAACGTCATGGAGCAGCTGCCGAACTACGACAACCGCATCATTCTCAGCGACAAAAAAGACAAACTGGGTATTCCTAAACCGGCGGCGATTTACCACATGGACGATTATGTGCATCGCGGTATGGCGCGCGCGGTAAAAGAATATACCGAGATTGCCAGACTGATGGGCGGCACCAATCTGCGTTTCAGTAAGCCGGGCGTTTACGGCAACAACCAGCACATTACCGGCACGATGAGCATGGGGCATGACCCGAAAGATTCCGTGGTGGATGCGTTCGGACGCACTCATGACCATGAAAATCTGTTCATCACCAGTACCGGCGTAATGCCAACGTCTGCCACGGTCAACTCCACGCTGACTGCGGTCGCTCTGGCGTTACGTACCGCTGATCATCTTGCCAAAACTGCGCTATAGGCTGACTGACATGACTCTGAACCGTTTATCTCAAAAACGTCTGACGGGCGCATTGCTGGCCTTTGGCCTGAGCCTCAGTGCGGGCGCAGCGTATGCCGCGTTGTCGCCGCAGCAGGATGCGCTGATTAAGAAAGGCGAATATGTCGCGGTGGCCGGTGACTGCGTGGCCTGCCATTCCACTGAAGGCGGCAAGCCGTTCGCCGGTGGCCTCGGGCTGGCGACGCCGCTGGGCACCATTTATTCGAGCAACATCACGCCGTCTAAAAAAGACGGCATCGGCAATTACACGCTGGAACAGTTTGAACACGCGGTGCGCGATGGCGTGCGTGGCGACGGCGCGAATCTTTATCCGGCAATGCCGTATACCTCGTATGCCAAAATCAGCGATGAAGACATGAAAGCGCTGTACGCCTATTTCATGCAGGGCGTGCAACCGGTGGATGTGCCTTCAACGCCGACCGCGCTGCCGTTCCCGTTCAACGTGCGTTTGTCGATGGCGGGCTGGAATCTGCTGTTTCTCGAGAAAGGCGCGTTTAAAGCCGATCCGTCAAAAAGTGATCAGGTGAACCGCGGCGCGTATCTGGGGGAAGCCCTCGCGCATTGCAGCACCTGCCATACGCCGCGTAATGCGCTGATGGCCGAGCAGGGCGATAAAGCCCTGGGCGGCAGCAGTCTGGGCACCTGGTTTGCGCCGAATATCACCCCGGACGCGGTCAGCGGCATTGGCAACTGGAGCACGGATGAAATCGCCGGTTACCTGAAGACCGGTCACGCGCCGGGTAAAGCACAGGCTGCGGGGCCGATGGCGGAGGCGATCGATCACAGTCTCAGCCATCTGAGTGACAGTGATTTGCAGGCCATTGCCGTGTGGCTGAAACAAACCACCCCGGTGAGTCAGGAAGGGCAGGCGAAAGCCGCCGACCAGTTCGGCACTCCGGCCAGTTATGTCGATAATCTGCGTGGCGTTGCGCGCCCGGCCGATGCCGATAAAATGACCGGCTGGCAGGTGTATGACGGCTATTGTGCCAGTTGTCACCAGCCCGACGGGCGCGGCAGCAAGGACGGCGGATTGCCTTCGCTGGTCAACAATACCGCGCTGGGACACCTGAACAGCGACAATCTGGTGATGGCGATCCTGCATGGCGTGCAGCGTGGTCCGGAAAGCCACAATGTCGCGATGCCGGCATTTGAACATTTGCTGTCAGATACGCAGGTTGCCACACTGAGCAATCAGCTGTTGCAGCAGTTCGGTAACGATCAGGCGAAAGTGACGCCGCAGCGGGTGAAGGAATTACGCGCTGGCGGTAAACCTTCGCCGTTGCTGGAACTGGCGCACTGGGGAATGGGCATTGCGGGGCTGATTGTTATCCTGCTGATCGCGCTGTTCCTGGTTCGCCGCCGCCGTCGTTAATCTCTGCTGACGCGGCAACAAAAAAAGGCTGACATTTTGCGTCAGCCTTTTTTTTCGGGCGCGGATTAAATCACTTTATGCGGGCCGAAGCATTCGTAGTGAATGTTCGCTTCGCTGACGTTCATCGCCAGCAACTGTTTCGCCGTGAACTGCATAAAGCTCACCGGACCGCACAGATAGAAATGCATCGCCGGATCGCTCAGCTGACCGCTGACTTTGCTCAGATCCATCAGCCCCTGATACTGGAAATCTTCACCGGGTAAATCATTCGCCTGTGGCTGGTTATACCAGACATGGCTTTCCAGTTGTGGCAGACGGGCCTGCGCGCTTTTCACTTCACCGGCAAACGCATGCACCGCGCCGTTTTCTGCTGCGTGCAGCCACTGCACCGGCGCGTGATGTCCGCATCCGGCCAGCGTGCTGAGCATACCTAACATCGGCGTCTGACCGACACCGGCAGAAATCAGTGCCACCGGCGTGGTATCGCTGATATCCATAAAGAAATCACCGTGCGGGGCGGCCAGATGAACGATGTCACCCGTTTGCGCGACATTGTGCAGGAAGCTGGACACCGCGCCCTGGCCTTCGCGTTTTACCGCGATGCGGTAAGTTTTGCCGTTCGGTGCCTGGGTCAGGGAATACTGACGGATTTCCTGATTTTCCAGCGAGGCATCGCGGATGTACACCGCCAGATATTGCCCCGGCCGGAAGTCAGCCACCGGTTTGCCATCCACAGGTTCCAGCAGGAAAGAGGTGATCAGTTCACTCTGCGGTTGTTTTTCAACAATGCGGAATTCACGGGTGCCACGCCAGCCACCGGCTTTTTCGGCGCTGTCCTGATAAATCTCGGCCTCACGATGGATAAACACATTTGCCAGCACGCCATAGGCTTTGCCCCACGCATCCAGCACTTCCTGACCCGGACTGAACATTTCATCCAGCGTCGCCAGCAGGTGTGCGCCGACGATGTTGTATTGCTCAGGCTCAATGGTGAAGCTGGTGTGTTTTTGCGCGATGCGTTCCACCGCAGGCAGCAACGCCGCCAGATTGTCGATATTGGCAGCGTATGCGCAGATGGCATCAAACAGCGCCTGACGCTGATCGCCGTTGCGCTGGTTACTCATATTGAAGATGTCTTTCAGCTCGGGATTATGCGCAAACATGCGGTCATAGAAGTGTGCAGTCAGTTTCGGGCCGGTCGCGGCGAGCAAAGGAAGGGTGGATTTAACGGTGGCGATAGTGGCTGAATCAAGCATGGTGAACTCCGTGTCTGTGATGACTTTATCTAAACATGTATTTCAAATGCATCTTATATAAACCCACAATTTCTGTAAACACCCCCTAAAGGGGTAGGGGGATTCAGGGGGGCGCGCTGAGTCACAAAGCTGAAATTTGTACATGTTCAGGTGAATATATATCCCTTGATTATGGGCGGAGGTTCTTAGATCAAAGCCTTGCTGTATCTGGAGCCAATCGTTTGCCTAAAAACCTGAAACTGACCCTATCCGAAGGCCGCTTAAACATTTACACTGTTGCGCAGAACCCGGAAGGGGCGTTTATTTTTTAGTTTGTTGAGTCAGGAGATGCGGATGTTAAAGCGTGAAATGAACATTGCCGATTATGATGCTGAGCTGTGGGCAGCAATGGAAAAAGAAGTTGTTCGTCAGGAAGAACATATCGAGCTGATTGCGTCAGAAAACTATACCAGCCCGCGTGTCATGCAGGCTCAGGGTTCGCAGCTGACCAACAAATATGCCGAAGGCTATCCGGGCAAACGTTATTACGGTGGTTGTGAGTACGTCGACATCGTTGAGCAACTGGCTATCGACCGTGCAAAAGCATTGTTCGGTGCCGATTTCGCCAACGTTCAGCCACACTCCGGCTCACAGGCCAACTTTGCGGTATACACCGCGCTGCTGCAACCGGGCGACACCATTCTGGGGATGAACCTCGGCCATGGCGGTCACCTGACTCACGGTTCACCGGTTAACCTGTCCGGCAAACTGTACAACGTGGTGCCTTACGGCATCGACGAAAGCGGCGATATCGATTACGAAGACGTGAAACGTCAGGCCGAAGCGCACAAACCAAAAATGATCATCGGCGGTTTCTCCGCATTCTCCGGTATCGTTGACTGGGCAAAAATGCGTGAAATCGCAGACAGCGTGGGCGCTTACTTCTTCGTCGACATGGCACACGTTGCCGGTCTGATCGCAGCAGGCGTTTATCCGAACCCGGTTCCGCACGCACACATCGTGACCACCACCACGCACAAAACGCTGGCGGGTCCACGCGGTGGTCTGATTCTGGCAAAAGGCGGCGACGAAGAGTTCTACAAAAAACTGAACTCGGCTGTCTTCCCTGGCGGCCAGGGCGGCCCGCTGATGCACGTGATTGCCGGTAAAGCGGTTGCACTGAAAGAAGCGATGGAACCTGAGTTCAAAGCGTACCAGCAGCAGGTGGCGAAAAACGCCCAGGCAATGGTGGCGGTGATCCTGGAACGTGGCTACAAAGTGGTTTCCGGCGGCACCCATAACCACCTGTTCCTGATGGATCTGGTGGATAAAAATCTGACCGGTAAAGAAGCCGATGCCGCACTGGGTCGCGCGAACATTACCGTCAACAAAAACAGCGTTCCTAACGATCCGAAGAGCCCGTTTGTGACGTCCGGCGTGCGTATCGGTACTCCGGCCGTGACCCGTCGCGGCTTCAAAGAAGCGGAAGTCCGTGAACTGGCTGGCTGGATCTGTGACGTGCTGGACAACGTGAACGACGAAGCGACCATCGAACGCGTTAAACAGAAAGTTCTCGACATCTGTGCACGCTTCCCGGTTTACGCGTAATATTTTGCGAAGCCGTTGAGCTGCTAAAACCCGCCACGGCGGGTTTTTTTATGGGCATGTATCAGAATTTGTGAGCTGGCAGACATTACGGGAGTATGAAAGCGTCTGCGGATTGCTAGCGATTGTGAGCTTTGTCAAAGTATTGGCCTCACACCGGAGGATTTATGGAATTGCGTTCCACGCGCTGGCTTGCACTCAGTTATTTCACCTATTTTTTCAGTTACGGTATTTTTCTTCCTTTCTGGGGCTTATGGCTAAAAGGCGAGGGCATCTCCTCCGAAAGCATCGGCCTGCTGCTCGGCGCGGGGCTGGTCGCCCGTTTTCTCGGCACGTTAATCATTTCGCCCTCCATTAAAGATCCTTCTTATCTCATCACCGGTTTGCGTATTCTGGCGCTGCTGACTCTGGCCTTTGCCGTCGGCTTCTGGTTTGGCAACGGCTGGGCGTGGCTGATGATCAACATTGCCGGTTTCAGTCTGTTCTTTGGTCCGCTGGTGCCGCTGACCGATGCGCTGGCGGGGACGCTGCAACGTCAGATCAATATGGATTACGGCAAGGTGCGCGTCTGGGGTTCCATTGCGTTTGTGATCGGTTCCGCAGTGACCGGCAAGCTGGTTGAGGTCTATGGTCATAACGCGATTTTGTACACGCTGACCGCCGGTGTGGCAGCGATGCTGCTGGGCATGTTGCTGCGTCCGAGCGTGAAACCGGTGGGCGAGCCGAGGCAAAGCGGCGCGGCGGGTATTTCGTGGAAAGCGTTGCTCGGCGAAAAACCGGTCTGGCGGTTTCTGTTATGCGTCACGCTGTTACAGGGCGCGCATGCGGCCTATTACGGTTTCAGCGCGATTTACTGGCAGGATGTCGGCTATTCCTCAACGACCATTGGTTACCTATGGTCGCTGGGCGTAGTGGCAGAAGTGCTGGTGTTTACTTTCAGTCATCAGCTGTTCCGGCGCTGGTCGGCGCGGGATCTCCTGTTGCTGTCGGCGTTCTGCGGGGTGGTCCGCTGGGGACTGATGGGGGCGTTTACCGCGTTGCCTTGGCTGATCGTAATTCAGATTTTGCACTGCGGCACGTTCACGGTCTGCCATCTGGCCGGGATGCGTTTCATCGCGGCGCGTCCGCGTGATCAGGTGATCCGTCTGCAATCGGTCTATTCCGCGCTGGCGATGGGCGGCGGCGTGGCGGTGATGACCATGGTGTCCGGTTTCCTGTTCGAACATCTGCATGCCGGATTGTTCTGGGTGATGGCGCTGCTGGCCGTACCGGCGATTTTCCTGCGTCCGGCGGTTACGCCGTCAGCGCCGGAGGTTTCCACCCGCTAGGGGGCTTCGAGCAGCGAGCGGATACGTTTTCGCTGCTCTTTTGCCAGCGGCAATTGTGTGTGGATCACCAGCGGATCGGCGTCGGTGCTGCGGGTGGCGTAAGGCGTGACAATCATCGCCACGCCGCTCGGCGCACCGAATTTATAGAAATCCGCCAGTGTCTGATATTTGATATTCAGCGGCAGCAGCGTCGCTTCGCGGATCTGCTGTTCAACGGCCTCTTCCAGCTCGGGATTATCATGGGTCAGCAGCAGGATCTGTTTCTCCTGCAAGGCGTTACCCTGCATCAGCCACGCGCCGAAGGTGATCGCCACCAGCCCGACTTCATCTTCTGACAGCGTGATCAGGTATTCGTGTTCAAAACCCTGCAAGGCTTCGCGGGTGGTACGCACCAGACGCGGATACATGCGGTTCACTTCTTCCTGCATCAGATTGTCGATGCCAATGCCGAAATGACAGCGTTCAATTGCCGGGCCAAGATGGGCGAAAAGCTGGCCGACCAGCCCTTCATAGCTGCTGAACTTCATCCCGGCGATGTCCTGAAAACGCGCCACCATGTTCTCAATTTCTAACAACAGCCGCTGATCTTCGGTCGAACCGGAACTCTGGTAACTGTGGATTTTCAGCATGCGTAACATCAGGGTGAAAAACTCACACTCGCAGTCATCCAGCAGGCCGTTGCTCAGTTCCTGTAGCTGGATAAACAGCTCGCGGGCCGCCGGATATTCAGGCTTTTCGCGCAGCCAGCGGCGCTGTTGTTCGGTGAAACGCAGGCCGGTTGCGCCGTTGTTTTGCCACAGGCAATATTGCAGACAAATCAGCATCAGCTGGCGGTCATGCCCGCTGAGCGGTTTGGGTAACAGCGCGCCGGAATCTTCCAGCACCATGCCGAGAATGTCGGTGCGCAATGCCGCCTTCGGGCAGGTCTGACCTTCGAAAGCGATATGCAGCCACGGGATAAAATGGCGGGAAACAAAGTCCGGCGAAATGCGCAACGTCCGGCGCAATCCCTGAAATAAACACAGCCGCTGTGCCAGCGCATCGCCCTGAATGCGGCATTCTTTCTCGCTGTATTGCAGCACATCAAGCTGGTGGATCCGCTGAATTTCGCAGGTCACTTCCGCCAGATCTTCCCAGGTCGTGCCTAATCCGACGCCGTTAATTTCGCTGATGATCTCCAGCTGAACCGCCGTCAGCGGCGCGTACAGCATCAGCAACACGTGGCAACGGCGTTGCGTAGCGGAAAGCGCAGGGGAGGGCTGTTTGTCTGGATTCATATCACCTACCGGAAAGGTATCACCTGAAATTATTAGTCAAGCATAGCAAAGGCAATGCCCGCAATAAGGCGCGGGGATTGGGTTTTACTCCGGCTTACAACTCAGATCACAGATATTTTTGACGACTGCTTAAATGCACAGCAAAATACTGTTACTTAGTAACAATATATGGCGCTGATATGGAAATGACGTTAACCCGGGCCCGGAACCGGCCTTTCTCCCGTTACGGCAAATGGCTGGGAGTTGCGCTGTTCTGCCTGCCCGCCACGGTCATGGCGCACCCGCACAGTTTCATTGATATGCAAACCACGCTGGTGGCGAATGACACCTCGCTGACCGGCCTGAAAATGGTCTGGACGATGGATGAAATCACTTCGGCAGATTTGCTGTATGACGCGCAGAATGCCAAACCGGGGTCAGATATCTGGAAAAAACTGGCGGCTGAAGTGATGGCGCGGGTACTCAGTCAGCACTATTTCACTGACTTTTATCGTGAGGGAAAACCGGTGAAATATCTCGATTTACCCAGCGAATATCAGCTTTCCCGCAAAGGCGATCAGGCCGTGCTGGAATTCGTTCTGCCGCTGGCAAAACCGCAAGCGCTGGAAGGCAAACCGATGGAATTCTCCACTTTCGATCCGTCGTACTTTGTCGATATGACATATAAAGACAAAACCGCGCTGCACCTGCCGCCGGAACTGGAAAAACGCTGCACGCTGGCGCTGTTTACGCCGAAGCCGGATGCTTCGCTGCAAAACTATGCGCTGTCACTCGATAAGGCCGATGCCCCGCCGGAAGATATGGATCTTGGTCAGCAATTTGCTCAGAAGGTCACGCTGGAATGTCATTAATCTCCACGCCATCGAAAACCCTCTCATGGCGCGATCTGTGGCCGCTGGCCATATTTCTGTTGCTGCTGGCGGGCGGCGCTTTTCTGTTAATCCATTACTGGCCGCGCATTTTGCTTAGCAGCATTATCTGGCAGCGGGAGTTGCATCAGGAACTGGCCGGACTGTTGCGGCAGGTGAAAGAAAATCCGATGCAGGCAGGCATGACGCTGGCCGGTTTCAGTCTGATTTACGGGGTGATCCACGCGGTCGGTCCGGGACACGGGAAAATCGTCATCACTACCTATCTGGCGACCCATCCTTCACGGCTGAAAAGCAGCCTGAAGCTGACATTTGCTTCGGCGATTGTTCAGGGGCTGGTGGCGATTTTACTGGTCACGGTGGTGCTGGTTGTGTTGCAGCTCTCTTCGCGTCAGTTGCATCAGAGCAGTTTCTGGATGGAGCGGGGCAGCTTTATTCTGGTGATGCTGCTCGGTTTACTGCTGTGCTGGCGCGCACTGAAACGTGTATGGCAGACGCTCAGAAGTATGCGTCCCGCGACGGCAATGAAAATCCACAGTCTGTCGCCGATGGATAAGGGAACGCATGTTCACGATGAACATTGCGGTTGCGGACATCAGCATGTGCCGAGCGATCAGCAGCTTCAGGCGGGCGGCGATTTACGCACGCAGGTGGCGATCGTGCTGGCGATGGGATTACGTCCGTGTTCCGGTGCGATCATGGTGTTGCTGTTTGCCAAAGTGATCGGCGTGTACAGCTGGGGCGTGATTTCGGCCATTACCATGGCGGTCGGCACCTCCCTGACCGTCTCGCTGATTGGTGTGCTGGTGTTTTACAGCCGCGCGCTGGCGGTGAAACTGAGTGCCAGCCGCACGCCTGCCGTCTGGCAGCGGATCACCTGGTCGTTGCTGGCGCTGACCGGTGGGATGGTACTGCTGGTGGCGGGGTTTTTGCTTTACAGCACGGGCGGTGGTGATGTTTCGCCAATCACCGGCGGGCCTTTCAGGGGATAGCTTTCTGTACATACCCAACAGGCAAAAAAAAACGGACGCCCGAAAGGACGTCCGTTTTTCTTTGTAGCAATAACTGGCGGGATTAACGCTTCAGCGCTTCGCTCAGTTCATCACGCATGGTCGTCAGAATACCTTTAACGACGCGCGGGTTACCGGCAACGATGTTGCCTGATGAGAAGTGGTTGTGGCCGCCAACAAAGTCAGTCACTACGCCGCCGGATTCACGAACCAGCAGTTCGCCACCGGCGAAATCCCATGGTTTGAGGGCGATTTCGAAGAAACCGTCAACGCGGCCAGCAGCCACGTAAGCCAGATCCAGCGCAGCAGAACCGGTGCGACGGAAGTCTGCACATTCGGTGAACAGCTTGCCAACCACATTCATGTAGCTGGTGGCGTGTTGTTTTGCTTTGAACGGGAAGCCGGTCGCCAGAATGGTGCCGTCGAGATCTTTCGCATTGGTACCGCGCAGACGGTAACCGTTCAGCTGTGCGCCCTGACCACGGGTCGCGGTGAACAGTTCGTTACGCATTGGATCGTAAACTACCGCGACTTCAGTGCGGCCTTTGATGCGCACGGCGATAGAAACAGCGAAATGTGGGAAGCGTTTAACGAAGTTGGTGGTGCCATCCAGCGGGTCGATAATCCATTGTACGTCTTTGTCTTCGCCTTCCAGTTCGCCACACTCTTCACTGATGATGGTGTGTTTTGGATAGGATTTGCGAATGACATCGATAATCATGTGTTCTGCATCGCGGTCTACATTGGTAACAAAATCGTTGGTACCTTTTTGTGTAGCTTCTACAGAGTCTGGCGTTTCGTAATGTTTGGCAATCAGGTTACCGGCCTTGCGCGCAGCGCGCACGGCGATGGTGAGCATCGGATGCATGGATATCTTCCAACTAGGATGTTAAAGAACGGGAATACGGGAAACGGCGCGCAGTATAGCAGGGGTTCTGAAAATTAACTACCGTTGTGTTAGGCTGTTGTGATTTTCCGTCTGGCTAAGAGTGCCTATGCTGCCCAATATCCGCATTGTATTAGTAGAAACGTCCCACACTGGCAATATGGGCTCCACCGCCCGTGCCATGAAAACCATGGGATTATCAAGTCTTTATCTGGTAAATCCGCTGGTGAAACCTGACTCTCAGGCTATCTCGTTATCTGCCGGTGCCAGTGATGTCATCGGTAACGCGACCATTGTGGATACGCTTGATGAAGCGCTGGCCGGTTGCAGCCTGGTGATCGGCACCAGCGCGCGCTCCCGCACACTGCCGTGGCCGATGCTCGAGCCGCGTGAATGCGGAGAGCACAGTGCGAAAGCCGCGCAAACCGCGCCGGTGGCACTGGTGTTTGGCCGCGAACGTGTCGGGCTGACCAACGAAGAACTGCAAAAATGTAACTATCACGTCTGTATTCCGGCCAACCCGGAATACAGCTCGCTGAATCTGGCGATGGCCGTGCAGATTATCGCGTATGAAGTCCGCGTCGCGCATCTGGCTCTGCTGGAAGCAGCAAAACCGCAAATTGAATATGAAGAAACGCCGTATCCGCTGGTCGATGACCTTGAGCGTTTTTATCAGCATCTGGAAAAAACCTTGCTGGAAACGGGCTTTATTCGTCAGGCGCATCCGGGCCAGGTGATGAGCAAATTACGCCGTCTGTTTACCCGTGCACGACCTGAATCTCAGGAATTAAACATCCTGCGTGGTATCCTGACGTCGATTGAAAAGACGCAGGGCAACAAAGAATAAGTGGCGTAATGAGGCGATAAGAAGCTGATTTTTGTTTGTTAGTCAAAAGCTTATCGGTTGCCTATAAATGACGAAAAGAGTGCGGTTGTGCCCGCTCTGTAATACTTGAGTAAATTACTAGGTTAAATAGTTGACTGTTTTACTCGGGAATGGCAGACTCGTTTGCATGTTCCGCACGATTGAATTTTTAAGTCATTTTAAACAGGTAACCATGCTATGAGACTGACATCCAAAGGCCGTTATGCCGTGACCGCTATGCTCGACGTTGCACTGCATTCACAGGAAGGACCAGTACCCCTGGCTGACATTTCTGAGCGTCAGGGTATTTCCCTTTCTTACCTGGAGCAGCTTTTCTCGCGCTTACGTAAAAATGGCCTGGTTGCCAGTGTTCGTGGTCCGGGCGGTGGTTATCTGTTAGGTAAAGATTCCGGCGATATCGCCGTTGGCGCAGTGATTACTGCCGTTGACGAATCTGTCGATGCTACCCGTTGTCAGGGTAAAGAAGGCTGCCAGAATGGCGAACGCTGCCTGACTCACACCTTATGGCGTGATCTGAGCGAGCGCATCAGCGGCTTCCTGAACAACATCACGCTGGCAGAGCTGGTCAACAACCAGGAAATCCTGGAAGTGGCCGACCGTCAGAACGGTGAAATCCGTCGTCAGCCTAATGGCCGACAAATCGAAACGATTAATGTGAACTTACGAGCGTAATTGCTTAGTCAGCATTGATAACTGATTTAAAAAGCCCGCGGAAATGCAGATTTCCGCGGGCTTTTGCTTTTATGACGTCAATTCTTACCGATTAGTGCCCGCAAAGCGTCATTTCCCTTTTAAGAATCTGTGAACCCGTTTTAAACTGGATGTCGTTTTTAATTCTATCGTTCGACGCCGAACGCGCAGTCCGGAGCTTACCTGCCATGAAATTACCTATTTATCTCGATTACTCTGCCACCACGCCGGTTGATCCGCGTGTTGCACAGAAAATGATGCAGTGTTTAACACTGGACGGTACTTTCGGTAATCCGGCTTCCCGTTCGCACCGTTTCGGCTGGCAGGCGGAAGAAGCAGTGGATGTGGCGCGTAACCAGATTGCTGAGCTGATCAATGCCGATCCGCGCGAAATCGTCTTCACGTCGGGCGCGACGGAATCGGACAATCTGGCGATTAAAGGCGCAGCCCATGCGCATCGCGCGAAAGGTAATCACATTATTACCAGCCAGACGGAACACAAAGCGGTGTTGGACACCTGTGCGCAACTGGAAGCGGAAGGCTTCGAGGTGACGTATCTGGCTCCGCAGCCTGACGGTTATATTCCTCCGGCGGCGATTGAAGCGGCGCTGCGTCCGGATACCCTTCTGGTGTCCATCATGCAGGTAAATAATGAAATCGGTGTGGTGCAGGATATTGCGACTATAGGCGAACTGTGCCGCAGTCGTGGCATTCTTTTCCATGTCGATGCCACGCAAAGTGTGGGGAAAATCGCCATTGACCTGAGCGAACTGCCGGTTGATCTGATGTCATTTTCCGCGCACAAAATCTACGGCCCGAAAGGGATCGGGGCGCTGTACGTGAGCCGTAAACCGAAAGTGCGGATTGACGCGCAGATCCACGGCGGTGGCCATGAACGCGGCATGCGTTCCGGTACCTTGCCGGTGCACCAGATCGTCGGAATGGGCGAGGCGTATCGCATCGCCAAAGAGGAAATGACCGCTGAAGTCGCGCGACTGACCGAACTGCGCGATCGTTTATGGAAAGGCATTCAGCAACTCGATCAGGTGTTTCTCAACGGCGCACCAAAACATGCCGCGCCAAATATTCTCAACGTCAGTTTTGCCGGTGTTGAAGGGGAATCCCTGATCATGGCACTGAAAGATCTGGCGGTGTCATCAGGGTCGGCGTGTACGTCGGCCAGCCTTGAACCTTCCTATGTTCTCCGTGCGTTGGGATTAAGCGAAGAACTGGCGCACAGTTCCCTGCGTTTCTCCCTCGGACGCTGGACGACAGAAGAAGAAATTGATTATGCGATTGCGCTGGTGGTGAAATCTGTCCGCCGCCTGCGTGAGTTGCCCCCTGTCTATACGAAATGAAGTGCCGCCCGATAAAAGGGTGATTTGCCTGTCATTGAAAAAATGAATATTCATTGAAGATAAAAAACATCAGGAGTGCAGTTATGAGTTCCGAAGTCACCACCAATGAAGCAATGTCCGTATTCCTTTCCTCTCAGCCTGCCGATGCGCGCTGGGGCGAAAAAGCCACGCTGAGCACCGATTCTGCCGGTATGACCATTCATTTGAATGGCGGCGATGTGCTGACGGTCATTGCCCGTGCTGCGCGTCGTATCGACGGTCAGGGTGTTAAAAACGTGAAGCTGGCCGGTGAAGGCTGGGATCTCGAAAACAGCTGGGCATTCTGGCAGGGCTTCCGAGGCCCGAAAGGCGCACGCCATGTTGAATGGGCTGAACTGTCTGAAGATGACGCGAACACGCTGAAACAACGCCTGAAAATCATCGACTGGGTGCGTAACACTATTAACACCCCGGCGGAAGATTTGTCGCCTGAACAGCTGGCGACCCGCGCGGTTGATCTGATGTGTGAATTTGGCAACGAAAAAGTCAGCTACCGCATCACTAAAGGCGACGATCTGCGTCAGCAAAGCTACATGGGCATTCACACTGTCGGCCGTGGTTCTGACCGTCCGCCGGTATTCCTGGCGCTCGATTACAACCCGAGCGGTGACGCTGAAGCACCGGTTTACGCCTGTCTGGTCGGCAAAGGGATCACCTTTGATACCGGCGGCTACAGCCTGAAACCGAGTGCTTCCATGGATTCCATGAAAGCGGATATGGGCGGCGCGGCCACCCTGACCGGCGCACTGGCGCTGGCGGCGGCTAACGGCCTGAACAAACGCGTGAAACTGTACCTGTGCTGCGCGGACAACATGGTCAGCGGCAACGCGCTGAAACTGGGCGATATTATCCGCTACCGCAACGGCAAAACCGTTGAAGTGATGAACACCGACGCCGAAGGCCGTCTGGTGCTGGCCGATGGCCTGATCGACGCGTCTGCGCAAAACCCTGAACTGATCATTGATGCGGCAACGCTGACCGGCGCGGCGAAAACTGCACTGGGTAACGATTATCACGCCCTGTTCAGCTTTGACGATGCACTGGCGGGCGAGTTGCTGGAAAGCGCGAAAGCCGAACACGAACCGTTCTGGCGTCTGCCGCTGGAAGAGTTCCACCGTTCACATTTGCCGTCTAACTTTGCCGAGCTGAATAACATTGCCGGTCCTGCGCATACTGCAGGTGCGAGCACGGCGGCAGCGTTCCTGTCGCATTTCGTGACGGAATATAAGAAAGGCTGGCTGCACATTGACTGTTCCGCCACTTACCGTAAAAGCGCGGCGGATCAGTGGTCTGCCGGTGCAACCGGTTTAGGCGTACGTACCGTGGCTAATCTGTTATTAGCCAAAGCGAAATAAGCCGTAAAACATTTGCATGAAGCACAACGGGGCGCTTAACAGCGCCCCGTTTTATACCATTACCGGAGTCAAGAAACATGAGTGTCCCACACGATCATCTTCCTGCTGGCGCGGCGGCGACCGACGGTGAAAACGAGCTGGAGCGTCTGCTCCGCCTGTCTGTCACCGCGCCTGCCTGGCGTCCGGCGTTTTATCAAACGTTGCTGGAATCCACCGTCTTTGTGCTGGGTGATGCAGGGCAGGATGACGCTGAAAAGCAGGGCAGTGTGGCGATCACCGCAGGCAGTGAACTGAATATTTTGCACTGGGAAAAACAGGACGGCAGCTCAATTATTCCTTTCTTTTCCTCAGTGGAGGTGCTGGAAAAAGCCAGTGCAGGCGAAAGCCCGGATGAGCAGGCGTTTGTCGCGCTGCCCGCCCGCGTATTGTTTGAAATGACACAGGGTGAAGAACTGTTCCTGAACCCGAAATCAGAGTACGGCAAGGAATTTTACCCGAGCGAAGTCACGCTGCTGCTGAGTAATGGCGGGCTGAATGCGCCGTCGGAACTGGTGCTGGATAAAGAAAGCCAGTTGCTGATCGGCCAGCCGGAAGAATACCCTTCTGCGATGATCGACGCGCTTACCACACTGTTTACGCAGAAAAAACCGGTGCGCCGCGCCTTTATGGCGCTGATCCATGACAAAGCGGTGGATGACCAGCCGAACCTGCTGATTGGTGTGGAAGCTGACGGCGATGAGCAGGAAATTGACGCGCTGATCCGCGAAGCGGGAAATGTGGCGAGCGAAACCTCTCCCGACGACCGTCCGGTGGATTTCTGTATCGTTTCCGAAAAAGAGCGCGGCATCAGCCATTATCTGATCAGCCACACCCAGCCGTTCTATCAGCGTAAGTGGGGAAGCTGGCTGCGCAACATTATTCCTTCCTCCGGTCAGGCATAAAAGATCACGAAACCACAGGGGAAACGCCATTTTGCCCCTGCTTTGTTTAAGGGGAATGGGCGGTTTAGGTTCATTAGTGAATCAATCACGCATTTTTTTAATTAAATGTTGTGATTCGGGTAGGCAATCGTAACTTCGCTCCCTATAATCACCGCCATTTTACGGCAGGTATAACATTAAATTAACCGGCCCTACCTATAAAAGTCAGACAGAGGTTTTTTCATGACTATCGAACGCACTTTCTCCATCATCAAGCCAAACTCCGTAGCGAACAACGACATCGGCGCTATCTACGCACGTTTCGAGCGCGCGGGTTTCACCATCATCGCGTCTAAAATGCTGAAACTGACTAAAGAACAAGCTGAAGGTTTCTACGCAGAACACAAAGGTCGTCCTTTCTTCGACGGTCTGGTTGAGTTCATGACCTCTGGCCCAATCATGGTTCAGGTTCTGGAAGGCGAAAACGCCGTTCAGCGTAACCGTGACATCATGGGCGCGACTAACCCGGACAACGCACTGGCCGGTACCCTGCGTGCAGACTTCGCTGACAGCTTCACCGCTAACGCGGTTCACGGTTCTGACGCGGTAGAATCTGCACAACGCGAAATCGCTTACTTCTTCACCGAAAGCGAAATCTGCCCGCGTTAAGATTTTTGCGTCACCGTTGCTGGAAGATGTGCCGCAAATTCGCAAGAATTTTGTAACAGCCACTTTCCAAACATGGCAACTGTGCCCTAAAATTTGTACAATGTTGCGCCCCGAATGAGCCAGCCTCTTCGGGGCGCACTTTTATTTGCAGGCCAGCCGTTTTCTGTCAGGTCAGGCTCTGCACTTCCAATACGCCATAACGTGTAACAACGAGGCCATTTTTCATCATGTTAGAATCCAACACGTCCGAGCCAATCTTGTCTGAAAATAACGCTGTTTCCGCAGAAGCCGTGAACACTGTCGTGCCTGCTGCCGCCAAAATTAACCTTCTTGACCTTAACCGCAAACAGATGCGCGAGTTCTTTATCAACATGGGCGAAAAACCGTTCCGTGCTGATCAGGTCATGAAGTGGATGTATCACTACTGCAGCGATGATTTCGAGCAAATGACCGATATCAATAAAGCGCTGCGTGAAAAGCTGGCCCGCGTTGCCGAAATCCGTGCGCCGGAAGTCGCTTCTGAACAACGTTCAACTGACGGCACCATTAAATGGGCGATTCAGGTGGGCGGACAACTGGTCGAAACCGTGTATATCCCGGACGGCGACCGCGCAACGCTTTGCGTTTCCTCTCAGGTCGGCTGTGCGCTGGAATGTACGTTCTGTTCCACGGCGCAGCAGGGCTTTAACCGTAACCTGCGCGTGTCCGAAATTATCGGTCAGGTGTGGCGCGCGGCAAAAATTATCGGTGCCGCGAAAGTCGCGGGTACACGTCCGATCACCAACGTCGTGATGATGGGCATGGGCGAGCCGTTGCTGAACCTCAATAACGTGGTGCCGGCGATGGAAATCATGCTCGACGATTTCGGTTTTGGTCTGTCAAAACGTCGCGTGACGCTGTCCACATCAGGCGTAGTCCCTGCACTGGACAAACTGGGCGACATGATTGACGTCGCACTGGCGATTTCGCTGCATGCGCCAAACGACACCATTCGTGACGAAATCGTGCCGATCAACCGCAAGTACAATATCGACACTTTCCTGGCTGCCGTTGAGCGTTATATTGGCAAATCCAACGCCAATCAGGGTCGCGTCACCATTGAGTACGTTATGCTGGATCATATCAATGATGGTACCGAGCATGCGCACGAACTGGCGGAGCGTCTGAAAAATACGCCGTGCAAGATCAACCTGATCCCATGGAACCCGTTCCCGGGCGCGCCGTATGGCCGCAGCTCGAACAGCCGTATCGACCGCTTCTCAAAAGTGCTGATGGATTATGGCTTTACGGTTATCGTGCGTAAAACCCGTGGCGACGATATCGATGCCGCGTGTGGTCAGCTGGCCGGTGATGTGATTGACCGTACCAAACGTACGTTGAAGAAAAAAATGGCAGGCGAGCAGCAGATTTCCGTAAAAGCTGTCTGATCCTGACGTTGTGTGCGGGGCTTTACCATGCCGTTGCGGTGAAGCCCGCTGTTTTATTGTCGCTGGCAGGGTAAAGGGAATTAAGCATGACAATGAAGGGCAGTGTGAAAATGTTGATCGT
This sequence comes from Rahnella sp. BIGb0236, assembly GCF_004364755.1. Taxonomy (NCBI): domain Bacteria; kingdom Pseudomonadati; phylum Pseudomonadota; class Gammaproteobacteria; order Enterobacterales; family Yersiniaceae; genus Rahnella; species Rahnella sp. BIGb0236. The sequence continues at coordinate 159,701 of NZ_SOAO01000003.1, forward strand.
CACCGGCATGACGGTGGCTTTACTGGCAGGATGCGCCGGTTCCCCGAAAAAAACGCAACAGGCCAGTGGGGCGGCACAAACGCGCCTCGAACTTGGCATGGCTTATCTGAATCAGGGGAACATGGACGCGGCAAAGCAGAATCTGCAAAGTGCCGCTGACAGCGCGCCACAGGATTATCGTACACAGCTGGGTATGGCGCTTTACGAGCAAAAAAACGGCAATCAGAAAGCAGCGGAAAGCCGCTACCAGCAAGCGTTGCAGCTGGCACCGCAAAATGGGACGGTCTTAAATAATTACGGTGCGTTTTTGTGTAGTTTAGGGCAGTATGTACCGGCACAACAGCAGTTTAGCGCCGCAGCTAACGCGCCTGATTACGGTCAGGTTGCTGACAGTCTGGAAAATGCAGGCTACTGTTTTCTGAAGGCCAATCAGAATGAGGAAGCGCGAGTGTTACTAAGCCGGGCATTGAAAGTTGATCCCGATAAAGGCGCACCCTTGCTGACTGAGGCAACCAAAGAATTTGGGGAAGGGAACCGCGCTCAGGCGAAACTATTACTGGATGTATATCAACATGTTCTGCCAGCCACGGCTGACAGCCTTATGTTGCAAATTCGATTCGCTGCGTTAGCGGGCAACCCGGATAGCGTTCAACGCTACGGTAAGCAACTTGCGCGTAGTTATCCACAATCTAAACAGTACCAGCAGTTCTTAGCCAATGAATACTGAAGCCCCTCAAGAAAATAATGCAAAACTGACGACAGGCGAACGTCTGCGTCAGGCTCGTGAACAGTTAGGTCTCAGTCATCAGGCCGTTGCAGAACGCCTGTGTCTGAAAGTCTCAACTATTCGCCAAATCGAAGAAGAAACGACGCCGGCCGATCTTGCGCCGACTTTCCTGCGTGGTTATCTCCGTTCTTACGCCAAACTGGTTCATGTACCTGAAGAAGAATTATTAGGTCTGATCGGTAAACAAGCGCCGATTAAAGTGCCAAAAGTGGCTTCCATGCAGGGATTCTCGCTCGGTAAGTCTCGCAAAAAACGCGATGGCTGGCTGATGGGCTTTACCTGGCTGGTGGTGTTTGTGGTGATTGGCCTGACGGGTGCGTGGTGGTGGCAAAATCATCAGGCGCAGCAGCAGGAAATCGCAACCATGGCCGACCAGTCATCGGCACAGCTGAATCAGGATAACGGCCAGGGGCAAACTATTCCTCTGGGCGATAACGCGAATTCAGCGCCAACTACCGATGACACCTCTGCTCCGGCACCGGATGCAGCATCCACCGCGCCAGAGCAACAAAACAGTATTCCGCTGAACACCACGCCGGGTGCAGCCGCAAGCAACGCGCCTGCAGCCTCGGGGACACCAGCGGATCAGGCACCTGCAGCGGTGTCGACCAGCCAGCCTCCTGCCACTGCGGAAAATGGCCTGCCAACCGGTGATGCACAAACTGCTGCGGCAGCGGGTGTGGATCCAGAAGCGGTCACATTTACCTTTAAAGCAGATTGCTGGTTCCAGATTGATGACGCGTCAGGGAAAACCCTGTTCAGCGGCATGAAAAAAGGCGGTGAAACCTTCAGCGTGAAGGGGACTGCGCCATATAAACTGAAAATCGGTGCGCCGGGTGCAGTGGATATCCAGTTCCAGGGCAAACCGGTGGATTTAAGTCGTTTTGTAAAATCAAGCCGTGTTGCGCGCCTGACCTTAGCTGCCGAGTAATCGGCAGTTTGTCAGACGGTTGCAACGATGGAGAGTGAAGTAATGCATAACCAGTCACCCATTACCCGTCGCAAATCAACCCGGATTTATGTCGGCAAGGTGCCTGTAGGTGACGGAGCACCGATTGCTGTGCAATCGATGACCAACACCCGCACCACAGATGTGGCGGCAACGGTCGCACAGATCAAATCACTGGAGCGCGTCGGTGTTGATATTGTTCGCGTTTCTGTGCCTACCATGGATGCGGCTGAAGCATTCAAACTGATCAAGCAGCAGGTGAATGTCCCGCTGGTTGCTGATATTCATTTCGATTACCGCATCGCCCTGCAGGTTGCAGAATACGGCGTGGATTGCCTGCGTATTAATCCGGGCAACATCGGTAACGAATCCCGCATCCGCTCCGTGGTGGATTGCGCGCGCGACAAAAATATTCCTATCCGTATCGGTGTGAACGGTGGCTCTCTGGAAAAAGACATCCAGGAAAAGTACGGCGAACCCACGCCGGAAGCGCTGCTGGAATCGGCGATGCGTCACGTCGATATTCTCGACCGTCTCAACTTTGACCAGTTTAAAGTCAGCGTAAAAGCTTCTGACGTTTTCCTGGCCGTTGAGTCCTACCGCCTGCTGGCCAAACAGATTGTTCAGCCGCTGCACCTCGGGATTACCGAAGCCGGGGGCTTGCGTGCAGGTTCCGTTAAATCGGCGATCGGTTTAGGCCTGCTGCTTTCTGAAGGTATCGGCGACACGCTGCGTATTTCGCTGGCAGCCGATCCGGTTGAAGAAGTCAAAGTTGGTTTCGATATCCTGAAATCCCTGCGCATCCGCTCCCGTGGTATCAACTTTATTGCCTGCCCGACCTGTTCGCGTCAGGAGTTTGATGTCATCGGCACCGTGAATGCCCTGGAACAACGTCTGGAAGATATCATCACGCCAATGGATGTCTCGATCATCGGGTGTGTGGTAAACGGTCCGGGCGAAGCACTGGTTTCCACCCTGGGTGTGACCGGCGGTCATAATAAAAGCGGTTTCTATGAAGACGGCGTCCGTCAGAGAGAGCGTTTTGATAACAACGATATGATCGACCAGTTAGAAGCAAAAATTCGCGCCAAAGCAGCGCTGATGGATGAGAGTAAACGTATCGTTATCAATCATCTTGAAAAGTAACATCGGTTGCGGGTCATAATACTTATACCCAAATAATTCGTGTTGCACAAAGGCGGCAATCGAACGAATCCCGGGGAGCTTACTCAGGTAAGTGGTTCGGGTGAGTGAGGGCAGCCAACGCCTCTGCGACCCGAAGAATGACGGGTATAGACCTGCATTATTATAGTGAACCCGTTGGGGTGATTGAGACTGTGCGTTGAACCACAGCCCACAAAGCCCCTATAATCGGGTTCATTTTTTATAAAACGATAGAGAACTGACGTGGCAAAGAATATCCAGGCCATTCGCGGCATGAACGACTACCTGCCTGAAGATACCGCACTGTGGCAACGCATCGAAGGATCGTTGAAACACGTGCTCGGCAGCTACGGCTACAGTGAAATCCGTATGCCGATTGTAGAGCAGACCCCATTGTTTAAACGCGCTATCGGTGAAGTGACCGACGTCGTGGAAAAAGAAATGTATACCTTTGACGACCGCAACGGCGAAAGCCTGACGCTGCGTCCGGAGGGTACGGCGGGCTGCGTGCGCGCCGGTATTGAACATGGTCTGCTGTACAATCAGGAACAGCGTCTGTGGTACATCGGTCCGATGTTCCGCTACGAGCGCCCGCAGAAAGGCCGCTATCGTCAGTTTAATCAGCTGGGTGTGGAAGTCTTTGGCCTGCAAGGCCCGGACGTTGATGCCGAATTGATCCTGCTGACCGCCCGCTGGTGGCGTGCGCTGGGTATTTCAGAACATGTTGCGCTTGAGCTGAACTCTATCGGTTCACTGGAAGCCCGCGCCAACTACCGTGATGCGCTGGTGGCCTTCCTTGAGCAGCACAAAGACAAACTGGATGAAGACTGCAAGCGCCGCATGTACAGCAATCCGCTGCGCGTTCTGGACTCTAAAAATCCCGATATTCAGGCGTTATTAAATGATGCACCGGAACTCGGTGATTACCTTGATGATGAATCAAGAGAACACTTTGCAGGTCTGTGTGAACTTTTAGAGCAGTCTGGTATCCCATATACGGTTAATCAGCGACTTGTGCGCGGTCTGGATTATTACAACCGCACCGTGTTCGAATGGGTAACCCGCAGTTTAGGTTCACAAGGTACCGTGTGTGCCGGTGGCCGTTACGACGGTCTGGTCGAACAACTGGGCGGTCGTGCCACACCGGCAGTCGGTTTCGCCATGGGGCTGGAGCGTCTGGTATTACTGGTTCAGGCCGTGAACCCGGACTTCAAAGCACCGGCAACCGTCGATGCCTACGTGATTTCTTCCGGTGCCGGTACGCAAAGCGCGGCCATGCAACTGGCTGAAACACTGCGTGATGCATTGCCTGAGCTGAAAGTGATGACTAACTACGGTGGCGGTAACTTCAAGAAACAATTCGCCCGTGCTGATAAATGGGGTGCGCGTGTTGCCCTGGTATTAGGCGAAACTGAAGTCGCTAACCAGCAGATCGTTGTTAAAGATCTGCAGAGTGGAACGCAAGAAACGCTGGCGCAGAGCGAAATCGCCGCGCGTCTGGCTTCGATGTTGGGTTAAGGAGAAGGACACTGTGGAAGTCTATACCACTGAGAATGAACAGGTTGATGCTGTACGTCGCTTCTTTGCCGAAAACGGTAAAGCGCTGGCCATCGGCGTGGTTCTGGGTATTGCAGCCCTGGGCGGCTGGCGTTTCTGGCAGAGTCATCAGGACTCAGCCCTGACGGAAGCTTCTGCGTCTTTCCAGCAAGCTAATCAGTCGCTGACCAGCAATAACGCGAAAGGCGTGGCTGATCTCGAAAAATTTGCTCAGAGCAATGACAATAACTACGGGGTGTTTGCTGCCCTGCAACTGGCTGATCATTTTGTCGGGACTCACGATTTCGCCAATGCTGAAAAGCAGTTAGCGCAGGCGCAAGGTCAGGCTAAAGAAGATAATTTACATTCGCTGGTGAACTTACGTCTGGCTCGTGTCCAGATGCAGCAAGGCAAATTTGATGATGCACTCAAAACGTTAGACGGCGTGAAGGGTGAAGGCTGGACGGCTATGCAGCAAGGCATCCGTGGTGATGTTCTGCTTGCGAAAGGCGATGCAAAAGGTGCACGTGAAGCCTACAGCAAAGGACTCGATTCTAAACCCTCTCAAACGCTGCAAACCGTGCTGCGTATGAAATTGAACAACTTAGCCAGCTAAGGGGAACCCCGATGCAATTGCGTAAAACACTCTTGGTAGGATGGGTTTCTGTTGCCCTGCTGAGTGGCTGTTCATTGTTTAACAGCGAAGAAGACGTGGTAAAAATGTCTCCGCTGCCAAAAGTTGAGAACCAGTTTACTCCGACAAAAGTATGGAGCAAATCCGTAGGCGATGGCATTGGCGAATTCTATTCCAACCTGCGCCCGGCCTGGCAGGACAGCACCATTTTTGCCGCTGACCGTTTTGGTGTGGTCAAAGCACTGGACGCAGACAGCGGTAAAGAAAAATGGAGCGTTAACCTTTCTGAGAAGACCGGGTTCCTCTCCAGAAATATTTCCGCGCAGCTCTCTGGCGGTCTGACGGTTTCCGGCGATCACGTCTACGTCGGCAGCGAAAAAGCCATTGTTTATGCATTAAACACAAGTGATGGTAAAATCGCCTGGCAAACCAAAGTCGCGGGCGAAGCACTGTCCCGTCCGGTGGTCAGCGATGGTCTGGTTCTGGTTCACACCGGCAACGGCATGTTGCAGGGTCTGAATGAATCCGACGGTACCATTCAGTGGACCGCTAACCTGGATATGCCAACCCTGTCTCTGCGTGGCGAATCTGCCCCGGCCGTGGCCTTTGGTGCTGCGATTGTCGGTGGCGATAATGGCCGCGTCAGTGCCGTGCTGATGAAAGAAGGTCAGTTGATCTGGCAACAACGTATTTCTCAGACCACGGGTACCACTGAAATTGACCGTCTGAGTGATGTGGATACCACGCCGGTTGTTGTTGATGGCGTAGTGTATACGCTGGCGTATAACGGCAATCTGGCCGCGATGGATCTGCGTTCCGGTCAGGTCATGTGGAAACGTGATGTCGGTTCCGTCAATGACATCATTGTTGATGCAGGCCGTATCTACATGGTTGATCAGGATGACCGCGTGATGGCGCTTGATACACAAGGCGGTGTCAGCCTGTGGCGTCAAAGTGATTTGCTGCACCGTAACCTGACAGCGCCTGTGCTGTATAATGGTTACATTGTGGTCGGCGATTCCGAAGGCTATCTGCACTGGATTAACACCACTGATGGTCGTTTCGTTGCTCAGCAGAAAGTTGACAGCGATGGCTTCCTGAGTGCGCCGATTGTGGCAAGTGACAAGCTGGTTGTGCAGGCGAAGGGTGGCGAAGTTTACTCCTTCACCCGTTAATATCGCGACCGGCATCTGGCTCTGAGATCGGTTGATCCCGGGCTTTAAAACGGCTCCTGAATTGCTCAGGGGCCGTTTCGTATTCTGAAATCTGCGTAATCGTGAATGACGGATTGCGCTGTAACAATTTGAATTATAGTGGTTTGTATCGAAATTCTACAGGCCAGCTATTTGCGTTTAGCACCACCTATAAAAACACTGAGGCTTCAAAATGATACCTGTCGTTGCGCTTGTTGGGCGCCCGAATGTGGGTAAATCCACTTTATTTAACCGTTTAACCAAAACGCGTGATGCGCTGGTGGCGGATTTCCCGGGGCTTACGCGTGACCGCAAGTATGGTCGTGCCGAAATTGAGGGTAATGAATTCATCATCGTGGATACCGGCGGTATCGACGGTACCGAAGATGGCGTTGAAACCCGCATGGCAGGGCAGTCTCTGCTGGCAATCGAAGAAGCGGATATCGTGTTGTTCATGGTCGATGCCCGCGCGGGTCTGATGCCAGCCGATCAAGGTATCGCCCAGCATCTGCGCAGCCGCGAAAAAGCCACTTTCCTGGTCGCGAACAAAACGGACGGTCTGGATCCGGACAGCGCCACCGGTGATTTCTATTCGCTCGGTTTGGGCGACGTGTACGCCATCGCCGCTTCACATGGCCGCGGTGTCACACAGCTGATCGAACACGTGCTGATCCCGTTCGTGGGTGAAAAGCCGGAAGAAGTTGAGCTGACCGAAGAAGAGGCAAACGCCGCTTACTGGGCCGAGCAGGAAGCGACCGGTGACGAAATTCCTGAAGACGAAGAAGACGATTTTGATCCGCAGTCTCTGCCAATCAAACTGGCGATTGTCGGGCGTCCGAACGTAGGTAAGTCCACACTGACTAACCGTATTCTCGGTGAAGAACGTGTTGTGGTGTACGACATGCCGGGCACCACCCGCGACAGTATTTATATCCCGATGAACCGTGACGATCGTGAATATGTTCTTATCGATACGGCTGGTGTGCGTAAACGCGGCAAAGTCACTGAAACCGTGGAGAAATTCTCGGTAATCAAAACGCTTCAGGCCATTGAAGATGCTAACGTGGTGATGCTGGTGATCGATGCCCGCGAAGGCATTTCCGATCAGGATCTCTCGCTGTTAGGCTTTATCCTCAATAGCGGGCGCTCACTGGTTATCGTGGTTAACAAGTGGGATGGCATGAGCGAAGAAGCGCGTGCTCAGGTCAAAGACCAGCTGGATCTGCGTCTTGGCTTCGTCGATTTTGCCCGTATTCACTTCATCTCTGCGCTGCACGGCAGCGGCGTCGGTAACCTGTTTGAGTCCGTGAACGAAGCCTACACCTGTGCGACCACGCGTGTGAGCACTTCCTTACTGACCCGTATCATGCAAATGGCGGCTGACGATCACCAGCCACCGCTGGTGAACGGTCGCCGCGTGAAACTGAAATATGCGCACGCCGGGGGTTATAACCCGCCAATCGTGGTGATCCACGGTAATCAGGTGAAAGATCTGGCCGATTCCTATAAACGCTATCTGATGAACTATTTCCGTCGTTCACTGAAAGTCATGGGTACGCCAATCCGTATTCAGTTCAAAGAGGGTGAGAACCCGTTTGAAGGCAAGCGTAATACGCTGACGCCAAATCAGCTGCGTAAACGTAAACGCCTGATGTCTCACCTGAAAAAAAGCAAGTAATCCGCAAGCGGGGCGCATAAGAATGTGCCCCTTTTTTTCGTCTCATTTTCCCCGCAAGGAGCTGGCTGGATGTTCTGGCAGACCTGGAGTTTTGCATTTGGTGTTACGGTCCCCAACTTACTGATTTTGTTACTGGGTGTGGTGCTGCGTCGCACCGGCCTGATGGATGACAGCTTCAATGAGAAAGCCAGCCGGTTAGTGTTTAATATTGCCTTACCTTGCCTGCTTTTCTTCAGTGTGGCGCAGGGACATGACTCCTCAGGTTCAAACCTGCCGCTGGCCATTTACGGTGGCCTTGGCACCGTCGTTTCATTCCTGTTGCTGGAACTGGTGGCGATAAAACTGGTGAAGGATCCGCGTGAGCGCGGTATTTTCGTGCAGGGCGGTTTCCGCGCTAATACCGGCATCGCAGGGCTGGCGTATGCGTCACTGGCTTTCGGCAGTGAAGGGATTGCGCTGGGATCGATGTATCTGGCCGTTACGGTGATTTTGTTCAACGTATTGTCGGTGATCACCCTGACCCGCAGCCTGAAGGGCGGCCATGGCAAGCGTATCGGGCTGAAGCCGGTTCTGTACGAGGTCGTGACTAACCCGCTGATTATCGGTCTGGTGCTCGGGCTGGCATTCCAGTACAGCCATCTGCCGATGCCTGCCACCCTTGCCAGTACCGGGAATTTTATTTCCGGCATGGCGTTACCGCTGGCGATGCTCTGCGCGGGTGCCAGCCTTGACTGGCAAGCCATGTTCCGCAGTTCCAATGTGGCGGCCTGGTCTTCTGCATCACGTGTGATCTTCGTGCCTGCACTGATGACGTTCGGCGCGTGGCTGTTCGGATTTCGCGACGCGGCGCTTGGGGTTATATTTCTGTTTTCCTGCACGCCGACGGCGGCAGGCAGCTATGTCATGACCCGCGCGATGGGCGGCAACGCCACGCTGGCAGCGAACATTATTGCCGTCACCACGTTGGGTTCATTTTTCACGACCGCACTGGGCCTGTATTTACTGCGAACGCTGGGTGTTATTTAGAAGGGGAATACCATGGAAGCTCTTTGTCCGGTCTGCCGTCAGCCGATGAAATGGGTAAGCGGTCACTTTCACTGTGATGCTTGTCAGGTCGATTATAAGCAAACGGCATTATGCCCGGATTGCCAGCAACCGTTGCAGGAACTGAAAGCCTGCGGCGCGGTCGATTACTTCTGCCAAAACGGGCACGGGATGATTTCTAAAAAACGGGTACAGTTTATTTATTCCCCTTATTCAGAAGAGTGATCGTCCGGCGGCGCCTGTTTCCATAAATCCACCAGTTCTTCCGGGGTTTCGGTTTCAGGAATAATCACCACCAGACTGGCCGAATGCTCTGCCGACGCATAGTAAATCTCCAGCCGGAAATAACGCTGGTCTCCATGACCGGCGTTTTCTTTTTCCTGAGCATACGGCAGGGCTTTGTTGATGAGCTGGCAAATTTCCCGCCGCTTGTCATCACTCATGCCTGAAAGTTCCACCCGCCGTGGCCCGCTGAGTTTGGGAATAAACGCGATGCCGCCTTCGCGGTAAATTTCAATCACCGCATTACTTTCCAGCGAATCTAAAGGTTTCATTTACATCACTCCAACCTGCTCCCAGGCTTCACGCACCGCCTGAGCGACGGAAGCGTCAAATCGTTTTTCCGCATGCTGAACTGTTAGTTGAGCGAACGTGACGAAATCGGCATCTTTCGGCAGGGATTTATCGCAAACCGTGTCGTACCAGACGTAACCTGCACGTTCCCAGGCGTGACCGCCCAGTGCCGTGGCGGCCAGATAAAATGCGCGGTTTGGGATGCCTGAATTAATGTGGACGCCGCCATTATCGTCGCGGGTATTCACATAGCCGCTCATGTCGGCGGGTTGCGGATCTTTACCCAGCAGCGGATCGTCGTAGGCGGTACCGGGATGAGACATTGAGCGCAGACCGGTGCCATGAATGCCTTTTGCCAGCAAGCCTTCGCCAATAATCCAGTCGGCCTGATCCGCCGTCTGTTTCAGATGGAACTGTTTCACCAGCGAGCCAAACACATCCGACATTGATTCGTTCAGCGCGCCCGACTGGCCGTTATATTCCAGACCGGCTTCCGTTTCGGTCACGCCGTGCGACAGCTCATGCCCGACCACGTCGATGGCAATGGTGAAACGGTTGAAGATTTCGCCGTCACCGTCGCCAAAGACCATCTGCTGCCCGTTCCAGAAGGCGTTCTGATAACCTTTGTCGTAATGCACCGTGCCAAGCAGCGCCAGCCCTTTGTTATCGAGGGAATTTCGCTGATAGGCCTGCCAGAAGAAATCATAGGTGACGCCGAGATAATCATAGGCTTCATCCACCGAGACATCGCCGTTACCGGGCTGACCTTCTTTTCGCACGGACTCACCCGGGAGGCGGGTGGTATTTTTGGCATCGTAAATATCCCGCTCTGCCTGTCCCGCTTTGGCTGTCACGATTTTTTGCGGTTTGGCGTAAGGCTGCGCCATCAGGGTATTCACATGCACCAGGGTCTGTTTTGCACACCGGCGCTGCGGTTCTGAACCGTGCTCAATAATACGATTGAGCATGTAGGGCGGGATCACGCTGTGGTAACGCTTTGCTGAACTGTGATTCATGATGAATCTCCTTATCAAAAGAGTCACTGGTCAGTATAGGACCGCTGCGCGTTCCGTCGGTCAAAGATGAGATTTATCTGTCCGGCTGCGGGTCATACAACGTATGCGGATGACAGGTCACGGCGCGTCCGGTGGCTTTCCTGACCGATTCGCGCACCACCAGTTTTCCCTGTAACAACTGCGTGGTGTGGGGCGCATCGGGGCGTAACATGCGACGCTGCAACAGGGAAATGGCTTCAGCGCCCAGTTCATCGCGCGGGACGTGCACCGCCGTCAGCGGGACGTCGTGGATCTCCGCCAGATTGAATCCGTCTGTACTGAGGACGCTGATATCGCCCGGCACCGAATACCCGCGCTGAGCCAGCGCCGCCACAATGCCGGACGCCATGAAATCTCCCCCGGCCAGAATAGCCGTCGGCATCGGCTGGCCGGGCGGTAAGGCATCGAGATATTCCAGCAAGGCCTGTTCGCTTTCCTGCGCACCGAATCCTGAGGTATTCAGCAAATGCTGGCTGTCACTGAAGGTCATATGATGGCGGGCGAACGCCTGTCTGATGCCGGTCAGGCGCAATTCCATGGTATGACGGCGCAGACACTGCACGGTCACGATATGGTTATGCCCCTGAGAAAACAGGTAGTCACAGGCGAAATCGCCCATGGTCTGATGATCCGGACTGACGCTGTCGTGTCGCATATGGCGGTCATGACAATTGACCAGCACGCACGGTTTGCCCATCTCGGCAGCGAGCTGATGAATGTGCGGATCGTCGATACCGACCAGCAACACGGCTTCGGTCTGCGGATCGGTCATTTTGGCGATGAACAGCGCAGCATCGGCGTTTTCTTCTTCCATCGCACAATACCGGACGCGCACTTCATGATGGGCAGTGGCCGCCAGAATGCCCTGGATCACTTTGTAGTAAAAAATATCACTGCGCACATCAAAGGCGCGAGCCGGTGCAAAAATCAAAATGTTGTTGAGCATCAGCCTGCCGGTGGAAAGCTCGTTCAGCACCCCCTGCGCTTTGGCGCATTCAAGCACGGCGTCACGCGCCTTGCTGCTGGTGTTATTTTTCCCGGCTAAAACCCGCGAAACGGTACTGATCGACAACCCTGTCTGGTCGGCAATTTGCTGGATATTTAACTTTCCTTTCAAACTGTGATCTCCTTCAAAATCGTCCCTGCAAAAATTTTCATATCAGAAGATGTGCTGCCTGTGAGCATTTATCCTCCCTGACTTCCCGGTGCAGTTATAGCGTGAAAGCTTTTGCAAAAAATCACGTTTCCCTCACAAATCCGTGTGCCTACTCTGCAGAAGTACCTCACATACCACATCATCTGCGGCAAGGCCGACGGGTGGGAGAACGGACATGACAATTCAAATAAATACCGGGACAGCTGCGGTCGCAGGGCGCAGAAAAATAAAAGCCTTACGCTGGTGGATGCTGGCGCTGTTTCTGCTTGGCGTGACAGTCAACTACGTCACCCGAAATTCACTGGGGTTACTGGCGGCTGAACTGAAAACCAGCCTGAACATGACCACTGAACAATATTCTTATATCGTCGCGGCGTTTCAGGCGGCTTACACCATTTTCCAGCCATTGTGCGGCTGGCTGATTGATGTGATTGGCCTGAAGCTGGGCTTCCTGATTTGCGCCTCCATCTGGGCAGTGGTGTGTATGCTGCATGCGGGCGCGGGCAGTTGGATCCAGCTTGCCGTGCTGCGCTTCTTTATGGGCAGCGCCGAGGCGGCGGCCACACCGGCCAACGCCAAAGCCATTTCCGACTGGTTCCCGCGTAAAGAGCGTCCGGTTGCCGCGGGCTGGGCAGGCGTGGGCTTCTCGATTGGTGCCATGCTGGCTCCGCCGATTATTCTGGTAGCGCATGTGTCATTTGGCTGGCGCGGTGCGTTCCTGTTCTGCGGCGTGCTGTCGATGTTATGGGTCCTGCTGTGGTGGAAGTTCTACCATTCACCGGAAACCCATCCGAATCTGAGCAAAGATGAACTGGCGCTGATCCGCTCTGACAACGAGCCGCAGCAAACACGTCTGCCGTTTATCAAATCGCTGAAAATCGTCTGCAAAAACAAAAAATTCTACGGTATCGCCATTCCGGCATTTCTGGCTGAACCTGCGTGGGCGGTGTTCAGTTTCTGGGTGCCGCTGTATCTGGCTAACGAACGCGGAATGGATTTAAAACACATTGTGATGTTTGCCTGGCTGCCGTTCCTGGCCGCCGACCTCGGCAGTATTGCCAGCGGCTACCTCACCACGCTGTACCGCAAAGTGTTTGGCTGCACCCGCATTAACTCCATCGTCGCCAGCTCCGTCACCGGCGCATTTATGATGCTCTCGCTGGCACTGGTTGCCGTGACGCAAAGCCCGTACGCCGCCATTGCTCTGATTTCCATCGGCGGGTTCGGCCATCAGGTGATTTCCTGCATGTTGAGCGCGGTAGTGGTAGAGACATTCGATAAAAGTCAGGTGGCGACGGTCAACGGTATGCGCGGTTCCTCCGCATGGATCGCCAGCTTCCTGTTTTCACTGCTGATCGGCGCAGTTGCCGACAAAATGGGTTTCAATCCGCTGTTTATCGCGATGGGTTTCTTTGATTTGATTGGCGCAGTCTTCCTGATTGCTCTGATCGCTGAACGCCGCAATCCGGCTAAAAGGGAGAGTGTATGAAGACGTTAAAACACTGGGAGCTTGCCGGGCAACATGACGCAGGCGTGGATTTGCGCGTTGATGATAAGCATCTGTTTTCTCTGCGCGTGCTGGAGCAGGGGCTGGTCCGCGTGTTTATCCAGCGTCATGGTGAACTGGCGCTGGATCGTACCTGGAGCATCGCGCCGCAAAATGACGTGCCGTGGGAAGGGCGTGACCGCCTGAGCAACGACGGTTTCACCGTGCCGGGTTATCAGCTGACGCAGGGCGATGACCATCTGATACTGACCACTGACGCGCTGCGCGTTACGGTTCATCAGCCGTTGTGGCTGGAATGGGAATACAAAAACGAGGCGGGTACCTGGTTGCCGCTGGCGAAGGATCGTAAAACCGGCGCCTACATGCTCGGCGTGAAAGGGGACGAATCCGCACACTATCAGCTGCGCGAACCGCAGGACGGCGTGTTCGGGCTGGGCGAAAAAGCCGGTGATCTCAACCGCAGCGGCCGCCGCTTCGAAATGCGCAATCTGGACGCGATGGGCTATAACGCCGCCAGCACCGATCCGCTGTATAAACATATTCCGTTTACGATGACCCGCCGCAATGACGTCAGTTTCGGCATGTTCTACGACAATCTCAGCAATGTCTGGCTGGATCTCGGCAATGAACTGGACAATTACCATCTGCCATACCGTCGTTTCAGTGCGGAAGCCGGTGATCTGGATTACTACCTGTTTGTCGGGCCGACCTCGCTGGACGTCACCAAAAAGCTGGTCAGGCTGACCGGTAAAACCACCTTCGGGCCAAAATGGAGCCTCGGCTACAGCGGTTCCACCATGTATTACACCGATGCGCCGGATGCCCAGCAGCAGCTGATGAAATTCATCACGCTGTGCGAACAGCATGAAATTCCGTGCGATTCATTCCAGTTATCATCGGGCTACACCTCGATCGGCAACAAGCGCTACGTCTTTAACTGGAACTACGACAAAGTGCCTGAGCCGGAAGTGATGTCGAAAGCGTTTCTTGACGCCGGTATCCGCCTGGCGGCAAACATCAAACCTTGTCTGTTGCAGGATCACCCGCAATACGGGCAGGTCGCTGAGCAGGGATTGTTTATCCGCGACAGCGAAAGCGACGTGCCGGAACGCTCTGTGTTCTGGGATGACGAAGGCTCGCATCTGGACTTCACCCATCCTTCCGCCGTGCGCTGGTGGCAAAATGGCGTGACACAACAGTTGCTTGCAAAAGGCATCGGCTCGACGTGGAACGACAACAACGAATATGAAGTCTGGGACCGTGATGCGCGCTGCCATGGTTTCGGTAAATCCATCGCCATCAAACATATCCGCCCGGTGATGCCGCTGCTGATGATGCGTGCGTCGTTTGAAGCGCAGCAGAAATTTGCGCCGGAAACCCGTCCGTACCTGATCTCCCGTTCCGGCTGTTCCGGCATGCAGCGTTACGTGCAAACCTGGAGTGGTGACAACCGTACCAACTGGCAGACGCTGCGCTACAACACGCGCATGGGGATTGGCATGAGTCTGTCCGGTTTGTACAACGTCGGGCATGACGTCGGCGGGTTCTCAGGCGATAAGCCGGATGCCGAACTCTTTGTCCGTTGGGTGCAAAACGGCGTGATGCATCCGCGTTTCACCATTCATTCCTGGAACGATGATCACACCGTGAACGAGCCGTGGATGTATCCGCAGGTGACGCCGCTTATCCGCGATGCCATTCGTCTGCGTTACCGCCTTCTGCCGTATTTCTACACCTTGTTATGGCAGGCGCATGCGGATGACGAGCCGATGTTGCGGCCGACATTCCTCGATCACGAGCACGATAAAAATACCTTTGTGGAAACGGATGATTTCCTGATGGGCCGGGATTTGCTGGTCGCCAGTGTGGTCGATGAAGGCCAGCGTGAGCGTCAGGTTTATCTGCCGGATAACGGCATTGGCTGGTGCGATTTCTACACCGGCGAATGGTTTGCGGGGGGGCAGACAATCACGCGGGATGCGCCGCTGGATCGCCTGCCGCTGCTGGTGCGTGCGGGCGCTGCGTTGCCACAATCCTGCCGTCTGGCACATGTCGATATCCGCAAAGATACGCTGCGTGAGTTGCATGTGTATCCGGCACCGGGTCAGGCGACATCCTCAGGGTTGCTGTTCGAAGACGACGGCGAAAGCCATCGCTGGGAGCAGAATCATGCGCTGTGGCTCAACTGGGATATTTGCAGTGACGAGCAGCGAATCAATATCACGCTGACGCAGCGCGGCGATTTCAAACCTGGCTGGAAAACGCTGGATATGGTGTTGCCGGAAGGTGAAACGCGCGAAGTGCGGGTCAATGGTATGAAGACCAACAGCTATAATTTGTAAGCTTTTCAATCTCCCCTCCCCGTCTCCCCCTGCGAAGGGGGAGACGGGGAGGGGGCTTTAAACCCAACACTTATTTAACTGCACGTTTCCGCGCTTTCTTCTCCACCACAATCGATTTCACTTCACTTTCAATCCAGCCATCGGCCAGACGCGTTTTCAGTGTTTCGCCCGGCGCAGTCTGCGTGGTTTTCTTCAACAATGCGCCCTGTGGCGTGGTCGTCACGCTGTAGCCGCGGGCGAGTGTCGCCAGCGGGCTGACGCCTTCCAGCTGTGTACAGGCGGTGCCGAAACGCTGACGGCTTTCCGCCAGTTGTGATGACATCGCCTGTTGCAGCCGGTATTGCAGTTGCTGAACCCGTTGCTGGGCGCGGTGAATGCGCGGCTGCGGCTGTTGTTGCGTCAGGCGCTGCTGCAAACGGTCGGTGCGACGCAGCATCTGGCGCAGCTGATTTTGCATCGCCTCATCCAGACGACGACGCAATTTGAACAGCGCCGTTTGCTGGCGTGCCAGACGTAAATGCGGATGCTGTTGTTGCAGGCGATGATTCAGACGGGTAAAGCGTTGCGTCAGCTGTGCGAGGTAATAATCCATCGCCATTTCGAGGCGTTGCTGCTGCGACTGGATCTGGCGCAATAATTCCAACTGATTTCGGCTGATCAGTTCGGCGGCGGCAGACGGCGTTGGCGCGCGTAAATCCGCGACAAAATCAGCAATCGTCACATCGGTTTCGTGGCCGACGGCGCTGACAATGGGAATGCGGCTGGCAAAAATCGCCCGTGCCACCCGCTCATCGTTAAAGCTCCACAAATCTTCCAGCGAACCGCCGCCGCGCCCGACAATCAGCACATCCACTTCTTCGCGGGCGTTCGCTAACTGAATGGCACGGACAATCTGGCCCGGCGCATCTGCGCCCTGAACGGACGTCGGATAAATAATGACGGGCAACGACGGGTCACGACGCTTTAAGACATTTAACACGTCATGCAGCGCAGCACCGCTGGCGGAAGTAATCACCCCCACGCATTTAGCGGGTGAGGGCAGCGGTTGTTTAAACTGCGCATCAAACAGACCTTCGGCGGCCAGTTGTTGTTTCAGTAAATCGAATTTCTGCTGTAACAGACCGTCGCCCGCTTCCTGCATGCTTTCTGCAATCAGCTGATAATCGCCACGTGGTTCGTACAACGTAATCGTAGCGCGAACTAAAACCTGCTGGCCATTTTGCGGGCGGAACGTGGTGCGGCGGTTGGAATTGCGGAACATGGCGCATTTGACCTGCGCCCGGTCATCTTTGAGCGTGAAATACCAGTGGCCGGAGGAAGGCTGAGAGAAGTTTGAAATCTCACCGGAGAGCCAGACCTGACCCATTTCGTTTTCCAGCAACTGTCGGACCGTCTGATTGAGGCGGCTTACGGTAAAAATAGGAGGCGAAGAAGGTAGCGACATGTGATCCAGATCAAATTCAAAAACAGAGACTTAATCGAACGATACTACATGCCCGCAAAAGGTAATCAAGAAGTTTTTGAAATAGTTCTGGTCGGAATGCCTACTCACCTGTATACTCCCGCTGCAATATTTTATCTTTTCCGCATCCACCTTGGTGAGATATTGCCCATGCTACGTATCGCAAAAGAAGCACTAACGTTCGACGACGTTCTCCTTGTTCCAGCCCACTCCACAGTTCTGCCTAACACTGCCGACCTCGGTACTCAACTGACCGCTAAAATCCGTCTGAATATCCCTATGCTGTCCGCAGCGATGGATACCGTGACTGAAGCGAATCTGGCGATTGCTCTGGCGCAGGAAGGCGGCCTCGGATTCATCCACAAGAACATGTCTATTGAGCGTCAGGCGGAAGAAGTCCGTCGCGTGAAGAAGCATGAAAGCGGCGTTGTTGCTGACCCTAAAACCGTCACACCTTCAACCACTCTGCGTCAGGTCAAAGAACTCACTGAAATCAACGGTTTTGCCGGTTATCCGGTCGTGACGGAAGAAAACGAACTGGTCGGTATTATTACCGGCCGTGACGTGCGCTTCGTGACCGATCTGGAACAGCCTGTCACTGCGGTCATGACGCCGAAAGAACGTCTGGTCACCGTGAAAGAAGGCGAAGCCCGTGAAGTCGTGCTGCAGAAAATGCACGAAAAACGCGTAGAGAAAGCGCTGGTGGTTGACGCGCAATTCCATCTGCTCGGTATGATCACCGTAAAAGACTTCCAGAAAGCCGAACGTAAACCGAACGCCTGTAAAGATGAGCAGGGCAGCCTGCGCGTCGGTGCAGCGGTTGGCGCAGGTGCGGGCAACGAAGAACGTATCGATGCGCTGGTGGCTGCCGGTGTTGACGTTCTGCTGATCGACTCCTCTCACGGCCACTCCGAAGGCGTTCTGGAACGTATCCGCGCCACCCGCGCAAAATACCCGGATCTGCAAATCATTGGCGGTAACGTGGCGACTGGCGCAGGTGCTCTGGCACTGGCCAAAGCAGGCGTGAGCGCAGTGAAAGTCGGTATCGGTCCTGGTTCAATCTGTACCACCCGTATCGTGACCGGCGTAGGCGTTCCGCAAATCACTGCCGTTTCTGACGCAGTTGAAGCGCTGGAAGGCACCGGTATTCCGGTTATCGCTGACGGCGGTATCCGCTTCTCCGGTGACATCGCAAAAGCTATCGCTGCTGGCGCAAGCTGTGTGATGGTCGGCGGGATGCTGGCAGGTACTGAAGAATCGCCGGGCGAAATCGAGTTGTACCAGGGCCGTTCGTACAAATCTTACCGTGGTATGGGTTCTCTGGGCGCAATGTCCAAAGGCTCTTCTGACCGTTACTTCCAGACTGACAACGCCGCTGACAAACTGGTACCGGAAGGTATCGAAGGTCGCGTGGCGTATAAAGGCCGTCTGAAAGAGATCATCCACCAGCAAATGGGCGGTCTGCGCTCCTGTATGGGGCTGACCGGTTGTGCTACCATCGACGACCTGCGCACCAAGGCTGAGTTTGTCCGTATCAGCGGTGCAGGGATCCAGGAAAGCCACGTGCATGACGTGACGATTACCAAAGAGTCACCGAACTACCGCATGGGATCTTAATTCCACAGTCGCTGCTGCGCGTCGGCGAGCCGGCGTTGGAAGCTGGCTCAAAATGCTCATTTACGTCATGTAAACTGCGCTTTATCGCCAGCTTCCGCCTTGCCTCACCTTAGCTCGCGAGCGCCTGGATCGAGTCACTACCAATTTATACCCAGCCCGATGTTTCCGGGCTGATTAATATTCCGTTTTAACGCTTTTATTGCTTTCTGGAAAACGCCCCCTCATGAGCGAAAATATTCACAAGCACCGTATCCTGATCCTCGATTTCGGCTCCCAGTACACCCAACTTGTTGCGCGCCGCGTGCGTGAACTGGGTGTCTATTGCGAACTCTGGGCCTGGGACGTAACCGAAGCCCAAATCCGCGAATTCAACCCGAACGGGATCATCCTGTCCGGCGGCCCGGAAAGTACCACCGAGCATGACAGCCCGCGTGCACCAGATTATGTTTTCGAAGCCGGTGTTCCGGTTCTCGGCGTCTGCTACGGCATGCAAACCATGGCAATGCAGTTAGGCGGCCATGTTGAAGGTTCTAACGAGCGCGAATTTGGTTATGCGCAGGTTGAAGTGCAGACGGAAAGCGCGCTGATCCGCGACATTCAGGATGCCCTGAGCGAGAACAACAAACCGCTGCTCGACGTCTGGATGAGCCACGGTGATAAAGTGACGGCCATCCCGTCTGATTTCGTGACCGTCGCCAGCACAGATTCCTGCCCGTTTGCCATTATGGCGAACGAAGAAAAACGCTTCTACGGTGTGCAGTTCCACCCGGAAGTGACGCATACCCGTCAGGGCCTGCGTATGCTCGAACGTTTCATCATGGACATCTGCGAGTGCGAAGCATTGTGGACGCCTGCGAAAATCATCGAAGACGCTGTTGAGCGTCTGCGTGTGCAGATTGGCGACGATCACGTGATCCTCGGCCTGTCCGGTGGCGTTGACTCTTCCGTCACCGCCATGCTGCTGCACCGCGCCATTGGCGACCGTCTGACCTGCGTATTCGTCGATAACGGCCTGCTGCGCCTGAATGAAGCCGATCAGGTGCTGGAAATGTTCGGTGACCGTTTCGGTCTGAACATTGTTCACGTCGCTGCGGAAGAGCGTTTCCTGTCTGCACTGGCGGGCGTTGATGAACCCGAAGCCAAACGTAAAATCATTGGCCGCGTCTTTGTTGAAGTGTTCGATGAAGAAGCCTGCAAACAAGACGAAGTGAAATGGCTGGCGCAGGGCACTATCTACCCTGACGTGATCGAATCCGCCGCGTCTGCCACCGGCAAAGCGCACGTGATCAAATCGCACCACAACGTGGGCGGTCTGCCAAAGGAAATGAAACTGGGTCTGGTTGAGCCGCTGAAAGAGCTGTTCAAAGACGAAGTGCGTAAAATCGGTCTGGAACTCGGCCTGCCGTACGACATGCTTTACCGTCACCCGTTCCCGGGTCCAGGTCTGGGCGTTCGTGTGCTGGGCGAAGTGAAGAAAGAATACTGCGACCTGTTGCGTCGCGCCGATGCAATCTTCATCGAAGAACTGCACAAAGCCGACCTGTACAACAAAGTCAGCCAGGCATTCACCGTCTTCCTGCCAGTGCGTTCCGTTGGCGTGATGGGCGATGGCCGCAAATATGACTGGGTGGTTTCCCTGCGTGCAGTAGAAACCATCGACTTTATGACCGCGCACTGGGCGCACCTGCCGTATGATTTCCTCGGCCGCTGCTCCAACCGCATCATCAACGAAGTCGACGGCATTTCCCGCGTGGTGTATGACATCTCCGGTAAGCCACCGGCGACGATCGAGTGGGAATAAGTTTTAGCGCAAGCTGAGGCGTAAATCCTGTAAAAACGCCAGTGTGATCGCAAGATCCACTGGCGTTTTTTATGTCTGAATTTTATTGCGGAATCACTCAGAACCGCACTGTTTTTAATCGCGCGGGAACAGTTTTGTGTCGTTCGCCATGCTGTCTACCACCACTCTCAGATCATTGGCGGTGACTTTCTGGCTGTCATTGGACACCTGTTTGCCGAACCCTTTACGCACGACTTTAATCACCGGTTTACCTGTGCTGGCGTCGATCAACTCACCTTCAAAGTAGACTTCGGTATCACGGGTACGGTGGCCTGTCGCCGTTTCAGTACCGGCAATCACCAGCGCAACCGGGATGACTTCATAGAACTGCAAACCTTCTGCCGCTGTATTCACACCGGTGATAGCACCTTTGAAAATCAGGGTGCGCGGGCCAGCCACGTCGGTCAGTTGCATACGTTCGGCCAGTGCCGGTTTCATACGGCTGTTGGCGTAATCCAGAACGCCCTGCAAGGTTTCCTTGCTGATTTGTTCCGTTGGCTGAGGTTCAGGATAGAATTTGATCGGCTCATATTTGATATAGGAATAATTTGAGCGTTTGTAAGAAGGATCAATCCAGCGCAGCACAGGGTTGCCGGACCCTGTTTTCACTTCCTTAAGTCCGGAGTAATCGCCGAGGAAACCGGAGAATTTTTCAGTCTGTGTCACATGGCTGGTACAGCCGGCCAGGAACAGCGCGCCGGTCACTGCAGCAACCTGCATCAGTTTTATTGTTTTCATTCGTACCCTCGAAAATTTTTAAGGAAGACAAGGTATGTATAGCACCGCTGCAAAATTTAACCTCTTCACTACAAAGAAAAATTGATATTCGTCAGGATCGCGAAAATTCAGTTCTGTGGGGTAATCATTTCGTCTTTAATTATTTTTTTGATGAATGAAACAGATAGTATTCCCCCTTCGGACTTTCCCCCGTAGAGACGATGTTCCAGCCCTTTGACAGGTAAAAGCTGACCGAATTTTCACTCTTTACTAAACATTTCAGCGAGCCCTGACGGGTGAACGTTTCTTCGGCGGCGTGTAGCAAGGCCGTGCCTGCGCCGGTTCCCTGATATTGCGGATCGATAAACAGGTTATGCAGAAAATTTTCCTGCGTGAAGATCGAGGCAAAACCCAGTAAATGCCCGTCACGTTCGGCGACCAGTATTTTTTCACCGATCACGGCACGGTCAAAATCCTCCAGTTGAAAATCGTCTTCCAGCCAGGTCCAGGTATGTTTGCGTGACGCCAGATATAAGGTACGCAAGAAAGGGCGGTCTGCTTCCTGGTAGGGGCGGATGTGAAGGGATGATGGCAAAGAGAACTCCTGAGAAAGGTTTAACATCAATGTCTGTCTTCATATTTGCCTTTTGATACTGCCAGCGAACAGGGGCAAGTTCAATGGGGTCGTCAGCCGGTTTTTATCGCATTTCCTGATTGATCTTCTGGCCTGCGCCACCAATAATGTCCCCTTGACTCGGGGTGCCCGCTTGCAAAAGTCAGGGCTGAGATTTTACCCGTATTACCTGATCTGGATTATGCCAGCGTAGGGGGCCGAAATTCGGCCTACTTATCATGAGATTGACTCTCTTTTTGTCGGTGCATAATGCACTTGAGGTACAAAAAGGGTGTATTCATGGGGTACAGAACTCTTCCATACACGTTTCAGCGAAACGGCAACTACTACCTTCAAATCCGGCTTTCAAATGGCAGGATATATAAGAAATCCCTTCTCACTGACAGCTATCGTGAAGCATCTGCTTTGATGATTGGCGTCACTCCGCATATTCCTTTTGTTAAATCATTAGCTACGCCGATCTCAGTTTTCGATTCATTTTTGTCAAACCTGATTACGTCAGAACGCCAGGCTGTGAGAAATCCACTTTTCCCCCACCAGCAGATAGCTCCTCCTGTTGAAATCGTGGAATCTCAACCGCCAGCCGAATCGGAAAAAGTGATAACCCTCTCGGATGCGTGGGCGATGTACAAAGACGAAAAGGGGCGAAACTGGACGAAATCGATCTCAATG
Source organism: Rahnella sp. BIGb0236 (assembly GCF_004364755.1). NCBI lineage: Bacteria > Pseudomonadati > Pseudomonadota > Gammaproteobacteria > Enterobacterales > Yersiniaceae > Rahnella > Rahnella sp. BIGb0236. Next base: position 182,261 of record NZ_SOAO01000003.1, read on the forward strand.
GCAAATAAGCGCTACATGGAAGTGTTGCTAACTGTCTTGGGCGGAGAAACTAATGTCACGGCTATCACCAAGCAGGACATTAAACAGGTGATGGAAGTTGTTGAGAACCTCCCTAAGCGAGTTGTACAGCCTTATCGCTCAATGACCATTCAGCAATTGATAGAATGTGACGATGCCCCGGCTGATGAACTGGTCGGGGTTGAAGCCATCCATAAACATCTAAAGCTCTACAAATCACTGTTCAAAACTTTTCTTACTGAAAGTAAAGACGTTTTGCTGAAGTCGCCAACTGATGGGGTAGTGGCTGCACCATCGAAAGCAAGATTTGGCGCATACAGTACAGCCGAGATGAAAAAGTTTGTAGGGTGGGCGCTTAAGCAGCCCGATAACTGGCAAAAATGGATCACGTTGTTATTGGCATACACGGGAGCGAGAAGAGGCGAGATAGGAAAGCTGGAGAAGTCACAGATTAAATTTGACGAAGATAGCCAGCGTTACTATTTCCTGATTGCTGAAGGAGGGCAGGGGAAAACTGAGAACGCTACGAGGCAGGTAGTCATCCACCCTAAGTTAATCGAATGGGGTTTCATGGATTACGTTGATCGCCAGTGGAAAGAGCGGATTTTTTCAGAAGTGGCAGGTACGAACATGACGAAGATCGGCAAAGTGTTTGCTGATGTTCGGGATCAGTTGGGTATTCCTTATCTGGACGATTATGGACAGCGGCGGTTGCTGCATTCTATCCGTCACTCGGTCTGCTCTGCGGCAATGGCTGGTTGGGTGACCAACATTCTTCACCTACAACAGACGGTAGGCCATGAGAAGAGTGGTGGGATCACGAAACGCTATTTACATAAGTTTCCACTATCATCAGTTTGCTATGTTATTGATGGGATTTATTGGATCTGAGATAGCATATTCGTTATGAATGTTTTGCTATGATAAACGTGAGAGTTAAGTATTTATTTGTATTACAGACCATTCCAATAGTGCATTTTTTGAACAAAAACATCAAAACATCACTTGACTGTATATTAATACAGTATCTATAATCAGTGCAAGAAATCGACAACATATACTTGGTATGATAAATTTTGTCCATGATAACAAGAAGGTATTGTGGATATGCTACTACCAATACGAGTTGATAAACGGTTTTTGAACTTATTTAAGACTGTACAAATAGACACTTGCCCACAGCAATCAACGTTAAACTTGCATATATTGAATATTGAAAGCAATCAATTCATATATTCAAAGTTGGTTGAAGAACTTCGGGAACTTATTATTAGTTATGTACATTCTAATAGGCGAATTGAAGAGTTTAAACAAAACTATCCTGCTTATAGTCCTAAGCCATTCTTTGAAGCAATACAAAAATTCCGAAGTTACACTTCAAATGAAGGTGAATTGGGTGAGTTGCTCTTATATGCCTTTCTTGAGGCAGGATTAAATGCTCCCAAACTACTTTCCAAAATGGAATTGAAAACGGATTCAAATGACTATATTAAAGGTTCTGATGGTGTACATTTATTAGAAACAGACGATAGTTTTCAGTTAATTTTTGGTGAGTCTAAGTTGTATGCCGATCTGTTAGACGGTGCTCGAGAGGCATTTGATTCTATAGTTGACTTCAAGGCTAATGGAATGGGGTTTGAAAGAGGGTTAATAGATACACATGTTATAAATGAAATGGTTTCAGAAGCTGGATATGAAAAGATAAAAGAAGTTTTGCTACCCTCTGGTAATAATGGACCGGATCTCGACCTGTCATTTGGCATATTTCTCGGATTCGAACTACCAGTTGATAATTCCATCTTAGCATTGAAGACCAAAGAATTCAGAGAGTGGGTAAATGAATCTGTTAAAGAGCATGCTTCACGTGTTGTTAAAACCATACAAAAAAAGATTATCAATCATGGATTATTTGGGCATGAGTTTCACATATATATAGTCCCTTTTACAAATATAGATATAACGCGTAAGCAGCTAATTAAAGATATGCTAACTATAGAGGGGGATTCATGAGTGAATTAAGCTCTAATAATATTCATTTAGCGGCTCGCCTTGCAGAAGATGCTTTTGCGAGCCCTTATTTTAAAGAAATATATAAGTATATAAGTGAATTATATGACAAGTTTTTATTTGATCGGGGAGCGATAAAAATTCTTGAGCTGTCTGAAACCAATAAGATCTCGCATGCTTTACGTTTTGCCGATATTTTGTCTCACTCCGATGTTGAAGTGTATAGAACTCGTGCATTTGAAATAATAAGCAAAATAGCAGCATTCAAAAATGATGATCCATATTTCAAATTTATAGGTTCAGCGGTTATAAATAGAATTGGGGTATACGCAGCTGAAAAATTAATATCTGATGGGGTCTCATTACCCTTAGATCGAGAGATAGACTCCATAATAAAAAAATCGGTACAAAAAACAGATGACGATGGGATATATTTCACGGACAGGCAATATGAGTTGTATCAATTATTGAAAAACAGTTCAACTATTAGCTTTGCTGGCCCAACCTCAATGGGGAAATAATTTGTTATTAACGCCTATATTAAAGAGATTACGTCGAAATATAATGACAAAAATATAGTGTTGATCGTACCTACAAGAGCATTAATAAGCCAAAATGCCCTTAAGTTAAAAAATGAAATGGCGAATTCGGCATGCTCAAACAGCTATACGATAGTTACCACATCATATATGATCGATAGCGAGGTTGATAGCGGTTATATTTTTATATTAACACCTGAAAGATTGGTTAGTATTATAAGTACTATCCCTGAACTAAAGATTGATTATTTATTTGTGGATGAGGCTCAAAAACTTACAACTAAGAATGACTCAAGGAGTCTTGTTACGTATTCGGCAATAGAGCAGACTCTTAATAATAATCCGGGTGCAAAGCTATTCTTCTCATCGCCTAACCTATCAAATCCTGATGTGTTCAATTCTCTCTTTAATCGTTCAAAATCAAAGGTTTATAGAAGTACAGAAGGTGCCACTGCGCAAAATATGTATTTTATTGATTTATTAAATGACAGTTTTAGTGTTGTAAACACACACGATAGAAACCTTGAGAAAATTGAAAGGGATTTTAACAAGTATAAAAGTGCGAATGATTTAATTTATAAATTAAATCACAAGAAAAGTAAGATCATATACTGTGGTGGTGTTGAAAGTACCCTTGTTAGAACCAGGGATTTTATCAAATATCTTAAAATAAATAACAGAGCTATAAATCCGAAAAATATAGAGATATCAGCACAAATTAGAGAGTTTGTTCATGATAATTATGAACTTGCTGAAGCTATTAATTACGGTGTTGCCTTTCACTTCGGTAATTTGCCACAATCGATTAGAGATCTAATTGAACATAACTTCAAAATAGGAAATATAGAATATCTCTTTTGTACGTCTACCCTTCTCGAAGGTGTGAACTTACCTGCGAGATCTGTTTTCATTCTAACTCATAAAAAAGGCCTCAGCCCTTTAGAGCCTGTTGATTTTTGGAATTTGGCAGGCAGGGCTGGTCGATTAGCTATGGAATTATCAGGAGATATTTTTTGTATTAGAGATGAAGTTAAAATATGGGATAATAAAGCAATTAATAACATTCTATTATCAGATAAAAATGATATATCATTGACGCCAAGTTTTTATATTGAAGACAAAAAAAGATTAAATGAGTTGCATGAAATAATAGCTACAGGAGAAACAGGAAAGATTAAGAATTCTGAATTTCTGCGAACATTAGGTGATATGATTAGAATTGATACGATGCGGGATGAGAAACATCTTCCGTTAATTAATTATTTTCAACACAGTGGTAAGCCAGAAATCGTATTAAGTGCAAAAAATAGCACTAAAGATATTAATCTACCACTTAATATACTTCTGGCAAATAGCCATATCCCTGTTGACTCACAGTATAATGCGTTTAATAAAATAAAATCACTCAGTGTTAATGAAATAAAATTGTCATGGCAGCCCTCATATGATGAAATTAAATCGAAGCTGAGCTTGATTTTTGAGATTTATCAGATAGATAAGTTCGCAACTGGTCAAAATCGTCTATATTCTAATTCGATCCCTTATTACGCACTTATACTTTCTCAATGGATGTATGGTAATAGCCTTCAAGAGATAATATCAGGGGCAATAATATACAAGAAAAACAAAACCATTTATATAAAGAATGCACCAATTCCTTTTGATAGCAATAATTCATCACATATAACAGCATTAGTAAATGACACAATTAAAGATATTGAGTTGCGAGTGGGGTATTTATTGCAGAATTATATTTCACATTATTGTCAGCTCTTAACTTATGTTCATCATGGAAATCCAGGCGCAAATTGGTCACAGTTCATCGAATTCGGATCAAATGATCCTATCGTGTGGCATTTGCAAATGGTGGGTTTTTCAAGGGATTGCGCAGTATACCTCAAAAGGAATTTTTCAAAACATTTGAAAATGAACGTTGAGTCTAACAAGTTAGTAATAAAAAACAAATCAACAATTAAGGAATTGGTTAAAAAAAATAAACTTTACTCATTGGAAATTCATTCGCTTTTATGATTTTCGTAAGCCAGAGGTTAGTTAAATAGCCTCTGGTAAAACTCATATTTTAAGTGTGCTACTTTAATTTGAGTTAGTACTTAATTTTGTAACTATATTGATCTCTACTACCGGTACAACGGTGATAAACCTGCCAAGATGCTTAAACTGTTAAGCTCGATCTTTTCTACCCCGGTCCAACGATATCCTGAATCTTAAAATATCAGAGAGATGAGCGAATATCTTAAGTCGGCAGAAGGTGGCTTTGCTGGTCGCTACCTATACTGTACCGCTGCTCATGGTGCAACCTTGCACTAACAACTCTCTCATCTGTTCAATTGTCTCTTTGGTAGATCGTACGCAATTATTACTTTCCTACATTATTGTAAACATGCCTTTATCGACTGGCGCAGATAGGGCTACAGCCCTTCTAAAGCAAACGTCAGGATTTGGATTTACTTGTGGGTTGACTAATTATTGCACAAGGGTAGAGCAACCTCTCAAGCTCAACACTTTTCACTTTCGGATGAATCTTAATGATTGTAAGTTTATTCCTTGCTCATTTCTTACGGTAAAGGAAGACAGATGAACGTGAATATCAAGCCAATTTTTGGCAATTGGGATTTAGGATATGCAATGGATAAGCATATGATTAAAAGTACCTATTTGGGTGATAATGAATATGGACGGCCTCAGTTTCATAACGAACGTACTGAAGTTGGTGAGGCACTTTATCAGCTGAAATATCAGCATGACTGGAACCAAGTTGAACCACTCGCGCAGTGTCTTTTTGAAAAAGCACTCCCTCTTTTTAAGGGTATTCAGCTAATCATTCCGATGGCTGCCTCTAATCCAAGAGCCAGACAGCCAGTCACAGCAATTGCTGAAGTTCTTGCAAGTAAAATGGGATTTGGGATGAATTGTTTTGACGGATTAATTCTGAAAAAAGCCGGTGGTCCCTCTCTCAAAAATCTGAGCACCAGAGCAGAAAAACTTGAAGCTGTAGCGAATATGTTTTCATATCAAGATCTTATATCTTCTGAAGGGACTTACAACGCACTTATCATTGATGACCTTTATCACACGGGTGTATCGATGGAGGCGGCGGTTGCGGCGCTTCGTGGATATAGTAAAATAGATAAAATCTATGTCGCGGCCCTGACTTGGAAACCAGAATGAAAACCGTTTTTGTAGCTGGATCGATAACCATAAAAAAATTGGCCCCTCAAATCGTTGAGAGGTTGAAGAAAATCGTCGATAAGAATTTCAACGTTGTGGTCGGTGACGCAACAGGCGTTGACTCATCCGTGCAGCAGGAGTTGTTACAGTTGGGATGTCGTGCTGCTACGGTATTCAGTAGTTCTGTAAGACCACGCAATAACCTCGGCTCGTGGCCCGTCAACGTTGTTCATACAGATCATACACCTGGCACGCGCGCATTTTTCACTGCAAAAGATATTAAAATGGCGGAAGCCGCTGATTATGGTCTCATGGTGTGGGATACCAAAAGCCCTGGCACATTAAGTAATGTTATTGAACTTTTGTCCCGTAAAAAGTATTCAGTAGTATTTATTAATAAGTCTAAGGAGTTTATTGTTATCAAAGAACCAAAAGATGTAGACAAGTTGATAAGCTGTATGTCTGCTTCCGCGCTCGAAAAAGTTGAAGAAAAAATAAAACTTTCCGAAAGATTGGCGCGACTAAAAAATGAGCAGATAGCACTTATTTAACTAAAAATGGACACTTTCATAATGGATAAAAAACAGCTTTAAGAGGCTATTTTAAAAGAAGAAATACAAGCATTGATTGATATCCGCTTTCGCTATGAGACGGCGCGAGAAGCATGCTTTAGCGAGTTGCAAAGAGATTGTGAACGTAGTGAGGGGAACATGGCGCAGGAAGCCAGACGTGAAGAGTATCAGATTGAATTGCGTAATGCTGACCATTCAGCTAAATTAGCGTTAGATGCTCAGGAAATAATTGTCTCTGACCTGACTAAGTTGTATTCAACTATTTAATGACAACCGTTTCCGAGCGATTTACCCCAGCAGCCTTGGGTATATGGGTATTTAAGGATCATCCTGTCACGCGGCTTTTATTAATTGTACAAAATCTGTTCAATGCTCATCGTTTAAAGCATTAAGCAATTTCATTTTCTCCCCGATCTCTATCTTTTAACTGGATGAAATATCGCCAGTAAATAATTTGATATTGAAATGAATATTTATTGGATAAATGCCCCATTGTTTCTTTTGGGTATACGCAAATGAGACAAACTATAGTAGTTAACTACTTGCACTTATTTAGCATCCTTAGTCGCTAATGCTGAGAATAAGTTATCTTGTTGCTTGAACTGCTAAGCTCTAACTTTCCCTACCACCTACCTGAGTAGCCAGAATCCTTAAATATCAGTGATGTAGATCAGAAGGTCTTTAGTCGATAGAAGGTGGCTTTGCTGATACCTAACCTGTGTTGTACCACTGCTGGCGGTAAACCTTACGCTAACAATTCTCGCACCTGTTCAACGGTTGCTTTTATAGGTCTGCCGCAATGTTTTCCTTCAGACTGAGCACGCTTGATACCTGCTGTTCTACGCTCTGCGATCAGATCTTTTTCCAGGCTGGCAAGCCCTGCCATCATAGTGAGCATCGCTTTACCAACTGGCGTTGACAGGTCGAACCCTTCACGCAAGCTGACAACTTTCACGCCTTTCGTCTGCAATTTTTCCACGGTGGAAAGAACGTCAATCGTGTTACGCCCCAGGCGGTCTATAGCAATCACAATCAGCGTATCGCCTTCTCGCACATAACTGAGTAGTTCACCAAACCCTGGACGCTCTTCCGCCTTGATTGCACCACTCACCGCTTCATCACTGAACCAGCGAGTAACGCTATAACCAGCATCGGTTATCTGTTGCTTCTGGTTTTTAACGTTCTGGTCGCTGGTGGAAACTCGCACATATCCGATCACCGTTGTCATGATGTTCTCTAAGTCTCAAAAGGTAGTATCAAAATAACCTCGTTAACTAAACGTAGATACCGATGATCTTGTTAATCACAGCTTCGAGGTATCAAGCCCAGAGGCTTTAAGCCGTTCGGTGAGATTTCTCATTTTGCTGAATTCAGTACCAAAACTGGCTTTAAGTCCCACACCCTCGCAAAACTCTTTAGCAGTGACGTTTTTCAGGTGGTCGGCGTATTTGATCATCTGGAGGTGCATTTCAACCGTTTGACCATTTCGCGGTGCGCTGTTGATGGCTTGCTTAATGCTCTCGTAGATCTGGGTTTCTGTCATTTGCATATCTCACTTATCAAATTTAGATAATCAAGAGGTTTTGTCATACAGATATGGGGTACAAGCTGGGGTACAGCGTGAAGAAGCGATAACCGGAAGGGCGGGCTTGCGTCAGCAAGCAACTTCCCCTAAGCTGGCAAAAAGTATAGAGATTCAATCTTCATGACTCGGGGTGCCCCATCACTGATGGGCTGAGAAATACCCGTACCACCTGATCTGGATAATGCCAGCGTAGGGAAGTCAGGTATCTCTCCCGATACCGCCTTCTTTAGCGCCGGTGGGGAGATTTATGAATATCCAACCTGCCGTATTTTCCGGCGCTGTCGCCGCCGCTTCCTTGCAACAACTCCGCCTTTCCGCGCCGCTGGTTCATTGTCTGACCAACGACGTGGTGCAATCTTTTACGGCCAATGTCCTGCTCGCACTGGGCGCTTCACCCGCGATGGTGGTGGATCCTGCCGAGGCTGCGCAGTTCAGCGCTGTCGCCGACGCGTTACTGGTGAATGTCGGCACGCTGACACGCCCTCACAGCGACGCCATGCTGGTGGCCATCCACGCTGCCCGTCAGGCCGGAAAACCCTGGGTGCTGGATCCGGTGGCGGTGGGCGGTCTGAGCTGGCGTACCGAATTCTGTCTGGAACTTATCAAACTTAACCCGGCGGCGATCCGCGGAAATGCCTCGGAAATTCGTGCGCTCAGCGGGCTGACTGCCGCCGGGCGTGGCGTCGACAGCGGTGACGACTCGCTTTCTGCCATTCCGTCAGCGCAGCAACTGGCACGGGAAACCGGCGCGGTAGTGGCCGTGACCGGCGAAACGGATTACGTCACGGATGGCGAACGCTGTCTGGCGGTGGCGGGCGGCCATCCGATGATGACCCGCGTGGTCGGCACCGGTTGCGCCTTATCGGCAGTTGTCGCCGCCTTTTCGTGTTTGCCGGGCGATCGCCTGAATCATGTGGCTGCGGCCTGCCGGGTGATGTCCTGCGGCGGTGAGCGGGCCTGCGCGGTGGTGAAAGGGCCGGGCAGCTTCACGGCTGCGTTTCTGGACAATCTGTATCTGATGAACGAAGGCTGGCTGAACGGGGAGGGGCAGTAATGAAACGGATCAATGCCCTGACCATTGCCGGCACCGATCCCAGCGGAGGCGCGGGGATCCAGGCAGATTTAAAAACCTTCTCGGCGCTGGGCGCTTACGGCACCAGTGTCATCACCGCACTGGTGGCGCAAAACACCCGTGGCGTGCAGTCGGTTTATCACATCGAACCGGATTTCGTTGCCGCGCAGCTGGATTCCGTGCTGAGTGACGTCCGCATCGACAGCACGAAAATCGGCATGCTGGCGAACAGTCAGATCGTGGAGGCGGTGGCGGAGCGGCTCAGATATTACCGGCCCGCTTTTGTGGTGCTGGATACTGTGATGCTGGCGAAAAGCGGCGATCCGTTGCTGTTGCCGGAAGCCGTCGATGCTGTACGCCGTTTGCTGATCCCGCAGGTGTCGATCATTACACCGAATCTGCCGGAGGCCGCCGCGTTGCTGGAGTGTAGCGTGGCAGCCAGTGAAACCGAGATGCGCGAGCAGGGGGAGGCGTTGCTGGCGATGGGATGTGACGCGGTGCTGATGAAAGGCGGTCATCTGAGTGATGAGGAAAGCCCTGACTGGCTGTTTACCGCCGATTCCCGCGAGCGTTTTACAGCGCCACGCGTCAACACCCGCCATACGCACGGCACAGGATGTACGCTTTCTGCGGCACTGGCCGCCTTGCGCCCGCGCCACAACAACTGGGCAGATACGCTGCGCGAGGCGAAAGCGTATTTACAGCAGGCGTTGATGCAGGCGGATTCACTGGAAGTCGGCCACGGCATCGGGCCGGTGCATCATTTCCACCGCTGGTGGTAAACAGATATCAGGCGCGGCGCAATGTCTCGCCAAGCGCCTGTTCAGCCTGACGGAATTTCACCAACGCCTGCTGCAAATGCACGGCATCGAACGGGTTAAGCGGATAGAATTTTGCGTCTTTGCGCGGTCTAAGCATGACGCGGATTTTATTCGCCGAAACCCGTTCAAACAGGTAACTGGCAATATCGTCATTCTCTTCATCTTTCCATGACAGCAGCACCGAAGCATGTTCACCGCTACGGCGTCCGATAAACTGATCGTGTGTCCACAGACCTTCACATTCACCGTCTTTTTGCAGTTTTTTGCCGCTGAACCACGGTGATTCAGACAGCGTCCACAACGCCTGCGGTGAGATTTCCTCATGCACCTGACGCCACAGAGGACGGTTGTTGTCCATTTGCCAGCAGGCCATGCCCAGATAATCATTCAGTTCACGCCAGTCATTTTCCAGCGTGTCGCGAAGTTCAGGATCCTGAATATGCATGAACTGTTGCAGGCCGGTCGGTTGTTCGCCCAGCTTGTTATAGGCGATCACCGTCATCGTGCGGGGCTTGCGGCGGAAAGTGACCCACAGCAGCACTTTAGGAATACGAAAGGTAATGGCCTGCACGGTCAGTTTGTAGCGGTTGCCGCGTGACATCACCAGCCCGCTGGAGGTGCCGCGTTTGTCCTGATAATTTCTCACCAGCACCACGCTGTTCTGACCCATCCAGCCTGTGAGGTAATGTTCCTTTTCGCTTTCCGCCACATCCAGATCACGGGCGATCTGACTGATTTTTTCCTCATCGAGCTGGGAAAGGGACAGTGACTGTTCTGCGCTGTAGTAGCTTTTTTTCAGGAGGGTTGCGGCTGGCATAGAAAGTATCCACGATATTGATGTGGTTTACAGCTTACACTAAGTTGTCATACAGATTTCAGGGGTAACCCGCAAAATTTGAACCGCGTCGCAAACTGCCTGCGTGGCCGGTTTTTCGCTTACGGATATTTTCTCTGTTGAAATTTTACGAGACGTCTCGACAAAAATAGCTTTGGTGATTGTGATTACGGGCGGTCATATTATTCTTGCAGGATTGATTTTCACACTGCGGGAATATAATAAAAGATGACGTTACATGAAAAGGTTGTTGCCGAGACGATGACAACAATGAATGCGGCTTTTGTACAGTTAAACGTCCCGCTTATTATAAGGCGTATTCGACGGAGTGATATTATCTGGCAGCAACGCCGTGCGAGACGTAATTTACGGCAACCCGAAAAACATCTTCTTAACTGGAAATGGCTATTTAAGCAATACAGGAAAAACCAGCCACGGGAATCCGGTATGGAACAAACGGCTTATGTGTTTTGCCTCAACAATCCTCATCAGGAGCGGGCTGCGTTCCTGCTGAAGTCATGTAAGCCAGTGAAGGGTCCTGTTGAGTTAAACTCATTGGAAAATTTTTATCGTAAGACGCAAGGGCATCCACTCAAAGGAAAAATGCTCCGTTACAGTCTTTGCATGATGGTTATTTATGCCGATAGCCTTAATGAAAATAGAATGTTGGAAAAAGAGAGTGCAAAGTTCATTATTAAGGATATTGTGAATGAGGAAGTTATGCGGTTTTATATCAGCGAAGCACCAATGACTCCCGTTTTCGGGAAAATGGAATGTGAATCCACTTACTATTTGTTAAATCAATATATGAAAGTAAACTTTGTTGATCGGAGTTATTCATTGTTGAAGTAAATAATGTTTAACAGAGTGAATATATCATCGGTATACATTATGTAAAAGGAGCAGCACATGGAGTTGGATAGGGAAAAAATGACTCATTTGACGCCAAGGCAGGTGAGAATGGTGGAAAAAATTGTTGGTTTTTTGAGGTATTGCGATGAGAAATGTCCTGAGGGTGATGTAGATGACCTCGACGTTTTTGGTCCTCCTGAAGCCTTTTATCGCCCGTCGAAGGAATGGAACAAACTGCCCTGAATCCTGCTTTCTTCCCGCGTTTAACGACAACTTCTGAACGCGGGAAGTACTCACTCACTCGTTGTCAAACCAGTCACTGTTTTGTTCAGCGATCGGGGTGATGGTGGAGATCATTTCCTGCAGATGAACGCGGATCGCTTTTTCAGCGGCGTCCGGGTCATGAGCCTTCAGCCCGTCAAAAATCGCATAATGCTGCGCAATCAGATTTTCCGGAGGAGACACTTTACTGAGTGTTAAGAAGCGTACGCGATCCATCGTCGCCTTGATGTGCTCGACGGTTTCCCATGCCAGACGGCAGTCAATGATCTGTGTAATGGTGCGGTGGAACTCATCATCGAGCAGCAGGAATTCCTGCGTTTGCTGACTTCTTGCCGCCAGCGTCTGACGTTCCAGGTTATGTTCCAGCAACGCCAGATCTTTGTCCGTGACCACCATTGCTGCGCGACGCACCACTGCCGTTTCGACCGCTTCACGAATGAAACGACCGTCAGCCACCCGCTTGGACGAGATTTTCATGACATAGGTGCCGCGCTGCGGTAAAACCTGAACCAGACCGGCCTCGGCCAGTTTGATAAAGGCTTCGCGAACCGGCTGGCGGGACACGTTAAAGCGCGTGGAAATCTCTTTCTCCGACAGGAATGCGCCCGGTGCGATTGCACAGGTGACGATGTCCTGACGCAAGGTACGGTAAATCTGCTGATTAACCGGCACGTTATGGAGAAATTCAAAGGCGTCTGTCATGGGCAAAAGTTGTCTTTAAAGTCGGGAGAGCCCAATACTACCATGAGTTTTCTGATGATTATGAGATTGTTAGCGCAAGGCTATCTCAAATTATTGAGAGTTAATGTGCTCGCGGCAATAAAGCTTTTTATAAGCGGCGGGCGTGATGCCCAGCAGTTTGCGAAATACCCGGCGAAAATAGGCAACATCATTAAAACCGGTCAGCCTTGCTACGTCCGCCACATTCCCGGTATTGGCCAGCAACAGTTTCTCTGCTGCCGACACCCGCTGTTTATGCAGGGCATCGGTCAGCGTCATCTGAAAAGTCAGACGGAAAACGCGGCCAAGATAATCGGCATTACAGTGAAGCCGTTCCGCAAGCTCAGATGCGCCAAGCGGCAGATGAAACTGTGTGGTAATCAACTGACGGGCTTTGTACGCCAGCGCCACGCCGGGGCCGCCAGGTTCAACATTTTCCGGCCAGGCGCGCGCGACCTCCTTTAACAGCAACATCAGGAACAGTTCCAGCGAACTTCCGCCACGTTCCTGTTCATATAAAAATAATCTGAACAGGGTTAACAGGGTTTCGCTGTCCCTGACTTTACAATGCTGTGGAATATTTAACTGTATTGAGGGACTATTTAGCTGTGATGTTAATATTGCCGCTTCTTTCACAATATCGAAGTGCAGCCAGTAAAATTTCAGCTCAGCATCAAATGTCGTCACCCCTTTATGTTCCCTGCCGGGAAATAGCAATAAACTTTCCCCTTCATGTAAATCAAAACGCGTATTTTCTTCCTGTAAGGAGAGTGTGCCGCGAACGACATAAATGAGTTCATGGGAACTGAGTCTCCGGGTCGGATGTGTACCCATTCCGCGCGAAATAAACAGGCCGCCATTTTGCACTTTGACCGGGTGGCTGACAGAAAAGGTAAGCGTTTCAGACATTTTCAGGCGCTCATCAGGCAGATTTAGCCTGACAGTAGCACAACGCTAAGGGGCTGCCAGCGGGGTGGCAAGAGGTTATGATCTGCTTCACAGATTCTGAACGTGAGTCGGAATTGTCCCGTTTAACTACTTTATCCTCCTCTTGTTGGCGTGTTGTCCCTATGCCAGATTTACGGCGTACCTTATTTAATGTCCGGGCTGATATGAATAAACAGCCTTATTTATCGTGTTCCTGTTGCTTATAAATAACGATATAAAAGCGAGGAAAAAACAATGCCAACAGATTCTGTGAATACCGGTTCCGCGCCGGTAAGTGGCGAGGGTGGAATAATTTCGGCGAATGCAAAACTTTCGGTCAGTGAGAAAATTGGTTACGGATTAGGGGATGCCGGAGGCACCATTATTACCTGTCTGATCACCAGTTTTCTGACCTTCTTTTATACCGATGTGTTCGGGCTGACGCCGGCCATTGTCGGCACATTATTTATTTCCCTGCGGGTGATTGATGCGATTTCCGATCCGCTGATGGGGATCCTCGCCGACCGAACGCAAAGCCGCTGGGGGCGTTTTCGTCCGTGGCAGTTGTGGATTGCGCTGCCGATTGGCGTGGTGGGCTTTCTGACCTTCACCGTGCCCGGCCTGAGCGGCGATGCCAAAATCGCCTACGCCTTTTTCACCTATTTCCTGCTTTCCGTGTCGTATACCGCCATTAACGTGCCGTACTGCGCATTGATCAACACCATGACCACCGATCACCGTGAGGTCATTTCCTGTCAGTCGTGGCGTTTTGTTTTGTGCGGCGTCGCCGGTTTTATGGTGTCAGTCGGATTACCGTGGCTGGTACAGGTGCTGGGTAAAGGCAATGCGGCGGCAGGTTATCAGCAGGGCGTTGGCCTGCTGTGTGCGGTGGCTGTCGTGATGTTTCTGTGGTGCTTCTTCGCGGTGCGTGAGCGTTTGCCGCTGGCGCTGCTCGGCCAGTTCAGCATTAAGGAACATATCCGCGGGATGCTGAAGAATGACCAGTTGTTGCTGGTATTGCTGATGTCTTTCCTGCTGATCAATGTGTTCAACCTGCGCGGTGGCGGCTACATGTATTTCATCACCTATGTACTGAAAGGCGGCGCGGGTTATGCCTCGATGTTCTTCGGTATGGTGACGCTGGCATCCATTCTCGGCGCGGTGATTGTCAATCAGCTGACCAAATTCATCGACAGCGTGCGGCTGTACATGATCACTAATCTGGTGCTGGCGGTGTTTTCCCTGCTGCTGTGGTTTGTGCCGGTCGGTGAACAATGGCAGACACTGTGGCTCGGCATCATCTTTGTGCATTGCGTGATTCTCGGTTTCACATTGCCGCTGCATTTTTCCCTCATGGCGTTCGCCGACGATTACGGACACTGGAAAAACGGTATCCGCTCCTCCGGCATGAATTTCGCCTTCAACCTGTTCTTTATCAAACTGGCCTGGGCATCCAGCGCCGGGATCATCAGCCTGGTCTTCATTCTGGTCTCCTATCAGGCCGGTGCTGAGCATCAGACAGCGGCATCGCTCGGCGGGATCACCCTGCTCGAAACCCTGCTACCGGCGGCGATGCATCTGCTGCTGGCCGGTACGCTGCTGTTCTGCAAGCTCGACAATACATTACTGACGCGGATGTCCCGCGATTTAGCAGCGAAAATTTAAATTACTGTTTTACAGGAGGTTGTATGTCGTTTTCTCCGGTTGACTCCTTAGAAGTCCCGTTGCAAAAAGTGAATGTTTCCGATGCGTTCTGGCTGGAATACCAGCGGCTGGTGAAAGAGGTGGTGGTGCCTTATCAGTGGAAAGCCCTGAATGATGACGTTGCAGACGCTGAACCGAGCCATGCGATTGAAAACTTCCGTATCGCCGCCGGACAAAGCGACGGCGAATTTTACGGGATGGTATTTCAGGACAGTGATGTGGCGAAATGGCTGGAGGCGGTCGGTTATTTGCTGGCAAAAACGCCCGATCCGGCGCTGGAAGAGACCGCCGATCAGGTGATCGAACTGGTCGGTGCGGTGCAGCAACCCGATGGGTATCTGAATACCTATTTTACGGTAAAAGAGCCGCAACAGCGCTGGACCAATCTGGCGGAATGCCATGAGCTTTACTGCGCCGGGCATCTGATCGAAGCCGGTGTGGCCTATGCGCAGGCGACCGGAAAAACCCGTTTGCTGGAGATTGTCTGCAAACTGGCTGATCACATTGCGCAGGTGTTCGGGCCGGGTGAACAGCAACTGCATGGTTATCCCGGTCACCCGGAAATTGAACTGGCACTGATGCGGTTGTATGAACAAACCGCCGAAACACGTTACCTCGAACTGACCCGCTATTTTGTTGAGCAACGAGGGGCACAACCGCATTTCTACGATATCGAGTATGAAAAGCGTGGCAAGACTTCGCACTGGAATACCTACGGTCCGGCGTGGATGGTGAAAGATAAAGCCTACAGTCAGGCGCATGTCCCGGTGGCCTTGCAGACAACGGCCATCGGTCACGCAGTGCGTTTTGTCTATCTTTATGCCGGTGTCGCGCATCTGGCGCGGCTGAGTCAGGATCAGGAAAAACGCGAGGTGTGCCAGCGGTTGTGGGAAAACATGACCCAACGGCAGATGTACATCACCGGTTCTATCGGATCGCAAAGCAGCGGGGAAGCCTTCTCTTCCGATTATGATTTGCCGAATGACACGGCCTACACCGAAACCTGTGCCTCCATCGGTCTGATGATGTTTGCCAACCGCATGTTGCAGATGGATCCTGACAGCCGTTATGCCGATGTGATGGAACGCGCGCTCTACAACACCGTACTTGCTGGCATGGCGCTCGACGGCAAGCATTTCTTCTATGTGAATCCGCTGGAAGTGCATCCGAAAAGCATTCCGTTCAACCACATTTATGACCACGTCAAACCGGTGCGTCAGCGTTGGTTCGGCTGTGCCTGTTGCCCGCCGAACATTGCACGTCTGCTGGCGTCACTCGGCCATTACATTTACACCCAGCGTCCGGATGGCGTGGATATCAATCTGTATATCGGCAGCGATGTTGAGGCGACAATTGGCGGCAAAGCATTACGCCTGAAACAATCCGGCGGCTATCCATGGGCGGAACAGGTGCTGATTGAAGTGGATACCGATCAGCCGCTTGAAGCCACGCTGGCACTGCGTTTACCGGACTGGTGCGCCAGCCCGCAGGTCACTCTCAATGGCCATCCGCTGGAACTGACCAGCCTGACGCAGCGCGGATATCTGCGTCTGACGCAGGCGTGGCAGAAAGGTGACTGCATTGAATTGACGTTCCCGATGCCGGTAATGCGGGTGAAAGGCAACCCCTTGCTGCGCCATGTCGCCGGAAAAGTCGCGATACAGCGCGGTCCGCTGGTGTATTGCCTCGAACAGGCAGACAACGGCAGCGAACTGCATAACGTCCGTCTGCCGCAGGATGCGCCATTCCGTCTGATTTCCGGCAGCGGATTGTTCGCCGGTAAGACGCTGCTGCAAACGCAGGGTAAGCGGAGTACATCCGTGCAGGCCAGCCAGCAGCCGTTGTACCGCTACAATCCGCCAGCGGAAGAGGTGGTGCCGCAAACCCTGACTTTTGTGCCGTACTTTACCTGGGCGAACAGGGGAGAAGGAGAGATGCGGGTTTGGGTCGATGAGGCGTGATGTGAATGGAAAGAAAACCCGGTCTCTGCAGACCGGGTTTTTTCATTATGTTCAGAACATCAGTTATGAGAAAGCGTGGTGGCAGGCGTATGTTTCGGGGGTTTAATCACGAAGAACACCAGAATGGCACCCAATGCGGCGACGCCGCCCGCGAGAATAAAGGCGCTGTCGAAACGACCGGTATTTTGGACAATGAAGCCGGTGACCACCGGGCCGATGATGCCCGAGACGCTGCCGACCAGATGAATGAATCCGCTGGTGCCGCCGACGCGGGATTTATGCACCACGTCCTGAATAATGGCCCAGTAAATGGCCCCGGTGGTGTACAGGAAGAAAATAGACACCGACATCAGAATAACCGCCGGAACCACGCTGGTGACCACCCCGGCCAGCGCGACACAAATGGCGGCGGCTAACAGGCTGACCACTAATATAATTTTTCGCGACAGCAATAAACGGCCGGTAATATTGAAAATCTTATCGGAAATATAACCACCGAGTGCCAGACCTACGAAACCGACAATCCACGGAATAACCGTCGTCAGGCTCATCTCTTTAATATTCAGACCATGTGCCTGTACCAGATAAGCCGGGAACCAGCTGAGGAAGAAGAATAAAATATAGTTGTAGCAGAAGAAGGCAAAAGCCGTCACCAGGATAATCGGCTGACGTAAATAATAGCCCAGACCGTGTGCTGCCTGCGCCAGATCTTCTTCTTCGCTGATGTTTTCATTCTTCATCTGATCCACTAAACGTAATTCTTCCGGCGAGACACGTTTACTCTTCAGCGGATTATCTGCCACGGTGAAGAACCAGACGGCCATCCAGACAATCCCGATAGCGGCAATCACCATAAAGGCCGGACGCCAGCCAAAGGAGATCGCCAGATACCCGACAATCGGGCCGGCGACCGCGCCACCAAGGGGGGAACCGGCGCTCAGCAAGCCCATCGCAGTGGCCGCCTGTTTCTTCGGGAACCAGCCGTTGATCATCTTATTGGCGGAGGCGCAAATCGGGCCTTCGGCCATGCCGAATAATACCCTCAAAATCAGCATGGAATAAAAGCCGGTAGCGATAGCCGTCATGCCGCAAAATACTGACCATAAGCCGACGGCTAATCCCATGACCAGCGTCGGGCCGAATTTATCGACGGCCAGACCACCGATAAAGTTAAAGATCGCATAACCAAAGAAGAAGCTGCCAAATATCATGCCGAATTGTTCGGGATTAATGGTCAGTTCTTTTTCAATCATCGGAACAGTAATCGACAGCGCAACGCGGTCGAGGTAATTGATCATGTAAACCAGAAACAGCAGGAATACGATGATCCAGCGTAGGTTCTTAAACATAGATGAGTGCTCCACTTGTGGTGTCGTTTTAATAGTGTTGCGTTTTTATAGGTAGAATATGAGGTACGGCAGACGGGGAGATATTTGGAATCTTCCCGTCTTCTTTCAAAATTAACAATTCATCAGAATGTCAGTAAAACCTTGCAGCAGGAACGCTGATCTTTCTCAAACAGCGTTAACGCCGCTTCGACTTCGCTGGCGGGCATCCAGTGCGTCACCAGTTTTTCAGGTGCGATTTTCCCTTGCTCCATCCACTCAATCACCTGCGGGAACCGGTGGCTGTTGAGACGTGAAGAAAACAGTGAAATCTCTTTGCTGGTAATGCTTTGCTGCGTTACCTGGCTGGGTTCCCCCGAGAAACCCATCATGCCAATCCGGGCTGCCGGTGAGGCCAGCAGAATGGCTTCCTGCAAAATTGCCGGATGGCAGGCGGCATCCACGATAAGCGTCGGACGCACGCCTTCTGCGGCCAGTTCATCCGCCACGCTGCGTTCGCTGTTGTTGATGATCCAGTCCGCGCCACTGGCCTGCGCCATCTGCAACCGCTCGTCAATACGATCGGCGACAATCACTTTCTGTACGCCATACACGCCTTTCAGCACCTGAATCACCGTCAGCCCCATCGGGCCTGCGCCGTAAATCAGCGCGGTATCCTGCGGCGTCGGCTGAAGAAACGCCGTGATATTGGCGGCGATAGTAAAGGGTTCGACCATACTGGCGAGTTTGTCCGGTATCGCCGCAGGCACCACATAAGCGTTTGTCGCGGGCGCACAGGCATAATCGCTGAAACCGCCGTCACGGTGGACGCCGATCACCTGCAGTTCGGCGCAGACATTCGGCCGGCCAATCGAACACGGATAACACTGTCCGCAGCTGACCACCGGATCGACAACAACCCGCTCGCCAATCCTGCTGGTGTTTACGCCTTCGCCGACACTGTCGATGTGGCCGAAGAACTCATGGCCGATCACCCGCGGATATTTCGCAAACGGATTGTGGCCGTGATAGATATGAACATCTGAACCGCAGATGCCCGCATGACTCACCCGAACTCGTACCTCGCCGGCGGCAGGTACCGGCAAAGCACGTTGCTCGATGACTAACTTTCCGGGTTCTTGTATTACAACGCTGTTCATGTTTCGCTCCCTTACCAGTTCCACAACGTACCGTCATCCAGACGGGCCACCGGCAGATATGCCGGTTCGTACGGATATTTCGCCGCCAGCTTTTCGTCGAACTCAATGCCCAGCCCCGGTTTTTCACCCGGATGCATGTAGCCGTTGTCGAACGTCCAGTTATGCGGAAAGACTTCCAGCATCTGCTCGGAATAACCCATGTATTCCTGCACGCCGAAGTTTGGCACCCACAGATCGAAGTGCAGGGCGGCGGCCATACAAACGGGTGAAAGGTCGGAAGGGCCGTGAGAGCCGGTGCGCACCTGATACAGCGAGGCGAAATCTGCAATCCGGCGCATGCCGGTGATGCCGCCTGCATGGGTGATCGTGGTGCGGATGTAATCGATCAGCTGTTCTTCAATCAGCTGTTTGCAATCCCAGATGCTGTTGAACACTTCGCCGACCGCAATTGGCGTTACCGTATGCTGGCGGATCAAACGGAAGCATTCCTGATTTTCCGCCGGAGTCGGATCCTCCATCCAGAACAGGCGATATTCTTCGATACTTTTGCCAAAACGCGCGGCTTCGATTGGCGTCAGGCGATGGTGCATGTCGTGCAGCAGGTGTTCATCAAAACCGAATTTATTGCGCACGGCTTCAAACAGTTTTGGCGTGAAATCGAGGTATTTTTCGGTCGACCATAACTGCTCTTCCGGCCAGTTACCTTTCGTCGCCGGTTCGTAAGCCAGGCCTTTGCCTTTCGCCATGCCGTAGGTGGTTTTCATGCCCGGAACCCCGCATTGCGCGCGGATCGCCTTGAAGCCCAGTTCTTTGTGTCTGGCGTAATCGTCCAGCACTTCGTCAATGGAATGGCCGGTGGTGTGACAGTACACCATGACGCCGGTACGGGATGCGCCGCCGAGCAATTGATAAAGCGGCATATTGGCGGCTTTGGCTTTGATGTCCCACAGCGCCGTGTCTACCGCCGAAATCGCAGACATCGTGACCGGGCCACGACGCCAGTACGCGCCTTTGTAGAAAAACTGCCAGATGTCTTCAATCTGATGTGCATCGCGGCCGATCAATTGCGGGCAGACATGATCTTTCAGGTATGACGCGACCGGCAATTCGCGGCCATTCAGCGTGGCATCACCAATGCCGGTCAGCCCGCTGTCGGTGGTGATTTTCAACGTGACAAAGTTGCGCCCCGGGCAAGTAACAAACACTTCAGCATTCACGATTTTCATCGGTTACGACCTTCTGCAGTAAAAGTAAGATGCATTTTCTTTGGTTATAAATACGCCATATGCCAACTACCATACAAGTATGCTTATCGTTTTTTGCCGGAGAAGATCACACTTTGTTGCGGGAAAGTGAACGTGGAAGGAAGAAATTAAGAGAGTAATAATGGGCAGAAGGTATCAATAAAAAGCCTCCGTAAGAGGAGGCTGCGGGAATTATACCGTTTTCTGATAATTCCCGATGAGTGTGAAACAAATCTCCGCAGAGGGATCACAGTACCGGGAATGAACGATAAGGCGGATGAATATCAGCCGAGCAGTTCGCAGTGCGGCGGTAAACGGCACTGAATCGCATCCGGCAACACTTCGATACGGAAATGTGTGCCGGTCAGCGGTTCGCCATCAAGGTTGAAAGTCATGTCGTGCGGCGCGGTAATTTCCAGCCACGGCAGACTGGCAGAAACGATATTTTTGTTTTCTTCGTTATTGATCAGACTGCGCAGGAAAGAGGGCAGCAGCTCTTCTGACGTCAGAAGACGCAACTGTAGCAGGCCATCGTTAATCAGGGCATCGGGGCAGATTTGTTGCCCGCCACCCGCCTGGCGGCCATTACCGATACCGATCACCAGCGCGTCACCTTCCCAGCTGAAATCCGGCCCGGTAATCTCGCAGCGGTCGGCTTTAAGCGTATCAAGGCGCAAAAGTCCGTGGATAAAATACGAGACCCCGCCCAGCGCGGCTTTCAGTTTTTCCGGTGTTTCCGTGGTGATACGCGTGCCAAAGCCGCCGGTCGCCATGTTGATGAAGAAATGCTGGTCGTTGACGCGCGCCAGATCGATATCAACCGCTTTGCCTTTTACCGCCAGCTGTAATGCCTGTTCAGGCACCGGAGGAATATTGCAGGCGGTGGCGAAATCATTAGCCGTCCCCAGCGGAACAATCCCCAGTACCGGCTTGATGCCGGGAAGTTGCGCCAGCGCACCGGCCACTTCGTTGATGGTGCCGTCGCCGCCCCCGGCGATCACGGTTTCACAGCCCAGTTCGACGGCTTCAGCAACGTATCGCGCGGCATCGCCATGTTCCCAGGTGACCCGCACACTCAGCTCCACGCCTTCGGCGCGCAGCGCGCTCACCGCTTCACGCAGTTCTTCGATGGCTGCGCCTTTTCCATTCAAAATCAGCAGTGCTGTGGTCATGTACGCTCCTTTTATCTATACATATCTACCATAGATGAAAAGTCCCATATTTGGCTATCAGATTAATCAGCGAATGATTTATTCATACGGAAAATAATTTCACTTAAATTAATTCAATATTTCGTTTATTTTTTGACGCGGTTTTTTATTAATACGGATAATCATTATCGTTATTAACAAACCGAAAGAAGAGGGTGTTAGCAGGCTGAAAACTAAAAGAAAAGCCAGCTCAAGGGAGATTGAGCTGGCCAAGGAGGTGGTTCCTAGTGTAGTCCGGTGCTTTATTTTGCATTCGAAGTAAATTGCGAATGCATATTAACCAGCTCCACCAGAAATAGATGTGATCGGCTCCTTATTTTCGAATAAATCCTTATTTCGCGTGCGGATCACGGGTGTCAGTATTTTCCAGATTACGCAACAAAATGGCGAACTCCAGACTGACATCTTCCGGCAACGCGACATACACGATGTGCCCGTTGCCCGGTGCGACATCCACCGGCTGCCCTTTTTTATTGCGCAGGGCCTCCAGTTTGAACTGGACGTTGCCCTGTGGCGTCATCATTTCCACGCTGTCGCCGACGCTGAATTTATTCTTCACATCGATTTCAGCCCAGCCATCCACGCGGTTGCCGGTGAATTCACCGACAAACTGCTGGCGGTCGCTGACGGAGAAACCGTATTCGTAGTTTTGCTGCGCGTCATGGGTATGGCGGCGCAGGAAACCTTCGGTATAACCACGGTGTGCCAGCCCTTCCAGCGTGGAGAGCAGCGTCGGGTCAAAAGGCTTTCCGGCGACGGCGTCATCAATGGCGCGGCGGTAAACCTGCGCGGTGCGGGCGCAATAATAGAAGGATTTGGTACGGCCTTCGATTTTCAGTGAGTGCACGCCCATTTTCGTCAACGTTTCGACATGCTGAATGGCACGCAGATCTTTGGAATTCATAATATAGGTGCCATGTTCGTCTTCAAAGGCACTCATGTATTCACCCGGACGCATCGCTTCTTCCAGCATAAAGACTTTATCCGTCGGCTGGCCGATGCCTAATGTCGGCTCCGGCGCGTCAACCTGCTGAACGGGGATCGGCTCGTGCTGATGCACAATATTGCCGACAGCGTCTTCTTTACCTTCCTGAACTTTATATTCCCAGCGACAGGCGTTGGTACAGGTGCCCTGATTCGGGTCACGTTTATTGATGTAGCCGGAAAGCAGACAGCGGCCGGAATACGCCATGCACAGCGCGCCGTGGACGAAGATCTCGATCTCCATATCCGGCACCTGAGCGCGGATCTCGGCGATCTCTTCCAGCGACAGTTCACGCGATAAAATCACCCGCGTCAGCCCCATTTGTTTCCAGAATTTCACCGTCGCCCAGTTAACGGCGTTAGCCTGCACCGACAGATGAATATCCATCTGCGGGAAGGCTTCACGCACCATCATGATCAGCCCCGGATCGGACATGATCAGGGCATCCGGCCCCATGTCGATCACGGGCTGTAAATCACGGATAAAGGTTTTCAGTTTGGCGTTGTGCGGCGCGATATTCACCACCACGTAGAATTTTTTACCTAAGGCATGGGCCTCGTTGATGCCGGTTTCCAGATTCTGGTGGTTAAATTCGTTATTACGTACGCGCAGGCTGTAGCGCGGCTGACCGGCATACACGGCATCGGCGCCATAGGCGAACGCATAACGCATATTTTTCAGGGAGCCGGCAGGGGAGAGCAGTTCCGGAACAAAAGAATCGCGGGTAAACATAGTCAATCTCAGTCTGATCACAGGTCAGGGCCGTCCCGGATGCGGGGCGACGAAAGGTCAGAATTGTAACGTCTGAGTTGACTGAAAGCAGCCGGTTTGTGTGGGTATTTGAGGTTTTAGCGGGTCAGATCAATTTTTGTATCCTGAGGCTGCAAACGGAAATATGCAGCCCCGGGATAATGGGATCAGGCAATCTGCTGGGTAAGATCGCGGATCTCCGGGCTTAACCCGTTTTTGATGACGGACTGCACCCCTTTCTTAGCCGCGCTCAGCGTGGTGTACATCTCGCTGACGCCAATAACCTGATGGTTTTTTGCTTTCAAGACGAAATAAAACTGCCCGTCTTTTGAGGGCTTAACTTCATACTGCGATTCTTCGGCTGCATTGTTTTGTACCGATAAGATGCCGTTTTCAGCGGATGCTTTGCTGGCATACATTTCGCTGGTGAGAATAATCTCTCCATTACCGGCTTTAAGGATAAAGTGATATTGCCCGTTCCTCGCCTTAGTCAGATCGTAGTGACCATTAGCCATAAAGGTAATCTCCATAAGAGGGGTTATTTTCCAGAGATAAGTGTAGTTAATGGAAACTTTTTCGCGGCGATAGCGGAAATTTAAGGTATGAAATGTGAACTGGCCGACAGACTTTCAGCAACTTTACAAAACTCAATTGCCGGCCAGAATAACGTTAAACCAGATGGCAGGGTTCGGCTTCCCAGCGGTAGCCGACGCCATAGACGGCGCGGATAAAAGCTTTTTCGCCGTCGAGGGATTCGAGTTTGCGGCGCAGATTTTTGATGTGGCTGTCGATGGTGCGGTCAGTCACCACGCGGTAATCATCATAGAGATTATTGAGCAGCACCTCGCGGGTGAAAACGTAGCCCGGTTTCACCGACAGGGTTTTCAGCAGACGGAATTCCGCAGGCGTCAGCTCAAGCTCATGCCCCTGGAAGGTGGCGCGAAAGCGGGCTTCATCAATGTGCAGACCGGTTTCTTTTGCCACATGTTCATCGGGACGTACGCAACGGCGCAGGATCACTTTGACGCGCGCCACCACTTCCCGCGGGCTGTAAGGTTTGCAGATGTAATCATCGGCACCGATTTCCAGCCCGAGCAGACGGTCGATTTCTTCCGTTTTGGCGGTCACCATCATGACCGGCACATCGGAGAACTGGCGGATGTCGCGGCAGATCGATAAACCACTGCTGCCCGGCAGCATCAGATCCAGCAGGATCAGCGCCGGAGGCTGGGTTTTCACCAGCGTAATCACATCGTGACCGTCGGGCAGCCATTGCGTGGCATAGCCCGCCGCTTCGAGATAGTCGATCAGCAACTGGGCGAGTTTCGGTTCGTCTTCCACGATCAGAATTTTCAACGGCGCAGGGCCGGACAGTACAGAGTCGTTCATTCAGTTTCTCGGGCCATGTGGAACAGAAAGTGGCAGGACGATCGTAATACGAACGCCCCCGGCGGGGGAGTGGCTGGCGCTAATCTGCCCGCCGTGCGCTTCAACGATATTCTGGCAAATCGCCAGACCTAAACCGGAACCGCCGCTGGCGCGGTTGCGCGAGCCTTCGGTGCGGTAGAAGCGTTCGAAAATACGGATCAGCTGTTCATCGCTGATGCCCGGCGCGCTGTCCTGAAAAATCAAATGCAGCGATTTGTCGCGTATTTCGCCCAGAATTTCCAGACCGCCGTTCGGGTCAGTATAGCGCAGACTGTTTTCCAGCAGATTATTGAAAAGTTGCGACAGCCGCTGCGGATCACCAAACACGTCTGCTTTTTCAGGCAGCTGGCTGGTGAGCGTGAGCTGTTTACTGTGGAAGCGATCCCGTGAACCGGCCTCCGCCAGCTGGACCAGATGCACCACATCGGTGTCCACCTTGCGATAGGCCAGCGCACCCGCATCCGACAGCGAAAGCTGATGCAGGTCGTCCACCAGTTTGGTCAGAATCGCCACTTCAGATTGCAGAGACTCCAGCGAACCGACACTCATTTTGCGCACGCCGTCCTGCATGGCTTCCAGCTCACCGCGCAACACCGCCAGCGGCGTGCGCAGTTCATGGGAAATATCCGCCATAAACGCCCGGCGCATTTGCTCGTTTTTTTCCAGCGTCATCGCCAACTGGTTGAAATCCTGCGCCAGTTTTCCCAGCTCATCTTCACTGTCGACTTTTACCCGGGTGCTGAAATCCCCGGCGGCCAGCTGATGGGTGCCGTTCACCAGACGCTTAACCGGCGCGAGCATTCCCCGTGAGAGCACCCACGTGACGGCGGCGGCCAGTAACGCGGTGAAAGCGACAATAATCCAGCTGGTCTGGCTTTGCTGGCGTTCGAAATTGATATCGGCATTGCGCGTCAGACGTTCGGCGGGAGTGGAGATCACCGAGCCTATCATCACGCCGTCAACGGTCATCACCCGACGCGGGCCTTGCAGATCGGGCGGAACCGGCTGGTCATACCCGCCGATGCGGCGATCATGACTGTCGAGGATCCAGAACTTTGTCCGCCAGCCTTGCGGCGGCATTTTCTCGCTGCTGGTCTGGTCAAACGAACGCATCAGCTGATAGATCAGCCGGTCATTTTTTTCCAGAAAATCCCAGCTGCCGTGTTGTTTGTACTGCTCCTGCAGGGTGTCAGCCAGCAAGGCAACGCGCTGTTCGTTACTTTGACGGATGTAGTCGATAAAGCCCCGTTCGAAGCTCATCCGCACGCCCCAGTTCATGGTGATTAACACCAGCGCGCAGGTACAAAAGATGGCCATAAACAGCTTGGCGGTAATACCAGGTTTCATGATTTTCTCATCGGGTCGGGAGAACCGGCCGCAGCACGACGACGGTCAATAAGGGCATTTTTTTGGGCGTCAGGCGGTACTTTGGAGAATACCCAGGCAGGCAGGGCAATCACCAGCGCCATCGACATGTAGCAATAGAGGAAAGCGGTATGCATGATACTGCTGTCCGGTGTGATCGCCTGCTGATGGGCAAACAGCCCGATCAGCAAACCGGCGACACTCACGCCGAGGCTCATCGATAACTGCATGATCATCGACAGCAAACTGTTGCCGCTGCTGGCAAGACGCGGCGGTAAATCTTTCAGCGTCAGCGTATTCATTGAAGAGAAGCGCAGTGAATTCACCATCCCCTGGAAAAACAGCACGATCGGGATCATCCACACGGCACCGTAAATGGCGACAACCGGGAAAATCAGCGTAATCAGTGCCAGCAGCAGGGTGGCGCTGACCAGGGCTTTACGGTAGCCGAGCTGATTCACCAGCCGGACGACCACGCGCTTCATCCCCATGCTGCCCAGCACCATCGGGATCATCATCAGCCCGGCGTGGAAAGGGGTAAAACCCATGCCGAGTTGCAGGAAGACCGGCGTCATAAAGGGTAACATGCCGCTGCCGATACGCCCCAGCAGGCTGCCGATCAGCCCGATCTTAAACGTCGGGGTGTGGAACAGGCGCAGGGAAAACAGCGCCGACAGATTACCGCGCGCGTGCATCCAGTAAACACCCAGCGCGCCGCCACCGACCGCCACCAGCAATACGATTTCCAGCGGCGTCAGCCCCATACTGCGGCTGCCTTCCAGCGCCAGCGTCAGTGTGGCCATACACACAGCAAGCATCACAAACCCGCTGATATCAAAGCGGCGGGTCTGCATTTTATAGTTCGGCATGATCATTAACGTGGCGATACAACCGGCCAGCCCGACAGGCAGGTTGATGAGGAAAATCCAGTGCCAGCTGGCGTATTGCACCAGAAAACCGCCGAGCGCCGGGCCGAGTAACGGACCGACCTGACCGGGCAAGGTCACCATGGTCATCGCCGCCATGTATTCGCTGCGCGGAACGATTTTCAGCACCGTCAGCCGCCCGACCGGCACCATCATCGCCCCGCCAATCCCCTGAACAATGCGTGACAACACCAGCTCGCGCAGGCTTTCCGACTGTGCGCACAGCAGGGAGCCGAGGGTGAACAGCACGATGGCTGAAAAGAATACCCACTTCACCCCGACTTTATCCGCCAGCCAGCCGCTGGCGGGCAACATCACCGCGACCGTCAGCACGTAAGCGACAATCACCGAATGCATATGCAGCGGGTTTTCACCGAGGCTGCGGGCCATGGAGGGAAGCGCGGTATTGACGATGGTGGTGTCGAGAGCCTGCATAAAAAAGCCGAAGGCGACGATCCACAACTGCCAGCGCACCGAAGGCGGCAGCGGCGTGGAGGGCGGTAAGGTGTCAGTATTTTCAGATTTCATGAGTCATCGCATCAGCACAATCATTGTCGCGGCATTTCAGGAAGAAATTCACCTGCAGACCGGCTCACAGTGTAGCCAGAATGTTTCAACAGAAAATGGAGGAAATAAGGAGAGTCTTTCCCATTTTTTGACAATTCTTCTGACAATAAAGAATAGCGTTCAGCCTGACATTTTATATCAAAATGCTAAGGTTGACCTTTGACCATAAACCGTTCGCACGCAAACTAAGTGTAATCTGACCTTATGAAAGGGAGAGAATGATGAGCAAAAGAGAACTGGGTCGTTCAGGTATTCAGGTGCCGTTGTTAACCTTCGGTGGCAATGTGTTTGGCTGGACGGTGGATCAGGCCGCCTCGTTTAACCTGCTGGATGCCTTACTGGATCACAAACTGAATTTTATCGACACGGCAGATGTGTACTCGAGCTGGGTTGAAGGCAACAAAGGCGGAGAATCTGAAACCATCATCGGCAACTGGCTGAAAAAAACCGGTAAGCGTGACCAGGTCATTCTTGCCACCAAAGTCGGTAAGCCGATGGGGGAAGGCAAAGTCGGGCTGTCGCCCCGCTATATCAGAGAAGCCGTCGAAGCGTCACTGAAACGCCTGCAAACGGATTATATCGATTTGTATCAGTCACATGATGACGATGCCGATACGCCACTGGCTGAAACCATGGCGGCATTCGATGCGTTGATTAAAGAAGGCAAGGTGCGTGCCGTCGGCGCGTCAAACTACAGCGCACCGCGTCTGGCCGAAGCGTTGAAAGTCAGTCAGGAAAACGGGCTGGCGCGTTATGAAACCCTGCAACCGCAATACAATCTTTATGACCGCAAAGTGTATGAAGAGGCACTGGAGAAAGTGGTGCTCGATAACGGCTTAGGCGTGATCAACTTCTACGGGCTGGCCGCCGGATTCCTGACCGGCAAATACCGCACCAAAGCCGATGCCGCTAAGAGCAAACGCGGGGAAAACGTGGTTGCACGCTGTCTGAACGAACGCGGTCTTAAAGTGCTGGCTGGGTTGGATCAGGTGGCTGAGAAGCACGGCGCGCAACCCGGGCAGGTGGCGCTGGCCTGGCAGATTGCGCGTCCGGGCATTACCTCGCCGATCGTCAGTGCGACCTCCCTGCAACAGCTGAATGAACTGGCGCAGGCCGCGACCCTGAAACTGGATGACGCGGATATCAAAACGTTAAATGACGCCAGCGCCTGGTAAATCCGGTTTCTGAGACATAAAAAAAACCGCCTTCAGTCTCAGGCGGTTTTCGTTTTTCTGCACCGTGACATCTTAACGGAACAGCGTTTGTGCCCAGCGCGCCAGACCGGCGGTGACGGAGCCAAAATCATTGCCCCCGACCAGCGGGATCCCCGGCAATTGTGCCTGCAAAGCCGCACGCAGCAGTGGCGAACGTGCGCTGCCACCCGTCAGATAAATGACGTCCGGTTTAATGTCGCTGCTGGCCAGTGCCAGACTGACCTGTTCCTGAATTCGTTCCAGCGGCTGAGAAATTGCTTCACTCAGTTGCTGCTGGCTGATGGTTTCGGCCAGACCGGATTCAATGAAGTCCATCGCCGCCGTCACGCTTTCACGTTCAGAAAGCGCAATCTTACTTTCTTCTGCCGCGCGGACCAGACGGTAGCTCAGACGCTGTTGATGCACTTTCAGCAGGCGTTTGATTAGATCCGGTTGCGCCGCATCGCGGATTAAATCACGCAACATGCGGCCATT
The DNA here is from genome assembly GCF_004364755.1 of Rahnella sp. BIGb0236. Lineage (NCBI taxonomy): Bacteria > Pseudomonadati > Pseudomonadota > Gammaproteobacteria > Enterobacterales > Yersiniaceae > Rahnella > Rahnella sp. BIGb0236. The sequence goes on from NZ_SOAO01000003.1 coordinate 211,994, forward strand.
CGCCACGCTGTAGAAATCCAACTGCGCCGGTACGTCATTGGTTGCTACCGCATTCCAGTAAGGCAGCGCCGGGATGGCGATCCCTTTTTGGGTTTCGCTGCCCATCCCAAACTGGGGGGTGAGCTGTTTGAAGGCGGTCATGATATCCAGATCGTTTCCGCCGACGCGGCAACCACTGTGGCCGAGCAGGCTGCTCTGACGCTCTGCTTTATCGCGCCATTGCGGACCCATCAGCAGCACCGAGCAGTCGGTGGTTCCGCCGCCGATATCCACCACCAGCACGGTTTTCTCTTCCGTCAGCGTGGCTTCGAAATCCAGACCTGCCGCAACCGGCTCAAACTGGAAAGCGATATCGCGGAAACCTGCGCGTTCAGCCGCACGCTGCAAAATACCCTGTGCCTGCGCATTCGCGTCTTCCCCGCCCATGCCCTGAAAGTTTATCGGGCGACCGATAACCGTCTGCTCAATGCTTTCCTGCAGGACGGATTCAGCCTGACGCCTGATGTGGTACATCATCGCGCAGACCAGATCTTCAAACAGGGCAATTTGCTGTGGTTTCAGGCCATTTGCGCCCAGGAAGGATTTCGGCGAGCGAACAAAGTACACCTCTTCCGGATCTTCCATGTAGGTCGCCAGCGCCTGCAAACCGAAGTTCACGCTGTTGGCATTAACCGGAATATCTTCCTCACGGTTAAAGCTGATACTGCGGCGCAGCAGCGCCAGATTTTCATCACTGCCCGTCGGAACCTGTCCGTGACGGTTCAGCCATTCGCTGACCGCTTCACGTGTCGGTGCACAAAGCATGGAGGGTAAGTAAGGATCGTTATTTTCGAGCGCCAGAAGATGAGCGTTATTATCACGCATCACCGCCACGGAGCAGTTCGCTGTACCGTAGTCAAATCCAATAAACATCATTGTTCCCCATGCCAAAGAAGGGACGGGACTTTACCGGAGAGACGCAGATTGAGCAAGATGAAAACCGGGGTTTTCCTGATGGCGTAAAGCAGTATTTTGTTCCCGTGTTTGCTGTGAAACTCACCCCTTCGCAGGGGTGAGAGCAGATCGAGCATTTACTCCTCCCCCTGCGAAGGGGGAGGCGGGGAGCGGGTTTACCGACCACTCATGACTTTCTTTTACTTCAAAAGCGCCTGCGCTTTCGCGACCACATTATCCGCTGTAAAACCGAACTCCCTGAACAGTTGCTCTGCGGGTGCCGATTCCCCGAAGGAGGTCATGCCGACAATGGCTCCGTTAAGGCCGACGTATTTGTACCAGTAATCGGCGATACCGGCCTCAACGGCGACACGCGCGGTCACGGCTTTTGGCAGCACGGCTTCACGGTATGCCGCATCCTGCTGATCGAAGACATCGGTAGACGGCATGGACACCACGCGCACTTTGGTGCCAGCAGCGGCCAGTTTATCTGCGGCCTCTACGGTAATGCCGACTTCCGAACCGGTGGCAATCAGGATCACCTCCGGCGTGCCGTCAGAATCTTTCAGCACATAACCGCCGCGCGCCACGTTTGCCAGTTGATCAGGCGTACGCGGCTGCTGGGTTAAATTCTGACGCGAGAAGATCAGGGCAGAAGGGCCGTCAGTTCGCTCAATGGCATATTTCCACGCCACCGCTGATTCCACCTGATCACCCGGCCGCCAGGTGTTCATGTTTGGCGTCACGCGCAGGCTGGCCATTTGTTCCACCGGCTGATGCGTCGGGCCGTCTTCACCCAGACCGATGGAGTCATGGGTATACACGAACACGTTGCGGATTTTCATCAGTGCGGCCAGACGTACGGCGTTACGGGCATATTCGACGAACATCAGGAAGGTCGCGGAATAAGGCAGGAAACCGCCATGCAGGGCGATACCGTTGGTGATGGCCGTCATGCCGAATTCACGTACGCCGTAGTGGATGTAGTTACCGGCCTGATCGTCACCGATCGATTTCGAGCCAGACCACATGGTCAGGTTACTTGGCGCAAGGTCAGCGGAGCCGCCAAGGAATTCCGGCAGGATTTTACCAAAGGACTCCAGCGTATTTTGCGAGGCTTTACGGCTGGCAATATTGGCCGGTTTTGCCTGCAATTCTTCGATGTATTTCTGCGCTTCGCTTTGCCAGTTGGCAGGCAGTTCGCCACTCACACGACGATCAAATTCGGCGGCCAGTTGCGGATAGGCTTTGGCATAGGCGGCAAACTTGTCGTTCCAGGCTTTCTCTTTCGCTTTACCGGCTTCTTTGGCATCCCATTGGGCGTAAATATCCTGCGGTATTTCAAACGGAGGATAGTTCCAGCCAATGTGTTTGCGGGTGGCAGCGACTTCATCGTCACCCAGCGCAGCGCCATGCGCGCCGTGGGTACCGGCTTTGTTCGGTGAGCCGAACGCGATCACAGTTTTGCACAGCAACAGCGACGGTTTGTCGGTCACCTGGCGGGCTTCTTCGATGGCGGCTTTTACGGCGTCAGGATCATGACCGTCAATGCCACGGATCACATGCCAGTGGTAGGCTTCAAAGCGTTTGGCGGTGTCATCGGTGAACCAGCCTTCCACATGGCCGTCGATGGAGATCCCGTTGTCATCATAAAACGCAATCAGCTTGCCGAGTTTCATGGTGCCCGCGAGTGAACAGGCTTCGTGTGAGATGCCTTCCATCATGCAGCCATCACCGAGGAAAGCGTAGGTGTAGTGGTTCACGATGTCGTGATTTTCACGGTTAAACTGAGCCGCCAGCGTGCGCTCGGCAATCGCGAAGCCCACGGCGTTAGCGATCCCCTGACCCAGCGGGCCGGTGGTGGTTTCAACGCCCGGCGTATAACCGAATTCGGGGTGTCCCGGCGTTTTGGAATGCAGCTGGCGGAAATTCTCCAGCTCTTTCATTGGCAGGTCGTAACCGGTTAAATGCAGCAGGCTGTATTGCAGCATCGAGCCGTGTCCGTTGGACATCAGAAAGCGGTCACGATCGGCCCATTTCGGGTTGGTCGGGTTGTGATTCATATAATCACGCCACAGCACTTCGGCAATGTCAGCCATGCCCATCGGGGCGCCGGGGTGGCCGGAATTCGCTTTCTGAACGGCGTCCATGCTCAGGGCGCGGATCGCATTCGCTAGTTCTTTACGAGAAGGCATATTCACTCCATCTGGTTATTCAATACAAAACTACAGTTGTGCTGACAGCACATCTTCGAGTTTTTTCTGGTCGGTGGCGAACTGGCGAATACCTTCTGCGAGTTTATCCACGGCCATCGCATCCTGATGATGTTCCCAGAGGAATTCTGCCTGTGTCAGTGGTGCGGGTTTTTTGCCACCCTTATCCGATGGCTGCAATTTACGTTCAACCGGTGCGTCACTGGCTTTAAGTTCTTCCAGCAGGTTGGGTGAAAGGGTCAGGCGATCACAACCGGCCAGTGCCAGAACCTGTTCCACCTTGCGGAAACTGGCGCCCATGATGACCGTCTCGTAGCCGTGAGATTTGTAGTAATCGTAGATAGTACGGACAGATTTCACGCCCGGATCTTGTTCCACGTCGTAGGCGGCATTCGGTTCTTTGGCTTTGTACCAGTCATAGATACGGCCAACGAACGGGGAAATCAGGTAAACACCGGCTTCGGCGCAGGCGCGTGCCTGGGCAAAGGAGAACAGCAAGGTCAGGTTACAGTTGATGCCTTCTTTTTCCAGTGCTTCAGCGGCTTTGATGCCTTCCCATGTGGAAGCCAGCTTGATGAGAATGCGTGATTTGTCGATACCCTGATCCTGATACAAGCCAATCAGTTTGCGGGCTTTTTCGATACACAATTCGCGGTCAAACGACAGGCGGGCATCGACTTCTGTCGAGATGCGCCCCGGAACGCTTTTCAGGATTTCCACACCGATATTCACGGCCAGCTTGTCTGTGGCATTGACCACCTGAGTCTCTTTGCTGCCGCCCTGCTTACGGGCATAGTCCAGCGCGTCTTTAATCAGGTTTTGGTATTGCGGCAGGTCGGCTGCTTTGAGGATCAGCGAAGGATTGGTGGTCGCATCCTGAGGCTCGAAATGACGGATAGATTCAATGTCACCGCTGTCGGCAACGACGGTGGTGATTTTTTTTAGTGCGTCTAACTGGTTCATCTCTTAGCTCCTTGGCAAGAAAAAACGATACAGCAATAAGGTCGTCCGACTCTCTTTCGTAGGGCTCCTACCCTGCATCATTCGGTTAACAAACTGAATGCGCTTTTTCTGATTACTGCAATGGGTCTCAACAATGACGGCCCCTGTTGCCCCACAAACTGAGCGTCTGACGGGTAAAGCGCAAGGCCAAACTTTAAGCTTAGTTGATTTTTACGAGACGTCTTCCACGAATGAAAAGTAATCAATGTAACGGCGAAATTTTGGTCGTTATCCGCCTCTGGCCGTGGCAGGGTTATCTATACTGGTCAGCGGGAAAAGCCGATGGTGAGATTTCCCCGTGCCCTGTTGTCCCTACAAATGTCCCTACAAAAAGTTGTCTCTACAAAAAATAAGAAACAAGAAAAGGATCCTGCAATGGACGAACAACTCAAACAAAGTGCGCTCGATTTTCACGAGTTTCCGGTGCCCGGAAAAATACAGGTTTCTCCGACCAAACCCCTCGCCACGCAACGTGATCTGGCTCTGGCCTATTCGCCGGGCGTCGCCGCCCCTTGCCTGGAAATCGCCAAAGATCCGCTGGCGGCTTACAAGTACACCGCCCGTGGCAATCTGGTGGCGGTGATTTCCAACGGGACCGCCGTTCTCGGGCTGGGCAATATCGGTGCGCTGGCCGGTAAACCGGTGATGGAAGGCAAGGGCGTATTGTTCAAGAAATTCGCCGGTATCGACGTATTTGATATCGAAGTTGATGAGAACGATCCCGATAAGCTGATCGACGTGATCGCCGCGCTGGAACCGACATTCGGCGGTATCAACCTTGAAGACATCAAAGCGCCGGAGTGTTTTTACATCGAGAAAAAGCTGCGGGAACGGATGAAGATCCCGGTATTTCATGACGATCAGCACGGCACGGCCATTATTTGTACCGCAGCGGTGCTTAACGGTTTGCGTGTGGTCGGGAAAAACATTTCAGATGTGCGGCTGGTGGTGTCAGGTGCCGGAGCTTCCGCCATTGCCTGCCTGAATCTGCTGGTGGCGCTGGGGCTGAAACGCCACAACATCACAGCCTGTGATTCCCGTGGCGTGATTTATCAGGGCCGCGAAGAGAACATGGCCGAAACCAAAGCGGCTTACGCCATTGCAGATAACGGTCAGCGCACGCTTGGCGATGCGATCCCGGAGGCGGACATTTTCCTCGGCTGTTCCGGCCCCGGCGTTCTGACGCAGGATATGGTGAAAACTATGGCGAAGGATCCGCTGATCCTGGCGCTGGCCAATCCTGAGCCGGAGATTTTACCGCCGCTGGCAAAAGCCGTACGGCCTGATGCCATTATCTGCACCGGCCGTTCGGATTATCCGAATCAGGTCAACAACGTCCTGTGCTTTCCGTTCATTTTTCGCGGGGCGCTGGATGTCGGCGCGACCACCATCAATGAAGAAATGAAACTGGCCTGCGTTCATGCCATCGCAGATCTGGCGATGGCGGAGCAAAGCGATGTGGTGGCTTCTGCTTATGGCGAAGAAGAGTTGTCTTTCGGACCGGAATACATCATTCCCAAGCCTTTTGATCCGCGTCTGATTGTGAAAATTGCGCCAGCGGTGGCGAAAGCGGCGATGGATTCTGGTGTCGCCATGCGCCCGATTGTCGATCTGGACGCGTATACCGAAAAACTCACCGAGTTTGTCTATAAAACCAACCTGTTTATGAAGCCGATTTTCTCGCAGGCGAAGAAAGACGCCAAACGGGTGGTGATGGCGGAAGGGGAAGAAGAGCGTGTCCTGCATGCCACGCAGGAGCTGATTTCTCTCGGGCTGGCAAAACCGATTCTGGTCGGCAGGCCGAGCGTGATTGCCATGCGCATTAAGAAACTGGGTCTGCAACTGGAGGCGGGACGGGATTTCGAAGTGGTCAATAACGAATCCGACCCGCGTTTTAATGAATACTGGCGCGAATATTATCAGCTGATGAAACGGCGCGGTGTCTCGCAGGAGCAGGCGCGGCGGGCGGTGATCGGCAATCCGACGCTGATTTCCGCCATTATGCTGTTACGCGGCGAAGCGGATGCGATGATCTGCGGTACGGTCGGCACTTATCATGAGCACTATGACATCGTCGAAAAGGTGTTTGGCTTCCGCCGGGGTACGCATGTAGCCGGGGCGATGAATGCCCTGTTGCTGCCAAGCGGTAATACGTTTATTGCGGATACTTACGTCAATGATGACCCGACACCTGAGCAACTGACGGAAATCACGCTGATGGCGGCAGAAACGGTGAGACGATTTGGCATTGAGCCGAAAGTGGCGCTGCTGTCCCATTCCAGTTTCGGCACCTCCGACAGCCCGGCCGCGCTGAAAATGCGCCGTACGCTGCAACTGATTAATGAGCGTGATCCTGATCTGGAAATCGACGGTGAGATGCATGGTGACGCGGCACTGGTCGAAAGCATCCGTCAGGACATCATGCCGGACAGTCCGCTGAAAGGGTCGGCGAATATCCTGATCATGCCGAACATGGAATCGGCGCGCATCAGTTACAACCTGTTGCGGGTTTCCTGTTCAGAAGGGGTAACGGTGGGGCCGGTGCTGATGGGCGTTTCAAAACCGGTGCATATTCTCACGCCGATCGCCTCGGTCAGGAGGATTGTGAATATGGTGGCGTTAGCCGTGGTGGAAGCGCAAACCGAGCCGCTATAAATCAGCAAGGGCGCCGCAACAGGCGCCCTTTAAAGAGAGTTACTCAGTATTTCACTTCGCCGATACGTTCCAGCGCATCGACGATCAGGTCCCAGAAACGCTGATGATCGAGTTTTACCGCCACTTGTGTATGGCAATCCGGTGGCGGCGGAGCGCGGAAATCCGCGACGGTCATGCCGAGGGTTAAGGTGCCGGTCAGTTCGATATCCACCGGGACTTTTTGCACGGTCATGACATTCGGATCAATCACGTAAGCCACCGCGCACGGATCATGAACAGGTGGTGAATCAAAGCCTTGCCGGTCTTTGTAACTCAGACCAAAGAAATCGAGCAGCTCGCCGACAAATTTCGCAGGCTGTGTCCCCACGGCGGCGATGCGCGCGGCGACGTCCGGTGTAGCCAGTGCCTGATGGGTTAAATCCAGTCCGACCATGGTCAGCGGCCATTTTTCGTTGAACACGATATGGGCGGCTTCCGGGTCAATCTTGATGTTGAACTCGGCGACTGCGCTCCAGTTCCCCACATGATAACCGCCGCCCATCAGCACCACTTCTTTTACCCGTTCCGCAATGCGCGGTTCTTTGCGCACGGCCATGGCGATGTTGGTCAGCCCGCCGGTCGGCACCAGCGTGATGGTTTTCGGCGGATGAGACATGATCAGATCAATGATCAGGTCGATCGCATGAACAGGTTCAAGTGTGATGGCCGCTTCCGGCAATACCGGGCCGTCCAGACCGGACTCGCCGTGGATCTCGTCCGCCACTTCAATCTGACGCACCAGAGGACGCGTTGCCCCCGCAGCGAACGGCACGCCGGTCAGATTAATCACACGAGCGACGGCAAGTGCGTTGCGGGTGACTTTCTCCAGCGTCTGATTGCCAACCACCGTCGTGACGGCCAGCAGTTCGATATCGGGGTTACCGTGCGCCAGTAACATCGCGATAGCATCGTCGTGCCCCGGATCGCAATCAAGGATGATCTTTTTGACCATTTCTTATTCCTTTAATTAATGTAGTGGTACTTCGGTTTCGACAGCCAGACTGGATTATTTTTTGGCTTGTTGCAGCCACTTATCCAGTTCATTGGCAAATTGCTGGCGGTCGCGCTGATTAAGCGCAGGCGGCCCGCCGGTCTGCACGCCGCTGGCGCGCATGGTGTCCATAAAATCACGCATGTTCAGGCGTTCTTTGATGGTTTCCGTGGTGTAACGCTCGCCGCGCGGGTTCAGCGCCACGCCGCCTTTCTCAATGACTTCGGCGGCCAGCGGGATATCGGCGGTGATCACCAGATCGCCCGGTTCGGTGCGTTTCACAATTTCGTTATCGGCGACGTCAAAACCCGCTTCGACCCGCAGGGTGCGCAGATATTTTGACGGCGGCGTGCGGATGATCTGGTTGGCTACCAGCGTCACCATCATGCCGGTGCGTTCGGCGGCACGGAACAGCACTTCTTTGATGACGTTCGGACAGGCATCCGCATCAACCCAGATTTGCATCAGTTTGGCGCTCCGTTTTCAGATAAGCCATTTTCAGCCAGCCAGTCGCGTACCGGCAGAAAATCGCGGTACAGCGCGGCTTCCGGGCTGCCTTCTTCCGGCTGGTAACCGTATTCCCAGCGTACCAGCGGTGGCATCGACATTAAAATGGATTCCGTGCGACCGCCTGTTTGCAGGCCAAACAACGTGCCGCGATCCCACACAAGATTGAATTCAACGTAGCGGCCACGGCGGTAGAGCTGGAACTGGCGCTCACGTTCGCCCCACGGCAGTGTTTTGCGTTTTTCCACCACCGGCAGATAGGCGTCAGTAAAGCCGTTACCGACCGCCTGCATAAAGTTAAAGCAGGCGTCGAAATCCGGTGAATTAAGGTCATCAAAGAATAAGCCGCCGATCCCGCGTGCTTCGTTGCGGTGTTTGATAAAGAAGTAATCGTCGCACCATTTTTTGTATTTCGGATAGACATCGTCGCCGAACGGCTGGCAAAGCTGTTGTGCAGTGAGGTGCCAGTGGCGGGCGTCTTCTTCAAAACCGTAATAAGGCGTGAGATCGAAACCGCCGCCAAACCACCAGACTGGTGCTTCGCCGGGTTTTTCCGCAATGAAAAAGCGCACGTTGGCATGGCTGGTCGGCACATAGGGGTTCAGCGGATGAATAACCAGGGAGACGCCCATCGCCTGAAAGCTGCGTCCCGCCAGTTCGGGGCGATGAGCGGTGGCGGAAGCGGGCAGGGTGGCACCGGAAACGTGGGAGAAATTCACCCCGGCCTGTTCAAACACCGCGCCATTCGTCAGAACCCGGCTTTGACCGCCGCCGCCTTCCTCGCGCACCCATTGATCTTCAGCGAACTGACCTTTGCCATCGGCGTCCGCCAGTTTCTGGCAAATGTGCTCCTGAAGTTTAAGCAGGAAGGTTTTGACTTGCTGGATGTCGGGAATGGATTGGCTCACGGGCAAACTCGCAGACGTTGACTGAAAGGACATTCAGCGCCGTGCGGGCGCTGAATGAGAAAAAAGTGGTCATCAGTATAGCGTGATTTGCTGTCAGTTTGGCAGCTCAGTGGGGTTTACGCTCGTTGGCGTCGAAATAGCTGAAGAAATTCACAATACCCTGTGAAATGGCCTGCGCAATTTCGCGGCGGAATGCCGTGGTGCTCAGTAACTGTTCTTCCTGATGGTTGGTGATAAAGGACGTTTCCACCAGAATCGACGGAATTGACGGCGATTTCAGTACGGCAAAGGCCGCCTGTTCGGTTTGCTGACTGTGAAGATGGTGGATCGGGCGGATCCTGTCGAGCACATGGTGACCCAGCGTCAGGCTGTTTTTAATGGTGTCGGTCTGTACCAGATCAAACAGGACTTGCTGGAGATAATTGTTGTCTTCTTTGGCATATTTCGCACCCGCGACCAGATCGGCATCGTTTTCTTTTTTCGACATGTAACGCGCCATGGCGCTGCTGGCTCCCCGGTTGGAGAGCGCGAAAACCGACGCGCCGGAGGCTGTCGGGCTGGTGTAACCATCGGCATGAATCGAGACGAACAGATCGGCCTGATGCTGATGCGCCAGCTCAACACGCTGATAAAGCGGAATAAAGTGATCCGAATCGCGGGTCAGTTTGACCTCAATATGGCTTTGTTCGCCCAGAAATTCCCGCACATAGTTGGCGATTTCCAGCACCACATGTTTTTCTTCCGAGCCTTCATGGCCGACAGCACCGGAATCTATACCGCCGTGGCCGGGGTCGATCATCACCAGTTTTTTTGCGCCCGGGGGTTTAGGGGCGGGGGCGGATTTGGTGATGTGCTCCTGCTGCGCGGCGCTGGCAGAACGTGAACCGAAAGCGGCAATGGCTAATCCAAGCCCGGACAGTAACAACTGGCGACGGGTGGCGGCGGCAGGGAGAGGCTGGAAATGCAGAAATTTATTCAGGGGGTTTAACATCAGTCCGTTACCGTCAGAAAAAATGCAGAATGCCCTATGTTATAGAGTATCTTTTTTATAGTTTCGATCTGAGAACTATTACTTTTTATGAATATTGTGTCGTGAATGAATCTGTCACCGAATAAATCTCCGTCTGCGGAGAGGCGGCCTGTTGTTTTATGTGAAGATTTTATCGCTGAAAACGGTTCATAAAGTACACAATCTGTGATTTTGATGTTGCGTATCAATCAGATCACGCGATAATCAGATAAACCCCTACTAACAGCGGCGAACAGTGATGGAAATTCGCGTATACCGTCAAGAAGATTTCGAAGAAGTACTGACCTTATGGGAACGTTGCGACCTGCTGCGTCCGTGGAATGATCCTGAGCTGGATATTGAACGTAAAATTAACCACAGCCCTGAGTTTTTCCTTGTGGCGGAAGTGGGCGGTGAAGTGGTGGCGACGCTGATGGGCGGCTACGATGGTCATCGCGGATCAGCCAATTATCTGGGTGTACATCCAGATTATCGCGGCCGTGGCATTGCCAATGCGCTGGTAAACCGTCTGGAGAAGAAGTTAATCGCACGCGGTTGCCCGAAAATGAATTTAATGGTGCGTGCTGAAAACGATGCGGTAGTCAGCATGTATGAAAAACTGGGTTATGAGATTTCGGACACTTTGCTGCTCGGTAAACGACTGATCGAAGATCAGGAATACTGATATACCCGTGTCCTTCAGGTTGCAGATGCGTGGGCTACGCGCACCCGCCCGAATCACTTACTTAGGTAAGCTCATATAAAAAAGCCCCGGCAGGAGTGATCCGCCGGGGCTTCGTTTTCTGCGTTACTTGATCAGTTTTACGCTTTTGACATCCACTTCCACAGAGTTCCAGTCTTTATCGACTTTACCTTCAATGCGGATTTTGTCTTTCGGCGACACGTTCTGTCCCTGCCAGCGTTTGCCATCTATTTCGACATTGAGGGTGCCGGTGTTGTCGCGGAAAATGTATTTATCATGGTCGATGCGCTGATCGATGAACCCTTCCAGCATCACCCACTGATCATCCTTCATGGTTTGCGTGTCTTTCACCGTGCTCAGCGCCGTGGTACCGGTGAAACCGCCCTGCGCGGCAGGCTGGGTTTGCGTTTCCTGCGCCGACGGGCCGTTAAAGCCACCGGTCTGCTGGGCAAACGCGGTTGCGGAACAAAGTGCAATGAGGGTTGCCAGCGTGATCTTCTTCATCATAATAGTCGTCCTTAAGTTAATGTTTCCAGAGCACCGGCAACTATGACATCGTTCAGGATGTGTTGCCGTGTTAGAAACCATTAAAGCAGACTGTTCTTAACAGTTTCTTAAGCGCCTGCCCGACAGAGGTCGATTTATGTCGGGTATGTCCCTGAGCGATGGTTAACTTTCACCTTATTTGCAGGAACGTTGTTCTTTTTATGAACCCGGATGATTATAACGACCACGGTATGTTGCGGTTGCCGCTGTGGTTCTGGACGATTTTGATTTTGCAGGCGCGGACCTGGATATTGTTTGTGATGGTCGGTGCGTCACGTCAGCAGGGCAGTGATCTGCTGGCGTTGTTTTATCCCGAATCGCAGAATTTCTGGTCCGGTATGTTGCTCGGTTTGCCGCCCGCGCTGGTGTTTTTGCTCAGCGGACGCCGTCATCTGTGGCCACGGGTCTGGCAGGCCGGTTACTGGCTGTTGCTGGCCGGTATGTTCATCACCTTTGCCTTGCAGGCGCTGGGTTTGTGGCAAAGTACCGACAGTATTTCAGGTGTGGACATTGTGCTGGCGTTGCTGGATGCCGCCGCGCTGGCTTACTGGTTAATGAGCCGTCGTCTGCGCGCCTGTTTTGATGCCGCGCGCCGTCTGGTCTGAAGCATATTCCATTTGGGGCTGAACTTTCTTACTGAGTAAGTACTCGAACTGGCGCTAAACAATAATGATTCAAGGAGTGTACCGAATGACTGTTCGCCTGCGGGTTCGCCCGCTGTTACTGGCGCTGCCGCTGATCCTGACCGGCTGTTCGTCGATGTCACATATGTCATGGCCAGACGTCTCCTGGTCAGCGATGAATCCGCTTAACTGGTTTGGCAGCAGTGCGACGGTCAGCGATAAAGGAGTCGGTGGGATCACCGCCAGCACGCCGCTGACGGAAACCGCGATCACTGACGCGCTCGACGGCGACTATACCCTGCGCAGTGGTATGTCGATGAGCAACGGCAAAATGCTCAGCTTCTTCCAGGCGATGGATGGCAAAGAGGTGAAAATGTCGATCAGCGGCGAGCCGAAAGGCACGGTGCAGCGCGTTGACGTGGTGGATCCGAAAGTCGAAAGCGAGTGGGGCGTCAAAATCGGTACGCCGTTCAGCGATCTCTACAGCAAGGCTTTTGATGTGTGCGTGAAGGGTGAAGGTGATGACGCCGAAAGCGTCGAGTGTAAAGCGCCGCAAAGTGCTCACGTGACCTATGTGTTCAGCGGTATCTGGCATGGCCCGGATTCGCTGATGCCTTCGGATGATGCCCTGAAAGACTGGAAGGTCAGCAAAATTATCTGGCGCGCCAATCCGGCACAGGCCGCTGCCGCGCAATAAAACGGTTTTCTCCGCTTAAAAAGCCCTCAATGCCTTGCCTTCGCGCAAGGCATTTTTATTGACATCCGGTATGATGACGCCGGTCAAATTAACGAGGATGAGAAGATGACTCAGGTTCAGAGCGGCATTTTACCCGAACATTGCCGTTTCGCGATTTACATTGAAGCGAAAGCTCAGGGTGACCTGGATGCGCTCCGGCAGGGCTGCCGTGCATTTGTGGCCGTACTGGAAGACATGCAGAAAAAATTTCCCACCGAACATCTTGGTGCGGTCGTGGCCTTTGGCAACGATGTGTGGCGTGATTTATCCGGCAACCAGGGCGCGGATGAACTGAAATCTTTCGAGCCGCTGGGCAAAGGTCTGGCGCCCGCGACGCAGCGCGATATGTTGCTGCACATTCAGTCCCTGCGTCATGACGTGAACTTTGCGCTGGCCCAGGCGGCACTGAAAGCCTTCGGCAGTGCGATCACCGTCGAGGAAGAAACCCACGGTTTCCGTGCGCTGGAAGAACGTGATCTGAGCGGCTTTGTCGATGGCACTGAAAACCCGAAAGCGGAAGCCCGCGCGCAGGTAGCGATTATTCCTGAAGGCAGCGTCGATGCTGGCGGCAGTTATGTGATGGTGCAACGCTGGAAACATAATCTGGTGCAATGGGAACGCTTCTCCGTGCAGCAGCAGGAAGAGGTGATCGGCCGTACCAAAGACACCGACGAAGAACTGGATTCAGAAACCCGTCCGGCGACGTCACACGTCAGCCGCGTGGATCTGAAAGAGGACGGCAAGGGCCTGAAAATCCTGCGTCAGAGCCTGCCTTACGGCACTGCCAGCGGTGAGCACGGATTGTATTTCATTAGCTATTGCGCCCGTTTGTGGAACATTGAGAAACAACTGCTGAGCATGTTTGGCGATCTCGATGGTAAACGTGATGCCATGCTGCGCTTCACCCGTCCGGTAACCGGCAGCTATTATTTCGCGCCGTCCCTGACCCGCCTTCTCGCACTCTAAGTTCTCTCAGCGCGTTCCCCGTGGGCGCGCTGTTTCTTTCCCTCCTGTTATTTTCCCCTGCGGTTGTTAATGCCTTATAGCTTTTCATGCTTGAAAATCACCAAATGGTATATAAAACCGTTACAGCCTGACCCTCAGTTATAAATACACTGTGTGATATTGAGCGATTCATATTCGTGTCGCAAATCGATTCATCACCTAAGGCTGAGCATGAAAACAGAAACGGGGTTTGCTAAAACGTGGTTTACAGGCAACGTGCTGAAAGGTTCGGTGGCGGCACTCTTGCTGGCCAGCGGAGCCGCGTCGGCGACTGAATTGCTCAACAGCTCTTATGATGTCTCCCGTGAACTGTTTTCTGCCCTGAATCCGCCTTTCCAGAAACAATGGGCGGAGCAAAATAACGGCGACAAACTGGATATCAAACAGTCCCATGCCGGTTCATCCAAGCAGGCGCTGGCGATTTTGCAGGGTCTGAAAGCCGATGTGGTCACTTACAATCAGGTGACGGATGTGCAGATTTTGCATGACCGCGGCAATCTGATCCCGGCCGACTGGCAAACACGTCTGCCGAACAACAGTTCGCCATTCTATTCCACCATGGCGTTTCTGGTGCGCAAGGGCAATCCAAAGAATATTCACAGCTGGGACGATTTAGCGCGTCCGGGCGTGAGTCTGGTGTTCCCGAATCCTAAAACCTCCGGCAATGGCCGTTATACCTATCTCGCGGCCTGGGGCGCGTTCAATCTGGAAGACAATAAAAACCAGACGCAGACCCGCGAGAAGATGGCGAGTTTACTGAAAAACGTGCAGGTCTTTGATACCGGCGGCCGTGGCGCGACCACCACATTTGTCGAACGCGGGCTGGGCGATGTGCTGATCAGCTTTGAATCTGAAGTGAACAATATCCGCAAACAATACGGCGATGATAAATACGAAGTTATTGTCCCGAAGGTGGACATTCTGGCGGAATTCCCGGTCGCCTGGGTGGATAAAAATGTCGAGAAAAATGGCACTGAGAAAGCCGCGAAAGCGTATCTGAATTATTTGTGGAGCCCGCAGGCGCAGAAAATCATCACCAGTTTTAATTACCGCGTGTATGACAAAACGGCGATGGCGGCGGCGAAAGGGCAATTCCCGGACACCAGACTGTTCAAGGTTGAAGAACAGTTCGGAAGCTGGCCACAAGTGATGGAAACCCATTTCAGTACCGGCGGTGAGCTGGACAAACTGTTAGAGCAAGGTCACCAGTAATGTTGTTGTCGAGCAAACGCGTTTTACCCGGATTCACCCTGAGCCTCGGCAGCAGTTTGCTGTTCGTATGCCTTGTCCTGTTGCTGCCGCTGAGCGCGCTGGTGATGCAGTTGTCGCAAATGACCCTGTCGCAATACTGGGATGTCATCACCAACGGTCAGGTGGTGGCGGCCTATAAAGTGACGCTGCTGGCAGCGGGCGTGGCGAGTCTTTTTAACTGTTTCTTCGGCATGCTGATGGCGTGGATCCTCACCCGTTACGAGTTTCCGGGCAAAAGCCTGATCGACGGGCTGATGGATTTGCCGTTTGCCCTGCCAACCGCCGTCGCCGGTTTAACGCTGGCCGGATTATTTTCTACCACCGGTTTTTACGGCCAGTGGCTGGCGCATTTTGATATCAAAGTGGCCTACACCTGGCTCGGTATTGCGGTGGCGATGGCGTTTACCAGCATCCCGTTCGTGGTGCGTACCGTGCAGCCGGTGCTGGAAGAGTTAGGCCCGGAATATGAAGAAGCGGCTGAAACCCTTGGCGCCTCGCGCTGGCAGAGTTTCCGTCGCGTGGTATTGCCGGAGGTGATGCCTTCGCTGCTGGCGGGCACCGCGTTGTCCTTCACCCGCAGTCTCGGGGAGTTCGGTGCGGTCATTTTCATCGCCGGGAACATTGCGTGGAAAACCGAAGTCACCTCGCTGATGATTTTCATCCGCTTGCAGGAATTTGATTACCCGGCGGCCAGCGCCATTGCTTCCGTGATCCTCGCAGCATCGCTGCTGCTGTTGTTTGCGATTAACACCTTACAGAGCCGCTATGGCCGTCGTCTGGGAGGCCAGTAATGTCTGATATTCCGGCTTTTGCAGGGGAAAAACGCCAGCGTATTGACTGGGTGAAATGGTCGCTGATTGGCACCGGTGTGCTGATCTGCGTGCTGCTGCTGGTGATCCCGATGATCAGCATTTTTGTGCTGGCATTTTCTGATGGCATTGCGGCGGTGTGGAAGAACCTGTCGGACTCCGACATGTTGCACTCCATCTGGCTGACCGTGCTGATGGCGCTGATCACCGTGCCGGTTAACCTGATTTTCGGCACGCTGCTGGCCTGGCTGGTGGCGCGCTTTAATTTTCCGGGACGTCAGCTGTTACTGACGCTGATCGACATTCCGTTCGCGGTGTCACCGGTGGTCGCTGGTCTGCTTTATCTGCTGTTTTACGGCACTAACGGCCCGATTGGCGGCTGGCTGGATGCCCACAACATTCAGTTTATGTTCGCCTGGCCGGGCATGGTGATGGTGACGGTATTTGTCACCTGTCCGTTTGTTATCCGTGAGCTGGTGCCGGTGATGCTCAGTCAGGGCAGCCATGAAGATGAAGCGGCGGTCTTACTCGGCGCCTCCGGCTGGCAGATGTTCCGCCGCGTGACTCTGCCGAACATCCGCTGGGCATTGCTGTACGGCGTGGTGCTGACCAATGCCCGCGCGATCGGTGAATTTGGCGCGGTGTCCGTGGTATCCGGTTCTATTCGCGGCGAAACGTACACGCTGCCTTTACAAGTTGAATTACTGCATCAGGACTACAACACCGCTGGCGCGTTTACTGCCGCAGCGCTGTTAACCCTGATGGCAATTGTCACACTGTTTCTGAAAAGCGGCCTGCAATGGCGTCTGAAGCGCCACAACGACCGTCTTGAGCGGGAGGAAAGTCATGAGCATTGAAATTAACGGTATCAACAAATATTTTGGCCGCACCAAGGTGCTCAATGATATCTCGCTCGATATTGCTTCCGGGGAGATGGTGGCGTTGCTCGGGCCTTCCGGTTCCGGTAAAACCACGCTGCTGCGTATTATCGCCGGGCTGGAAAATCAGAGCGCGGGGCATTTGAGTTTTCACGGCAAAGACGTGACGCGTCTGCACGCCCGCGATCGTCAGGTCGGCTTTGTGTTCCAGCATTATGCGCTGTTCCGTCATATGACCGTGTTCGACAATATTGCCTTCGGTCTGACGGTTCTGCCGCGCCGCGAGCGTCCGGACGCCGGGGCCATCAAACAGAAAGTCACTAAATTGCTGGAGATGGTGCAGTTAGCCCATCTGGCAAACCGTTATCCGGCACAGCTTTCCGGCGGTCAGAAACAGCGTGTGGCGCTGGCCCGTGCGCTGGCGGTCGAGCCGCAAATTCTGCTGCTGGATGAACCCTTCGGCGCGCTGGATGCCCAGGTGCGTAAAGAGCTGCGCCGCTGGCTGCGTCAGTTGCATGAAGAACTGAAATTCACCAGCGTATTCGTGACCCACGATCAGGAAGAAGCCATGGAAGTCGCCGACCGTGTGGTGGTGATGAGTCAGGGCAATATCGAGCAGGTTGGCGCACCGGAAGAAATCTGGCGTGAACCGGCGACCCGTTTCGTGCTGGAATTCATGGGTGAAGTGAATAAAATCGGCGGCGAAATTCGTGGCTCGCAGTTGTATGTCGGCGCGCATCACTGGCCGCTGGAAAACCCGCCGCTGCATCAGGGCGCGGTCGATTTGTTCCTGCGTCCGTGGGAAATGGAAATCACCGCGCAAAGCACGGCGCGTTGTCCGTTACCGGTGAAAGTGCTGGAAGTCAGCCCGCGCGGTCACTTCTGGCAGCTTATCGTGCAGGCTGAGGGCTGGCATGATGAACCGCTTTCCGTGGTACTGTCAGAAACGCACGGCAACGGCGTACCTCAGCGCGGCGATCGTTTTTACGTCGGCGGGTTGAATGGTCGTCTGTATGCCGGTGATCAACCGCTACAACCCGTTGCGTTAGCGAAGAGCGCCTGATATTTTTTAATCAGAATGTGTCTCAGGGCGGTCATCAGGCCGCCCTTTTTATCGCCTGATATCTGTTTATGTATTTTTTATCAGTCAATATATCCTTTTAATATAAGGCAAGCCCGTGAGTACGCTTGAACATTACATCGGTAATACCCCTCTGGTGAGATTACAGCGCCTGACTCAGGATCTGGACAGCGAGATTTGGGTCAAACTGGAAGGCAATAATCCCGCCGGATCGGTAAAAGATCGTGCCGCACTGTTTATGATTGAGCAGGCAGAAAAGCGCGGTGAAATTCGCCCGGGTGATACGCTGATCGAGGCCACCAGCGGCAATACCGGTATTGCGCTGGCGATGATTGCCGCGCTGAAAGGCTACAAGCTGAAATTGCTGATGCCGGAAAATATGAGCCTTGAGCGTCAGGCGTCGATGCGCGCGTACGGCGCGGAGCTGTTACTGGTCAGCCGGGCACAGGGAATGGAAGGCGCGCGCGATCTGGCGCTGGACATGGAAAAGCAGGGGCAGGGGAAAGTGCTGGATCAGTTTAATAATCCCGATAATCCGCTCGCTCACTTCACCACCACCGGCCCCGAAATCTGGCAACAAACGCACGGGCGCATCACGCATTTTGTCTCCAGCATGGGCACCACCGGCACAATCACCGGTGTCAGCCGTTTTCTGCGCAGCCAGCACACCGGGGTTAAAATCGTCGGGCTGCAACCTTCAGAAGGCAGCAGCATTCCGGGTATACGCCGCTGGCCGGTGGAATATCTGCCGGGGATTTTCAATCCTGAACTGGTTGATGAAGTGATGGATATGGGCCAGAACGAAGCAGAAGACACCATGCGCGCACTGGCGCGGACAGAAGGTATCTTCTGTGGCGTGAGTTCCGGCGGGGCCGTGGCAGGGGCGTTACGCGTTGCCAGAAGCCATCCGGGCAGCGTGGTGGTGGCGATCATCTGCGATCGCGGAGACCGTTACTTATCCACTGGCGTTTTTAATGTTTAATTCTATATTCAGCTGTTGAATGTAAAATTAGAGTAAAAGCGGCTGCGAAGGGCAGGCTTAGTGGTAAAAATGACCAAAATTTTAGCCAGGCGGAAATAAGAATGAAAATTTTGTTAGTCGATGACGATCTTGAGTTAGGCACCATGCTCAGCGAATACCTGATCGCAGAAGGCTTTGACGCCTCTCTGGTGCTGACCGGCAGAGCCGGTGTGGAAGGCGCGATGTCTGGCGAATACACGGCGATGATCCTCGATATTATGCTGCCGGACATGAGCGGCATTGATGTTCTGCGTCAGGTGCGTAAAAACAGCCGTCTGCCGATCATTATGCTGACGGCGAAGGGCGACAATATCGACCGCGTGATTGGCCTGGAAATGGGGGCGGACGATTACATGCCGAAACCCTGTTATCCGCGTGAACTGGTGGCCCGTCTGCGTGCCGTGCTGCGCCGTGTGGAAGAACAGCAGGAATCGCATTCTGACTCTTCCTCAGTGATCTATGGCGACCTGACGCTGAATCCGGCGACCCGCAGCAGCGAATGGCGCGGTGTACCTTTCGATCTGACGGCCTCTGAATTCAATCTGCTGGAGTTACTGCTGCGTTCACCGGAGCGAGTGGTATCGAAAGATGAATTGTCGGAAAAAGGTCTGGGGCGTCCGCGTGAAGCCTATGACCGCAGTATTGATGTGCACATCAGTAACATCCGTCAGAAACTGGGGTCACTGGAAGGTGGCGATATTCTGACTATTGAAACGGTGCGCAGCATTGGCTATAGAATCCGCTAAACGACTGCGCGGAAGGCTGTTCTGGAAAATCCTGCTGGGATTCTGGTTTACCTTCGTGGCGATCACTCAGGGGCTCTGGGTGGTTTTTGCCTTTTATAATCCGCATGAACCGCCGGAAAGCGGCATTGCCCGCCGGTTTGTGAAACTGCAAATTACCTCTGCCGTCTCAACATTGCATTCCGGCGGCTTGCCTGCTCTCAACGCCATGATAGCCGACTGGCCTGCGGATGACCGGCAATTCTTCTCGGTATCGCCTTCCTTGCTGCCCGCCAAAGGCAACAGTATGCAGGATCTGGAACCCGGTAAAATTCCCCATGAAGTGGTGGAGTTTGTTCAGGGGCCGGACGGGCAGGGCTATCGTCTGCGCTATGACGTGAAAGGGCTGATGGAAGAATACCGGCCACGGAAACGTCGCGAACTGCTGAATATGCCACCGCCGCTGTTATGGCTGGGCGGGCTTGGCGGATTGCTGTTCAGCGCCGTGCTGGCCTGGAACCTGACGCGACCTATGCTGCAAATGCGTAAAGCTTTCGGACGTGTGGCGCAGGGCGATCTTTCTGTACGGTTGTATAGCAGCATGGGGAAACGTCACGACGAGTTGTCAGAAGTGGCGCGAGATTTCGACTCCATGGCCGAACGCTTACAGGTGCTGGTGAAAGCGCGAGAGGAGTTGCTGCACGACGTTTCGCATGAATTGCGTTCGCCGCTGGCACGCCTGCAACTGGCGATCGGACTGGCGCGGCAAAATCCGTCTAACGTCGATACCTCGCTGAGCCGCATTGAGCATGAAGCGGGCCGTCTGGATAAGATGATCGGCGAATTGCTGGCATTGTCGCGCACTGAAAACAGCGAAATCCCTGATGAGGAATATTTCGATCTCTACGGGCTGGTGGAAGCGGTGGTGAACGATGCCCGCTACGAAGCACAATTGCCGGGCGTTGAGATTGCCATGAACCCTGAATCACCGGATGAAACGGATTACACCGTGAAAGGCAATGCTGAACTGATGCGACGTGCTGTGGATAACGTGGTACGCAATGCGCTGCGTTTTTCTGCCCGCGGTCAGACAATCACTGTATCGCTGGCGCAGGTCGAGCAATATTTGCAGATTGAAGTGGCCGATCAGGGGCCGGGTGTAGAAGAAGATAAGCTGTCGAGTATCTTTGACCCGTTCGTGCGCGTGAAATCGCCACTGTCAGGCAAAGGCTACGGTCTGGGGCTGGCAATCACCCGCAAAGTGATGGTGGCGCATGAGGGGAAAGTGGATGCCCGTAATGCGCAGCCACATGGACTGATCATCAGCCTTCAAGTTCCTCACTGGAAATCCGCTTCATAATTCGAGCCGCAGATGCGTTGGCTACTCTCAGCCACCCGAATTACTTACTTTGTGTAAGCTCATCGGGATGGCTTCGTTTGCCGGCTTTCTGCGACTCGAATTATTGTGCAGATTGCTGTTTTTACAGGCAATAAAAAACGGCGCTGATAAGGCGCCGTTTTTAACTTCTTGCTTTACATCTCGCTGAGCGAATTACTTCTTGATGCGGATGATTGGGGTTTCGCCCACAGTCACGCTACCAGTCAGTTTAATCAGCTCTTTGATCTCGTCCATGTTAGAGATGACAACCGGAGTCAGGGTAGACTTCGCTTTCTCTTCCAGCAGAGCCAGATCAAACTCGATAACCAAATCGCCTTTCTTAACACGTTGACCTTCTTCAGCGATGCGTTTGAAGCCTTCGCCTTTCAGTTCAACGGTGTCGATACCGAAGTGCACGAACAACTCGATGCCACTGTCGGATTCGATTGAGAAAGCATGGTTAGTTTCGAAGATTTTACCGATAGTACCATCAACCGGCGCAACCATTTTGTTGCCAGATGGTTTGATAGCAATACCGTCACCTACGATTTTCTCAGCGAAAACTACGTCAGGCACATCTTCAATGTTGACAATCTCACCAGAGATCGGCGCTACGATTTCAATAGTGCCAACGTCTTTTTTATCATCAGAAACCAATGATTTCAGTTTATCGAACAAACCCATGATCTTCTCCTAAGCATTAATTTGGGCAGCTTTACCAGCATCGCGCAATTAGCAGAGTGTTTTTTCTTCAATGAACTTGTTAACCAGGTTCATCAACTCTTGCGCCGTAGGTTGGGCCAGGGCCTGATCTGCCAGCGCTTTCACATCTTCGAAGTTTGTATTGCGAATAATTTTCTTGATGCGTGGGATAGAGATAGCGCTCATGCTGAACTCATCTAACCCCATGCCCAATAGAAGAAGTGTAGCACGTTCGTCACCGGCTAGCTCGCCGCACATCCCTGTCCATTTACCGGCAGCATGAGATGCGTCAATAACTTGCTTAATTAAACCAAGTACTGACGGAGACATTGGGTTGTACAGATGAGAAATCAGCTCGTTACCGCGATCCACTGCCAAAGTATACTGGGTAAGATCGTTTGTACCAATACTGAAGAAATCGACTTCTTTTGCCAGATGATGAGCAATCACTGCGGCAGCCGGTGTTTCCACCATTACGCCGACTTCGATGGTTTCATCGAACGCCTGACCTTTCTCGCGCAGCTGCGCTTTCAGCATTTCCAGTTCTGCTTTCAGTTCACGCACTTCTTCAACAGAAATGATCATCGGGAACATGATGCGCAGTTTACCGAACGCAGAAGCACGCAGAATGCCTTTCAGCTGGTCGTGAAGAATTTCTTTACGGTCCAGACAGATACGGATTGCACGCCAGCCCAGGAACGGGTTCTCTTCTTTTGGCAGGTTCATGTACGGCAGGTCTTTATCACCGCCGATGTCCATGGTACGCACGATAACCGCCTGTGAGCCCATTGCTTCAGCAACGGCTTTATACGCCTGGAATTGCTCTTCTTCGGTAGGCAGGCTGTCACGGTCCATGAACAGGAATTCTGTACGATACAGGCCGACACCTTCAGCGCCATTGCGCTCTGCACCGGCGACGTCGCGCACGGTACCGATGTTGGCACAGACTTCAACCTGATGACCGTCCAGCGTGATCGCCGGCAGATCTTTCAGTTTGGTCAGTTCGTCTTTTTCGGAAATGTACTGGTTCTGAACGGCTTTCAGCTCGTCAATAACGTCTGCTGTCGGGTTGACATAGATTTTATTGTTTACGGCGTCGAGGATCAGATAGTCATCATTTTTGACTTGTTTGGTCACGTCGCTGGTACCTACGATTGCAGGTAATTCCAGGGAACGCGCCATGATTGAGGTGTGAGAAGTACGGCCACCCAAATCAGTGATGAAGCCCAGAACCTTGTTCAGGTTCAGCTGTGCGGTTTCTGACGGGGTCAGATCGGTTGCCACCAGGATAACTTCGTCCTGAATGGAACTCAGATCAACGATGGTCATGTCGAGAATGTTGCGCAGCAGGCGTTTACCGATGTCACGCACGTCAGCCGCACGTTCTTTCAGGTATTCGTCATCAAGCTCTTCCAGGGCTTTCGCCTGGCCTTCAATGACAGAGAAAGCAGCAGCGTCAGCAGAAGCATGCTCGTCTTTGATGAGGGCTATGATTTCCTGTTCAAGCTCTTCGTCTTCCAACAACATGATGTGGCCTTCGAAGATGGCTTCTTTCTCTTCACCGAAGGTCTCACCGGCTTTGGTCTTGATCACTTCCAGCTGGGCAGACGCTTTCGCACGGCCCGTCAGGAAACGCTCAACTTCCTGATCAACCTGATCAGGAGAGATTTTTTTCCGGTTGATGACAATTTCATCTTCTTTCAACAGAAGTGCTTTGCCGAAAGCGATACCGGGAGATACTAAAATGCCTGAAATCATAACCCTACCTTTCTCTTGACTGGTTTAAACTATATAAGAGCGGCTATTGTTACTCGAGCTCTGCCATCAGTTTTACCAAGTGTTCAACGGCTTTCTGCTCGTCTTCACCTTCAGCTGAGAGGGTCACAACGGTGCCCTGAGTCAGGCCCAGAGTTTGCAGTTTGAACAGGCTTTTAGCGCTGGCGCTTTTACCGTTTGATGTCACGGTGATGTCAGACGCGAAACCTTTCGCTTCTTTCACGAACTGTGCAGCAGGGCGAGTGTGCAGACCATTAGGAGCGGTAATAGTAACTTCTTGCTGGAACATTGTTGTTTCCCCAACTTATTAAAGTAATGTTGTGGAGCTAAAGTTTAGCTTATGGCCTTCACTTTAGCCTGTAGAGATTAGCGCCTGACTATGGTTCAGGGGCAGGTTCTGATGCAACAGAAAAGAGAAAATAACGCACTCAGCGATAAAACTCTTTGCCCTGGATCCAGGCTTTTCTGTTATTCCTCCATTATGCCGTCTTTTTCCCTCATGTAACAAATCGGTAAATCGATTCAGCGGGAAGGCATCATGGAAGCGATTAATTTCGAGCATCGAAATAATTGTCCGGTTAAATACTAAACCTGGCGGGTAAAATCAATGACGGAGTGGTATAAACTTTGACGCAGGCCACAAAAAAGCACCCCTTGAGGTGCTTTTTTAGCCGCTTTTAAGGATGTGGCATTATTGTTGCAATTCTTTCTCGGTGAACAAATCGGCAAACAATGCGGTACTCAGATAGCGTTCGCCAGATGATGGCAGGATAACCACGATCGTTTTATCAGCAAATTCCGGTTCTTTGGATAATTTTACTGCCGCTTCGACGGCTGCACCGGAAGAAATCCCCGCCAGAATGCCTTCTTCTTCCATCAGGCGACGTGCCATCTGGATAGATTCGTCATTGGTGATCAGCGTGACACGATCCAGCAGTTCCAGATCCAGGTTGCCCGGAATAAAACCGGCCCCGATACCCTGAATTTTATGCGGGCCGGGTTTCACTTCTTCGCCGTTCAGCGTCTGGGTGATAACGGGTGAATCTGTTGGCTCCACGGCCACCAGCGTGACGCTGCTTTTTTTGCTTTTCAGATAACGGCCGGTTCCGGTGATCGTCCCGCCGGTGCCCACGCCCGCAATCAGCACATCCACTGCGCCATCGGTATCTTCCCAGATTTCCGGGCCGGTGGTTTGTTCGTGGATGGCCGGGTTGGCCGGATTGCTGAACTGCTGAAGAATAAGATAACGCTGCGGATCGCTGGCCTGAATTTCTTCAGCTTTGGCAATCGCCCCTTTCATGCCTTTCGCGCCTTCGGTCAGCACCAGATTGGCACCGAGGGCTTTCAGCAACTTGCGGCGTTCCACACTCATGGTTTCCGGCATGGTCAGCGTCAGTTTGTAACCGCGCGCGGCCGCGACGTAAGCCAGTGCGATACCGGTGTTGCCGCTGGTCGGTTCAACCAGTTCGATATCTTTGGTCAGAATGCCTTTCTTTTCAGCATCCCAAATCATGTTTGCACCGATACGGCATTTCACGCTGAAGCTCGGGTTACGTGACTCGACCTTAGCCAGAATACGACCATTACCGATACGGTTCAGGCGAACCAGTGGCGTATGGCCAATTGTTAATGAATTGTCTTCATAGATCTTGCTCATAACCCGTCCTTTAACTGTATGAAATATTCACGGTGTGAAGCTTTCAACACTATGAAATTAGTGGGAATCAGGAAAGCATACGCGAACCGCTTTCCCAGTGAAGTAAGGTTTTGGTATTTGGTATATCGATACGTTATTAAGAAATAAGTTTGGGGAAGAAAAGTCAAGCATAGCAGGCAGCCGCCCGCAGGCGGCTGTGAGAAAAACGCATTATTGTCGGGTGGAATTCACATCGATATTGTTTTTAACGTAAACATGGCGATAGCGGTCACACCACATGGCGGTCGCGCCGCACACCGCCACTGGCAGGATCACCAGATTCAGCACCGGTATCATGGTGAACAGGCTGACCAGCGAGCCAAACTGCATATTGTCGATTTTGTTGCTGCCGAGCGAACGGCGCATGTCAGCAAAACTCACTTTGTGGTTATCAAAAGGATAGTCACAGTACTGAATCACCACCATCCAGGCGCTGAAGAAGAACCACAGTACCGGGGCGACGGTCTGGCCGATCACCGGAATAAAATAGAGCGCGAACAGCAGCAGGGCGCGCGGCAGGTAATACGCCAGCTTCTGCCATTCACGTTTCATGATGCGGGGCAGATCTTTCATGATGTCCCAGATACCGGTGTCCAGCAGCGGTTTGCCTGTCAGGCGTGCTTCGAGTTGTTCGGCGAGCAACCCGCTGAACGGCGCGGCAATCCAGTTGGCAAGGGTGCTGAAGAAATAGCTGAACACCAGCACGACGGACAGCACCGCCACCGGCCAGATCAGATAATCCAGCCAGCTCAGCCATGTTGGCACCTTGCTCATCATGGCCGGGATCCATTCTCCCAGTTTGCTAAACAGCCACCAGAACGCGCCGCCCATCAGCAGCACATTCACGGCCAGCGGTAAAATCACAAAACGTCGTATCCCGGGTAAGGAAATGAGCGTCCAGCCCTGTTTGAAATAATGCACGCCGTTTGCTTGTCTGGCGCTTTGCGATGAGGTCATAAACGAAATTTTCTCTCTGAGTTGAATGACATGGGCTATCATATCGGTATGATTTTCCACTGGCTAGCAGTGGATTGGCTGAAAAAACAGCAAAAAAAGGTGCAACTGCCCTATTTATTAGCAGAAAGTAGAGTCCAGACTTGCACTTATCTACGTGGGCAAATAGAGTTAATATTGTGAATGTTTGCCGTGGTGGCAATGTATTAGAACAACAGAGATAGCAATGATGCAGGATTTGCGTCTGATATTAATCGTTGTTGGCGCGATCGCCATAATAGCGTTGTTGTTACACGGTTTGTGGACCAGCCGTAAAGAACGCTCTTCGCTGTTTCGCGATCGTCCAGCTAAACGTGTGAAAAAAGAACGGGAACAATCTCCGTCCGAAGATTTTGTCGATGGAGTGGGGGAAGTGCGCGTGCGTCCTGCTTATCCTCAGGATGAACCGACTTTAGGTCAGTATGATGAGCCAGAACAGACTGCACCGCCACGTCAGCCGCAGGTTTCCCCTGCGCAGCCAGCGCCAGCACCTGTTGCTCGTCCTCAACAACCGCCTCAGCCACAGCAACATGCTGTGCAGGACGATCCGTTGCTGAGTGGTTATTCAGCCGCTGAACCCGTCACTGCACCGCGTCGCGAACCTGTCGCTGATTTTGCGCCTCAGGATCAGGAATATACCCCTGACGCTAAACAGCAGGCACCGGTACCGCCGCAGGAAATTCATGCGGATGCGGCACCGGCTGCGAAAGCAGAGCCTCAGGCCGCGCCTTTTGCGCCTGCAGAAGAAGCCCCGGCTGAGAAAGCGAAACTGAAAGAGACGGTTCTGGTGCTGCACGTTGCAGCGCATCAGGGCGGCGTCATCGGCGGTGAAGTGTTACTTAACAGCGTGCTTCAGGCTGGTTTCCAGTTTGGTGCCATGAATATTTTCCATCGTCACGTCAGCCCTGCGGGCAGCGGTCCGGTGTTGTTCAGTCTGGCAAATATGGTCAAACCGGGTTCTTTCGACCCTGACACTATGTCTGACTTTTCCACGCCAGGCGTTACGTTGTTTATGATGGTGCCTTGCTACGGCGACGCGCATCAGAACTTCAAACTGCTGTTGCAGTCTGCCCAGCGTATTGCCGATGATGTCGGTGCGATGGTGCTCGACGATGAGCGTCGTATGATTACGCCGCAGAAGCTCGAAACGTACAAAGCGCGGATCCGCGAGGTCCTCGAGGCGATCGCCTGAGTCAGGCGTTCGTGAAACACCCATTCCCCAAACCCCCGCTTGCCGGGGGTTTTTTATCTCCACGGTGAGTCATGGCCACTATCGAACAACAGATCAATCAATTACGCACTCAGTTGCGCCATCACGAATACCAGTATCATGTTCTGGATGCACCGGAAGTGCCGGATGCGGAGTATGACCGCTTAATGCGTGAGTTGCGTGAGCTGGAAGCTGCGCATCCTGAGCTGATTACTGCGGATTCTCCGACGCAACGCGTGGGCGCAGCACCGCTTTCTGCCTTTGAACAGGTCAAACATCAGGTACCGATGTTGTCGCTCGACAACGTGTTTGATGAAGAAAGCTATCTGGCGTTTTATAAGCGCGTGCAGGATCGCCTGAAAACAGCTGAGCCTCTGACATTCTGTTGCGAGCTGAAACTTGATGGTCTGGCGGTAAGCCTGCTGTATGAGAATGGCGAACTGGTGCAGGCAGCCACGCGTGGCGATGGCACCACCGGCGAGAACATTACCGCCAACGTACGGACAATCCGCGCCATTCCCCTGCGCCTGCATGGCGACAATATTCCTGCCCGTCTTGAGGTGCGTGGTGAAGTCTTTATGCCACAGCCGGGCTTTGAGGCGATGAATGACGAAGCGCGCCGCACCGGCGGGAAAGTGTTTGCCAACCCGCGTAATGCCGCCGCCGGTTCGTTGCGTCAGCTCGATCCGCGCATTACCGCCAAACGTCCGCTGACTTTCTTCTGCTACGGCGTGGGTCTGCTGGAAGGCGGTGAACTGCCACGCAGCCATATTGCCCGTCTGCAACAGTTTAAGGCCTGGGGTTTACCGGTCAGTGACCGCGTCCGTCTGTGTACCGGCAGCGATGAAGTGCTGGCATTTTATCGTCAGGTTGAAGCTGACCGCCCGTCGCTGGGTTTTGATATCGATGGCGTGGTGGTGAAAATTGACTCGCTGGATATTCAGGAAACGCTGGGCTTTGTCGCCCGCGCGCCGCGCTGGGCGACGGCATTTAAATTCCCGGCGCAGGAGCAGATCACGCTGGTGAAAGATGTCGAGTTTCAGGTCGGACGTACCGGTGCTATCACGCCGGTTGCCCGTCTGGAGCCGGTGCTGGTCGCAGGCGTGATGGTCAGTAACGCGACGCTGCATAATGCGGATGAGATTGAGCGTCTTGGCCTGCGTATCGGCGATACCGTGATTGTCCGCCGTGCCGGTGACGTGATCCCGCAGGTTGTCGGTGTGGTGCTGGATGAACGTCCGGAAGATGCCCGCGAAGTGGTGTTCCCGACGCATTGCCCTGTCTGTCACTCTGATGTCGAACGTGTCGAAGGCGAGGCCGTGGCGCGTTGTACGGCGGGTCTGATTTGTGGCGCACAGCGCAAAGAGGCGCTGAAGCATTTTGTTTCCCGCCGCGCGCTGGATGTTGACGGCATGGGCGACAAAATCATCGATCAACTGGTCGACAAAGAATATGTCAAAACACCTGCGGACCTGTTCCGTCTGACCGCAGGTAAGCTCACCGGCCTTGATCGCATGGGGCCTAAATCGGCACAAAACGTGGTGAATGCGCTGGAAAAAGCCAAAGAAACCACGCTGGCGCGATTCCTGTACGCTTTAGGTATTCGTGAAGTGGGCGAAGCGACGGCGGCAAATCTCGCGGCGCATTACGGTTCAGTGGATGCACTGAGAGCGGCGGATATCGAATCACTGAAAACTGTGCAGGACGTGGGTGAAGTGGTCGCCAGACACGTGGTGAATTTCCTGTCGGAAGAACATAACCAGCAGGTGATTGACGAGCTGTTAAGCCCGGAAATCAACATTCACTGGCCGGAAGTGCAGGTCATAGTTCCGGAAGAAATCGACAGTCCGTTTGCCGGTAAAACCGTGGTACTGACCGGATCGCTGTCGATCCTGTCCCGCGACGAAGCCAAAGATCGTCTGACGGCGCTGGGCGCGAAAGTCTCCGGCAGCGTGTCGAAGAAAACTGATCTGGTGATTGCCGGTGAAGCGGCGGGTTCCAAGCTGGCGAAAGCGCAGGAACTGGGCATTGAGGTGATCGACGAAGCGGAAATGATCCGTCTGCTGGGTGAATAAACGATGGAAAAAGAAGATCTGATCCAGATAGCCAATACGGTGATGCCGTTCGGTAAATATGCCGGACGCGTGCTGATCGACCTGCCGGAGGAATATTTGCTGTGGTTTGCCCGCAAGGACGAATTCCCGCAGGGAAAACTCGGTGAGCTGATGCAGCTGACGCTGACGATCAAAAGCGAAGGATTGCAGAGCCTGATCAACCCGCTGCGCCGCAACGGGCCGGGTCTGGACGGCACTGACGAATAAAAATTTTCTTTTTCATAAAACAAAGGCGCTGAACGCAGCGCCTTTTTTCTGCCTGTTATTCGCCCGCATTATTCCGTGACTGGCGTCTGTTTCAGCGCCGCTTCCTGCTGCTTTTTCTGGTAACGTTTCGCCAGTACCGCACAGGTCATCAGCTGCACCTGATGGAAAATCATCAGCGGCAGCACCATCATGCCGATCGCGCTGACCGGGAACAGAATATTTGCCATCGGAATACCATTCGCCAGACTTTTCTTCGAGCCGCAGAACACGATGGTGATTTCATCGGGTTTGCTGAAGCCCATCCAGCGCGCCATATAGGTGTTGATCACCAGAATAAACGCCAGCAGCACCAGGCTGAACACCACGATAAACAGCAATGAGCCGATGCCCACCTGATGCCAGATCCCTTGTGTGACCGCTTCGCTGAACGCGGAATAGACCACCAGAAGAATCGACGTCTGGTCGGTTTTGCCGATCATTTTACGGTGACGTTCTACAAAGCCACCAATCAGCGGACGCAGCAAATGCCCGGCGACAAACGGCACCAGCAGTTGCAATACAATGTGCCAGACCTGTTCTAACCCGTTCCCCGTTTCGCCCTGCACATGCATCAGCACGCTGACCAGCAACGGCGACACAAAAATCCCCAGCAGACTGGACGCGGAAGCACTGCACACCGCCGCCGCCACATTGCCGCCCGCCAGTGAGGTGAAGGCAATGGCCGACTGCACGGTGGCAGGCAAAATACACAGATAGACAAATCCGCTGTAAATCTGCGGGCTGACATCCACCGGATGCCACCACTGGAACAACAGGCCGAGGATCGGGAATAAAATAAAGGTGCTGAACATCACCCACAGGTGCAGTCGCCAGTTATTGCTGCCCTGAAAAATGGCTTCGCGCGACAGTTTTGCGCCATGCATGAAAAACAGCAGGCCGATGGCGAAAATGGTCAGATTATTGAAAAAAGCGACAAACATGCCGCTGGCCGGGAAAAAGGTCGCCAGCAGGACGGTGGCGATCAGGGTCAGGGTGAAACGATCGGGTAAAAAGCGCATAGCAGGTCTCGGAAATGTTGTTCTGGAATGCGGCTATTTTGTGCCTTTGCGATACAATTAAAAAATTGATTTATTTAATCCATTAATGCAGAAAATTCATGAATTATTCTCTCCGTCAGCTTCGTGTATTTGTTGCCGTTTCCCGCTTCGGCAGCTTCAGCCGCGCCGGTGAAGCGATAGGGTTAAGCCAGTCGGCCATCAGTCACAGCCTGAAAGAGCTGGAGGCCGAAATGGGCGTGCGGTTGCTGGACAGAACCACGCGTGAAGTGGCGCTCACCGACGCCGGTTTACGGCTGGCAAACCGGGTCGAACCGCTGCTGGATGAGCTTCACGCCATGCTGCTCGATACCCGCAGTTTCGGGACGCAGCACAATGGCCGCGTACGTATCGCCTCCAGCCAGACCATCTCTGCGCAACTGATGCCGCAATGTATCGCCAGCGGCGAGCTGCAGTATCCGGATATCCGTATTCTTCTGCGTGATCAGGCCCAGCAACTGGTGCTGAACAGTGTGAGAAATGCGGAAGTGGATTTCGGCATTGTGATTGATCCCGGTGAAAACACCGATCTCGATTGCGAGCCGATTTTGCATGAGCCTTTCTTGCTGCTGTGCCGCGAAGATCATCCGCTGGCGACGCGGCCGGTGGTGGAATGGCAGGCGCTCAATGGACAGAAACTGGTGCTGCAGGATTATGCCTCCGGCAGCCGGATGCTGATCGACGGCGCGCTGAAAGCGCAGAAAGTGAAAGCGGAAATCGCGCAGGAGATCGGCCATCCGGCCACGTTATTTCCCATGGTGGAAGCGGGAATTGGCATCAGCGTATTACCGGCGCTGGCGTTGCCAATGCCGGAAGGCAGTCGTCTGGTGATCCGCAATCTGACGCCGGAAATCAACCGTGTGCTGATGCTGGCGAAAAGGAAAAACCGCTCGTTGTCCCCGGCGGCACAGGCTATCTGGCAGGTGGTGAAAGAGCAGGCGGCACAACTGAGCGAGAAACGCAGCCAGCAGGGGATGTTCACTTTCTGAGTCCGTGCTGGCTGTTCACTGCATTTAAAAATCAGACGTAGATATCGATCGCGTTGGTTTCAGACGGCTTGTTGACGCCTTCTTCTTTCTTCATTTCAGCGGCGGCTTCTTGCTTTTGCTGCTGCTGAAGGGCTTTCTGTGCCTGTTGTTGCTCGATTTGTGCAATCTGCTGTTGCAGCAATTCGATTTGCTGTTGCAGCATTTCCTGCTGTTCCTGCACGTCTTCAGAGCTGCCGCCGGAACTGCTCAGGTTTTTTACCTGCTCGGTCAGTTTTGCGATCTGTTTGGTCAGCTGTGCGATCTGACTGGAGCTGCCTGAATCACTGGTGGACGCCGAGCTCAGTGAGCTGCTGGTGGCGCTGATAGTAGTCATAAAGCCTCACTTAGTAAGAATCAAATTTTGCACGTAAGCGTGCTCAACAGGTATCGGCGGTGACAGGCGAAGGCTTTACCTGCTTTTCGTATTCCTTACAGAGTTAACGCATTCTTTTCGGTCTTCGCTTTTATTTGCAGTTTCGGCCACAACGTCAGCCAGCCCTTACGGCTGACGCGCTCTGCAAACACCGCCGGAATCGCATGACGGGGGTTAGGCGTCAGGGTGAAGGTAAACAGGGCGTCCAGCCCCAGCGGCGCATTCAGTTCAATCTGTCCGTCGGCATTAAGCCGCGCCCCGATGGCGGTTTCCACTTCCACCCAGTAGCTCATGGCCTGGGCGCTGGAGGTATAAGGTGCATGTCCGTGACGTTCGTGCATCCGGGCCTGATTTTTTACCGACCACGGCAGGTCGGGGGAGGTCGTCAGCAGACGCCGCTCATAGTCTTCATCGGCCTGAACGGAAAAATCCTGAGGATTAAAATACACCACGTCGATGTCGTTAAGCGGCGTCACCTGCGTATACCCGTGCAGCCGGTCCCACACCAGATTGCGCACAAATCCCGCCGCCAGCCACGCATCATTCAATCCCAGTTCGCGGACTGCGGTCAGCGCGCGCCAGTGCAGCGGTTCGTCTCTGAGCCAGGTGATAATCTGTTGTTCCTGCTTATTCATCTGATTTTTCCTTTTCGGCGACGCAAGATAGTAACGCCATTTTGTGACCTTTTTGCAACGCACTGTTTCGGGCAAGCGGCTGTCGGGCAACGCGCCAAAATGAAGCAGGCCGCCTGCCAGAACCTCTGCAGCCCGCGCCGGGAGCGGGTTTATTAAGTGGTACAGCCTTTGCAACAGCTTCCCTGACATTATTGCATTATCACCGGGCAGGGGATCTTCTATGCAAAATACTAAAGTGACACCCGTATTAAAACGAACACTGGGAAGCTTTAAACTCTGGGGCATCGCCGTCGGGCTGGTGATTTCCGGCGAATATTTTGGCTGGAGTTACGGCTGGGCGCAGGCAGGTACACTGGGCTTTCTGATCACCGCACTGGTGATCGCCGCCATGTACTGCGCGTTTATTTTCAGTTTCACCGAACTCACCACCTCCATTCCGCACGCGGGCGGGCCTTTTGCCTATGCTTATCGCGCCTTCGGGCCGACAGGGGGATTCGTCGCCGGTTTTGCCACCCTGGTGGAATTTGTTTTCGCGCCTCCAGCCATAGCCATGGCGATTGGCGCGTACCTTAATGTGCAGTTTCCGTCGATTGAACCGAAATGGGTGGCCGTCGGCGCCTATCTGGTCTTTATGGTGCTCAATATTCTGGGCGTCAGCATCGCCGCTACCTTTGAACTGCTGGTCACGCTGCTGGCGATTTTCGAATTGCTGGTCTTTATGGGCGTGGTGGCACCGGGCTTTGAGATGTCCAACTTTGTTCACGGCGGCTGGGCGGGCAGCGACAGCTTCAGTCCGGCGGCATTCTCCGGCATTTTTGCCGCCATTCCGTTTGCCATCTGGTTCTTTCTGGCGATTGAAGGTGCATCAATGGCGGCTGAAGAAGCCAAAGATCCGCAGCGTACCATTCCGAAAGCCTTTATCGGCGGCATTCTGACCCTGACCGTTCTGGCGCTGGGCGTGATGCTGTTTGCCGGTGGCGTGGGCGACTGGACCAAACTGTCGAACATCAATGATCCGTTACCGCAGGCGATGAAACTGATTGTCGGCAGTGACAGCGGCTGGCTGCATATGCTGGTCTGGCTCGGGCTGTTTGGCCTGATCGCGTCGTTCCACGGCATTATCATGGGGTATTCCCGCCAGATTTTCGCGCTGGCGCGTGCGGGTTATCTGCCGAAAACGCTGGCCAGCGTCAATGCCCGTTTCCAGACCCCGCATCTGGGGATTATCGCCGGGGGTGTGGTCGGGATCGCCGCCATTTTCTCTGATTCGCTGATCGTGATTGGCGGTATGCCGCTGACCGCCAATATTGTCACCATGTCCGTGTTTGGTGCCATTGTGATGTATATCATTTCGATGGCCGCGTTGTTCAAACTGCGCCGCAGCGAACCCAATCTGATCCGCCCGTTCCGTGCGCCACTCTATCCTTTTGCTCCCGCACTGGCGCTGGTGCTGGCAGTCGTCTGTCTGATCGCTATGATTTACTACAACACCTTACTGTTTCTGATCTTCGCCGCCATGATGCTGCTGGCTTACGCCTGGTTCCGCATCACGCATCAGGCCCGTACTGATGCCGCAGAAGATCCGCAATTACGTGGTCTGCGACCGGTGCCTGCAAAAAGTGGCAAGTAATCCGGCGCGTTAAGGAGTGTTATGTTTCAGACGACATTACGTCACCGACGTTATCAGTTTAAGGATTTGCGCGAACTGATGGCAAAGGCGTCGCCCGCACGATCGGGCGACTATCTGGCCGAAGTGGCTGCCGCCAGCGCAGAGGAGCGTATGGCGGCAAAAATGGCGCTGGCCGATGTGCCGCTCAAAACCTTTCTGCAACAGTTGCTGGTGCCGTATGAAAAGGATGAAGTCACGCGGCTGATTGTCGATACCCATGATGTCGCAGCGTTTGCCGCGATTTCGCATCTGACCGTCGGGGATTTTCGTGACTGGCTGCTGAGTGAAAAAACCGACAGCGATACCCTGGCGGCAGTCGCCCGGGGCATCACGCCGGAAATGGCCGCCGCTGTCAGCAAACTGATGCGTAATCAGGATCTGATCCTGGTCGCCAAAAAATGCCGGGTGATCACCCGGTTCCGCAACACCATCGGGCTGCCGGGGCACATGAGTGTGCGTCTGCAACCGAATCATCCCACTGACAATTTGCAGGGCATTGCCGCCAGTATGCTCGACGGCTTGCTGTATGGCTCCGGCGACGCGGTGATCGGCATTAATCCCGCCAGCGACAGCTTACCGTTGCTGGAAAATCTCAATTACATGCTCGACGACATCATTACGCG
This sequence comes from Rahnella sp. BIGb0236, assembly GCF_004364755.1. Classification (NCBI taxonomy): domain Bacteria; kingdom Pseudomonadati; phylum Pseudomonadota; class Gammaproteobacteria; order Enterobacterales; family Yersiniaceae; genus Rahnella; species Rahnella sp. BIGb0236. The sequence continues at coordinate 247,124 of NZ_SOAO01000003.1, forward strand.
ATTTGAAATCCCCACGCAGTCCTGTGTTCTGACGCATGTCACCAACACCATCAAACTGGTGGAACGCGGCGCGCCAGTGGATCTGGTGTTTCAGTCGATTGCCGGAACCGAAGCGGCGAACAGCGGTTTTGGAATCAATCTGGCGCTGCTGGCGGAAGCACAACAGGCGGCACTCAGCCTGAAGCGCGGCACGCTCGGCGATAACGTGATGTATTTCGAAACCGGGCAGGGCAGTTGTTTATCCGCGAATGCGCACTTTGGTGTGGATCAGCAAACCTGCGAAGCGCGGGCGTACGCCATTGCGCGACATTTTTCGCCGCTGCTGATCAACACCGTGGTCGGCTTTATCGGCCCGGAATACCTGTATGACGGCAAGCAAATCATCCGCGCCGGACTGGAGGACCATTTCTGCGGCAAACTTCTGGGCGTGCCGCTGGGTTGCGATGTGTGTTACACCAACCACGCCGAAGCCGATCAGGATGATATGGATACGTTGCTGACACTGCTTGGCACCGCCGGGCTGACATTCCTGATTGGCGTACCGGGCGCGGATGACATCATGCTCAATTATCAGAGCACGTCTTTCCATGACGCGTTGTACATCCGCGAATTACTCGGGCTGAAACACGCGCCGGAATTTGCCGTCTGGCTTGAGAAAATGAAAATTATTGATCCGCAGGGCGCCTTGCGGGATGCCCGTGCGTCGCATCCGTTACTGCGTCAGTTGCCGCAATTAAACTGAGGTCAGCCTTGATGAATAAAGAAAAAGGGCAGGGACTGTCGCCGCTGGTGCACAACAACCCGTGGGAAACGCTGCGACAGTTTACCGCCGCACGTATCGCGCTGGGGCGTACCGGATCCAGTTTACCGACGGAAGAGTTATTACGCTTTGGTCTGGCGCACGCTCAGGCGCGGGATGCGGTGCATCAGCCTTTCGACAGCCAGACGCTGGAGCCTGAACTTTTTGCGCTGGGGCTGGAAACACTGACCGTGGCCAGTGCCGCGCCGGACAGAGCGACCTATCTGTGCCGCCCGGATCTCGGACGTAAGCTGTCGGAGAGCAGCCGTCAGGCATTGCAACGTCTGGCACCGGAGCCTGCCGATGTGGTGCTGGTGATTGCTGACGGTTTGTCATCGAAAGCGGTACATCGGCAGGCGGTACCGCTGATTGCGGCGTTGTTGCCGTATCTGCGCACGCTGGAGCTGAACATCGGGCCGGTAGTGCTGGCGCATCAGTCGCGGGTCGCGCTGGGCGATGACATCGCGCAGGTAATGAAAGCCAAAGCGGTAGCGATTTTGATCGGCGAACGCCCCGGCTTGTCGTCTCCCGACAGTTTAGGGATTTACATGACCTGGGGGCCGCACACCAAAAGGCTGGAATCAGAACGAAATTGTATTTCGAATGTGCGTCCGGAAGGGCTGAACTATCCTCAGGCGGCGTTTAAGCTGGCGTGGCTGCTCGAACAATCTTTCCAGCGGAAATTGTCGGGGGTGAATCTGAAGGATGAAAGCGATAATCCGGCGCTGCACAATAAAGTCGTGCCGATGTTTAAACTGGAGTAGAGGAGGGGGAAAGTAAGAACCAGCGGCTGGTTCGCCTCCATCACGGTTTTTCTTCGGAGTACAGATGCGAAAAAAGCGCCTATAAGGCGCTTCTTTCTGAATTGGTGGGCCGTGCTGGATTCGAACCAGCGACCAATTGATTAAAAGTCAACTGCTCTACCAACTGAGCTAACGGCCCGCAGAAGTGGTGGGCGATGACGGGCTCGAACCGCCGACCCCCTCCGTGTAAAGGAGATGCTCTACCAACTGAGCTAATCGCCCACTTCTGGGTACTTCCCCATGTAAGAAGAAACGTGCTGAGAAATGGTGGGCGATGACGGGCTCGAACCGCCGACCCCCTCCGTGTAAAGGAGATGCTCTACCAACTGAGCTAATCGCCCATTTCTCACTTCTTCCTACTTATCACAACGCGGCACTCTTAAAGAGTGGTGGGCGATGACGGGCTCGAACCGCCGACCCCCTCCGTGTAAAGGAGATGCTCTACCAACTGAGCTAATCGCCCCCGTCGTGATGGAGTCGCATTATAGGGATACTTGAAATTACGTCAACGCTTTTTAAAAACAAAAATGATCGTTCGGCTTATTTTTAGTCAACCTGACGCGTTTCTCGCCCGCGTAGCCGATTCTTTACGCATTCATGGCCTTAAACAATGCCTGTACCACGGGTTGTGCGTTGAGGAATCAGGGCAGAGTGGTAGAATGTCAGCCACTTTTTGTTAATTGATAGCAGCGTTTATTGGCGTTGCGTGATTAAGGTTGCACCCAGATGAAAATCAAAACCCGTTTTGCCCCAAGCCCGACCGGCTATCTGCACGTCGGTGGCGCCCGTACCGCGCTCTATTCCTGGCTCTTTGCCCGCAACCTTGGCGGTGAGTTTGTGCTGCGTATCGAAGATACCGATCTCGAGCGTTCCACTCAGGCAGCAATCGACGCGATTATGGATGGCATGAACTGGCTGAATCTGGACTGGGATGAAGGCCCGTATTTCCAGACCAAACGTTTTGACCGTTATAACGCAGTTATTGATGAGATGCTGGAAAACGGCACCGCGTATAAATGCTATTGCTCTAAAGAGCGTCTGGAAGCCCTGCGTGAACAACAAATGGCGAATAACGAGAAGCCTCGTTATGACGGCCGTTGCCGCGACAGCCATGAACATCACGCGGCGGATGAGCCATGTGTGGTGCGTTTCCGTAACCCGCAGGAAGGTTCGGTTATTTTTGACGACCAGATCCGCGGCCCGATCGAATTCAGCAATGACGAGCTCGATGATCTGATCATCCGCCGTACTGACGGTTCACCGACCTATAACTTCTGTGTCGTGGTCGATGACTGGGATATGGAAATCACCCACGTGATCCGTGGTGAAGACCATATCAACAACACCCCGCGTCAGATTAACATCCTGAAGGCTCTGGGCGCGCCTGTGCCGGTTTATGCGCACGTTTCCATGATTCTGGGTGATGACGGTAAAAAACTGTCCAAACGCCACGGTGCGGTCGGCGTGATGCAATACCGTGATGACGGTTATCTGCCGGAAGCGCTGCTGAACTATCTGGTGCGTTTGGGCTGGTCTCATGGCGATCAGGAAATTTTCAGCCGCGACGAAATGAAAGCGCTGTTCTCACTGGAAAACGTCAGCAAATCCGCCAGTGCGTTTAACACTGAAAAACTGCAATGGCTGAACCATCACTACATTAATACGATGGATCCGCAGTATGTGGCGACACACCTTCTGTGGCATGTGGAGCAGGCGGGTATCGAAACCCGTAACGGTCCGCAGCTGTTTGAAATCGTGACCCTGCTGGGCGAGCGTTGCAAAACCCTGAAAGAAATGGCGGAGTCCTGCCGTTACTTCTACGAAGATTTTGCCGAGTTTGATGCCGATGCCGCGAAGAAACACTTACGTCCGGTTGCGCGTCAGCCGCTGGAAGTGGTGCGTGCGAAACTGGCTGCCATCACTGACTGGACCGCTGAGAACATTCACCACGCCATTCAGGGCACGGCGGATGAGCTGGAAGTGGGGATGGGTAAAGTCGGCATGCCACTGCGTGTTGCCGTCACCGGTGCAGGTCAGTCTCCTGGCGTTGACGTGACCGTTCACGCTATCGGCCAGCGTCGTGTGCTGGCGCGTATCGATATGGCATTAGCCTTTATTGCTGAGCGCGAAACACAAGCCCAGTAATCACAACGGCTTGCCATAAAAAAAGCCAGCGCGGGAAACCGGCTGGCTTTTTTACTTTCTGCAAAACCTCAGGGCGAAAAACGGCTTAATTAACGTTGTTCAGTAGCAGGGGTTTCAACGGTCGGGCGGTAAGCCAGGAAGTACATCAGGCCAACGAAGCCTGCGCCACCGACGGCATTACCGAGGAATACGGCCACGAAGTTAGGCAGGTATTCAGACCAGCTCAGCGCACCGGCAAAGATCGCCGCAGGCACGATGAACATATTGGCGACCACGTGCTGGAAGCCGATTGCCACGAATGCCATGACCGGGAACCACATGCCGATCACTTTGCCGCCGACTTCTTTACTGGCGAAGGCCAGCCAGATCGCCAGACACACCAGCCAGTTACAGCCGATACCGGAAATAAACGCATGCATGAAGTCTGCGTTCACTTTTGCGGTGGCGGTTGCCACGGTTTTACTCAGGAAGGCGCCTTCTGTCAGCCCCAGAACATGGCCGAAGAAATAGGCCACGGCCAGACTGCCCAGCAGGTTAGCGAGAGTGACCCAGAACCAGTTACGCAATACTGAGTACAAACTGATTTGACGCGCAAACCAGGCGATAGGTAAGGTCATCATGTTACCGGTCAGCAGTTCTCCCCCTGCTAAAACGGTCAGAATGATGCCTACCGGGAAGACTGCGGCGCCCAGCAAGTTACTGAATGAACCCCAGGATGCAGGTAACGTCCCTATTACATGCAGATCCAGAAGGAACCCGGTGGCAATGAATGCGCCAGCCAGGAAGCCCAAAATTAACAAATTCAACACGGTGGCGCGGCTTTTATTAACGCCCGCTGTGACGGCGATGGATGCGATTTCTTTAGGTGAATACAAGGACATGGGAGTGCTCGAAAGTAGTGAGTTATGATTATAGCGCGAGCAGTCTATTCTGAGATTTATCTCAAAACAAGACGATTTTCATAGTCTGCTAACATTCCATTAATTATTCAGACATAGATGTTAAGGAAATGCGTAGGCAGATCAGAAAGCTAGGTAAAATGCGGCCTGGCGGGCAAATTGTAAAACAAAGCGTCTGTCTGAAAATTTCCCTGAAGGCAGGGGGTTTTTTCCTGTGAAATGGGAGATTTGGCGGCTTTTTCAGCGCTTGAATTGATAAACGGATTTAGCCGTTGACAGGGGTAGCGACGTTTCATATTATGCGCCCCGTTCACCCGTTTTTGCGGGCATGAATTGGGGGTATAGCTCAGCTGGGAGAGCGCTTGCATGGCATGCAAGAGGTCAGCGGTTCGATCCCGCTTATCTCCACCAACTTCCTTTCCAGAGTAAGTTGGCTGTTTCCTTACCAGAGGAAACAAAAGCAGTAAATGTGTACGACCTCGTGTGGGGGTATAGCTCAGCTGGGAGAGCGCTTGCATGGCATGCAAGAGGTCAGCGGTTCGATCCCGCTTATCTCCACCAAATATTAAAGAAACCCGCTTCGGCGGGTTTTTTGCTTTCTGCGTTCCGGTGATTTCATCACGTTTTGTTTAACCCTGAATTACCGACATAAAAAAACCCGCCGAAGCGGGTTTCTCTGTCTTTCAGTCGTTTGCTAACTTACGCCAGTACCAGACCCGCGATAGAAGCAGACAACACGCTGACCAGCGTTGAGCCGTACAGCAGTTTCAGGCCGAAGCGGGAAACCACGTTGCCCTGATGCTCGTTCAGGCCCTTGATCGCGCCGGCAACGATACCGATGGAAGAGAAGTTCGCGAAAGACACCAGGAACACGGACAGGATGCCCACGCCGCGTGGTGACAGTTCGGTCGCGACTTTCTGCAGATCCAACATCGCAACAAATTCATTGGAAACCAGTTTGGTTGCCATGATGCTGCCTACCTGCAAGGCTTCGTGACTTGGTACGCCCATCATCCATGCAAATGGATAGAAGACATAACCCAGCACGCCCTGGAAGGTGATACCGAATACCACGTCGAACAACGCATTCAGGCAGGAAATCAGTGCGATGAAACCAATCAACATGGCTGCAACGATGATAGCCACTTTGAAACCGGCCAGGATGTATTCACCCAGCATTTCAAAGAAGCTCTGACCCTGATGCGTGTTACCGATTTGCAGGTCTTCTTCTGAATCAACTTTATAAGGGTTGATCAACGACAGTACGATGAAGGTACTGAACATGTTGAGCACCAGCGCAGCAACAACAAAGCGCGGTTCCAGCATGGTCATGTACGCACCCACAATCGACATAGACACGGTCGACATGGCGGTGGCTGCCATGGTGTACATACGTTTTTCAGACATTTTGCTCAGAATATCTTTATACGCGATAAAGTTTTCTGACTGACCCAAAATCAGGGAGCTGATGGCGTTGAAAGATTCCAGTTTTCCCATGCCATTGATTTTCGACAGTACCGTACCAATGATACGGATGACGAAAGGCAGAACACGAATGTGCTGTAAAATACCAATCAGTGCGGAAATAAACACGATCGGACACAAGACCTTCAAGAAGAAGAACGCTAATCCTTTATCGCTCATGCCTCCAAATACGAAGCCGGTCCCTTCCGCAGCGAATCCTAATAATTTCTCAAACAAGTCTGAGAAGCCTTTCACAAAACCTAAACCAACAGAGGAGTTCAGGAAGAAATAGGCTAACAAGACTTCGATGACCAACAGCTGAACGATGAAACGTAAACGGATATTTTTCCGGTCACGGCTCACCAGTAAAGCGAGTGCAGCGACAACGGCCAACGCTAATACAAAGTGCAATATTCGGGACATGGGTGCTCCAAATTAGAGGCAGGCTATATTTCGACGGACATTTTATGTAACGCGTACATTTAAAACGTGAAGTCGATTGCAAATATAGAAATTACAGACACGAATTGCAACAAATCGCGGCTCATCACACAAAAAATCAAGATGTTAATAAAACTAAGCACAATTAGCATTCCTGTGCTAGTTTTATCATGTGCCGTAATGCGTTCTGAATCTGGCCCGTTAATGTCTGTTTTAGGAAAGTGCCCTGCGTCTGGCTTTCTGAAGTCGGGTGAGCGAATCACCTCTCAGTTATTACCTTCTCGCTTACCGCTGCTGCCTATCAGAGTAATTACTCAGATCATTCTAAATGCACTTGATAATCATTATCAATTAGATATGATTGATGTAAGCGTAATAATTGTAAGGGTAAACTAACTATGCTGAACAGCCGGGCCGAATCCTCAGGCCGCGCGTCCAGAAAGATGAAGCTTTCACTGATGGGACCGGCCTTTATTGCCGCCATCGGTTATATCGATCCGGGCAACTTTGCGACTAACATTCAGGCCGGTGCCTCCTATGGCTATCAGTTGCTGTGGGTGGTGGTGTGGGCCAACGTCATGGCGATGTTGATCCAGCTGCTGTCTGCCAAGCTCGGTATTGCCACCGGTAAAAACCTGGCTGAACATATCCGCGACCGTTTTCCGCGCCCGGCCGTCTGGGCCTACTGGGTGCAGGCGGAAATCATCGCGATGGCGACCGATCTCGCTGAGTTTATTGGCGCGGCGATCGGCTTCAAATTGCTTCTCGGGGTCTCGCTGCTGCAAGGCGCGGTGCTCACCGGGATTGCCACCTTTATTATCCTCGGGCTGCAAAAGCGCGGACAAAAGCCGCTGGAACTGGTGATCGCCGGTTTACTGCTGTTTGTCGCGGCGGCTTATATTGTCGAACTGTTTTTCTCGCAGCCAAGCATGCTGGCGCTGGGCAAAGGGATGTTGATCCCTGCGCTGCCTACCGCCGATTCAGTGTATCTGGCGGCCGGGGTTCTCGGCGCGACCATCATGCCGCACGTCATTTACCTGCACTCTTCGCTGACCCAGCGGGGCGGGAAGGCGTCGAAAGAGCAACGTTATTCTGCCACTAAACTGGATGTGGGCATTGCCATGACCATTGCCGGTTTCGTGAATCTGGCGATGATGGCGACGGCTGCGGCGGCGTTCCATTTCAGCGGACACAGCGGCATCAGCGAGCTGGATGAAGCCTATCTGACCCTGCAACCGTTACTCGGCCACGCGGCTGCGACCACTTTTGGTCTGAGTCTGGTGGCGGCGGGGCTATCGTCGACAGTGGTTGGCACGCTGGCCGGTCAGGTGGTGATGCAAGGCTTTGTGAAATTCTACATTCCGCTGTGGGTCCGCCGTACGGTGACCATGATGCCTTCCTTTATTGTGATCCTTATGGGGCTGGATGCCACGCGCATTCTGGTGATGAGTCAGGTGTTGCTGAGCTTCGGCATCGCCCTGGCATTGCTGCCGCTGCTGGCTTTCACCGGTAACCGCAGCCTGATGGGCGATATGGTGAATACCAAAACCGTTCAGTGGGCAGGGCGCATCATCGTGCTGATTGTCGTCAGCCTTAACCTTTATCTGTTGCTCGGCATGCTGAAATAGCGCCCGGACACACGTCAGGCAATAAAAAACGGGACAGCGCAAACTGTCCCGTTTTTGTTTCTGTTATTCCGTCTTTCAGTGGCGATGATCGCCGTGACCGCCACGGTGATCGTCGTGGCCGCGTCCTTTGTCGTGTCCGTGACCGCGATCCGGCCCGTGTCCGCGCCCGTGGTCATAATGCGGACGCCCGTGGTCGCCATGATAATAATGCGGCGGTGGCATCGGACGGCGTGGCGGATGGCGTTCATTCCACCAGCCATGGTCGCGCCAGCGATAACCATCCCAGTAATAGCCGCGCGGGCTGCGTGCGCCGTAATGATGGCCGCGGTAGCCGTTCCACCAGCTCGGGTTACGCCAGTCGTAACCGTCCCAGTAATAACCGCGGTTATCCCGGTCACCGATATTGATAGAAAGGCCCGGCGTATTCAGGCTGAAGCTGCTGGCCTGCACGGCAGGCGCCGCCGCAGGGAGCAGGGCAAAGAACAATGTTGCGAACAGTACAGGCTTTAACATGAGTGGCCCCAGATTCCTTATAATTTATGCTGACAGTTATAAGGGGAAGAAGGGTGTTGTACTATTGCTTACAATCCTGTTTTGAATGATTTACGCGCCTTAACGGAAAGCTTACACAGTCTCCACAAAGGCGCGTTTTTTATACCGAAGGGTAACCGCTTACACTAAAATACCTTCAATTGACGCCAGTTCTTCCGCGCTGAAATGACGGTTAGCGACCATGCCCACGGCGTCATCAATCTGGCTGGTTTTACTGGCCCCGATCAGCACGGACGTCACGCGGTCGCCGCGCAATACCCAGGCCAGCGCCATCTGTGACAGCTTCTGACCGCGCGCCTGCGCAATCTCATTCAGCTTACGCACTTTCGCCAGTTTTTCTTCCGTCAGCTGGTCAGCGGTCAGGAATTTACTGCCGCTGGCCGCACGGGAATCTTCCGGAATACCCGCCAGATAACGATCCGTCAGCACGCCGCCCGCCAGCGGTGAGAAGGCAATCGAACCGACGCCATTATCCGCCAGCGTATCCAGCAGATCTGCTTCGACCCAGCGTTCGAACATGGAGTATTTCGGCTGATGGATCAGGCAGGGTGTGCCGAGCTGTTGCAAAATCTCAAACGCTTTCCGGGCGCGTTCTGCCGGATAGTTCGACAGCCCGACGTACAGCGCCTTGCCCTGACGCACAATCAGATCCAGCGCTGCCATGGTTTCTTCCAGTGGCGTGTCAGGATCAGGACGGTGATGATAGAAAATATCTACGTACTCCAGACCCATGCGTTTCAGGCTCTGATTCAGGCTGGCGACCAGATATTTTTTCGAACCCCAGTCTCCGTAAGGGCCGTCCCACATGGTGTAACCGGCCTTGGAGGAGATGATCAGTTCATCGCGGTAAGGCAATAAATCTTCCTGCAGGATGCGGCCGAAATGCTGTTCCGCTGAACCCGGAGGCGGGCCGTAATTGTTGGCTAAATCGAAGTGAGTGATCCCGTGGTCGAAAGCATGGCGGATCAGTTTACGGCCATTATCAAAATGGGCGTTATCGCCGAAGTTATGCCACAGGCCAAGGGAAACGGCGGGCAGTTTCAGGCCGCTCTGACCACAGCGACGGTATTCCATATTCTCATAACGCGTTGGACTGGCTTGATACACCATGTGAGTCCTTATAATAATTTCAGAAGTGAACAGAAGGTTAACAATGTCATAAAAAAACGAATTTAGTGTATGCGCTTTCACAAGCATTTCCAGCTATTCAGATCACATCCGGAACAATCCTTAAGCTTATGGCGATTGATAACCGTGACTATTCTTCCTGCGTATTACCTTTACTACTCACTGTTCTTCCCTGCGTTAATGCAGTGCAGGGCTGTAACTCTGCGTTTCCATCACCTGTTTCGGATAATAAATACCTTAATTCCCGAAGTAGAGTAATACTTCAGTTAGTGGGATTAACTGTTTACTTTATTTTTAACAGAGGATCGTCATGGATAATGAATATACCGTAGGTGACTATCTCTTAGACCGCTTGTCATTCAGCGGGATCTCCGAGTTGTTTGGCGTGCCGGGCGACTACAATCTCAAATTCCTCGACAGTGTGATGAATCATCAGCAAATCACCTGGATCGGCTGCACGAATGAATTGAATGCTGCTTATGGCGCTGACGGCTATGCGCGCACGAAAGGCATTGCGGCATTATTGACGACCTTTGGTGTCGGCGAATTAAGTGCGCTGAACGGCATAGCAGGCAGTTATGCCGAATATGTCCCGGTGGTGCATATCGTCGGCGCGCCGCCGCTTTCGGCACAGCGCAAAGGCGAGTTGCTGCATCACACGCTGGGCGACGGCGACTTCAGTCATTTCATGCGCATGTCACAGCCGGTCAGCGTGGCGCAGGCGACACTAACGCCGGAAAACGCCCTCGCCGAAATTGACCGCGTCATTGAAGAGGTGATGTACCACTCGCGTCCCGGTTATCTGCTGTTACCCAGTGATGTCGCCGCGCTGCCGGTCAGCACCAGAGCGCATGCCTTGCCTGCCCGCCAGCCGCCGTTCTCGCCTTCCTCTCTTGAAGCTTTTGTGGCTGCCGCCGAAAACCTGCTGCGCGACGCAACGCGTGTTTCCGTGCTGGCGGATTTTCTGGCCGACCGGTTCAGGGTAAAAGACGCGCTGGAACAATGGATGGAAGCGGTACCGCTGGCGCATGCCACCCTGCTGATGGGTAAAGGCTTGTTCAACGAACAGCAGGCGCATTTTGCCGGGACTTACTCGGGCGCAGCCAGCGCAGCGTCGACCAGAGAGGCGATTGAAGGGGCGGATGTGGTGATAACCGTCGGGGTGAAATTCACCGACACCATTACCGCCGGTTTTACCCAGCAGCTTCCCGCCGGGAAATGCATCGACCTGCAGCCGTTTTTTGCCCGCGTGGGCGATCAGATTTTCCACCAGTTGCCGATGGAGAAAACCGTCAGCGTGCTGCATCGCCTGACTGCTGAACTGGCTTCCGGCCGGGTACCCTACAGGGTGAAACGCAACACCCTGCCGTTATCGCATGATCAACTGCTGGGACAGTACGCCTTCTGGCAGCAAATTCAGGATTTCCTGCAACCGGGCGATGTGCTGGTCGCCGAACAGGGCACGGCCTGTTTCGGGGCGGCGGCGCTGAATCTGCCGCAGGATTGTCAGTTTGTCGTACAGCCGCTCTGGGGATCGATCGGGTTTACGTTGCCTGCCGCCTTCGGGGTACAGATTGCCGTGCCGGATCGCCGCGTGGTGCTGCTGATCGGCGACGGCTCCGCACAGCTGACATTACAGGGGCTGGGTGCTGCGATCCGCTACGGTCTGCCACCGATTATTTTTGTGATCAATAACGACGGCTATACCGTTGAACGGGCGATCCACGGCGAAACCCAGCGCTATAACGACATTGCGCAGTGGAACTGGACGCAATTCCCGGCGGCGTTTGGCGGCAAGGAAGTGTTCAGCGCGCGGGCGGATTCCCCGCAGGGGCTGAAAGAAGCGATTGAAAAGGCCACCGCACAACGTCAGATGGCCTGGATAGAAGTGGTTTTGCCGAAGATGGATATTCCCGAACTGCTCAGTTCCGTCACCAAATCGCTGGCGAAGCGAAACTCAGGGCAATAAACCGGTTTCCGGTGACGGCGGATCAAGCAGCTGGTCGAGGAACCAGCACCCCGCCGGACCCGGCTGATTATTTTTACTCCACACCGCATCCACCGAAATCTGCTTCGGCCAGCCGCGCAACGGCAGGCTGACCAGTATGTCATGGCCGAATTGCTGCACCAGCCAGTGCGGCAGCGTCGCCCAGCCAAACCCCTGTTCCGCCATTTCCAGCAACATCAGATAACTGGGCGCAGACCAGATCTGCCCCAACGCCCGTGGCATCTCGCGGCGGCTGTAAGGTTGCAGGCAAAGCTGGCGGAAGGTGTGTAACTGCTCCGGTTGCAGATTGCTGATGTTCGCCAGCGGATGCTCACGGCTGCAAAATACCGACATATCAGTTTGTTCGGGCAGCCGCGCCACGCCAATATCCGGCGGATAATGATCCTGCACTTCCACCAGGCCGATATGCGCGCGGCCGGACTGCAACAGGTCAATCACATCCTGATCTTCGGCGATCTGGCATTCGAATTCGATATCCGGATAACGTTGCTCAAAACGGCGCAGCAACGCCTCGTGGTGGGTCGGCTGATACGTATCGGAGAGCACGAACGTCAGGCGGGTTTCCACCTGCGTGGAGAGCCGCACCGCCAGTTCATCGAGCCGTTCGCTGGCGGCCAGAATCGCCTGAACGTGGCTCAGCACGCGCTGCCCGGCAGGCGTCAGCACCGGCTGGCGGCTCTGGCGGTCAAACAGCGTCACGCCTAAATCCACTTCCAGATTGGCGATGGCGGTGCTGACGGTGGACTGACTTTTGCGCAGCTTGCGCGCAGCGGCGGAAAACGACCCCGCATCGGCGGCTTCGACAAAGGCCATCAGGGCTTCGGGGGAATAGCGCATGTTAAGATCCTCAGACTTCAATCCATCTATTTTATCGATACTTTCTATCTTTTACCTATCTCATTTAGTGATGATAATGCCCGCCTGTGACAAACGTCACCTTTCACTTTTCAGGAATCAGGCAGGTTTTTATGTCTAAGCAAACTCGGAACAGCACTCAGAAAACATTCGGCGAACGCGTCTTTCATGCGGTAGGTTTTGAGACGATCGCCGTACTGATTTCAGCACCGGCAGCGGCATGGGTGCTGAACAAACCGGTCTGGGAGATGGGCGCGCTGGCGATCATGCTCTCCACCACGGCGATGGTCTGGAACATTATCTACAACAGCCTGTTTGACAAATTCTGGCCGGTTTCCCGCGTGGTGCGGACATTTAAAATCCGCGTGGCGCACGCGCTGGGCTTCGAAGGGGGCTTTATCCTCATCGGCCTGCCGATTGCGGCACTCTGGCTGGGCATCAGCCTGCCGGAGGCCTTTATGCTGGAAATTGGCTTCTTCCTGTTCTTCCTGCCGTATACCGTGGCGTACAACTGGGTGTATGACACCTTGCGTCATCGCTGGATGAACCGCCGTATGGCGGCCAAGGATTGCCCGTCCGGTCACTAATTAATTCTGCACGCGGCCGTGTTGTTGGGTATAACGGAGGCGTTTATTCAGAAAAAGACAGGGTGTGCAGATGAAAACCTTAGGGCTGATTGGCGGCATGAGCTGGGAATCCACCGTGCCGTATTACCGCATGATCAACGAACACGTGAAACAGCAACTGGGCGGATTGCATTCGGCCAAACTGTTCCTCTATAGCGTTGATTTTTATGAGATCGAAAAGCTGCAAATGGCGGGCGACTGGCAGCAGGCCGGTGAAATCCTCGGCAATGCGGCGAATTCACTGGCGCGGGCGGGCGCGGACGTGATTGTGGTGTGCACCAACACCATGCATAAAGTGGCGGACGATATTGAGCGTATCGGCGGCCTGCCGTTGCTGCATATCGCCGATGCGACGGCAGAAAAAATCACCGGCCAGGGGCTGCGTAAAATCGGTCTGCTCGGCACACGTTTCACCATGGAACAGGATTTCTATCGCGGCCGTCTGCAGGAAAAACATCAGATTGATGTGGTGACGCCGGATGACGCCGACCGCGCGATTGTGCACCGCATTATTTACGACGAGCTGTGTCTGGGGATCATCAGAGACGCGTCACGCGACGAATATCGCCGGATCATTGGCACGCTGGAAGCGCAGGGCGTGGAAGGCATTATTCTGGGCTGTACCGAAATTACCCTGCTGGTGGGCGCAGAAGATGCGAAAGTGCCGGTCTTCGACACCACCGCCATTCATGCGCTGGCGGCGGCGGAATTTGCATTAACGCAGGATTAATCCTCTTCCGGATCCTGACGGACAAGCCGCTGTTTTGCGACCTGCATCAGCGGCTTACCGGCCAGCATTAACCACGCGGGCAGCATCACGATGCACAGCAGCGGCAATAATTTCAGCCCCGGCACCACGGCCGCAGCCATAAACAAACTGAGCCAGCCGTCGCGTGTGACCACCAGCACCATGCCCATCACCGCGCAGGAAACGGTCACCGCCGCCGGGACATCCGGCGCGTACTGATGCAGCATCAGACCGAGCGACACGCCGACAAACACCGCCGGGAAAATACGCCCGCCGCGAAAACCACAGGCTGCCGCCACCACTAACGCGCCGAGCTTGGTCAGGGTGATCGCCAGCAGCGGTCCCATGGCGAACAGCTGATTGGAATGCGCCAGTTCCTTCATTTCATCCAGCCCTTTAAACAGGGTGATTTCCCCGCCGGTCAGCGCCAGCAAACCCAGCACAAAGCCGCCAATCCCCAGCCGCAGCATCGGGTTATGGATGCTGTTAAACAGCCGGTGAACATGCGGGAACAGCCAGACGGCAATCATCCCCAGCGCGATAGCAATCAGCACCACCACCGAGCCGCTGAAAATATCCATCAGGCTGGACGTGTCATAGGACGGAATGCTGAGCGAAAAATCCGGCTGGAAGAACTGATCGGTAGTAATGGCACCCGCGCCTGCCGCGAGCAGGGGGGCAAACAGACGATCCCATAACTGCACGTCTTTATTGGTGCCGAGGGTTTGTGAAAAAATCAGCGCCGCCGCCACCGGCGTACCGAACAACGCACCGATAGTGCCAGCCGCCGCCAGAATCACCCAGTCCGTCGTGGGCACCGCCGGCAGCAGGCGGGATCCTATCGCCGCCACCAGCGCAATATTAATCACCGTGATCGGATGTTCCGGCCCGAGGCTGACCCCGCCTGCCAGCCCGAGCATCAGCGCCAGCGCCAGCCCCGGTAACGCATTGATGGCTACCGGCGCGCCAATCAGCGATTCCGTGGCAGGATCCGGTCCGGCGTGGCCTGGCATATACTTAATGACAGCGCCTACGGCGACACCGGTCAGCGTCAGCATAAACAGCGTCCAGCTGGCAGATTGCGTATCGACATGGAAAACGTCCGGGATGTGCTCCCAGAGAAGATTTTGCAGCGCACCGGAAAGCATCATGATCGTGACCAGAATCAGACTCGACATCACCCCGATAAGAATAGCGGGCAGGGCGAAAGCCAGCATGACTCTGGCGCGGGGATGAAACATGCAAGAATTCCTTATCGTTATACTTACGAATAGCTTAGATGATTCTTGTTGCGTGCCACCGACATTATTTTGCGCGACGCGCCGCATAAATGTGCGTTGGTTCAAAACTGCATTGCAGCGTATAGCAATTACCGCTATTTTGCCCACACGAATTTGGCGCGGGTGCGCACTATAACGAATTTACTTTTGCGGAGAATAACATGACCAAATACTCCCTGGTGGGCGATGTTGGCGGCACCAACTGCCGTCTGGCGCTATGCGCGCTGGAAAGCGGCGAGATTTCTCAGTCTAAGACTTTTTCCGGGCTGGATTACGACAGCCTTGAAGCAGTCGTTCGTGAATACCTCGCGCAGCAGCATCAGGATGTTGAGGATGCATGTATTGCCATTGCCTGCCCGATCACCGGCGACTGGGTGGCGATGACCAACCACACCTGGGCGTTTTCCATTGCCGAAATGAAGAAAAACCTCGGCCTGCAACATCTGGAAGTGATCAACGATTTCACTGCGGTATCGATGGCTATCCCGATGCTGAAAGAAGAAGATTTGTTGCAGTTCGGCGGCAAGAAAGCACAGGACGGCAAACCAGCGGTGATTTACGGCGCGGGTACCGGTCTGGGGGTGGCGCACTTAATCCATGCCAATAAGCAATGGATGAGCCTGCCGGGTGAAGGCGGTCATGTGGATTTCGCACCAAACAGCGAAGAAGAAGACATCATTCTCGAGCAGCTGCGTACCGAAATGGGCCACGTCTCCGCCGAGCGTATTCTCTCCGGTCCGGGGCTGGTGAATCTCTACCGTGCCATTGTGAAATCCGATAACCGCGAGCCGGAAAACTTCAAACCGAAAGATGTGACCGAACTGGCACTGGCAGACGAAAACCTCGATTGCCGCCGCGCACTGTCACTGTTTTGCGTCATCATGGGTCGTTTCGGTGGGAATCTGGCGCTGAACATGGGCACCTTCGGCGGCGTCTATATCGCAGGCGGTATCGTTCCGCGTTTCCTCGAATTCTTCAAAGCCTCAGGCTTCCGCGCCGCGTTTGAAGATAAAGGGCGTTTTAAAGATTATCTGATGGATATTCCGGTATTCCTGATCACCCACGATCAGCCGGGATTACTCGGTGCAGGGGCTTATCTGCGTCAGTCGATTGGTATGACGATCTAAAACTGTCCCTCTGAAGGTAACGCGATCGGCTCCCTCCCCTGCGAAGGGGAGGGCTGGGGTGGGGTATTAAGTTCAAAAACAATAAGTTGAAGTGTGCTTTAGCAAGGTGTTAGCCCTTAAAACCCCCTCCCGACCTCCCCCTTCGCAGGGGGAGGAGCAGGAAAACCCGCCCGAGATTTAGCATGAGAGGAGCAAGGAACCTCACCCGAGATTTAGCAAGAAGCCGCACTCAGGTTCATCTTAGCCATCATGATTTCTTTTCTGACTTTAATTCCCGCGATAAGTCGAGAAACCGTAAGGGCTGACAAGCAGAGGGATGTGATAGTGAGGCACTGAGCCATCGGCTTTAAAAATAACCGGGATTTCCGGGAAAAATGAAGCGGTATGATGTTTTTCAAACCATTCGCCAGTTTTAAACGTTACCCGATAATTACCTTTCTCCATCACATTTTCATTGGGATACAGCGCCGGAATTCGTCCCTGCTCATTGGTCACTCCACTGCTCAGTTGCACCCATTTGTTACCTTCCTGCTTCTCGAGCGATACGCTTACCCCCTGTGATGGCAGTCCGTTTTGCAGGTTCAGAACGTGGACGCTAAGAGGGTTTGCTGCAAAGGCAGAGGTCAGACACAGCGCATTGATAATACCGGCGAGTAATAATTTCTTTTTAAACATATGTTCGTCCTTTTGAACTCAATGTTATTTGGTAATAACGCAGAATATTTGGCAGAGGTATATTTAGGTTTTTCTCATCACAGACATGAGAAAGTGCAAAATATCCTCTGTCCTGACGAAACAAAGTCTACTTATTACTGGCTAACCTGAGGATGACGGGTTAATGACATTTTTGTAATAATTCAGAGTCGGACGCCAAAAGATAACGCCTTCCGCCTCAAAACCCGTCAGCCCCCCATCAAAACCGCATTAACTGTCTGAACTCCTTCACTTTGCTCCTGCTCACCGGCACTTCAAAATCCAGATCACTTAAGCGCAAAATATAGGTGTTATTAAACCACGGAACGATCTCGCGGATTTTCGACAGATTCACGCAATATGACCGGTGACAGCGAAAAAAATGCTCTTCCGGCAGGCGGTTGCATAATTCGGTGATGTTCATTGGCATGGTGAATTCTTCTTTGCGGGTGTAGACCTGCGTGACTTTTTCCTGCGCGGCGGCGTAATAAATATCGTTAATGTCGGTGACGATTATCCGCTCATCTTTGATCAGATTGATGCTGTGACTGACGCGCGGCGTATTGCCCGCGACGGGCGTGATGCCTTCCTGTTTATCGCCCGGCTCCTTTACCGTCAGCTCTTTATCGCGGCGAAAATGCATCTCCAGCTTTTGCAGCATGGTGACGATACGTGACTCGTGATAAGGCTTGAGGATGTAATCAAACGCCTCGATTTCAAAGGCTTCGGCGGCGTGTTCCTTATATGCCGTGATGAACACGATATACGGCTTATGCGCGAACTTACTGATGTTCTGCGCCAGTAAGACGCCATCAAGGGAAGGGATGCTGATATCGAGAAAAATCGCGTCCACTTCATGCGATTGCAGGTATTTGAGCACGTCCAGCCCGTCATCAAAGACAGCGTCGATGGTGATGCTGCTGTGCGTATTGATCAGATAACTCAGCTCTTCCTGAGCCGGTACTTCATCTTCGACGATAATTGCTTTCACTGAATTATCTCCCTGGTGCGATGGCCCGAAAGGCGGGCGGGTAAATCAAAAGGCGTTCTGCGGGTCAGGCGATTTTGCTCTCAGGGGCTTGTGTGACCTTCGCAGGCGCATGGGTAATCACAAACGAAATATCGGTGCCCGGCTCCAGACGGCGGATCGTCAGACCCTGGCCGTACAACAGCGAGACACGGTGGTGCACATTCAGCAGGCCGATTTTATTGCCCGGCATTTCATTGCGCGCCACGCGGTCAATGGTTTCCTGATTAATGCCGTGGCCGGTGTCTTTCACGGAAACCTTAATGCCTTCGGCCTGATGTTTCACCGAAATCACCACCACGCCTTTGCCGCTGCATTTCTGGATGCCGTGCACGATGGCGTTTTCCACCAGCGGCTGGATCAGCAGGCTGGGGATTTTCACCGAAATATCATCATCAATGTCATAAATCACCGTCAGTTTGCTGCCAAACCGCGCCTGTTCGATGGCGATATAATCCTGTACCTGATGCAGCTCTTTGCGCAGATCAATCAGCTCGTCATTCAGTTCCAGGTTATAACGCAGATAACGGGAAAGGTTGATGATCAGCTGGCGCGCCACGTCAGGACGTACGCGGATAGACGATGAAATGGCATTCAGCGCGTTAAACAGAAAATGCGGGTTTATCTTGCTCTGCAATGCCCGCATCTCGGCTTTGTTAGCCATCTCGCGCAACTGTTCAGTGCGCGACACTTCCATCTGCGTCGACATAATCTGCGACAGCCCGATCGCCATCACTTTCAGCGAATAGGTGATGCGGTGCGGGTCGCAATAATAAATTTTCAGCGAGCCGGTCACTTCGCCTTTTTCCCACAGCGGGATGATGATCAGCGAGTGGATCTGCGGCGTGCGGTGCATTTCGTCATTGTTTTTGACGGTGATCTGGCCGCTTTCCAGCGTGGCTTTGGTGATGTCGCTGAGGGTTTCATGGCCGATATTGTATTCTTCCGCGCCCACACCGACGTACGCCAGAATGTTTTTGGTGTCGGTAATGGCCACCGCATCGGCGTCGATATCTTCGCGGATAATCCGGCAAATGCTGGCCAGAGAGTCGGCGTTAATATTACGGCCCTCGATATTACGGAAATAGGGCAGCGTTTTATTGGCGATATCCAGTGCCAGCCGTGCCTGCCGGGCGGCGATCACCTCTTTTTCATCCTCGACACTTTGTACCAGCAGCACGATCAGACCGATGGAACTCGCCCCCAGGATCAATGGGGCGGCGATATTCATCACGATATCCAGCCCGAGCGAAAACGGCCGCGCCATCAGCAAAATCAGGATCATGGTCAGCGTTTCACACAACATCCCGGCGATAATGCCGACTTTCCAGTGCAGCGTTTTTTTGACTTTTTTATTGATGTAGCCGGAGAGGAAACCTGCGGTAATACTGGTGATCAGACAGGGGATGGAGGTCGGCCCGTGAATGTCGATCAGGAAACGGTGGGTGCCTGAAATCACGCCGGTAATGATGCCGACCCACGGCCCGAACAGGATGCCGCCGGACATGATGGCGATGGTGCGCACGTTAATCAGCGACCCTTCGACGTTGATCCCGGACAGCGTACCGAAAATGGCGAACAGCGAGAAAATGGCGGTGACCGCCGTCAGTTCCAGCGGCGTGTGCGTCTCATTTTCTTTGTGCAGCAGTTTACGGAACAGCGGGGTCCGCGTGAGGAAAAACAGACAGATGAGCATCAGCGCCGCACGGTCAAAGACCGCCAGCAGCATGTCGAACATGTGAGGCATGGCAGATTTAACTCTTTGCACGCTTGAAAGATAAGCATGCCAAATGGATTCAGCGGTTATTATATGTAAAAGGTCAGACTTTCACCATCGGCACACACAGGAGCACATTCCGACATGATTTCGTTATCCACGCCGCGGCTGATCATGCAGCCCCTCCAGGCTGACGACTGGGCGTTTTTCTTGCGGCTGTACCAGACTCCGGACGTTATGCGCTTTATCGGCGATATTGAAACGCACGCGCAGGTTCACAGCCGGTTTGAACAGCGTCTCGGTAACTGGGATCGCTACAGTGATTTCTGGCTGTGTTTGCTGATCCGCGAAAAAGAGACCGGCGCGGCGGTGGGGCTGACCGGCTTTTTCCCGGACTGGCGGCCGTATAAGCAGGGCGAAGTCGGCTTCATTCTGGCACCGGAGCATCAGCGCAAAGGCTATGCGGTGGAATCCCTGCGAGAAGTGCTGAACTTTGCGTTTGACCACTGCGGCTTTCACCGTTTGCAGGCTAACGTGCTGGAAGGCAACGAGGCGTCGCGCCGCGTGCTGGAAAAGTGCGGGTTTCAGATGGAAGGCCGGTTGCGGGACAGCTACCGCATTGGCGATGAGTGGAAAAACGACTGGCTGCTCGGACTGCTGGCGACCGATCCGCGTCCGTAGAAAAAAAAGAGTGCTCACTCACTCGACAGTGCTTTTCCCCTGCGTTATGTTCGTTGAAGGCCGTTCCGCGGCCAGCGTCGCTCGGACGGTCCGGGCGCTTACGTATCCCAGAGGAAATTATGGCTGATTCCAGTTCACCCCGTCGTTTTTCACGTATTGATCGTCTTCCCCCGTATGTTTTCAACATTACTGCTGAGCTGAAAATGGCCGCCCGTCATCGTGGCGAAGACATTATCGATTTCAGCATGGGTAACCCTGACGGCCCGACACCGCCACACATTGTGGAAAAACTGGTGCAGGTGGCGCAGCGTGAAGACACTCACGGTTACTCGACCTCACGCGGTATTCCGCGTCTGCGTCGCGCGATTTCCCGCTGGTATGCCGATCGTTATCAGGTGGATATCGACCCTGAAAGCGAAGCTATCGTCACCATCGGTTCGAAAGAAGGGCTGGCACACCTGATGCTGGCGACCCTCGACCACGGCGATACCGTGCTGGTGCCTAACCCAAGTTATCCGATCCACATTTATGGCGCGGTGATTGCCGGTGCGCAGGTGCGTTCCGTGCCGCTGGCCGAAGGGGTGGATTTCTTTGCTGAGCTGGAAAAAGCCATTCGCGAAACCATTCCGCGTCCGAAAATGATGATCCTCGGCTTCCCGTCCAACCCGACGGCGCAGTGCGTGGAACTGGATTTCTTCGAGCGCGTGGTGGCACTGGCCAAACAATATAACGTGCTGGTGATCCACGATCTGGCCTACGCCGATATTGTGTATGACGGCTGGAAAGCGCCGTCGATCATGCAGGTGCCGGGCGCAAAAGACATCGCGGTGGAATTCTTCACGCTGTCGAAAAGTTACAACATGGCGGGCTGGCGTATCGGCTTTATGGTCGGTAACCCGGAGCTGGTCAGCGCGCTGGCGCGCATCAAAAGTTATCACGATTACGGCACCTTCACGCCGTTGCAGGTGGCGGCGATTGCTGCGCTGGAAGGCGATCAGCAATGCGTGAAAGACATTGCCGAGCAATATCGTCAGCGCCGCAACGTGCTGGTGCGCGGTCTGCATGAGGCGGGCTGGATGGTGGAAAATCCGAAAGCTTCGATGTACGTCTGGGCTAAAATTCCGCCAGCTTATGCGCATTTAGGTTCGCTGGAATTTGCCAAACGCCTGCTGGCCGACGCCAAAGTGTGTGTGTCGCCGGGCATTGGTTTCGGTGATTACGGCGATACGCACGTGCGTTTCGCGCTGATCGAAAACCAGGACAGGATCCGTCAGGCCGTGCGTGGCATTAAAGCGATGTTCCGCGCCGACGGCTTGCTGCCACCGAAAAAAACGGCAGGCGAACCGCCGGTGGAACAGGATCCGGCCAGCCTCGCGTAATACGCCGTCAGACAACCAGACCGGGCACACGCCCGGTTTTTTTATAACATTAATTTAACTTCTTTACTTTCGCGGCCGCATTTATCCACAAAGTCTGCGCATTTCCTTCCTATACTCAGGGCAATATTCCTGTTTTTTCACGCAATTCTCCGGCCAGGGCATCACTCATGAAAACCCGTTATTCGCTGTCCCAGATCAGCCTGCACTGGGCGACGCTGCTGATGATTATTCTGACCTACACGGCGATGCTGACCCGCGATTATTTTCCGGAAGACAATCAGCCGCTGGTGCGTCTGCTGCATTTTAATTTCGGGATTTGCGTCTGGCTGCTGATGTTTGTGCGGGTGTATCTGCGCACCCGCCATACCACACCGGTTATCACGCCGCCGCTGCCGCGCTGGCAGATTGCTGCCTCGCACGCGGTGCATGGCGTGTTGTATCTGCTGTTTTTGTCATTGCCGGTGCTGGGCGTGCTGACGCTGGAATTCGGCGGGCGGGACTGGTATCTGTTCGGCTGGCACGTGCCGCAGTTTGTCACCCCCGATCCGGCGGTGCGCCGTACGGTGAGAACTGCCCATGAATTTCTGGCGAGCTGCGGGTATTACCTGATTGGCCTGCATGCGCTGGCGGCGATTTATCATCATTACGTGCGTAAAGATGACACCTTATTGCGCATGACGCCGGGAAAGTAAGGCGGGAATTCACCGGCAGAACGCCTGCCGGTGAAAGTTGAGAGATTATTCTTCGCTGAGATTGTAATGGATCACGCGACGTTTGCCGTTGATCTGGATATCCGCCCATTTGCGCGGCACCGGCTTCACCTCGCCATTGCGCAGGGCGGCGTTCAGCGCCGGTTTCTCCTTATCGTCATAGAGATAAAGTTCACCCGCCTGCGCCCATTTTGCGTCATGCCGGACATAAATACGGCAGTTCGCCGACGCGCTATCTAACGTATTACATAAGAAAATTTCTTTCTGTTTATCGCCGTTAAGATCCAGCGTATTGACGATACACGCGCCGTGCAGGCTGAGACAGTCGCGCAGCGTGTTGGTGTATTGCTCAAGCTGCGGCAGGGTGTTCCACCAGCCGTCATCCGGCGACGTGGCACCTTTCGCCAGCACTATCATCTTTTTGGCGTCTTCCACCCGATAACTCTTGGTCAGTGCGGCAGAGTCTTTATCGCTGTACGCCCCCCAGCGGGATGTCTGGCTGATCATGTTTTTCAGTATCACCAGCAGCCGGGGATCGCCGGTAAAGGCCGGATGCTGTTGCAGTTTCACCAGCGCCTCGTTGCCACGGCGTCCGGTGTCAAAACGCAGCATCTTCAGATCGACATCCTTCGCCAGCGTTTTGCCGCTGTCGAGGCGCGCGATCTGACTGTTCACACTGATCCGGTACGGATCGAGCAGCGGGCTGTTGGCCGCGATCAACAGAATGACCACCAGCAGCGACAACGGCTTATTGAACTGGGTAATTCGTGGCAGCCAGTCGGGGCGCTTATCGATCACCGAGAAGCTGTAGCAAAGCGCGGCGACCAGCGTGACGATGATAACCAGCACGGCCCACAGACGTTGTGGCGTCCAGCCGTACTGCGACACGCGCAGGCCGGTGGCATACAGCGCCAGCGCGGCATACACCGGCAGCAGCAGAATTGCCGCATTGACCAGCAGACGGATCGCCCGCGGATACGGCTTTTCAGCGTGATCGGTTTCGCGCACCACGTTAACCAGCAGCAAAATGCTCAGCGCCATGGTGGTCAGCAAACTGGCCGCAGACCAGGCTTGCGACAACACCGTCAGGCCGGTGAACGGCAGGGCGAACAGGAAAATCAGCGCCACAAATGCCACCAGCGGCAGCAGACCTTTGAGAATAAAACGGATCACATTGCGGGTGGTATTCATCAATGCCGGTTGCGTCCGGCAGGTGACGATACTGATGCCCAGCAGCACGCCGTACACCAGATTCATAAACAGCGGCGTATCGAAAAACAGCTCGTGGAAATATTCAATGCCGATCACCCGGAACAGCGCGGCACACAACGCCATCACGCCGATGGCCAGCAGCATCATCAGAAGTGTCAGCAAGGCGCACAGCGTATTCTGGCTGTAACAGGCGGAAAGATTGGCGTAACGGTAACGGCTTTCCGCCGGGAACGCCTGCACCTGTAGCCACGGCAGCACAAAAAAGACCAGCAACACCAGCGACAGGTTAAACGGCATCATCACCGAATCGGTCGTCGTCCCGCTGATATTGCTTTTCGCCCAGGCTGCCATCCCGGCCAGCAGCAGGGTGAGAAGCGCCATTCCGCCCCAGAACCGGCGGTCATTGAGATGCGTGACAGACAACGAAATCAGCACCGGTAATGTTAATGCCATAGTCTGGCCGTAAATATTGTGGGAGAAACTTGCGAACCCCACCGGCGCGAGATCGGAAAAGAAGTAATGCAGCAGGAGCCCCTGGAGCAGGCAAATCGCAAAGATTACCCAACGTGCGGGAACGGGCAGGTGCGGCATGGCGCGACCCGCTCTGTTGAACTGAGACATCCGTGACTCTCCAAAAATGTAAGAGGACATGTTGTTAAAAACTCATGCCAGTGTAGTGGGTTCCGGCCTCCGGTGCAGAAAACTCTTCATCAGCGCGGTGTCCGTGTGATGTGAGCGTCTCCCATAACTGGCAAAATCAGCGGCAGTCACTAGGCTTAGTGATCAGATGGAGAAAGTCGAGGTGAAAATGGCAGAACACGAACTGAAAGAAAAACGCATTGAAATTGTTAAGAATTTCTACGCCAAACTGGATCAGGCTGACGCGTCATTACTGGATCTTTTTGCCGAAGATGTGGTGCTGTTTTTTCCGAAATTTGGCACCGCGCAGGGCAAGACTTCATTAGGAGAACTCGGTAAACGTTTTGCGCTCGAAATCGACAAAATCCAGCACATTCAGGATGCATTTCAGTTTCTGAGTGACGGAGATGTCATTGTACTGGAAGGGCAGATGCGCGGCGTGATGCAAAACGGCGACCGCTGGCCGACATCGGAAGCCGGCAGCCATCATTTCTGTAGCGTCTTTGTCTTTGACGATCTGCTGATCAAGCGGGTGAGCATTTATCTCGATCCTGACTTTAATCTCGAGGATAAAAAGCGGGTGAACAATTACCGTCAGGTGGTGAAAACGGAGGAAAACAAAACCTGAGGTTGCCGGAAAAAAGAAGGGAAGCGGCGTCAACCCGCCACTTCCCTTCGCCAACTGCCTCTCATCAGGATTCGGCAGGGACAACACTGTTTTTGTAGCGTTGCAGGATCGGCGAGTTGATCTCCGACGGGTTCTGCAACTGCCACAGGTTACGTTCGATGCCATCATTCACCAGATAAATCACTCCGGATTCAATCGCCGACATCAGACACAACATCACTGGCTCATTGGTGGTGTAGCCCAGCTCGCCTTCCAGCAGACGCTGGTAGTCGATAAAGCGGAACACCCCGGCCTGCACTTCATAGGACAAAATCGTCTTGCTGGTATTCACAGACGACAGCACTTCCCCGGTATTGACGTCGACAGCACGCAGGTTCACGGCTATCTGGTCCAACTGGTATTGCGTACTGGCACCGATACCGAAGTAACGCGCCCCCACGCCGCCCGATTTCACATTACTTTCATAGCCAATGATCGAGCCTTCAATCAGGATATTTGCCGCCACCAGTGAAGAAAGCGGCCGCTGATTATTGATGGCCACGCTGCCATTCTCCTGCGCAGCACGGATGATTTTGCGTTCGTTCAGCAGGTTTTGCAGCCCCTGACGTTCCAGCGGAATAAACCACTTCGAATCTTTCAGGGCGGAAACCAGCATCGCCGTGGCGCTTTGCGGCACCGCCGTCGAGAAGTTACTGGCCGGATACGGTTTAAACTGGCCCGTCTCATCCTGGATGTTATAGACCGACACAAAAATCCTGCCCTGCGGCGAAGGCAGATGGGTCAGATCGCTATAGCTGGGCGCACGGGGTAATAAGGTCGGTCTTGCGGCTTCTTTCGGTGCTGCTGTGAGGCACCCGCTCAACACAAAAACTGCGATGAGAACTAAATAGCTGCGCATAATGTCGTTCCTGTTTTTTATTTGTCGTCGGAATCAGTTGGTCGTGGCAGACAAACCCTGAACCTGAATAGTGGAAACTTTGCCGGTTTTGCGGTCGGTGACGTTCATCACCAGTTGCCCGTCGGTATTCTGGATATCCACGATAAAGTCCTGTGTCACCAGCCGTCCCGGTTTCCCCTGATTGATGTTGCCCATCAGACTGCCCAGCAGCTGCGACTGAATCGACGCCGTGAAATTATCCAGCGCGGAGGTACTGGTCGTGCCGAAATCATAGGCGTCGGGATCTTTATAAGAGTTCTGCGCCTGAGCCTCGTTAAGCAGGAATGCGCCATTATTCGGGTTGCCGCCGAAATTCGGGTTGATGAACTGGTAAACCATGTTGCCGCCCCAGGAAACCGGGGACGCCGTCAGTAATGCCAGCAGCATGACTGAACGCGGAGCTGAGACTGGAATATTCACGATGCTCTCCTTAGAAGAGGCTGTGCATTAAAATTCGTCATGGGCAAGATCCCCGGTACCAAGTAACGCTTTGTCTAACTGCCGCCGTGATAACGCCTCGGTGACCCCGGCAATGGCGGTATCGACGTCCTTATCAAAATTGCGACGGTTCGGAAAAAGCAGGGTCTGATATAAGGTGTCCTGACCTATTTTTATGGTGATCCAACTGCCCCAGCGGGCGCTGGGTCTTTCTGAAATCGTGATGGTTTCCGGGTAGTTCTCTTCCCATTTAGCGGTAAAACCCCGGTAAAAATCGTGGCCTACCGACGTCACCGTGCGGTCGGTGATTAACCCGGGATCCCTTATATCCGCCGCCTGAACATGCAGGCAGGTGGCGCACAGCAGCGCCAGCCAGAGCCAGAAGCCCTTGATGCATATCGTCATGATGTCAGCGCTTGAGATTGTCATTAGCCCAGGACGCCGCCTGGGTGCGGTTTTTAACCGAGATTTTCCTAAATAAATTATAGAGATGCGTCTTCACGGTGTTCTCGCTGATAAACAGCAACCGTGCGATTTCCGTGTTTGAGGCACCCACACGTAACTTATTGAGGATCTCTTTTTCGCGATGGGTCAGGCCGGTATCTTCTGAATGCAGATGGCGGAAGGCACCGGACTGATTGATCAGGTAGCTGGCGAAGCCCTGTGAGAAATAGCACTCACCGCGGATCACGCTGCGGATGCCTTCCACCAGATGTTCTTCATCGGTGGAAAGATAAAACACCGCGCTGATCCCCGGCCAGGTTTCTATTTCCCGAAAATGATAATTATCAGGGGTGTTTAATAATAATAACTTCACGCTGTCGTGATAACGGGTAATAGCGGATTGCCATAACTCAATAGTCCGGCGATCGGCTTCCATCATATCGAAGAGAATTAATGTCTGATGAAGATATTGATCCTCCAGTGATTTATGGATGTTATGAAGTCGGGTATTGACACAAAGTTGCTGTTTTAATTGCTGCAATAAAGCGCTGGCCTGTAATGATGGTTTAGTCACTAATAAAAGAATATTATTATTGATTGCTGCTTCATTACTCATAATGAAACCCTGCCCTGATTTTTTATAGCCACAGTCTGCCATTGCCTGATAATAGAAAAGGCAGGAAATAGACCGTGATTTTATTTTGCTAAATCTATAGCTGTATGTTCGCTGTGCATATCTGAAAATAGCAAATAAACGCAGCATGAGGCACATAATATTTTCAGGTGGCTTATGTGCGGTACAGACTCAATTTAGCTTTTGGCTTCCCTTACGCAAGGCTTATTTATGTTTCAAAATGTAACTCAAAATGTATAAAGTTTTCCTTATGTATTGAGTAAAACTCAATACGCCCCTCTTAAACAGAACTTAAGTAACGGCTTTACACTATCTTAACGTTTAGCCTTGTTAAAACTGCACATTTGAACAATGCCGGTGCTTAATAATTCTGATGAAACACCAGCCGGCTTCATGCTTCGCCTTTAATAACGCAAATCAGTACCGGTTTAATTATTGATTTCACTTAGGTGAGCATGCTCGCTGGCCCTTTTATGCAGGGTTAAAAGGCGTAATAACACCAGGGAACGGCGGTTTCAGGGCACTGTTAAGGGATGGAAATGTGCGGGAGATCTCTTTTACCCCTGATTTATATTTCACAGGGAATTAAGAATAGTTGCATTTGTGTGATTATTAACGCCTGCCGCGTCGTTAACTTTAGGATAAATGCCATGGGGTCTATTAGCCCTGCTGACCTTTTACTGTCACCCGGTGGTCACAATGTATGATAAAAGGCTTCTCATACTTTTTGCTGAAGCCGGAAATTAAAATACGACGTGCGGGTGAGTTCCTTATTTTTCGTAAACTCCATAATCAATTCGTCAACAGCAATAACCCGGTGAGCCAATAACCAGTTACCGGCGATATACAGGGTGACGAAATGAAAAAGACTTTATTGACCCTGGCGTTACTTTCAGTCTCCTGGGTCGTTCACGCTCAGCAGTTTGATATGGCTTATCCGGAGATAGGAACGGGTAATCCGGAGCAAGTGTTTGCTGGCGCGAGAAGTTCATCAGGGAATTCATCAATGATTTATCAAAACGGGAACAGCAATCTGGCCGCGAATAATCAGACGGGTTATGGCAATTCCAGCGTTATCCGTCAGTCAGGGTCAGAAAATACCGCGGTGATCAATCAGCGAGGTAATGGAAATAACGCGGATATATCCCAAAGCGGCAGCGATAACTTTGCTTATATATCGCAGCGCGGCGGTGGGGATGCATCCATCACGCAACAAAATTTTGGTAATACCGCTTACATTCTGCAAAAAGGCCGGAGTGTGACCGAGATTCGCCAGAATGGTACGAACCAGACCAGCGGCGTCGTACAAAACTCGTCAGGAATGGCGATTAGAGTGACACAGCATTAATAAACATACGTTCTTATGACATCCGATATTAAACCAATGGGGTAGCATCATGAAACTTTGGAAAATTGTGGCAGTCTCCGCTTTAGTCGTCAGTGGCAGTGCGTTCGCAGGTCACGGTGGTGGTGGCGATTATACGCCGACGCCTCCGGTATCCACAGTGCCGACATTCACAGCGACTCAGTGGAATTCTGAAATTCAGATTTACCAACAGGGGACATCAAACCTGGCGAATGCCACTCAGGCAGGCGCGCAAAAATCGCTGACCTCCATCGGTCAGGATGGGTACAGAAATACCGCGAGCACCAATCAGACCGGCGACGGCAGTCTGGTGAGCGTTTCTCAGAAGGGTGACTTCAACAATGCTAACGTTGCACAAACTGCAAACGGCAGCAAAGTGCTGGTTTCCCAAAATGGTTCTGGCAACTATGCTCAGGCTTCGCAAGGGGCTAACGGTGCTCTGACCAATATTGTTCAGTCTGGTACCGGCAACCTCGCGTACGCTTCACAAAACTGATTCAGCTACCTCCCCTGCGAAGGGGAGGGTTGGGGTGGGGTATTAATCGCAACGTCGAATTTGATGTTGCCTGCGAAACCCCCTCCCGACCTCCCCCTTCGCAGGGGGAGGAGCAAAAAACAGGTTTAGCTTCTGCCATGAGTCATGGCAAAAGCTTCTCAGAACAGGGCACTCGCCCTGTTTTTTTTCGACCAAACCGGAGCATAAACGTTATGCATTTACTCCTGATTGCCGCCGTGATGTCTAACCAGCTCTGGTTCGATACACACAACGATGCGCAAACTTATGTGATTACCCCGATGGTCAGTCTCACTAAAGCCTGCGCCTGTCAGGTGGCGGTTTCTGTATCTCAGCAGGGCGCGGCGGGGAGCAGCACCAGCCGCCAGAGCCACAATATGAATCTTTCCGCCAACCAGCCGCAGCCTCTGGGACAGATGCGTTTTGCCGTCCAGCCCGGCGGAAAAACACAAATACTGATCACCGTGACCGATGGCGACAAACTGCGGCTGGAAAAACAGCTCACCCTGCCGAACGACGCCTGACAGCAGGCCGCGTTACATCGCCAGATTGTCATAGCCTTTGCGACGATAATGGATCGCAGAGCAGGCCCAGAACACCACGAAAATCGCCACGGCGGCGTACCCGACGCTGCCCATATTCTCATTCAGACGTCCGACAACCGCCCACAGGCCGCCCTGTAAATTCAGCTTATCCGCCATCAGTCCGAGTGCTTCCAGCCCGCCAATAAACAGGGCGATCACCACACTGGTGGCCGTAATGGTCATATTGTAATAGAGCTTGCGCACCGGTTTATCGAACGCCCAGCCGTACGCGCCGACCATAACAAAATTATCCAGCGAATCGATCAGTGCCATGCCGCTGGCAAACAGTGCCGGAAACACCAGAATGCTCCACACCGACATGCCGGAAGAGGCACCGGCAGCGGAAATCCCCAGCAGGCCGATTTCCGTGGCGGTATCAAAACCCAGCCCGAACAGAAAACCCACCAGATACATTTGCCAGCTTTTATTGACCATATTGAAGGCAAAGCTGAATAACCGGCTCATCACCCCGCCTTGTACTGCGTGCTGTTCTTCTTTGTCGCTGAATGTGTGGCCTTGTTTTACTTTCTGAAAACGGCGATACACGTCGCGCAGGATCAGCGCATTCAGTAACGCCATCATCAGCAAAAACAGCGCCGAGACCAGGGTGCCGATCGTGCTGCCGTACTCATGCAGCCAGCCGATTTTATTGCCAAACACCAGTGAAGTGGCGGCGATAGCCACGCAGGCCAGCACCACAATGCTCGAATGTCCGAGGGAGAAAAACGCCCCAACAGCCACCGGGCGCTGACCCTGCTGCATCAGCTTACGGGTGACGTTATCAATGGCCGCAATATGATCCGCATCGACGGCATGACGCAGCCCGTAACCGTAAGCCAGCAACGCCGCCGCCACCAGCGCAGCATTGTGGCGGAACACCACCAGTGCCCAGCCCCAGGCCAGTAAATTGACAGCCACCAGTCCGGTTAACAGCCAGAAGGCGCGGCGGTGAGTATGGAAAAATTCGCGGTTAATCATGACGGTCCTTTTCTGCATTATTTGAATGGAGTACGGAAGGGGAACTCTGAAGACGGGCGCAGGCAATCACCGCCTGACCCAGCGCCAGCCCGCCGTCACCGGCCGGAACCGCCAGCGGCATCAGGACGCGGAGGGGCGCTAAATAGTGGTGTAAAAGCTGGCGCAGCAGACGGTTATGCAACACGCCGCCGCCCAGTGCGACGGTGCGGGTGCCGGTTCTCACCGCGTGATAGCGGGCGAGGGCGGCAAAGCCCTGCGCAAGGGCATCATGAAAAGCAAAAGCCCGTGCGGCGGGCGCGGCCTGCCAGCCAAGCCATTGTTGCCAGAAGGTGGCGAGATCCAGCACGGTGCCCGCAGGCGTGTGGCGCAAAGGCAGCGACACCGGATGGGAGATGTCCTGCGCGTGATGCGCCAGCGCCTCCAGACGGCAGGCGGCTTCCCCTTCCCAGCTGAGGTGCGCGGGGGCGCAGCCGAGTGCGGCGGCAACCGCATCAAACAAACGCCCGCAGGAGGACGCCAGCGGTGCATTGATTCCGGCGGCGATGGCTTTTGACAACGGCTGCCACGGGTGTGAAAACAGAACCTGTGCCTCAGGCCGCAACTGCCAGTCCGGCACGAATGCCTGCCATTGCGCCAGTAAATTTCGCCATGGCTCGCGTGCGGCACGATCACCGCCCGGCAGCGCAACGGCAGGCAATCCCCCCAAATGTTCACAATGAAGATAATCCACCTGCAAACATTCGCCGCCCCACAGCGCGCCGGTTTTATCCTCTGTAATGCCATAACCCAGTCCGTCCAGCGCCAGCCCGATCACTTTGCTGCCATCCAGCGGCCAGCGGTGTTCGGCCAGACAGGCGGCGATATGGGCATGATGATGAAGGACATCCACCACCCGTATGCGGGGGCGTTCAGCCGCTTCATGACTGACATAACCGGGATGCGCATCCCGCGCCACCGCTACCGGCGTACAGTCATAAAGCTGCAGGAAATGGTGAATCGCCTGCCGCTGTTGTCCGGCGATATCGCTGCGGGTCAAAGAGCCAAAATGGGCGCTGAGAATGGCCTCCCCACCCCGCACCAGACAGAAGGTGTTTTTGAGATCGCCCCCCAGCGCCAGAAGGGCCGGCTGACTATCGAAACCCGCGGGAAGGGGCAGTGCATCGGGCACGTAACCGCGCGCACGGCGCAGCACTTCGGTGCCCTGAGGCGTCAGGCGCACCAGCGAATCATCGGCGCGCTGAACGATATCGCGGTTATGCAAAAGCCACAGATCGGCGATACCGTTGAGCTGCGTCAGCGCGGCTTCATTGGTCAGCGCGGGGGCGCATCCGGCGGCATTCCCGGAGGTCATCACCAGCGGCACCCCGCACGCCTGCATCAGCAAATGATGCAGCGGGGTAAACGGCAGCATCACCCCGACTTCATCCAGCTCAGGCGCAACGGACGGACAGAGCGGTGACATCGCGCTTTTGCTGACCAGCACAATCGGCGCAGCGGGGGACGCCAGCAGTTCCCGCAGCGCAAACTGCGGGCTGTCATCACTGCATTGCGCCAGCCAGCCGGTATCCGGCAGCATCACCGCCAGCGGTTTTGACGGCCGTTGTTTGCGTTCACGCAGACGCATCACGGCGTTCTGCTGCGTGGCGTCACAGGCCAGATGAAAACCGCCCAGCCCTTTGACAGCGATGATTTTCCCCGCGCGTAATGCGGCGACGGCGCATGCCAGCGCGGCATCATCCTGCGCCTGTGTTTTGCCATCGCAGAATGTCGCACTGAGCCGGGGGCCGCAGTGCGGGCAGGCGACAGGTTGCGCGTGAAAACGCCGGTCGGCCGGATTCTGATATTCCTGCTGACATTGCGGGCA
The DNA here is from genome assembly GCF_004364755.1 of Rahnella sp. BIGb0236. Classification (NCBI taxonomy): domain Bacteria; kingdom Pseudomonadati; phylum Pseudomonadota; class Gammaproteobacteria; order Enterobacterales; family Yersiniaceae; genus Rahnella; species Rahnella sp. BIGb0236. The sequence continues at coordinate 280,072 of NZ_SOAO01000003.1, forward strand.
CAGCGGGAATTCCGCCATGCTGGTGGACGGCCGGTCATACGGCATGGCGCGGATCAGCGTAAAGCGCGGGCCGCAATGGGTGCAGTTCGTAAAGGCATAGCCGAAGCGCCGGTCACCCGCACGGGTGATGTCTTTCAGGCATTCGGGGCAGGTTGCCGCATCGGGCGCCACCTGGGTGTCCATCTGGCTGTGACGGCTGTCAGTGATGGTGAAATGCTGAGGCGACGCTCGCCAGTCGAAAGGGGTAAAACGGATGCTGTCGATGCGCGCCAGCGGCGGGCAATCGCGCTGTAACTGTTCGATAAAGGCTTCAATGTCTACCGGTTTAAGGAGCCTGATTTCCACACCCGCGCTGTCGTTGCACACTTCGCCGCGAAGCCGCAACCGGTCAGCCAGTTGCCAGACAAAAGGCCGGAAACCGACGCCCTGGACTTTGCCGCTGATGCGGATGAGTAAACCAGACATAAAAAACCTTTTAAAAACGTTTAAGAAGAGGTCAGCGAAAAGAGGGGGTTTGCTGCCTCCCCAGCGAAGGGGGATTGGTTTTTGCTCCCTCCCCTGCGAAGGGGAGGGTTGGGGTGGGGTATTAATGGCAACTCCGGATCTGGCGTTGCCTGCTAAACCCCCTCCCAGCCTCCCCCTTCGCAGGGGGAGGAGCTAAGAACCACCCCTTTGGTGAGGCGCTTAAAAGCTAAATCTCAACCACCGGGATCACATCTTCAACGGCGCTGCGCAGGCGCGCTTTCATGTCGCTGTAGCTTTGCTGGGCATAGTTTTCGGCCCAGCGTTGATCGGCGATTTGTTCGACTTTCACGGCGCAGTATTTGGTTTCCGGCGTTTTGGAAATCGGATCGAGGTTGTCCTGTGTCAGTTCATTACAGGCACCAATCCACCACTGATAGGTCATGTACACCGCACCGAGGTTAATACGCTCGTTATAGTTGGCGCGGGAAATGACCTTACCGCGACGCGATGCCACCCAGACCAGTTGCTGATCGCGAATGCCCAGCGCCTGCGCATCCACCGGATTCATCTGCACAAAGCCCGGTTCGTCAGCCAGTGTTTGCAGGGCGGCGCAGTTACCGGTCATCGAACGGCAGGAGTAGTGACCGACTTCGCGCACGGTGCACAGCACCAGCGGATAATCGCCGTCCGGCACTTCCGCCGGTGCGCGCCACGGGGCGGCGAACAACTGGCCTTTGCCGGTCGGGGTATCGAAATGATTGTCGGCGTACAGGTATTGTGTCCCAGGACTTTCCAGCGTGGTGCAGGGCCATTGCACATGTCCCAGTTCGCCCATTTTTTCGTAGGTTGCACCGTAGAACAGCGGGCACAGGTTGCGCATTTCGTCCCAGATTTCCTGGTTATCGCGGTAATGCATCGGATAACCCATCTCGGTCGCCAGCAGGCTGATGATGTCCCAGTCGCGCTTGACGTTGTATTTCGGTTCGATGGCTTTCTCGAAACGCTGGAAGCCGCGATCCGCGCAGGAGAACACGCCGCCGTGCTCGCCCCATGATGTTGCCGGTAAAATCACGTCCGCCTGTTCAGCGGTTTTGGTCATGAAGATGTCCTGCACCACCACGAATTCCAGCGCATCGAAACCTTTGCGTACCAGCCCTAAATCCGCTTCGGTCTGCAACGGATCTTCGCCCATGATGTAATAGGCTTTCACCTTGCCTTCCATCGCCAGATGCGGGATCTCGGTGATGCGGTGACCGATTTTGTCGTCCATCTGGTTGACATCAATGCCCCAGGCATCGGCGAATTTCGCCCGCACTTTCGGATCGGTGACGGACTGGTAACCCGGGAATTCATTCGGCAGCACACCCATGTCGCAGGCACCCTGCACGTTATTCTGACCACGCACCGGGCCGACGCCGACGTTGGCGCGGCCAAGGTTACCGGTCAGCAATGCCAGACCCGCCAGACCTTTCACCACGTCCACCGCCTGACCAAACTGCGTGACGCCCATGCCCCACATAATGGTGGCGGAAGGTGCCGCCGCGTAAGTGCGCATGGCCTGACGGATTTGCTGTGCGGACACGCCGGTCTGCTCAGCCACGGCTTCCGGTGAGTAATCCGCGACATTTTTGCGGTATTCCTCAAAGCCTTCGGTGTATTTCGCCACATAGTCGTGGTCATACAGATTTTCTTCGATCAGCACATGGGCGAAAGCATTCACCAGTGCCATGTTGCAGCCGTTTTTGATTTGCAGATGCTGATCGGCAATACGCGCTGTTTCGATGCGGCGCGGATCGCAGACGATAATCTGTGCGCCTTTTTCTTTGGCTTTGATCACCCGACGAGCGACGATCGGATGGGAATCGGCGCAGTTATAGCCGATCACCAGCAGGCATTTTGAGTTCTCGATATCGCCGATGGAATTACTCATCGCGCCGTTACCGAGCGTGGCCTGTAAACCGGCGACCGACGGGCCGTGACACACGCGGGCGCAGCAGTCGACGTTGTTGGTGCCGATCACCGCACGGGCAAATTTCTGCATCACGTAGTTGGTTTCATTGCCGGTACCGCGGGAAGAACCGGTGGTCATGATGGCGCGCGGGCCGTGTTTTTGTTTGATCTCTTTCAGGCGCTGCGCGGTGTAGCGGATAGCTTCATCCCAGCTGACCGCTTCGAATTTTCCGCCTTTCTGACGGCGGATCATCGGTTGCGTCAGGCGCGGGGTCAGCAGTTTGGTGTCATTGAGAAAATCCCAGCCGTAGTAACCTTTCAGGCATAACTCGCCCTGATTGGTCACCCCGTTCGCAGCTTCTGCGCGGATGATTTTTCCGTTATCCACAACCAGATTCAATTTACATCCGGCCCCGCAATACGGGCAGACAGTGGTGACTTTTTTCATGGTATTACTTCCTCTATCCGGGGTTAAAACAGCAGCGGGGAGGTGCTGTCGAGCGCAGCGCGGCGGCGTTTTTCTGCGTTCATTTCCTGTAACTGGTTACGGTCGATGGCATACAGCGCCTTGGTCGGGCAGATTTCCATACAGGCCGGGCCTTCTGCGCGGGCATGGCACAAATCGCATTTATGCGCTTCGGCTTTGTCGGAGGTGGCGGTCATGGCCGCGCCGTTCTGGCGGAAAATGGGTTTTGTCACCACTTCCATCGCACCGTACGGACAGGCAACAACGCAGGTTTTGCAACCGATGCAGCGTTCCTGCATGACCTGCACGTGATCGCCGGTACGGGCAATCGCGCCGTTCGGGCAAACATTGGCGCAGGGCGCATCTTCACACTGGCGGCACATCACCGGCGTGCTGAGATTGACGCCTTTGATCACATGCAAACGTGGCGCGAAAGTGGCGGCGTTAAGCAGCGAGATATCCTGCGAATCGCTGTGCGCCATCACACAGGCAATTTCACAGGTACGGCAGCCGATGCATTTTTTGGGGTCGGCAATGATGAACCGGTTCATGATGATTTAATCCCTAAGTCATTGGTTTCAGATACTGGCTATACATAAAGCGTGCCAGTTCCTGTTTTTAATTTTTCAGCATTAAATTCAGGTGGTTAGTGATGGCTGGTGAGCCGATGACGACATTTTTTACTGACGTCATGTCTGTTTCGTCACCGCATCGACAGTTATGTCGACGGGCTGAAAGGGGCGATCCCCAGGCCGGTTTCCAGAGCCGGTAACCGCTGATGAAGGCGGTTAACGGCCTGTTCCACGGCGGCACTCATCGGGTAATAGAACGCGACGACATCGGGCTGAATGCCGACAAAGGTGATCTGCGGGATATCCTCGCGCAGTTGCTGAATAAGGAAGGTCAGCGGCAGATTGTGGGTGGTCATCATGAACATGTCGGCGATGTCATTTTCGTCGATGATGCGCATTTCACCGGGTGCCAGCCCCATGTCGGTGGCGTCCACAATCACCAGATGCTGCGGGCGCTGCTCGCGCAAAAAGCCGATGTCGTTTTCAGGTGCGGCACCGCCGTCCACCACCGTCCAGCCGGGCAGCGGCTGTTCAGCGCAGAGTTCGGCCAGACGCGGACCGGCACCGTCATCGCCCATCATGCTGTTGCCGACGCATAACAGGGCGTAGCGGGAAGAGGTATCAGGCATCGTATCTCCTGACCATCAGGTACATGGCGGGGTCGTTTTCAATCTGAGTCAGCAGGGCGATAAGCTGGTCGCTCCAGCCCCGTTGTTCTTCACTCATGTCCGGACGGGCATCGCGCAGCGCCAGCGCCAGCAAATGGGTGTGGCTGCTGTCGATGTTGATCTCGCCGAAACGCTGCACACCGGCCAGTTTGCGGTGTGCTTCGCTGTTTTCCGGCAGACAGTTAATCCAGTGCAGATAGCCGTCGAGCGGGCATTCGAGGCGGGATTGCAGGCAGTCGATCACCCCAAGGTGATGGCCGATCGCCAGGCTGTAATACACCACTTCCTGCACTTTTTGCGAACTGCGTTTCTGCGCGCTTTTTTCATCGACAAACTTGCTGCTCAGTGAATAAAAAATCACTTTGTTTTTGTCCGGCTGATGGCCTGAATAAGGCTGATGCCGCGCGTAACGCTGGTCATTGACGGACGTCATCACAGGCGCACCTCGCCACGCAGCACCTGCTGATAAATGTGCTGCAGGTTGCCGATAATCTCGTTGAGCCGCAGATCGCCTTGCTCCGCCAGATAGTCTGACACCCGTTGTTCCACCGGCTGTAAACCGGGCGCGGCCACCATATCCATAAAGGTGTCAGCAATCTGGCGGCCATAGCGGTAACCGGCCATGCGGCGCGCTTCACGATCGAGCAATACGCGCAACGGCTGCGGCAGCTCAGGGTGCAATAACGCCGCCGGTTCGCCAGCGGCCTGGTCGTGTTGCTGGCCTTTGATTTTCTGATCCAGCAAACCCAGCGCCATCGCGAAGCCGTAAATGGTGGCGGCCGGTGTCGGCGGACAGCCCGGAATATACACATCCACCGGCACAATCTTGTCGGTGCCGCCCCAGACGCAATACAGGTCGTGGAAGATGCCGCCGCTGTTGCCGCAGGCTCCGTAGGAAATGCAGATTTTCGGATCCGGTGCAGAATCCCAGGCGCGCAGTGCCGGCATACGCATGGCGCGGGTCACGGCACCGGTGAACAGCAGAATGTCCGCATGGCGCGGCGACGGCACCACTTTAATGCCGAAACGTTCGGCGTCGAACAGCGGCGAAATGGCGGCGAAAATCTCAATTTCACAGCCGTTACAGCCGCCGCAGTCGACGCGGTAAACATAGGCGGAGCGGCGGATGCTGTGAAGCAGGGTAGATTTCAGGCTCGCAATGCTTTCATCCAGCGTGACGGGCACCGGCAGGCCATTTTCATCACGCGGAGCAATCAGGTTATGGCTCATCAGCGAACCTCCGTGGTCATATGGCGGCCAATATCAATGCGGTCGCTGGAAGAAAGACCGTGCATTTTTTTGCACGTCGGACAGGTTTCGTATTGCTGGCGACGGTCGGCAATCTGCCGGTCACTCAGCGCGGCGCTTTCCTGTAACAGACTGAGGGCGAAGTCGATTTCCTTTTGCACGGCATAAGGTTTGCCACATTCGCGGCAGTGGCAGACGGGGAAATCTGCCGTTTCATACAGGTCTTCTTTGCGCCACACCGCCAGTTCGAATTCCTGCGACAGTGTAATGGCCGCCGTCGGGCACACTTCCTCGCAGCGGGCGCAGAAAATGCAGCGCCCTAAAAACAGTTGCCAGCGGATCGTTTGACCGTCTTCAGCCGTGGTCATGGTCAGCGCGTTGGACGGGCAGGCATTGGCGCAGGCACCGCAGGCAATGCATTGCTGTGCGGTGTACTGCGGTTTGCCGCGAAAATTCGGTGCCAGATCCAGCGGCTTAAACGGATACGCCACGGTTGCGGTGCCGGTTTTCAGCACTTTTTTAATCAGTTTCAGCATGATTGAAGCGGCTCCTTAAAGCGGCGAGTTTTTGCGTTCGATGCCGTAACGTTCGATCTCTTTGTAAGGCACCACGATGGACGTTTTCTTACGCACATCGACGACCGTCATGCGGTCGGTGCAGGAGTAACAAGGATCGAGACTGCCGATGATCAGCGGCGCATCGGAGACCGTATTGCCGCGCAGCATGTAGCGCAGGGTCGGCCAGTTGGCGTAGGTCGCCGCGCGGCAACGCCAGCGGAACAGCTTCTGGTTGTCGCCGGTCATGCTCCAGTGAATGTCGTCACCGCGTGGCGCTTCGGCAAAGCCGAGGGCGAAACGGTGCGGAATATAGTTGAAGCCTTCCACCGCCAGCGGACCGCCCGGCAGACTTTGCAGACCAAACTCAATCATATTCAGGGCGTTAAACACTTCGTGGATGCGCACTTTCAGGCGGGAATAGACGTCGTTACCGGTTTCGCTGCACAGCTCAAACGGCAGTTTGGCGTAACCGGCATACGGGTGATCCTGACGCATATCGCGGCGGTGACCGCTGCCGCGCACCATCGGGCCGACGTTGCTGAAATCGCGCGCCACCTGCGGATCCAGAATGCCGACGCCGACGCTGCGCTGTTCGGTATTTGGCGTGCTGAGCAGAATATCCACCAGTTCGTTGAGATCACGGCGCATGCTGCCCGCCAGCGCAATGGTCGCGATCATGTCGTCTTTCAGAATGTCGCGACGGATGCCGCCGATCAGGTTCATGCCGTAGGTTTTACGCGCACCGGTCAGGATTTCCGCCATCTTCATGGACTGCTCGCGGATGCGGAAAAACTGCATAAAGCCGGAGTCAAAGCCGACAAAGTGACAGGCCAGCCCGAGATTCAGCAGGTGGCTGTGCAGGCGTTCCACTTCCAGCAAAATGGAGCGGATCATCTGGGCACGTTCCGGCACCACAATGCCCATCGCGTTTTCGACCGACGAGGTATAGGCCACGCTGTGCGTAAAGCCGCAGATGCCGCAAACGCGGTCCGACAGGAACGTCACTTCGTTATAGCCCATGCGGGTTTCTGCCAGTTTTTCCATGCCACGGTGCACGTAAAACAGGCGGTAATCGGCATCGATAATGTCTTCGCCGTCAACGAAAAGACGAAAGTGCCCGGGTTCGTCAGATGTGACGTGCAGCGGGCCAATCGGCACAATTTTGCTGCCTTCTTTGGCCTCGGAAATAAACGGATAGGTTTCCTGGTCAGTGGTCGGGGCCGGGCGCTGACGATAATCCATCGCGTCTTTGCGCAGCGGATACAAATCGTCCGGCCAGTCATCCGGCAATACCAGACGGCGTTCGTCCGGCAAGCCGACCGGGCGCAAACCGTACATATCACGCACTTCGCGTTCGCCCCAGACCGCCGCCGGAACGCGCGGTGTCACGGACGGAAATTCCAGTGAAACGGGATCCACTTCGGCACGCACCGTGATCCAGCATTTCACGCCTTTTTCCATCGACAGCACGTAATACAGCGCGTAATTGCCGCACAGCGTCCGTTCGTCGTTTCCGAACAACACGGAGAGCCAGCCGCCCTGCTGGTAGTACAGCCATTCCACCACTTCCGGCAGCCAGTTCAGCCTGATGGTGACCGTCGCCTGGGTGTCGGTCTGCCATTCGCTGCCTAAAATTGCCGACGGAAACTGCGCCGCCAGCGCGGCCAGATACTGTTTGCCGACCGGGTTTTGATTTAATGCGGTATTCAACTCACTCATTACAAAGCCTCTTCCCGCCGCAGCGGGACAAGAAAAATGTCAGGTCAGCCTGCGACCAGCCAGGAAACCAGCGCCAGAAACGCCAGCCCGAACCCCGCCCATGTCGTGCGGGAGGTTTTAAGAAAGCGCAAACGGGCGACGCTGTTCTCGATCAGCGCGACCACAAATACCGCGATCAGCAGTTTCACCAGACACAGCACCACGGCGGTCAGCAGCGTCAGCGGCGTGATGTGCTCTGCCAGTCCGAACGGGAAAAACAGGCCGAGGAACAGTTGCAACACCACCAGTTGTTTCAGGCTGATGCCGATTTTCAGCACGCCCAGCGCCGCGCCGGAATATTCGGTCAGCGGGCCTTCCTGCAATTCCTGCTCCGCTTCCGCCATATCAAACGGCAGCTTGCCCATTTCGATATAGGTGGCGAACGCACAGGCCAGACCGGCCAGAATCAGGGTTAAAGAAGACGCGGACGGCCAGTGCAGCACACGGGCGGCAATCGCGCCGAGCGAAGTGGAACCTGCCACCAGCGCGGCAATCCACAGCCCGAGCAACAGGATCGGCTCGACTAATACACCGAGCACCGCTTCACGGCTGGCACCGATGCCGGTAAAGGTGCTGCCGGTATCCAGCCCGGCGATGGCAAACACAAAGCGCACCACCGCGAACAGATAAATCACGGTGATCAGATCGCCTGCGGCACCCAGCGGCGACGCCAGCGTGACCACCGGCAGGGCGGTGGCGATCACCAGCAAGCCGCCGGTCAGCAGATAAGGCATGCTGCGAAAGGCCGCACCGGCGGCGGCAGGGGCGACACTCTGGCGGGTCAGCAGCTTGGCGATATCACGGTATTCCTGTAATACGCCCGGCCCCTGACGGTTGTGCATCCGTGCACGCATCACGCGACTGAAACCGGCAAACAGCGGGGCGATCGCCAGCAACAGCACCGCCTGAATCAGCGCCAGCGGCCACAGTGAACCGGCAAGCAGGTAGGGAAAATTCATAGTCAGTTCCTCAGGCAAAAGCCACGACCAGCAACACGGCCAGTTCGATGAATGCCAGACGACGGCAGAAGGCACCCGTCCAGCCCCGATGCAGCGCGCCGACCATGGAAGACGGCGTGACGCGCTGACGCAGGCGGTAAAGCGGGGCAAACATCACGCGCAGCGGTTGCGCGAAGCCGGTTGCGGTCACCACCATGTCAGCGGAATGCGCGTAACCGCAGGCCCACGCATCACCGCGCGAACGGTTCGGCAGACGTTTTCCGCGCAACACGGCGGCGATGATCCACGGCAGCAACGGCATACCCAGCAGCAGGATCGCCACCATCGGCGCAGACACGGCGGACGTGGTGGAGAACACCACGCCATGCTGTGCGACCTGCAAGACAGGCGCGTTCAGCACCGAGGCGGCCACGGCGGAAAAATGCGGAATAATCCACGGCGAGGCGACACCGCAACCCACACACAGCAGGGCGAGCAGCACGCCGCTGAGCGTCATGGCAAGGGGCGCGGGAGTGGCTTCCGCCGCCGCCTGACTGCGCGGTGAGCCAAGGAAGGTGACGCCAAAGACTTTGGCGATACACATCAGCGCCAGTGCCCCGGTCAGTGCCAGACCGACCGCCAGCAACGGCCCGAGCAGGCGGGCGATAAACAGCGGACTGGCGCTCAGCTGGAACAGCGACTGATACAGCAACCATTCGCTGGCGAAACCGTTAAGCGGCGGCAGCGCGGCCATCGACATCAGGGCAATCAGCAGGGTGAATGCCGTCCACGGCATCAGACGGGCGATCCCGCCGAGTTTTTCCATATCTTTAATGCCGGTCTGCATTTCGATTTCACCGGCACCAAGGAACAGCGCGGTTTTAAACAGGCCGTGGTTGAACAGGTGGAATAATCCGGCCAGCAGGGCGAGGGACGCCAGCACCGGCAGATTCAGTGCCACACCGGCCATCGCGCCGCCGACACCCAGCAGAATGATCCCGACGTTTTCCAGCGTGTGATAGGCCAGCAGGCGGCGGATATCGTGTTCCATCAGGGCGTACAAACCGCCAATAAACGCGGTCAGGATCGCCAGCAGCAATACCATCAGGCCCCACCAGAGTGGCGGTGCGCCAAGCAGATCCAGACCGACTTTTACGATGCCAAGAATGCCGATTTTCATCAGCGCGGAAGAGAACAGCGCAGCGGCGTGGGCTGGCGCGCTGGAGTGCGACTGCGGCACCCAGGCATGCAGCGGGATAATCCCGGCGTACAGCCCGAAACCGGCCAGCGCCAGCAGGAAGGAAACCGATTTAATGCCCGGCGTGAAGGCCGTATGACGCAGGACGTCGAAACTCACACTGCCGCTGGTGTGATGCAGCAGGGCGAACGCCAGGATCAGACACAGCGTGCCGAGGCGGCCGGATAAAAACTGATTCAGTCCGGCGCGGCGGCTTTTCACATCGTCAGTCTGGACGATCAGGAAATACGCGCAGAGCGCCGCCATTTCCATCATCAGGATCAGTTCAACCGCAGTGGCGGAAATCGCCGCAGCGGTCAGTGCCGCCAGCAACAGATTGCAGAGCAAACCGGTGCGGGCGCGCTGACGCTGACGGGCATGGGCCAGCCATGCGCAGGCGTAGAGACTGCTGAACAACGCGGTCACTGACATCGCCAGTAACAGAAACGCATTCAGCGGGCTTAGCTCTGCGGTGTAAGGCACCACCGGCAATGTCAGCGTGACGGACGTCCCGCTGATCAGCACCTGTACCGCAGCCACGATGACGGCCGCCGAAGCCACCATACCGCCGGTGCCGGAAATCAGGCCGCTGATCCTGGCAGCGGCGGCCAGCAATCCGCCAGCAATGCCGCTGAGTAACCAGACCAGCAGGGCCAGCGCCAGTAATGACGCCGGTTCTAACGCGAACAGTGCCGTCATTATTTGGCCTCCGTATCGGGTGTGGTGAAGGATGTCAGCCCGGCCGGAAATACGTTCATCGCATTCAGGCGTTTTTGCTGACTGGCGGATTCAGACAGGCTGGCGGTGATAAGCCGGATTGCCTGGGTCGGGCAGGTTTTGATGCATGCCGGGCCGTCCGGGCTGAAGCTGCATAAATCGCATTTCACCGCCACCGCGCGAAGACCGGGCACGCAATCAAGGAACGGGCTGACCGCACGGGGCGGGCGCGGGGCTGGCAGGGCTTTGGATGTATTGCAGTCGCGGGGAATATCCAGCGGTGTGCTGCCGGAAAACGTGATGGCGCCGAACGGACAGGCGAGTCCGCACAGTTTGCAACTGACGCACAGGCTTTCATTCAGTTGAATCGCGTCATTCTCACGGGTAATGGCATTGACCGGACAGACCTGCGCGCACGGGGCATCTTCGCACTGGTGGCACATCACCGGTGCGGAATCCAGACGGTTACGCATCACCTGCAAACGGGGGGCAGACTGTAAGCCGTGCAACTGGTGTTCCTGTGAACAACTGGCCATACAGGTATTGCAGCCGATACACAGTTTGGGGTCGGCTATCACATATTGATTCATGGAGGCAGTGCGACGCATGAAATCTCCTCGCTGTTTCGTCAAAGGTGACGAAATCGGCACTTAAATTGACATTTCGACATTTATGTCGGAATTAATCCCAGTAAAAAAACGGCAATGAGAAAATATTTACGCTCTGCCGGTGCTTAATATATTTCTGAATGTGAATCAGACGCGGCTGAGTAATTTTTCGAGTTGCGCGTGAACGGGCTGGTTGTTTTGCAGCGAATCAAAAATGCATTGGTAAATAGCGGAAATCTTATTGAGATAATGTTCCAGCACGGCGTTTTTATCTTTGATATCCACGCTGCCGTCTACCTTGCCTTCTTCAGTCAGACGGGCGTGGGCAAAAGGCTGGAAATCCTCGTCATCACTGACCTGCGCCATGTTCAGGCTGTAGACAATATCCTGACTGTAGAAGTCTTCACTCAGTTGAATACTGACCGCAAAATGGTTAAACAGCGTGAAGCGGATATCCTGATCTTCACCGCAGCTGAATTCATGATTTATCTTTTTATTTGAATGCGTTATCGCCTGAGTCAGACTGTTCTGGTAAGTCCGCCATTGCGATTTCAGATGGCTGTTTTTGCTGGCGATATAGTCTGCTTTGGTAGTCAGTTCGCTGAGAGTGCTCATGTGCATTATCCGTTGTTGATTGATATGTCGGGTGACGATGAAAAGTCGACGCATATGGCTCTGTTGGCATAAAGCATGCCAATTCCACAGATTATTTTTTAAATGCTGTTAAATGAATGAGTTACTTGTTTCAGAGCCAGAAAACCTCCCGGCCATGAAAATGCCATGACATGTCGATGACACCTTATTTCGACACTAATGACGGACTGTGCAGGTTAATTCCGTCACGCCGTTTTATGGTGGGAATAATACGTGTCGAAAAATTCTGGCACTGTTATTGCAACGGCGAGGGCAAAGGTCTCTTTATTGTTCTCCTGAGGGAGGGGAAATAATGCACGAGATTACGTTGTGCCAGAATGCCGTGGAAATAATGCAGCAGTTCGGGCAGCAAAATAATGCGCGAAAAATTACGGCGGTATGGATGGAAATTGGCGCGTTTTCCTGCGTCGAACCCGATGCCGTGCAATTTTGTTTTGAACTTGCCTGTCGCGAAACGCTGGCGGAAGGGTGCGAATTACACCTGATCACCCCGCTGGCCGAAAGCTGGTGTCACACCTGTCAGCAACACATCACCTTACTCAGCCCCGGCGTTCTGCTGTGTCCGCACTGTGGCGGGCATGATTTGCGCGTGGTGGCCGATGACGGCATGACGATTAAACGTATTGAAATCGAATAACGGGCCTCCGTTTTGCCCGGGGAGAAAACTATGTGCAGTACCTGCGGATGTGCCAGTGGCGAACTTCGTATTGAAGGCGTCAGCAACGAGCACACTCATCATCATTCTCACGATCATTCCCATGATCACAGCCACTCTCACGGCCTGCCGTTTGCGCCGCGCCGTCTGGTGGATATCGAAATGGACGTGCTGGCGAAGAATAACCATATCGCCGCGCATAACCGCGAGCATTTTGCTGCCGTGGGCATTCTGGCGCTGAATCTGGTGTCCAGCCCCGGTTCCGGCAAAACCACCTTGCTGACTCACACCCTGACCCGGCTGGCACCCTATTTCGACTGCGCGGTGATCGAAGGTGACCAGCAAACCACCCGTGATGCTGACCGGATCCGCGCCACCGGCGTACCGGCGATTCAGGTCAACACCGGTAAAGGCTGCCATCTGGATGCGCAGATGGTTCACGATGCGCTGCATCAGCTGTCACCGAACAACAACAGCCTGCTGTTTATCGAGAATGTCGGCAATCTGGTGTGTCCGGCCAGTTTTGATCTCGGCGAACTGCACAAAGTGGCCGTGCTGTCCGTGACGGAAGGCGAGGACAAACCGCTGAAATATCCGCATATGTTTGCGGCGTCACGCCTGATGATCCTCAATAAAATCGATCTGCTGCCGTACGTCAGTTTTGACGTTGAAGCCTGCATCGCCAATGCGCGGCAGGTGAATCCGCAGATAGAGGTGATTCAGTTGTCAGCCACCACAGGCGAAGGGATGGATCTGTGGCTGGCGTGGCTGGAGCAGCAACGATGTGCATAGGCATTCCGGGACAAATCGTGGCGCTGCACGATCAGCAGCCCGATCACGCATGGGCGGAAGTGTGCGGTTTGCGCCGCGAAGTGAATGTCGCACTGGTGTGTGATTGCGGACGTGACGGCGCACGCGAGGCGCTGATCGGCGGCTGGGTGTTAATCCACGTCGGTTTTGCCTTAAGCAAACTCGATGAGCAGGAGGCGCAGGAAACGCTGGCCGCGCTGCATGCGATGGAGGAAGTGGAAGCCGATGTCGCCCTGTTTCTCGGTGCGGGAGAGGCAAGATAATGCGTTTTGTCGATGAATTTCGTGACCCGACACTGGCGAAAACGCTGATTGAGCGGCTGCATCAGCGTGCCGCCTTGCTGCCTTACACGGCTGAAAAACCGATGCAGATTATGGAAGTGTGCGGCGGCCATACCCACGCCATCTTCAAATTCGGGCTGGATAAACTGCTGCCCCCGCAGCTGGAGTTTATTCACGGGCCTGGCTGCCCGGTGTGCGTGTTGCCGATGGGGCGCATTGATGCCTGCTGCGAAATCGCCGCCCGTCCCGGGGTGATTTTCTGCACCTTTGGCGATGCGCTGCGGGTGCCCGGTCAGCAAGGCTCACTGTTGCAGGCGCGCGAACGTGGTGCCGACGTGCGCGTGGTGTATTCACCGCTGGATGCGCTGAAACTGGCGCGTGAAAATCTGCAACATCAGGTGGTGTTTTTCGCCCTCGGTTTTGAAACCACGTTGCCGGTGACGGCGGTGACGCTGCAACAGGCGCGGCGGGAAGGCATGACCAATTTCAGCGTGTTCTGCCAGCACATCAGCCTGATGCCGACACTGCGCAGCCTGCTGCAACAGGACGACGTTCGCATTGATGCGTTTCTGGCACCCGGCCACGTCAGCATGGTGACCGGCACTGCGCCGTTCCATTTTATCAATGAAGAATTCGGCAAACCGCTGGTGATCAGCGGGTTCGAACCGCTGGATATGTTGCAGAGCGTCCTGATGCTGGTGGAACAAGTTTGCGAGGCATCGTGTAAAACGGAAAACCAGTACCGGCGCGTGGTGCCGGAAGAGGGTAACCTGCTGGCACAGGACGCGATGCGCGAGGTGTTCCGGCTTTGCGGTAACAGCGAATGGCGCGGTCTTGGTGTCATTGCGGATTCGGGGATTTCCCTGACACCGGCGTATGCCCGGTTTGATGCCGAACGGCGTTTTAACCCGCAGGCACAGCCGGTCGCCGATGATCCGCGATCCCGTTGCGGCGAGGTGCTGACCGGCCGTTGCAAGCCGCACGAATGCCCGCTGTTTGGCACCGGCTGTACGCCGCATAACGCTTTCGGCGCGCTGATGGTCTCTTCCGAAGGGGCTTGCGCAGCGTGGTATCAGTACCGGCATCAGGAAACCCCGGCGCAGCAACAGCCGGAACATGCACAACAAAAGGTATGGCAGGATGAGTGATCGCAAAGAAGTCGTCACGATGGCGCATGGCAGCGGCGGCCGTGCCATGCAGCAGATGATCGAACACCTGTTTCTCAGCGCCTTCGATAATCCCTGGCTCAATGAGCGGGAAGACGGCGCGCGGCTGTCACTGGCCAGCCTCAGCGCGCAGGGCGATCGCCTGGCGTTCACCACCGACAGCTATGTCATTGATCCGATATTTTTCCCCGGCGGCAACATCGGCAAACTTGCCGTATGCGGCACGGCGAACGATCTGGCCGTGAGCGGCGCGGCACCGGCCTTTCTGTCCTGCGGGTTCATCCTGGAAGAAGGGTTGCCGCTGGATGACTTGCAGAAAATCGTCAGTGCGATGGCGCAGACCGCCCGCGATGCGGGCATTGCTATTGTGACCGGTGACACCAAAGTGGTTCAGCGCGGTGCGGCCGACAAAATCTTTATCAACACGGCGGGGATCGGCGTGATCCCGACGGCGGTCAGATGGGCGGCCGGCACGATAAAGGCAGGGGATAAAGTGATCGTCAGCGGCACGCTGGGCGATCACGGCGCGGCGATCCTCAATCTTCGTGAACAGCTGGGGATGGATCTGGGCGTGGAAAGTGACTGTGCGGTGCTGGCACCGATGATCGCACCGCTTCGTGTCCTGCCCGGGGTTCATGCGCTGCGCGATGCCACACGCGGCGGGGTGAATGCGATTTTGCATGAATTCAGCGCGGCCAGTGGATTCGGGATCTGCATTGATGAAACGGCCCTGCCGGTTAAACCCGCCGTGCGCGGGATCTGCGAGCTGCTGGGGCTGGAACCGCTGAACTTTGCCAACGAAGGCAAGCTGGTGGCGGTGGTCTCTGCGGCGGCAGAACAGAAAGTGCTGAACCTGCTGCGGCAACATCCGCTGGGCGCGGATGCGGTGACCATCGGTGAGGTGACCGAAAATCCGCAGGTGTGTCTGCGCGGCGCGCTGGGCGTCTCCCGCCAGCTTATGTTGCCCCATGCGGAGCCGTTACCCCGCATTTGTTGATCTCATCAGGGGAGCGCGCCGTCACGAAGGCGTAAACTTTCTTAATCGTTTTTTTCAGAACGCTTTAAATCAAGAGCCAGAGCCCACGGTATGCAGAGCGCAACAATGAGCACCACAAAACATAAAGGATTACTGGAACTGACGCGCACGCTGTTGCTGCAACAGACCATGACGTCGCTGCTGGAGACCCTGACCCAGGTGGTTCAGGGGGCCGGTATTGCCGACGCGGTGACGCTGGTGTTGTTTGATCAAAACAGTGAACGTGTCAGCTTTTACGGCATAGATCCGCACCATCAGCCGGTCAGTTATGAAGACGAAACCCTGCTGGCGACCGGACCGGTACATGCCCTGCTGAGCAATCCGAAAACGCAGGTCTGGCGCAGTGAAGCCTTGCATCTTCGCTATCCGCAACTGGCGGCGCTTAACCTTTATCCGGCCTTTACGGATTATTGTCTGGTGCCGTTGCTGGCCACTTCCGGCTTACTCGGCGGCTGTGAATTTACCCGTCAGCATGCGACGCCGTTCAGTGAAGAAGACAAAAATGGCCTGTATGAACTTTGTATGCTGGCGGCCATTGCGGTGGAACAAATTCAGCTGCGTGAGAATGCGCTGTTCCAGCAATCCATGCTGCGCCATGAGCGTGACGATTTCCGCATTCTGGTGGATATCACCAACGCGGTGCTCTCCAAACTGGATCTTGATGAACTGACGGGCGAAATTGCCAAAACCATTCACCATTTCTTCCATATCAACGCCATCAGCATTGTGCTGTGCGATGCGGATAAAGACAGCGAACAGGCCAGTGTTTACGCCACCCATTACGTGCAGACGCATGTGGCGGAGCGCGAACAGTCGCGGATGACGCTGGCCGGATCCCTTGAACAGCAGGTGATGAAAAACGGCGAAATGCTGCTGACCAACGTGCGGCCCGCCGAAGAGCCGGAAAGTGATGAGAGCACGCTTTTCCAGTTGTTATGGCGTGACCAGACGAAAACGTTGTGCATCCTGCCGCTGTGTTTCGGCCATAAAACGTTGGGTGTTTTGAAACTGGCGCAATGTCAGCCGGACAATTTTAATTCCGCCAATCTGCGGGTGTTACAGCAAATCGCGGAACGCATCGCGATCGCCGTGGATAACGCGCTGGCCTATCAAGAAATCAAAAGCCTGAAGGAAAAGCTGCAACACGAAAATCTGTATCTGACCGAGCAGATCAACAGCAACAATCCGGATTTCAGTGATATTGTCGGGCGCAGTTCCAGTATGTCGGCGGTGCTGAAACAGGTCGAGATCGTGGCGAAAAGCGACTGTTCGGTACTGATCCTCGGTGAAACCGGCACCGGAAAAGAGCTGATCGCCCGTGCGATCCATAATCTTGGTGATCGCCGCGATCAGCGCATGGTGAAAATGAACTGTGCCGCCATGCCTGCCGGATTGATGGAAAGTGATTTGTTCGGCCATGAAAAAGGATCCTTTACCGGCGCGACTGCTCAGCGCATGGGGCGCTTCGAACTGGCGGACAAAGGCACGTTATTCCTTGATGAAGTGGGGGAAATCCCCATCGAACTGCAACCCAAATTACTGCGTATTTTGCAGGAACAGGAGTTCGAACGGGTCGGCGGCAATAAACTGATTTCGGTCGATGTGCGGATGATCGCGGCGACCAACCGCGATTTACGCCAGATGGTGGCTGATAAAGAATTCCGCAGCGATCTCTATTACCGGCTGAACGTGTTCCCGATCGTGATCCCGCCGCTGCGGGAGCGTCCGGAAGATATTCCGCAACTGGTGAAATTCCTTACCTACAAAATCGCCAAACGCATGAAACGCACCATCGACAGTATTCCGGCGGAGACCCTGCGTCTGCTGAGCCGTATGCCGTGGCCGGGCAATGTGCGCGAGCTGGAAAATGTCATTGAACGCGCTGTGCTCTTGACGCGCGGTACGGTGCTGGATTTGCAACTGCCGGAGCTGAATTACCCGATGCCGGTGTCTCAGCCGGTAATCATGCCTTGCGTGGCGGACGCGGCGCCCGCACCGCATATGAGTGAGGATGACGAGCGCGAGCGCATTCTTCAGGTGTTAAAAGAAACCAACGGCGTGGTCGCCGGGCCGCGTGGTGCGGCGCAGCGGCTTGGGTTAAAACGTACGACGTTGTTATCGAGAATGAAAAAACTGGGTATTGCGGCGCATTGATGTTACTGGCTGTCTGCGGGCAGTCTTTCCCCTTCTGGCATAAACATTTCACCTTGGCTGAATGACCAGTCTTCCGGTTGGGTGAAACTCACCACCACCATCACGTCGGCGGGGGAAATGCCCAGCGCCGCATGCAGTTTATCCGCCAGATAACGGTATAGTTCCTGTTTTTGGTATGAGTTACGCGGTTTGCCCGCCGTAATGTGAAACAGCAGAAAATCGTCTGAACGGCGGTCATTTTCTCCCGCTAAATAGGTCGGGTTGATCACCCGCTGGCGGCAGCTGACCGGTTCGAACAGCTGAAAACAGTCATTTTTCGGCACGGAAAAAGTATGCACCAGCGCCGCCTGTAAAATGGCGGAGATCTGATCCTGCCAGATTTCAGCGCGGTGTTCAGGCAATGATATGCGGGTAAAAGGCATCGTAAACTCCTCCGGTTATTGGTCGTTCAGGCTGGCAAAACGGGTCAGGGCAGACGCCGCTGCGGGCCAGCCGGCATAAAACGCCAGATGAGTGATCATCTCTGAAAGCCCGGCCTGCGTGACACCGTTTTTAACCGCAAGGCTCAGATGAAAGGGCAGTTGTTCACTGCGGTTGAGGGCAATCAGCGCGGCAACGGTGATCAGGCTGCGGTCTCGGGGCGACAGCCCGGGGCGTTGCCATATATCGCCAAACAGCACCTGTTCGGTCACTTCGGCGAATTTGGGGGTCAGACGCGCCATGGCATCGAGTGTCAGTGTCTGGGAAGTATTGCTGTCCATATCAGGCTCCTTTTTATCAGTGTGGAAAGGAGCATAAGACGTTATGATTATCCGAAATATCGAAAATATCAGCAGTGTTAATCCATAAAAACGGGATGATGAAGCGTGGCAAAACGGCCCTTAACTTTTGATGCAGAAGCCCTGCGCACTTTTGTCACCGGCATTGAACTGGGCAGTTTTGTGCTGGCGGCAGACCGGCTGGGGCGCTCGACCTCTGCGGTCAGCGCACAATTGAAAAAGCTGGAGCAACAGGCGGGGACGGAGCTGGTACAAAAATCCGGACGGCATCTGATCCTCACCGGGCGCGGGGAAGTGATGATGAGCTACGCCCGCCGGTTGCTCAGCCTGAATGACGAACTGAGTGCGGCGCTGCTGGCCAGCTCGCTCAGCGGCAGCCTGAATCTGGGCATGCAGGAGGATTTCGGCGAAACCCTGTTGCCGGCCATCCTCGGGACATTCACCCGTGCGCACCCGCAGGTTCAGGTTTCGGCCAGCATCACCCGTAATCAGCAGCTGCTCGACGGTATCCGCCATAACGAATTCGATCTGGCGGTGTGCTGGCAGGGCGATGACGCGCCGCTCTTTCCGTCAAGTCAGTCGCTCGGACGGATCCCGTTGCGCTGGGTTGGCCCTGAAAATTTCGCCCTGAAGCATTATCAGGAAAGCGGTGAACCACTGCCATTACTGGTGTTCGAAGCGCCATGCCTGATGCGCAGTGCGGCGACGGCGGCGCTGGATAAGGCAGGTATTCCGTGGCGAATCGCCTTTACCAGCCGCAGCCTGAGCGGGATCTGGGCGGCGATGTCGGCGGGATTAGGCATCACCGTGCGCACGGATTTCGGTAAACCCGCCGCAGTACGCCTCTTGAATGAATTGCCCGAACCGGGCGAGGTGGGTATCAGCCTGCACCAGAGCCAGATGCAGCCCGGCGACGCGGCCCGTTATCTGACTCAGGCGATCACGGATTTTTTCGCGACGCGTCAGTAAGCGGCAGCGGGATTATTTTTTAGCGGGCTGCTGGCGGTAGTGTTCCAGACGTTCGCGAAAATAAGCGCGCAGATGCTCCGGTTGCTCCATTTCCACTTCGTCCGCATTCACCGGCAGATGATTGCGCTCACGCACCGCCACCGTTCCGGCGGCCAGACCGGCGCTCACTTTATCCATTTCTTCTTTACTCAGACCTGCGAGAGTTTTGTTCATGATGTCTCCTCCTGACTGTCAGCAGTTTAGCATCCTCAGGGGGCAAAAAGGTTTTGGACTTTCCTGAGAAACGTGCCCGATTTCATCACCGGCTTACAAAATCACCAAAAACAGGCCATTATTTATCCTTCACTTGTACGGAACGGAGCCTGAAGATGACGCGAATGACAGCTAAAGATTTCCCTCCTGAACTCCTCGAATATTTTGATTTTTATGTACACGGCAAAATGACCAAGCGTGAGTTTCTCGATCTCTCGGCGAAATTTGTCGCGGGTGGACTTTCTCTCGCCGCGCTGACCACGCTGATGACGCCCAATTATGCCTATGCGGAGCAGGTTGAATTTACCGACCCGGACATCGTGGCGGAATACATCCAGTATCCGTCGCCGCAGGGGCACGGCAGCGTAAAAGGCTATCTGGTGCGCCCGGCAAAGGCCACCGGTAAAGTGCCGGGTGTGGTAGTGGTGCATGAAAATCGCGGGCTGAATCCCTATATCGAAGATGTCGCCCGGCGGGTGGCGAAAGCCGGATATGTTGCGCTGGCACCGGACGGTCTGAGTTCGGTCGGCGGTTATCCGGGCAATGACGAAAAAGGCCGTGAGCTGCAAAAACAGGTTGATCCCACCAAACTGATGAACGACTTTTTTGCGGCAGTGGAATTTCTGATGCACCACGAGACGGCGACCGGCAAAGTCGGCATCACCGGTTTCTGTTACGGCGGAGGTGTGGCGAATGCGGCGGCCGTGGCGTATCCGGAGCTGGCGGCGGCGGTGCCGTTCTACGGCCGTCAGCCGAAAGCGGAAGATGTGCCGAAAATTAAAGCACCGTTATTGCTGCATTACGCGGAGCTGGATAAGCCGATCACCGAGGGCTGGCCTGCGTATGAGGCGGCTCTGAAGGCCAATAATAAAGTCTATGAGGCGCATATTTATCCCGGTGTGAACCACGGTTTCCACAATGATTCGACGCCGCGTTATGACAAAGCGGCCGCCGATCTGGCGTGGGAAAGAACCCTTGCCTGGTTTAAAAAATATCTCGAACCGCAAACAGAAAGTGCCTGATTTTCAGGCAGATAAAAAAAGGGCGGGATCCTGCGATCCCGCCCTTTTTGCGTGTCAGGCGTAGGTTATGATTTCAGTACGCCATCGAAATCTGAAGCATCGTGGCGCTCTTCCAGCTGTTCGTCGCCCCAGGTGCGGTTAACGATGCGCCCGCGTCTGACCGCCGGACGGCTCGCCACTTCCGCTGCCCAGCGCTGGAAGTGCTTATAAGAATCGATATCGAGGAATTTAGCGGACTCATACAGGCCGCCCTGCGCCAGACTGCCGTACCAGGTGAAGATGGCAATATCGGCAATGGTGTATTCTTCTCCGGCGATAAATTTATGGTCTGCCAGTTGTCTGTCGAGCACGTCGAGCTGACGTTTGGCTTCCATCGTGAAACGGTTGATGGCGTATTCGATTTTCACCGGCGCGTAGTGATAGAAATGGCCGAAACCGCCGCCCAGATAGGGTGCGGAGCCTTGCAGCCAGAACAACCAGTTGAGGGTTTCTGTGCGTCCGGCGAGATCTTTCGGCAGGAATTTGCCGAATTTTTCCGCCAGATACAGCAGAATGTTGCCGGATTCAAACACGCGGATCGGCGGCGTGGTGGAATTGTCCAGCAGCGCCGGGATTTTCGAGTTCGGGTTAACATCGACAAAGCCGCTGGAGAACTGATCGCCTTCGTTGATGCGGATGATAAACGCATCGTATTCCGCCCCGCTGACGCCCAGCGCCAGCAACTCTTCCAGCAGGATCGTCACTTTCTGACCGTTTGGCGTGCCAAGTGAATAAAGCTGAAGCGGGTGTTTACCCACCGGCAGCGTTTTCTCGTGTGTCGGGCCCGCTACCGGGCGGTTGATGTTTGAGAATTTGCTGACTTCATCTTTATTCCAGGTCCAGACTTCAGGTGGCTGATACTGTTCTGACATGGCAATCTCCGCTTCTTTTTTGAGGTTAAGACTCAAAAGTCTAGCAGGAGATGAAACAGCGCGACGCTGAGAATGTGCCCCCGGGTGCGTGGCTTAACCGGCGGCGGAATACAGCCCTTTACGTTTCCATTTCACATCGGCCACCGACTGGCCGGTGTGGTTTTTGCCCTGTAACAGCAGGTTGAATTTCGCTCCCGTTGCCCGCATCAGGCGGCTTTGCAGGATATACACCGCCTCGATACCCAGTTCGCGGCAGGGCAGATGCACGGCGGTAAAACTTTCCGCTGCTGGTGTTTTCATATCGTGCGCGAAATCGATACTCATCACGGAAATATCTTCCGGGACTTTAAAGCCGTGTTTAGTCAGGGCATCTACGGTGGCCTGCGCGATCTGATCGCCTCCGCATACGATGGCTGACGGCATGTTTGCCCGCTGATGTTCCCGGAGATACTTCTCAATCGTTTCCCGCGCCTGTTCCCCTCCGTTGCCATGATTGACCAGTAAATGCAGGGCTTCGTCGAACGCCACATGGTGCTCGAGACAGGCACGTTTAAAGCCGTCGAGACGCTGCATCATGGTTTCACGCCGCAGGTCAGTGAACAATAAAACCGGACGATGGCCTCTGACAAACAGATAGTTGGCGGCGCTGTAACCAATGGAATAGTGATCGGCGGAAACACAGTCGAGGCGCATTTCGCTGTCTTTGGCATTGATCATCACCACCGGCTTGTTGGATTCCGCCGCCAGCCGGTACAGCATGACGTCATCAATGCCGATGATGATAATCCCGTCGACATCCCCCTGACTGAGCGCCTGCATAAACACGGCGATGTCCGGATCATTCACGGTCAGCGCACACCTGCGCACGTGGATATCAAAGCGTGCCACTTCTGTCGTGATTTCCTGGATCACTTCATAATAATAACGATCTTCATGTGGGGAGAAGGCGGCGGGAGGCGCACAGATCAGCAAGCAATTCATTAACAAACGGCTGGCCGGAATGTCGCGCAAAATACCCATTGAACGCGCATGGGTAAATACTTTCTCTTTTGCCTGCGGACTGACATTGGCTTTCCCTGCCAGCACCCGGGAAACGGTACTCGGAGAAAGCCCGGTTAACTCGGCAATTTGCCTGATTTTTAATTTTCCCGTCATTTTGTGATCAACGCCTCATATGCAGATGGACTTATTACCACGCTTAACTGCTTGTAATTGATGGGCTATTCAGAATGATAGCAAATCCCGCAAACGGCACTGCAATTCCTGTCACAAATAGCGGTTGTTGGAAAAAAAATCCATTACTACTCTCCGGAATATAAATCTCATAAACAAAAAATAAGGTATTTATCCGAGCTGAATATTTAAAGAATTCAATACGGTGACGTCCTTTGTGCGGCGTAAATCTGCCCGCTGTCCGGTTCAATATTAGGAGTAAGATAATGCTGAAAATAGCAATTATTGGTACAGGTAATATTTCCCATAACCATATTCAGGGATATTTAGAGTTTGCTGATCGTTGCCAGATTGTTGCGCTGGTAGATATTTATCCGGAGAAAGCCGAAGAGAAAAAACGCCATTACGGCCTGACGAATGCGAAGGTCTACGCCCGCCATGAGGATATCCTCAATCAGGCGGACATCGACGTTTTTGACGTCTGTACGCCGCCGTATGTCCATGCGGAAATTTCCATTAATGCGCTCAACGCGGGCAAACATGTGTTGTGCGAAAAGCCGATGGCGGCGTCTTTGCAGGAATGTGACGCGATGATCCGCGCGGCAAACGAGAGCGGCAAAACGTTGTCTATCATTGCGCAGAACCGTTTTACCGATGCGTTCTGGCGGCTGAAAAAAGTGATCGATTCCGGCGAGGCGGGCAAGGTGTGCCACGCGCAGGTGGATTCTTTCTGGTGGCGCGGGCATTCCTATTACGATTTATGGTGGCGCGGCACCTGGGAAAAAGAAGCCGGTGGCTGCACCCTCAACCATGCCGTTCACCATATCGACGCTATTCAGTGGATGCTCGGCTTCCCTTCCGAAGTGGTTTCCATGATCACCAATGCCGCACACGATAATGCGGAAGTGGAAGATCTGTCGGCGGCCATTTTCAAATATGACACCGGCGCGCTGACCCAGCTGACCGCCTCCGTGGTGCATCACGGCGAAGATCAGAAGATTGTGATTCAGGGTGAGAAAGCGCGAATTTCAGCCCCGTGGGACAAATACGCCAGCATTTCCGCGCCTAACGGTTTCCCGATCGATGCGCGCGATACGGATCACGAGAATCAGCTGGAAGACATTTACCAGTCGATCCCCAAACTGACCTATACCCTGCATACCGGTCAGATCGACAATTTCCTGACGGCGCTGGAAACCGGCACCGCACCGCTGATTGACGGCATTCAGGGCAAGCGTTCACTGGAGCTGATCGCCGCGATTTATAAATCCGCCATTACCCGCAGCATCGTTTCTCTGCCGCTGACCCCTGCCGATCCGTTCTATCAGACCGGCGGACTGGTTTCGCTGGCACCGCATTTTTATGAAAAATCCGCCTCTGTAGAAAACTTCGCCAATGAAGACGCGATCCCGCTGGGTAAAAACATGGATAAAGGAGCCTGAACATGAGCAATAAAGACGGAATGAACTATGCGCCGGTGGGCAAACCGCAGCCGGTTGTGAAACCGGGAGAGTTCGTGATTGCCGCAGCGGCACTGGATCACGGGCATATCTACGGCATGTGTAACGGATTGATTGAGGCGGGGGCCAGCCTAAAGTGGGTCTACGACCCTGATCCGGCCAAAGTGGAGAAATTTGTCGCGCAGTATCCGCAGGTGAAGGTCGCGGATTCGTTGCAGACGCTGCTTGATGACAAGGAAGTGCAACTGGTCGCCGGTGCGGGCATTCCCGCTGAACGCTGCGCGCTGGGGCTGAAAGTCATGGCGGCCGGCAAAGATTATTTCACCGACAAAGCGCCGCTGACCACGCTGGAACAACTGGCGCAGGCGAAGGCGAAAGTGGCGGAAACCGGACGCAAATATGCCGTGTATTACAGCGAACGCCTGCATGTCGAAAGCGCGGTATTTGCCGGACAACTGGTGCAGCAAGGGGCCATCGGCCGGGTGATCCAAACCCTCGGTACCGGTCCGCACCGCGAGGGAGAAGGGCGTCCTGACTGGTTCTACGAGAGAGAACGTTTTGGCGGCATTCTGTGTGATATCGGCAGCCACCAGATTGAACAGTTCCTGTTTTACACCGGCAACCACAACGCCCGCGTGGTGGCCGCACAGGCGCTGAATTTCAATCATACGCAATATCCGCACTTTGAAGATTTTGGCGACACCATGCTGGAAGGCGAAAACGGCGCACGTGGTTATTTCCGTTGCGACTGGTTCACGCCGGAAGGGCTGAGCACCTGGGGCGATGGCCGTCTGACGCTGCTCGGCACTGAGGGGTATATCGAGATCCGCAAATATGTCGATCTCACGCTCGGCGAGCAGGACGTGGTGTATCTGGTCAATCAGCAGGGCGAATTCCGCTATCCGGTTTCCGGCAATGTCGGCTTCCCGTTCTTTGGTCAGATGATCCTGGATTGCCTGAACCGTACCGAACACGCCATGACGCAGGAGCATGCGTTTAAAGCTGCCGAGCTGTGCGTCCGTGCGCAAATGCTGGCAAACGAAACGCACTGAGAAGGGGCGGATCATGAAAACTCTCCAGACTGCTGTGATTGGCTGTGGCGCTATCCATACCTGCCATGTGGCGGCGATCCGGCATGAGCCGGACTGCCAGTTACGGGCGATTGCCGAGTGCGATATTGGCAAAGGCCGGGCGCTGGCGCAGGAATATGGCTGTGATTTTTATACGGATTATCACGAAATGTTGTGCGATCCGCAGATTGACGTGGTGCATATCTGCCTGCCGCATCATCTGCATAAGGAGGCTATTCTTGCCGCGCTGGCGGCGGGAAAGCATGTTTTCACTGAGAAACCAGTGGCGCTGAATATCGGTGAAGTCAGCGCCATTAAACTCGCACAGACCCAGGCGGCGGGGCTGGTTGGCGTCTGTTATCAGAACCGCCTGAACCCTTCGAGCCGTAAAATTAAAACGCTGCTGGAAAGCGGCCAACTGGGCAACATGCTGAGTATCAAAGCGGTGCTGACCTGGTCGCGCAGCGGTGCTTATTACACCGAAAGCCTGTGGCGCGGGCGTTTTGCCACCGAGGGCGGCAGCCTGCTGATCAATCAGGCCATCCACACGCTGGATTTAATGCAGTGGTTTGCCGGTGGCGTTCAGGCGCTGAAAGGCGTGGTGGAAAGAACCTTTCTCAGCGATGTGACTGAAAACGAAGACACCGCGATGGCCAGTCTGAAAATGGGCAACGGCGCACGCGGCATGTTTTATGCCACCAACTGCCACAGCACCGATTCGCCGTTGCTGCTGGAAATTCATTGTGAAAAAGGACTGCTGCAGTTGCACCACAATGCGCTGTGGCTGATTGAAGGAGAAAATAAAACACTGCTGGTCAGTGATGACAGCCCGTCAGGGGCAGCAAAAAGCTACTGGGGCGACAGTCACCGTCAGGCAGTCTCGAATTTTTATTATTCCGTTCGTCATCCTGAAGAAAAAAATTATACCTCTGTTTCACAAGCCGAAGTGTCTCTGAATATTATCGGGGCAATTTACCGCTCCTCACAATCAGGGAAATGGATCACGCTGGCTGATTGAATAATTTTAAATAACCTTACCTCACAGGATAATAATAATGAAACCTACTGAACGCAGAGTAGGTTACGGCACAGCAATAGGCTATGGCGTAACCGACTTATTTGGTGGCGGTGCATTCGCTGTTATCGGTACCTGGCTTTTATTCTTCTATACCACGTATTGCGGATTGTCCGTTCTGGAAGCGGGATCTATTTTTGCCATCGCCCGTGTGATCGACGCCATATTAAGTCCGATCATGGGCTATATCACCGACCATTTCGGCAATACCTGGCTCGGTAAACGGTTTGGCCGCCGTCGCTTTTTCCTGCTGATCAGTTCGCCGCTGATGTTCCTGTATGCACTGGTCTGGGTTAAGGACATGGGCTACTGGTATTATCTTGGCACTTATCTGTCGATTGAGTTACTTTCAGCGATGGTTCTGGTGCCGTGGGAAACGCTGGCCGCAGAGATGACCAACCGTTTTGGCGAACGTACTCGTCTGGCGGGTGTGCGGATGATTTGCTCGCAGCTCGGCGGTTTTCTGGCGGTGTCGGTGCCGGGCGTGATCATGATGTATACCGGTAAAGATAATCCGATGACTTACACCTATACCGGTATGTTTTTCGCCACGGTATTTTGCCTGGCGGTCTTCACCACCTGGATGTGTACCTGGGAAGCCAAAGATGTACGGGATCCCAATGAACCGGAACCGGAAATGGAAACCGGCGGCAGCCTGTGGCACCACCTGAAAAGTCTGGTGCTGGATTTTATCTCGTCCTTTAATATCCGCATGTTCCGCCAGCATATTATTATTTATATCGCTTCTTTCACCGCGATGGACGTATTTGGTGCCGTCTTTACCTATTATGTGGTTTATGGCCTGCATCAGGATGTCGGGGCTGTTTCGGGATATTTAAGCGTTGCCGCGTTTGTTTCAGTACCTTCCACCATTGTCTATATGATGGTCATGGAACGGTTGAATCTTTCGCCCTCTGCGGCGCTGCGTATCGCCTACGGCTGTATATTCTTCGTTCTGGCTGCGCTGTTTTATATTTACATCACCAAAATCACGGTGCCGTTAATTCTCTTCACTTCCATCTTCGTTATTTTGGGGTTCGGACGTTCAGGGCTTTATTATATTCCCTGGAATATTTACAGCTTTATTCCGGATGTCGACGAGATCGTGACCAAAAAACGTCGCGAGGGGATCTTTGCCGGTGTGATGGTGTTTACCCGTAAAAGTACTGTCGCTATTGCCATTATGATCATCGGGCTGGTACTGGAAGAGAGTGGATTTGTGAAAGGGCAGGGCGCGCAACCGCTCAGCGCACTGCATGCGATTATCGGGCTGATGATCTTCGCCACCGGCGCCTTGCTGGCGATCAGTTTCTACATGACCTTCAAATTCAAACTGACGCGGGAAACACATAAAATTCTGATCAGGGAAACCGCACGCCTCAAACTGGGCGGCGCGCAGGAAGATTGTGACGAGGTATCACGCAAGGTCATTAAAGACCTGACCGGTTACGAGTACGACGAAGTGTGGGGCGGAAGAGCGACACGCAAAACCGCGAGGGAAAAATTAGCGATTGAGTAAGCGGTAAGAAAACGGGCAGAGAGACTGCCCGTTTTCTTTTACGTCAGCCTTCCTGCGCTGGCAACGTCTGATTCCCTTCTCCCAGCGCACGCTGCATAAAGACGGTATCCAGCCAGCGGCCATGCTTAAATCCGACGCAATGCAGGGTGCCTTTTATCTGAAAACCGGCCGCGAGATGTAAGTTAATCGAGGCTTTATTTTCACTGTCACCGACATTACCGATCATCTGCCGGAATCCATGGGTTTCAGCCCAGTCGATTGCCCGGCGCAGCAACGCCTTACCCGCGCCGCGTTTCTGAAAAGCGGGGTCAATGTAGATCGAATCTTCCAGCGTGTGACGATAGGCGTAACGTTCGCGATAACGCCCGAGGTAGCAATAACCTTTCACTTCTCCCTCATGCAACACCACCAGCCACAGCAGCCCCGCTTCATTAATCTTCTTCAGACGGCTTGCCATCTCGCGTACGTCAGGGGGTTGTGTCTCGAACGACGCAGTGCCGTGCAGCACATGCCAGGCATAAATTTTCTGCATTGCGGGGATATGCTGTTCTTCGGCTTCAATAATTTCCATTCCGGCAGGCTCTCATTGGTTATTTCTGATAAGCCTACTCTTTCCGAAAAGAGGCGGGGAGGGCAAATTGTTTATGACTGATATAAGGAAAAGATCTGGATATAGTACGGAATTTGAACAGCGAAGGTCGTCTTTGTCGCAAACAATTTTGAGACAAACGTAGCAGATTTATTGAGTTAAGCATTTTCTCAAAATTGATTATGTTATGCTTGTACTCTTTCTGTGGTTGTTATTTTTAAGGATGAAAATAATGAAAAACAAAGCGTTGTTGGTATCAATGAAAACATCCGGGTTTCGCAATAGTGAAATCGAGTGGGTAAGCAACCGGGCGAAGAAGTTAAGCATAACACCCTCAGCACTCCTGTCGGAGTTATCAGCAGTTTTTCCTAAATTGATACTGTCTCATAGTCTGGTTGTGATTATTTTTGTGCTCACAATCGTGTTGAATTATCAGGATATAGAAGAGCCAGAATTGATCTCTCTGATATTCACCTATGCTGTCGCTTGTATAATCATTACAATGTTTGGCCCTTTAATTATATCTTTTAAATCGTTTAGAATGTTAAGAAAAGAAAAACTTTGAAATCATAAAATTCGTGGCCTGTAATTGTTATTAGTAGGGGTTTTTAATGGTCAAATCATTTATTTCATTCCGTTGGGAATGGGAAAGGTATAATTGTAGTGACAGGTTGCAGCGAATCACTCATCGATTTGATTGTTAATCCGTCTATCCCTATTTCTATTTTCAATGCTCTGTTTGTCATGTTTCTGAATCCAAATACGGTATCATCATACATATAATAATACAGCCTGTTTTTTTCCGGTTTAAGAACGGATCGTGAGAGGGTATATGTCGATAATAGTAAGTCAACGCCGCCATAGATGATATCCCCTTGCGCGCTTGTTAGGCCAACATGTTGCGCTGCGCTTTCATAACCTTTCCTTAAATATCCTTTATAGGTTGTATTTCCAGTAATAATGGCGGTAAAGTTTTCCTGAATCGCTCCAAGTCCATGGATGACTAATGTAATGCCCGCAATATTACCAATGACCGCACCTGGCCCGGTAACATAACCGCCTCCAATTAATCCAATACCAGTGTGTATCTGAAGAGCGCCTGAAACAATGCCGATACCTTTTACGAAATAATAAAGTGGTGTTTCCAGAGCACTGTCAATGATATCAAGTGACAGTAAAATCATGAGGCTGACTTGTTTATATTTTAACTTAAAAACCTGATCGGAAAGATATCTTCTTTCCTGTTTTAAAACTCGGATAGCTTGAAGTTTTTTGTCAGGTGTTGATTCATCGTTGATTATTTCTTTCTGGTGCTCAATGAAAAGGGAGAGGTTATTGATGAAATCTTGTTTAACTTTGACATTTTTTAAGTAATTCGATGCGATTATCGTTTCTTGTAATAATGCTCTGATTTCAAGATTACCCATTATTTGATAGTAATCATTTGCCCGAGTATTATCTCTATGTAGTATATATTCATCCATTTTATACTTCCACATCCTATGAGGTTGATATTAAAATACAGTTTATCCCCATCTTTTTGCAAATGAATGAAACATCTTTGAGTCACAAATTTCATAAATAAAGCAAAGGAAGTGCGCGCCACATGAGTTATGAGGAAATCGATGCTAATGTCTATATAATTTTATCTTATAAGCGATGCTTTATTGGTTTTTTAAACCGCGCCAAACCTCCTGCTATAGTCAGTTCATTACTCTTTAGCGGTTATTTTTTAAGGAAAAAAAGTGAAACTGACGATAGCTCATTTACGGACCGGCGCGGTGGTATTACTGGCAGGATTGCTGCTGGCGGGATGTGATCAAAAAAGCGGTGATGCCAGGCATATCAAAGTCGGGGTGATTAACGGCGCTGAGCAGGATGTGGCAGAAGTCGCGAAACAGGTCGCCAAAGACAAATACGGGCTGGACGTTGAGCTGGTTGGTTTCAGCGGCGCGTTATTGCCCAATGATGCCACCGAACATGGCGAACTCGATGCCAACGTTTTCCAGCACCGTCCGTTCCTTGAGCAGGATAACAAAGCTCATGGCTACCATCTGGTGACCGTCGGCAATACCTTTGTCTTCCCGATGGCGGGCTACTCAAAAAAAATCAAAACCGTGGATCAACTGAAAGACGGCGCAACCGTGGCGATCCCAAATGATCCGACTAACCTAGGCCGTGCGCTTCTGCTGCTGCAAAAAGAGAACCTGATCACGCTGAAAGAAGGCAAGGGCCTGCTGCCAACGGCACTGGATATCACCGAAAACCCGCATCATCTGAATATTATGGAACTGGAAGGCGCGCAACTCCCCCGCGTACTGGACGACCCGAAAGTCGATGTGGCGATCATCAGCACCACCTACATCCAGCAAACCGGTTTATCGCCGGTGCATGACAGCGTATTCATCGAAGATAAAAACTCGCCGTACGTGAACATTATGGTTTCACGTCCCGATAATAAAGACGCGGAAAATGTGCAGGAGTTTCTGAAATCCTATCAGTCGCCGGAAGTGGCAAAAGCGGCGGAGAAGATCTTTAACGGCGGGGCGGTTCCGGGCTGGTGATTGGGTTTGTGGGGGATATTATGAGCGCTAAAATGGTGTCCCCTACAGGAATCGAATGTATAAATATTTTCATGATTTAAAAGAGAATTTTTATAGGTAGTCATAATTGTTCCAACATTAATACCAACAAAGATTTTTTATGTCGCTGTCATCAGTTAAGTCTTTGAAACTTGCATAAATCGAGTAAGTCTGGGAAGTTCAACACTAACAGATTATGGTCTATTGCTGGAGTGTGTTTCGATGAAAAATTGGTCCCCAGAGCATACAAAAGAAATCAAAGCTTGGCTCGACATAGATAACTACCGTAAGTTCGAAGAAATCACCCTAAACGGCCTGTATCATGAACTTTGGGCTAGATCGCATTTGTTTAAGCCATGGCCCACGGAGGAAGAGAAAAAAGGGTTGTGGAACTACATGACGAAAATTTTCAGTGGCAACCCCCATCTTTTCAATGACACACAACTCGACTACCCAACGACCCACGATAGCCTTTACAACCCTCCCCACATTTTTATAACTGATATCAGCAGGCTTGCTCAACTGAGCGTATCTGCTCTCAATGTGAATCTTTTCACTTGGGAAAGAGGAAACGATATATACAGTGTTAACGCTCCCCATCACGAAGCTTATGTATCAGCGCTAATGTCCCCTTTATGTGAGAAAACTGTTCTGCTCGAAATCGATCTCGGTAGTGGAACAGACGATGAAATTACAGAGTCCATAAAAGCAGCACTGCCTCAATGGAGACGGATTAAAGGGGTTGAGGTTGATGAGGCTGGTGCGGTTCGTTTTGGCTATGGAACTATCAAAAAAATCATAAACTACCGTTTGCCAGCGATGTTGGACATATTGCTATGGGCGAAAAGGAAAGATGTTCGAGTGTCAGATGATCGCCTTTCTCGTCTTCTATACACGGACGAAGACGATGAGGCTTCAATCCGTCTTCACTATCACATCAAAGATGCAGATCGACCACTTGCTATGAAAGCTGCAACAATGGACTTCGCCAAGCAGTTCAATTTTTTCATGAATCGAAATCCACACCTAAAAAACATGAGAGTTTCAGATGTGATGAAACTCTCTGATTCCAACTAATCGTAACTCCACGACACCTAGATCTACAGGGCTACTCATTGCCCTGTGGTTCGGAAGCTCGCTCCTTTTTTATTCCGACAGTTCGTATAGTCATTTCATTGAAACGAACAAGAGGAAATATGAAATGAACAACAAAAGCACTCGTCTAATACGTCTTCCTGAAGTCCTCTTGAGAACTGGTTACGGAAAAGCCTGGATCTATCGGCTCATCAGCGAAGGGCGTTTCCCAACTCAAATTAAAATCGGCTCACGGTCTATAGCTTTTATTGAAAGTGAAATTGATGATTGGATTCAAGCAACAATAGATGAAACAAGAAAAAACGCTGCTTAAAACTAATTCTATTAAAGGATAGAGAAAATGGAAATATTCACAGAAAATGTAAAGTTTGAATGATAAATACAGGGTTAAACTTTACAAAATACTTTACGAAAACATTGAGTGTCTTATTCTACTTAGGTTTGACACTCGTTTCTAAGTATTAGGTGTACATAATCTTTACTAGATCTACCAGATGATAAATTGTAATTTTTTAAATCGTTATATATTGATTTACATATAATTTTAAGAATATTCTCTTTAATTTTTTTTGTAAATTTAAAAACCGTCTATTACTAATATATTAGAACTATACTTTTTGTAAACTTTAGGAGGAATATATGTGTAGTATTTGCGTGGATTCATTTATGTTTGAAAATGGTGAAAGATATTGTCATGTTGTTGATAAAGAAACAGGGGAACCACTTTTTTATCCTAATCTGTATATAACAACACAAGTCAGGAATCGTTCTGAGTCAATATCAACAATGAAAGTGATAGCAGGCAACATTTCATTGCTATATCGCTTTTTTGACAATAAGAACATTGAGATTGACGAAAGAATTCAGAAGATGATATTTCTGACTCCTAATGAAATCGATGACTTGATAGAGTATACATCGATCAATTTCAAGAAAGAAAAACCTAACAGTTTTAAAGATATTGCTGTTAAAATCCCAACTAGATATTTCAGGGTGACAACAATTGCTAACTATCTAGAATGGTTATGCAAAATTCATCTTTCTCTTTCAAGCCAGAAAGATAAGATTAAAGAGATACAGATTTTCATTAAAAACATAAAAAGAAAACAGCCAAGGAACAACAGTAAATATAATATGAATATTGAAAAAAGTTTAGATGAAAATCAACTTGATTCCTTATTTAACATGCTTGCACCCGGTAGTAATTCAAACCCATTTTCAATAAATGTACAAAAAAGGAATAATCTGATATTTCTGTTGCTTCACTCATTTGGCATTAGAGTTGGTGAGCTTTTGAATTTAAGGATTAGCGATATAAATTTTTCAGAATCAACAATCTCTATAAGAAGAAGACCTAATGATAGATCAGATCCACGAGTATACCAGCCATTGGTTAAAACTTGTGAGAGAAAGCTGAGTGTTGATACAACACTAATGCTGGAAATTTCAGACTATATTTTAAATGATAGACGTAAAATTAAAAACGCGAAAAAGAACGATTTTCTTTTTGTTACTTACAAGGAAGGCCGAACCCAGGGACAACCTCTATCATTTTCCTCCTATCATAAAATAGTCAGCGTTGTTCGACAATCATCTTCACTTTTAGATGGATTGACAGGTCATAAACTTAGACATACTTGGAACTATGAGTTTTCGAAAGCAATAGATGAAATAGGGGGCATCTCAGATGAAAAGGAACAGCAAATCCGTTCTTACCTAATGGGATGGAGACCGGGTTCAGACACTTCATTAATCTATAATCGCAGGCATATTGTCGAAATTTCGAAAAAGACATCAATTGATCTTCAAAAGACACTATTTAAAGGAATGTGTAATGAATAATATTATGCAAAACAATAAAAATATAGAATCTAATGAAGGTAAAACCATTATCGTCCAGAGGGTATTAGGTTTAGATGAGAACAGTAAAATAAGTATTAGCAATTTAATCGAGATTATGAATGTAAACTTGCTTAATGGATTCATAAATACATTGCAGCAATATGCTTGTAGTAATAGTCGTTCTTACATAAAAACCATAATTAATCATATGGTGCATTTCATTAAGAACATACAGCCAGAAAGCATTAATGATAAGGCAGTGATGCAATATAAAGATATCCACCCTACAAATTTACGGGTTTTAAGACCATTTATTATTAAATGGTTCGAGTTTGGATATCCTGGAGTTGATGAAAATGCAGTTGAGTTATTGAAACACTTCGATCTTAAAATAAAGAAATTTGGGCAGGCAGTTTTGCAAGACGACCCGAATGAAGGACCACTAACTAAACATGAGCTTGATTCATTGATCAAAGCTATAACTAATGCGTATGGCAAAGGGGAATTATCATTATCAGATTATGCAATATCGTTATTAATTAGCATGACAGGAAGAAGGCCACAGCAGTTAGTTCTGTTAAAATATAAAGATATTAGAAAAAAGAATATAAGTGGCGATTTAACTGAATTCTTAATTAGTATGCCAAGAGTTAAACAACGAGATGTACAACAACAATATCGGGATATTGCTATAATCCCGCACCTGGCTTCGATTATAGTTAAGCAAGCCAATGATTCAGTTGATCTTGTTGAGAAAGTTCTTGGCATGTCTCTTGATGATAAGGTTAAAGGAGAAATTCCTATATTTCTAAACAAGCAAAGCCTGTGCAAGTTAGAGAAAACAAAAAATATATTTGAGCTAACAAATAATGATGTATTAAATGCAAAGCCTTCAATAGCCCATGCTGCATTAACTAGAATAGTTAAATTTGAAAATTTAATTTCAAGCCGGACAGGTTTGTTACTAAAAATTAATCCAAGAAGACTTCGTCATACGATAGCGACACTGCTGGCTCAGGATGGTCATGATGCCAGCGTCATTGCCGAATTGCTTGACCACTCTTCGACTTCAAGTGTTGGGATTTATATTAAGAACTTAGCCGATAGTGCAGAAAGGATAGATAATGCTGTTACAAAGCAACTTTCATTTTTAGCAGATATTTTTATGTATGGGATGAAATCGAAAAAAGACCTGGCTTTTAAGTTTTTCTCGAAAAAAATATGTCAAGCGCAAAATTCAGATTACCCTTGTGATCAATGTGCTTTTTTTATCCCATTTGAAGATATTAAGGATAACAGTTAATGAATAATATCGTTTTGTTTAAATCTAAATATTCAATAAATGTGGAGGATAATTATAATAACTTCATAAAATTTTGCCATTATAAATTGATTGGATTTACTCAAATTAAAGATTGGGATAACTGTGTGTGGAAAGGAGTTACGACATTTCGGAAGATCGGCGTGGGATGTAAAAAATTCAGTTCTGCAGATGCAATGCATGACGAGTTTGCTAATTTTGCTAAAGCATACATTAAGTATCAACACTCACTAAAACCGCTAAAGAGCTATGGATCTGTGATGATGGCATTGAGGTGTCTTGAACAAGCACTTTTGCAGATTTGTAGTAATGGTTTCATTTATAATGTTACAACCATAATTTTTGATGAAGCAATGCAAATCGGAAGAAAACATTTCAAGGGTAATGTTTTGGCACAATGTGGAACACAGCTTGAAAGATTATCCAATTTCCTTTACGAACATAATCTTGTAAAAGCTGGTTATATAGCTTGGAAAAATTCGGTAAAACAGAAAGTTAAAAATAATTATATTCCAGTCATAGATGACTATCAAAGAAAAGATAAATTGCCCAATGAGTCTGCGTTATTAGCTATTGCAGATATCTTTTCAAAAGATGATGATGTAATGAGCCAAAGAGATATGTTTACAAGTTCAGTATTTGCGCTTCTCCTCTGTTGTCCAAGCCGAATTTCTGAGATTTTAGCTTTACCTGCTGATTGTGAAATTATCCAGCAAGATAGCAAGGGAATTGAAAGATATGCTTTGAGATTTTATTCAGTTAAGGGATATGGGCCTAATATAAAGTGGATTCCACAAGTTATGGTGCCAGTTGCAAAGAAAGCTGTCAGAAGGCTACGTCATCTCTCTCGAAATGCAAGGTCACTGGCTATATGGTGCGAAGATCACCCTGACGAGTTTTATCGACATGAACTGTGTCCATTGGTCGATGAAAAAGAGAAATTAACAGTTGAGCAGGTCTGCCATGCATTGGGATATCCTTTGCATGACAAAAAAGCATGTATATTGAAAGTTAAAAGGACGAGTCTTGATGGCAATAAGACCTTCCTTAATGCAAGTGATTACGCATACACATTGACTGAACTATGGAAAATGATTCGTTCAGGATTTAGCCAAAATTTCCCATGGTTTGATAAAGAAAAATCTATAAAATATAGTAATGCATTATGTTTACTTAATGATAATCAGCTTGTTTTGTCACGAATGACGAATATCTATTCTCTGTATAAACCTACTAAAGGATTCTTTTCCGTTGATATGCAATGGAAAGAAAGTCATGAGTATGGTTATAAAAATATCTTTGCTCGATATGGTTTCTTTGATGAGGAAGGAAAGCCACTACTCATTCGTTCACACCAGCCAAGACATCTTTTAAACACAATTGCTCATTACGGTGAAATGTCGGAATTAGATATCTCAAAATGGTCTGGTAGAGTCAATGTAAATCAGAACCGTGTTTATAACCATGTTTCAGAAGAAGAGATGGTGGAAAAAGTTGGAACTATTGATTTCCATGTAAATTCTTATTGCCATAAGGAGCCGAACTCATCTGCAGGATTAGCTGTGAACTTAAATGATCTTCAGCATGGAGCAATACACTTAACAGAACGCGGTTATTGTATTCATGATTATGCAATTCTACCTTGTGAAAAAATAAATCAATATATTGAGTCATGCAATCACTTAAAAGAACTAAAACCAACTGATAAGAATAGGCTTCTAATCATCAGAGATAGAATAATAGAGTTCAAGAGACTAACTCAAGTAGCATTTGAAAATGGTGACTATGGTGCTGAAAAATGGATCAAGCATCATGAGTTGAATTTAAATAGAATAAACAATCTGTTAGGTAACTAAAATAGGAAAAATATATGGCAAAACATTTGAGTAGTAGTGAGATAAAGGCGATAACATATATTATAAAAATGTGGAATGGGAAAATTACATGGGTTAATTTGTGTGAGTCAATACACAAAAAATTAAATAGAACCATAACGAGGCAATCACTTAATTCACATGAGGAGGTTGTCGAGGCGTATAGAATTAAAAAGAACGTATTAAATTTGAAAGCATCTGATTTAAAGAAACCTGCAAATTTAGCTATTGCTGCACAGCAGATTTTGAACCTTAAAGCAGAGAATGACGCATTAAAAAGCCAAAATAAAAGGTATAAGGAACAGTTTACCCGTTGGCAGTATAATGCTTACAGGCATGGTGTTTCACCAGAGAACTTGAATCGACCATTTAATCAAAAGTAAATAATAATGATTGAGTTAGTATAATGATATTTTTGTTATTTATTTTTATATTGATAGGTTTTACCTATTGACAACCTCATGAAAGCTGATAATTATTTAATTAAGTCAGGAAGACAAACCTATTGCAAGGATGCAATCTATGGACAATACAAATAAATCTCTATCGAAAGAAGAGAAGTTGATAACACTCATTGATAAATATATTACTGATACGTATAACGAAAAAGATGAAATATTCACATATAAGTTGTATTTGATTTTTGTCGGGTATCATCTTAAGTATTTCTACCCAGACTCTCAGTATTGCTGTTCAACTAAAAACATTGATAATATTATGCAGATGTTCTGTGGCGTATTTAAATGTCTAAAAGGCAACCTTATAAAAGAACTACCACATAAAGAGGTGCTTTTCTTTCAGTTAAATACACTGGTAGATTACATTGAAGGGAATCAGGTGAGATTAGAGCAAGTCTACGTTGAGTTAAAAGCTCAGTATGAAATGAAAGAGATTAACAGTCGCGTGACAACAGCTTGTAAGCCTATTAAAAGAAAGAGGTTGTAATAACCTAGCCCTGAACTATGAGGCTATCACAATCTCTTGTAGGGTATATTAGTTGGCAATCCCGTTTTCAGATTTTCTGTCTTCTGACGAAAAGCTCCATGTATTGACAGTATCATTCTTATTGAATGTTATGGATAGTGTTCTTGATTCTGTTGTTGTATTACCAGCGAAGAATCCAACGACAGGAACATAAGTCAACGGGTTTATTTTCCCATTGTTCATTTCATATAGATAAATATCGCCACCGT
The DNA here is from genome assembly GCF_004364755.1 of Rahnella sp. BIGb0236. Taxonomy (NCBI): domain Bacteria; kingdom Pseudomonadati; phylum Pseudomonadota; class Gammaproteobacteria; order Enterobacterales; family Yersiniaceae; genus Rahnella; species Rahnella sp. BIGb0236. Next base: position 318,738 of record NZ_SOAO01000003.1, read on the forward strand.
CATTTTTGGAAGTTACAGACGTAGGTGAACCAAAAGCTCTCACAACATCACTTTTGGAGGTTTTATTTTTAATTAATTTCGTTTGTAATGTAGCCTGAGTTTCACTCTTCAAAGATTGGTTCCCTGATGATGAACAGGCTGATATTGATAAAATAGAAATAGTAAGTAAAACTCTAATAAATTTATTCATGATACTGTCCTTGTTATATTTAATGCGATTAATTTTTATTCAAAACTTGCTCAAACACTTGCATCCAACGCTTCATTTGAAGCTCTGTGTCTCTAAAACCGACATCATCACTGAAACGTCCTTTTTTTGGGAAAAACTTGATTTGCCATTCGGGATTTTGAATATCTTTTACTGAAATGAAAAAACCAGATTTTTTTGCATCTTTTAATCTATTAGAATCATTCTGTGACTTGGCAATAATTCCGTTTGTAATACCTACACCGATAATTTTCCCTGAGCTTATCAAATCATAACGCCATGTCTTAATGTCGCTGAATGGATATGTTTGCTCTTTACCTTTTTCTTTAAGTTTCAGAGTCTTTTTATTTAAATCTAAGAGCAACGCTGTATTGTCAAACTCATGATAGTAATAGCCATCGTTATTCTCGTTTAAATAATCGATAGTTGAATGATTTTTGCGTTTATCGAGATACTTAGGTATTGCCGTAAAAATTATAAAGGCACCTGCCAGTAGCCATGCAACGAATGACTGTGAGACAGCTTCTGAACCTAAGGTGCAGAATATTACTACGGGTATTGCTAATGCTATCCAGACCCGTTTCATAACGAAGATTGTTGGTTTAGAAGGTTCTTTGAAACTGATTTCTGTTGTCATTTAAGTATCCATCTAATCTGGTTGATTTTTAACAACGTTTAAACTTATCTCGATGAATTCTCGATGGTTTGTGAGCTTTAGTAAAAACGTTTGTACCGATCGATGGCTTACTTGTGATAGGTGTAGGCTATCAGCACTGGATTATCGATCTGTATAACCGATCGATGAATCTCGTGAAATCAATGGATTAATCCCTACTCTCGATATGGTTGCATTCATGTTAAGGCAATTAGTTGTTATTTCTGTCGTTTTAAATTTGCAGTGAATTGAGTTTGTATTGCGGGAGATATAGCGTGGATTTTCAACACTCTCTTAAATTTCCGGAATGAATGCATTAAACAAAAACCGTAATTTTTCAACAGGTTAATGAAAGGAAGCCACAAGCTGAAGCGGGGATGTTTTGCTTTCCTGATTTTCTGGGCATTTTGTAAATCGAAAACTGCATTAAGTATTTGCTGCCGTTTATCTGCTTTAACTACGGTTCTCGGTATCAAAGCCGGTGTAAGAGCAATAGAAGCCTTTGGAGTAAGAGAAGCTATTTTCTCAGAAATAGTTAGTGATTCCTTTGTTACCCTGATTACCATTTCAGCAGGAGCAGGAGCAGGAGCAGGAGCAGGAGCAGGAGCAGGAGCAGGAGCAGGAGCAGGAGCAACTGGTCTGGTATGCAACAGTAGCGAGTTATCGCGGTCTGGCTCGTAGTTGAGGAGCTTCTGCAAGTTTGACCACGAATACTTTTTCCCAAGTTGAGAAGCCTTAAATGCTATCCCTTGGTATTCAAATGAGAAGCCATTCATTTTTCCCGTCGAAGCGACATTGGCATTACAGGCCACTTGGCTATCTGCGAGCCGCTTGATAAAAGTTAGAAGCTCAGGCGTATCAGCCAAACTTTTATCAATGAGCTGTTGAAGAGCTTCCTTATGTGAAAGAACACCAGTCCGTTGAGAAAGCATCTGTTCGTTGCGAGAGATTCTTTTCCGCTTCGGTTGTGCCGGTTTGGTTGAAGATGCGGCTTTGGTAATAGTAAGGCCATGAGTAATCTCAAGTTCACTAATAATCCGGGTGCTGATGAGGTTTTCGTTCCTGCCAAGGTAAAGTTTACCGGCACTGAGATTTATGCGGCTTGCGATGATATGTATGTGCTGGCCGGCTTCGTCATCGTGCAACACATAACACCTAAGATGCGTTTCTGAGAAGCCCATGCGTTGCATGTAGTCGTTGGCAAATGCTACCCACTGTTCATTGGTTAGGCTTTCACCGCAGGGCAACCGAAGCGAATTGTGCCACACCGCTTTTTCTACTTCCGGGCGAAGCTGTTTGGTGTCATCAAATTCAGCAATCAGTTCAAGGGCTAAGTCACTCAGCATATTGCCCCCGATAACGACTGGATCACTTTTATGATGTGAACCAGGCTTCAATGCATACTGGACCACACCTGAGAAGTTCTTACCTCTCTTGATCTTCTGCATACCCTTCACGAGAGACACTCCAAATATCCGCATTAAGAAGATGTTGACGAAGTTCACTGATCTGTCTTCTGACTGCAAATAGTTCAGTATGGGTAAGCTGGCTTTCTTTGCTCTTACCATCAATATGAGTCGCAATACGATTTAGCTTTTGTGATATTTCAGAAAGTGCTTTCCACGCTTCGGTATTAATAGCGGGTATAATGGGGGGTAATTTGTGTAGGGATGCCATACGAAGCCATTCGCCTTTGCTTCTAGGACCACGTTTGGTATTAAGGTGTTGTAATTCTATATTGTTCAGTCTAACACTAACACAATGGGTGCGGAGAAATTCTGAGGGGAACGGGGATTGTGCTTTTAGATGTGTTGGGTTTGTGACAATATTAGGCACCGATTTTTTTTCCATATAAACTCCTTTTTATATGACTTCAATTGATATACTTATAGATTACTTTATTTTATTGTCAATACATGAAATCTCATTATGCAATTCACATAAAGCTGAAGTTACCTCGAGTTTTATGTGAATTAGGATTGCTTATAGGGTTTTTCTATTATTTTTATGATGTATATATCTCCGCCATTCTTTAGTGAGAGATTTGTTATTTATCTTATATAAACATGGTAGGGTATTAGGTGATTTTTCTATAGCCGCATTATAATCCGACATCAATAGTAAAACATCTGCCTCTAAATAATTTCGACCTTCAATACCTTCGATTCTTTCAAAAATATCAGTAATGGTTTTAGTTGCATTAAAGTATGAAAGCATTACACCTAAATAATCAGAGGATAATAATAATATCAAGAATGCAATTAAAGTTCGCGCTATTGAAAAAATGGTTGGGGACTGAATAGTCACGGAGGAAACCCATCCAATGATAATAAATAATAATAATAATAAACTTAAGAACAATAACATTATTTTCGCGCTGGTTTTTTGCAACGCACATGTCCAATATGATGACTCTTCTATCATTTCAGTTAGGCGTTGATACCCTGGCGTTTTTTTAGTTGAAAAATATGTATCAATAGAAAGATTTTTATCATCAATCGATGCTGTGAAATTTTTATAGATAGATACATTTTGCTTATTTGAAAATACTCCTTTAAGGCCATTTTTTATTAACAGAGCACGCCGGGCTTGATCACCAGCTTGTCGATGGCGTTGTTGTAAATGTTCAAACCTAAGCCAAAATATAGTTGTAATTACACCGAAAAAAGCAACTAAAAGAAGAAAAAAATTATCATCAATGTAAACTGAGGTGGCAGATAAAATAGCTAAGAAAAATTGTGCTAGCATCATTTTAATCTGATACTTCCCAGCCATGTCTAGCTCTGCTCTTTGATGTGACAAAAGATTGGTAGCATCATATAGAGAGTATTCTTTTCTTAATATACTTGATATGAAATCAGACTTCCCGGAAGTGTAGGACTCCAGATCATTATGATGTTTCTTTATTAATTCTGATTTGAGTTCGCTATATTTTTTTTTGAGACTTTCATCTTCATTTAGAATGTCACGAAAAAGAGACATATCAGTCCCCCACCTTGAAGTAGGGATGGTTATATGCAAATTAATTGCCTCAATGCTGTCACACTGAACCGATTTAGTTAAAAAATATCTCGGAGTTTTATCGCATTGCTCAATAATTTTATAACCTAACGTGTCAAGATGCTGAAGTATATCGGCAATATGACTCCATTCATCTACGGTCAGCAAAATATCTATGTTAGGCTTGGCTATAATATGTTCTATTGAAGTTGAACCAACATGCTCGATGTGAATATTATAACTTGCACCAGATATATTGGTTCTAAGATTATCAGATTCATTCTTGAAGATGTTCCTCCATTTAGAACTCCAGGGAGTTAGAGTGATTTTCTTTTTATTAGATATTTGCATAGAGAGTCCATTTTCCTCTTTTAAAAACTCATCCAACTCTATTGGTTTTTATGAAATTTATCTATCTTTTTTAGGCGACATGGCCACCAAAATATTATCAAAGAAGTTCTGAGCATCTCTTTTCTGACTAAAAGGAAGAAAAGCAAGGCAACTCTATGAAGCGGAGCTTCGCAGAGTTAGCCCTTGCTTTCTCCATGAAATAAATGCAATAACTTAATTGACAAACATTATCATTGTGCTATGGATAATCTATGAATATTGAAAGAGGTTGCCATGACTAATAATATAAAAAGTAAATTCATAGTAGATATGGTGTTAACATTAATAACCGTAATAGTGATTGTTTATTTTGGGTATAGCATTAGAGATGAAATAACACTTTGGACTTTACTCGAATCGTTGCGAATGATATGTTTTTATTTCATATTATTGCTTCCAGTAATTTTTACATCACTTTACAAGAAAATAACATGCAGAGGGCGAATGTATTCTGAAAATGTTTCATTGGGTATATTCTTAATAACATTCGCCATGATTTTATTTGTGCTTGTATTTTAACTTGTATGTCTGAATTCATAGAAGGCTATAATTCCTTTCAAAGTTAGGAGGAATATAAAAAAGGTCACTAAGTTCACATCGAATGAAATTGCATCAAATAAAAAATGAATTGGTTTATTTTCCGTTTTAAGCCAGTTGAGGGCTTTTGCCATAGCAGCAAGTGCTGCTACTGAACATAAAATTAAATCGTTAAGCGCTTTAACTTTTTTATAATGATTTTTAGTTAACCAAAAAAGTATCGAAGAAACAAATATAGGAATAAATACGAAGTAATAATTCTCTGGTCCAATATAAATTGAGAATACATATGCCATTAACAAAAAAATAAGAAATGCCAATAGATAACTGCGCATCATGAATTTCTTCCACATACTTCACTCCTTTCAATATGATAATTTTTATTAAACACTAAATCTAAATCATTCTAAAAAGCCTTGCGATAACACCTTACCGCCTAAAATACCAGCAGAAGGACCTATTTTAACCTCATAGTCTGAAAAATCGATAATTTCCGGCCTGTGCTCTATTAAAATAACTGCACAAAACAAAGGTACTTTTTGATAAATATATTCTGCTATTTTACTCGCTGTTTCAGGGTCTAACCCTGCTACTGGTTCGTCGATAATCAAAATTTTCTTTGTTTCTTTTTTTCTTGATAAATGTTCACATAACTTCACTCTTCGTAACTCACCTCCAGATAATGTTTGGGTCTTACGTTTTAATTGTAAGTGTCCTAAACCTAGCGAAACCATTGTTTCGAGTGTTTTATTAAATGGTGTTTCAATTTCATGTAACAAGTTATAAAGTTCTTTTATTTCTTTATTGTAAAAATCAATAATATTTAATCCATTTACTTTTAATTCAATGAACTCATTTTTTTTATCAAAAAGGTCGCCTTCACAAGTTGGGCAAGTTAAGTAAATATCTTTATCGTATCCTCTTTCATACTTAATTATCCCAGTTCCAGCACAATTTTTACAGCCTGCATCTTTTGATAGAAGGAAATTATTGGAGTCTACACCAGTATTCTTTGAGAAGTAATCAGCTAGGAGGATATTAATTTTTATTGTAGAAGCTAATACAGAACGACCGTTGAAATTTGTGTTTTTTTGGGAGATGTAAATAGCCTTTTCTCTTTCTTCAATAACTCTTGCTATCGATGATTTCCCTGAACCTGATAAACCAGTCAATACAGTTAAACAACCTTTAGGGATTTTTAATTCCTGTTTAACTACATTGTTCTTACTCATGTCTTTGAAGTAAATGTATTTATTTGTTTTACGCCTCTGCATTTCTCTTATAATAGGTAATATTTCTTCATTCTTACAAATATAACCACCTTTTTCACCTGCTTCTAATCCAATGTGAATTTCATAATCTGCATTTTCAATAAAATAGGGGGAGTGCTCAACTAATACTATAGTGTTATGTAATGATAGTTTTTTAAGTTTTTCATGTATTTTAGGAAAGTCCTCTCTATTTATTTGAGAAGATATTTCATCTATAACTAACAATATCCCTGATATATTCGAGTTAAATAATCGACTGAATCTGAGCTTCTGTAATTCCCCTCCTGATAAACTCGGAATTGAACGTGAAAAACTCAAATACCCCAAACCCATTTCACATATTGATTTAATAACTCTTTGTATTTCAGTTGCTTCTGAAAATTCGGTTAGCTTTTTGAGTATTTCAGTAAAGGGCTGTGTAAGAAATTCTATTATATTTAAACCCAATATTTTTATGTGTTGATAAGTGTTTGTATTTATCCGGGAACCAAAACACTCAGGACAACTTTCTCTAATGGTTGCATTCCCAAGTGTTTTTTGGCCCATCATATTTTGTGCAAAAATCATTACACCTTCATAATAAGCTCGTCTTTGTCTTAAGGCCCCCTTATATTTAAATTTGAATGCTAACCTAGATGTGGTTATGCCATAGAGTATTTTTTTCTTTTCCACTTGTGATAAGTTTTTGAATGGAGTTGATGTGTTAATATTTTCTAGTTCACAGAAAGCAAGTAGTAAATTGTGATACAATCCCGAAAAGGTACCAGTCTTCCAAATTGAAAATGGTTTTTCAGAGATGCTTAGGTTTTCGTTGATGATAGTGTTTAAATCAATATGAACTATTTCACCTAATCCTTTACAAGTGGGGCATTCATTATCAGGTTTGTTTATTTTTAGATATTTAAAGTTAGGAATATTTTGGCTATTATCTTTTGTAAGAAAAGAAAGAATTTGTGCAATATTTAAATAAGAATACAAAGTTGATCTGGGGTTGTTGTTTTTATTCGATTGTGATATCGCAATTGCAGGAATAATACCTGAGTAACTCTCTATTTTATATTCGTTATTTTCACTGTAGCCATTTTCTAATGCATCAAATTCATCGCTACAAAGTTTATATAGACTAGAAAATGCAAGGGAGCTTTTACCTGCACCTGAGCGACCATAAATTGCTGTTATTTTGTTTTTATGTATTTCAATGTCAATTTTTTTTAAATTATGCGTAGAAATACCATTTAATTTAATATTATTCATTATATTAATCCCCACACCATGCACAATTAGGGTTTCTTTCTATATCTACTGTCTGGAAACTGAAATCTTGGGCATTAAACTCAATTCTTTTATTTGTCTGTTGCAAAGTATCGTATCTATGAATAAGCACCTTAAATGCATCAAGTGCTGCTAGACTGGCTGCAATCCCTGATAATGGCGAGAAAGACCCTAGCTTACGATTGTTCCTATTTAGGGCTTTAACATTTTTTAATTCGGCGTCATTGATCGAATTTAAAGCAGTTTTGAAACATTCGAAACAAGCGCTTTGAAATGGAATGATAGTTTGGCCAATAAGTGTAAGATGCAAATTATATCCGCCACCAACAATATGGGGGATTTTAGAACGCATGGCGTATTTAGAAATAATTCGACTGGTGACATCAACACTTGGCTCATCAGAACAATTAATGATCAAGTTGAGATTAGTTGGAATCTCTGTTTCTTCAAAAAAATCATTACTTAAAAATTTTTTAATAATAGATACTTTAATGTCTGGGCTTATATTTTTTAACTCCTCACCTAATGTAATCGCTTTATTTAGCCCTACGTGGTTTTCAAAGTAATACTGTCTATGTAGATTACTTAAGTCGACTTCATCATTATCAACTAAAACTAAATGCCCAACGTTCAATTTGGCTAGATATGTAGCAATAACGCTACCAACTGCACCTAATCCAATAATCATTACGTTGGCATTTTTAAGTCTATTTATTGCGTGTAGTACTTCACTCGTAGAATGAAAATAATCTTCAAGCAAGTTAATTAAACGGCAGTCTTTTTCAATTCTTTCTATTGGATAAGCTACATCTTGCTCGATAAGAACAAATTCTTCCTTTAGATATTCTGCTAACTTTTCTAACTCATTATTATCTATCAACCCGTATTTTTCGCATATATCTTCAATGGAAGTTTTCCCATCAAAATACTTTAACATGTTGATTATGTCAGGGAAGTTCATTCTTAGAGAGATATTCTCCCGAATATTTGATTTGAAAAAATCAACACCAACCTCATGAGGTATTATCCCTACGCTTTCTCTTAACCTGAGTTTATTTATTGCAAACATCACATCCACCTTGCTTTAATAATGTAAAGCTAGTCAGTTCACCTGCATTAGGAAGATATTCATAACGAAGTGTTAAATAATTATAATGTGAATCTTCAGCTAAAAATTTAATTATCTTTAAGCTGCTAAGAAATGCGGAGAATCCGCTCATCATAACAATACCACCAGACCCTCCAATATTATAATTGACGATTTTTTTGTCTTCGGAATTAGCAGCCTTAATTAATATATGGATATCTTGAGTCTTGCTATAAATAGGCTTCCAGTCACCCAATGCCTTACTAAATGTATTTTGAATGCAATCTATACAAGGCGTATTAGGTGGATAGACTAATTCACCTGAACTCATCAAGTGGGCATCGAAACCACCAGCAACATACATCGGAATATTTCGTGGTTGTAAATAACGGCCCAACTTTAAGGATGTGTGTCCAATATAAGGCTCATCACAACCATTAATAACTAGAGCTGTATCTTCACTTATCCATTTAGATAGGTCAGAATGTGGTAATAATTTTTCATTAAAAATAGTGACATTTACACGTGAATCAATTTTCCTTAAATAATTGGCTAAGGTTTCAACTTTGCTATTTCCAATATCAGAAATCCTTGAAAATACATGCCTACTTAAATTTGATTTTTGAAAACATTTGTCATCAACAAGAGAGAAATTTAATACTCCCGCTCTTACTAGAGTTTCAGCAATATTTCCCGTTACTGCACCACAACCTAAGATGGTAACTTTTTTAGATTCTATAATTTTTTGTGTATGATGACCTTTTCTATCCAATACCATATCATCAAGATAAGCGATCTGACGTGCATAACGAGAATGTGAATCAACCTTTTCATCATCTTCGGTAATTAAATGTTGATCCAAAAGAAATGTGATTAAACCATTAGCACTGTATTGTTCAAATACCCCTAGCTTTGTTAATATTTCTTGGGTAGTCCTTTTTCCATCTAGTAATGCTAAAAACTCAGCTATTATTTTAGATGTAATGATTTCTACTTTTTCGCGAGTAGTCATTCGATGAAAAGTGATTTTCACTTTTTCATCATTCAATTCAGAAAGGTATACATCTACTGTATGTTGTAAATAAAATTTTTTTTCTAACATGATGTATTTATACTAAACTAATGTTAAGTGAAGCCCATTTCATAAGAATATAAAATGGGCCGGTATGGTTAGTATTGCAATACACCTGCATTCATCTGTAAGTATTGATCCCAAGCATCCATGTTAAATTCAGATTCAGATTCAATGCCTTGACAGTTTTTTGCAGTGCAATATGTAGAACAGCAAGTGCTTGTGCCGTTCGTTTTACAGCCCGCGCTGTTTTGAGGATTAATGTTTTGCTTAATTACTTCAAATGTTAAATCTAAAAGCTTACCCATAACTAAAGCTCCCATTATTCATATTAAATTTTAGTGCAAAATCAGCATAAACTTTACGGGTTTTTTGGTCAACTTAATTCGGTCGCAGTAGTGGGATGTTAAGTTAACTGTCAACATCAGCAGCGGTGGGTGGGATTGAGCTTACTCACTTAAAGTGGACACAGCTCTAAGTAAGCTTCTGGTTTTCAAATTGTTCCGAGCGAGGTGGCCGCCGGCACTTCCGTGATGCCGGCGGTTATAATTGCACTCGATATAATATAACACAATGATTTTCATCTCATCACGGCTGATACTATGCTCTCAATGTATAGATTCAATCCTCTGAGCAATACTTAACCCCATCAACTTTTACGGTGCTTCGTAGCCATAACGTCATCTTAAATGAATTGTAGATGAACTGTGCCGTCATCCTTTGAACGATATCGTTCAGACAATAACTGCTCGAGGTCTTAAGTCGATAATCACTGTCCTACCGAAAGATATAGTCAGTCTCACCGCTGAGTAAGTAGGTAATTTTGCCCATCTACTAATGATCTGGAACTCCTGCACAAAATTCTACTTTTATAGGTTTCCTGATACGTGTAGTTTCTGCACCAGGTTCCTGCCACAAGTATATTTTCGAAATTTTGCACTTAACCCGCAACGGTGCAGAATAGCTGCTATAGTTTGTACGTTATAAATCGATAAATCATTAGTCAAACGTGGTGCGCCATGGTCTTTTTTCCTTGAAAATCTCGTGAATTATCAAAGCATAACTGGAATTTCTGCCACGGCGATACAAAAATTGAATGATGAACTTTAATTCATAATATTGACCCATTAACGGCCTAATCAAATAAGTTAATCTTTTTATCAGAACTCAAATTGTTGCAGCTTTTTTCGTGATTCAAGTGCAATAGCCTTCGGAGTACGACCTTGACCAGTCCAAATCTTTTCACTTCGATCCTCATCTATATACTTATACTTTGTAGGGCGAGGGGCACGGGCGGCTTTTGGTGATATGGTTTAGGCTATCAGTTCAGAAGGGTCAATACCTGCTTCCAACAGCTTCTCAAGAAAAGCTTTAAGTTTTGCTTGTTTTTTATAATTTTTTATGTTTTGAATCTTATTCTTCGCGACGATCCTCTATTATGGTAGTAAGATTTTCTGATATCTCCTCTAATTATTCGAGTGTAAGATCGCTTGCCTCGGCTCGCAAAGCGCGAATGTTGTTAAGATTTTTCAATGTTTCAGACATGATCTAGATCCTTGTTCTTGTAACCAAATGAAATTACTATACCATTACCTATAGTAAACGATTTTAAATATTTAAAAACTGTCACATGCTTTTTAATATTAAAATCGATATTAGATTAAGGTGATAGTGATGCCTATAATTAATGTATTAGATGCCGGTCATGGCGATTGTATTCTGTTGGATTTTACACATACATTGATACTTATTGATTCTGGACCCAAAGATTTTTTAATAAGAAGGAAAGTGATAGCCAAGCTAAAAGATTTATTGAATGACAGAGCTATTGATATTGCAGTGTTGACACATAATGATGATGATCATATTGGAGCTTATGAATATATATTATCTTCAGGGGTTAAAATTCATAGATTTATTTTTAATAGTTTAAATGTTTGTGGCAGCATTTTCAATGCTGATGAACAACAGATATCATACATTCAAGATGTTAACTTAGATACTTTCCTGACGGATAATAATATTTCTGTAGAAATATTATTTGGTGAGGCAGATCCAATTATCATTAATGATATCAAGCTTACTCCCTTAACTCCAAGAGTTGATGCTCTGGAACGAATGCATAGTGATTTTTTGAGAAAGATTCAGAAAAAAAATAATCAACCACAAATTTCATCTGATGAAAAAGACGAACCCTCTTTAACTGAATGTATCGAGGAAATCGCTAATAGTGACGATAAATTCATACCTGATAGATCAATTACTAATAGAACCAGCTTATCTCTCATCATAGAGTATAATGGTTTTAAAGGGTTGTTTTTAGGTGACGCATGGGCAAAGGATGTAATCGAAACTCTAAGTGCTAATCAAATAGAACCGAATTTTACTGTTGTTAAGCTATCGCACCATGGAAGCGAAAAAAATACTAATAGCGAATTGATAAAACTTTTTGGAAAAACAGAATACATTATTTGTGCTGACAAGAGTAAGCATAATCATCCAAATAATAAAACTATTGCTCGAATTTTAGATCAATTCCCTGAAGCAATATTCCACTTTAGCAGTGATAATGAGGCTGTCAGAAGTATTTTCAGTGAGAACAATGTGTTAGGATCTCAAGTGTTATGCACTTATTCTTCCAACGGAGTGAATGTAAGATACTATGAGTGTAAGTAATTGCATAAAGATCAGGGTGTTAGGCTCTGAGTCAACAGGGTATCTATTCAAGGCTAGTTCTTGTGACGCAGCTTTTGTGATCTCGTCGAAGCATGGTCTTTGTCATCAGAAGGCAACTTGCGAACCATTCAATGCGAAAACAGCAGGCTGCTGTAGGCAATGTGGCATTCAACCTGACATAAACTGTCTATCATTCGACTGTATGTCAACAATCCTTGATGCGGAGGATGTATATAGTTTTCCAGACAAAGATTTAGTCATTACACGAGTTAGTGGGAATGCAACACACCCCCTACGCATTGGTGAAATCGAAAATATCGCGGATAAGATATTTTACCTCAACGCTTTCAAGGAAAAAGATACTGAGCCTGGAAGGATCATGCTCAATTTTCCACAACTTGCCCCGCAAGGACTAATTAAGTATAATATTGAATCAAATTCAACTCCCGATTTGATAGAGAAATCAAAAGGATATAAAGGAGTTTCTGGTGGGTTGGTTTTAGAATATCCAGAATCTGATTTACCTGTAGCCTATGCTGTAATAATTGAAAATGGTAAAAATAACGATCTTATAGCTGAGTGTTTGAATGATATAGATCATGATTTGATTAATGCATATTTTGATTGTGTCATTTTTCATAGGCCTGTTTGGACAGTTAAATTAGATAATTCTATAAATGGTTACGTAAAGGAAATATTTAGAAAAAAATTAACCAACGATTTTGAAATTGTTACTTATATACCAGCACATAATGGTTTTCCTCATTTTGACTTAAAACCTATTGCAAGGTTTTTGTTGAATGAATTTAACTACATGCTCACCAATAATAAAATTTTACCTCCTCAAAGTGTGGTAAGAGCGGGTATGTTATTGTCCAAAGAAATTTCTCATGAGCCAGCAAATAAACTTTTAACTGGGAGATTGGTTGAAACATATCTTAATGCCCCTCATCTTTACTCTACGGGTTTAACCGCTAAATACTACCACCATATGCACTATATGATCACTGCTGATGGTAAATGTGAATTGGCATTTTCTAATTATTGCGGCCATAATAATTTAGTTGAAGAGTTAAATAATGAAATAGTTAAAATAATTTCTAATTTTAATTTTTATGGTTTTAATCAGGAGTTATTTTTAGAACGTTCATTTTTAAGCCAAAAACTTCCTGAGTCAGAGTGCGAAACTTTATTTAAAGTTCTATTTACTGGAAGTAAAAACCTTAATACTTTTTGTTTGGTTTTCACCTTGTCAATGGAAAATTATGATAAAGATGAATTTAATACTGTCGGTGACTATATTATTTCTATAGTTAATAATGCATGTAATAGTATTGATGAAAACATTCTTAAAACTCTTTCTTCAGGTCTTAAATTAAATTTATTGATTATGCCAAGCAACAAAATAAATGAATTATCACAGGCCATTGTTAGGGAGTTATATGGTGATGATTAGTCTTATTGAATATCTTTGTGATCGAATTAAGAGTAGTTATGAGTTTAACAATCACTACAGATTTTTATTAGATGAATTAGCCACTTCGTTCTTTGAGAAAGACAAATCTGATTTTGTTTTTTCTGAACATCATAAGCGACTTCTTCACTTCAGCGAATACTTGTCTAACTCCAGTCATGAACAAAATCGAGCAATAGCATTAAAAATAATCTCTGGCGTTAATGAACTATTTGCAGATAATAGCTATACAAAAGCTATAACCAAATCAATTCTTACTAAGTTCGGTTTGTTTTCAGCAGTTACATCTTTTACTGATTCTTCAATTTCTCTCTCAACAGCATCAACTATATTAGGTGATATTCGGAGGGTCGTTCAAACAATACCTAGTTCAGAATTGTCATTTACCAATAGGCAATATGATATTTATAATGAAATTCTGGCTAACAATTTCTTTAGTTTTTCTGGTCCAACCTCTTTAGGTAAGTCGTTTGTAATAAAAAACTGTGCAATTGATTTACTTAATAAATTTAAAATAATTGTTTTTATTTTACCTACTAAGGCCCTGCTTGAAGAATATTTGGTAGATTTTCGAGCTATGCTGAATGAAAGAAAAGTTGAAGGTGTAAATATCACCAAGTCTGTGTCAGGTGTAAAGGCTGACACAAAGAATATTATGATATTCACGCAAGAAAGGTATAATAATTTTCTATACGAAACTAATTTTAATGATATTAAAGTTGATGTCCTTTTCATTGATGAGGCACATAAATTAGCTGATAAAGGCAGTAGGCGGTCTATGACTTTATACAAAGTCATTTCCAATTCATTAGAGAAGTATTCCGATTTAAAGCTTGTATTCTCCAGCCCAGTAATTTCTAACCCTCAAATATTTTTCAAATATTTTAACGTGGTTGGTGAGAGCTTGAGTATCACGGAAAGTCCCGTTGCCCAAAGTTTATTTTTTGCAAATATATATAAAAACGAATATAAATATTTTGACACTGTGACAAAGTCGGTTGTTGATTTTAATGTTTCAGATACATTCGATTCTGATTTTGATTTGATATTGAAAATAGGCTCAAATTATGATTCAAATTTAATCTATGTATCAAGCAAATCACAGTGTGTGAACAAGGCTATAGAGTTTTCAGAGTATTTAATATCTAAAAAAATACCGCTCAAAGTTGATGATGAGTTGATGAATGAAGCGAAGCTAATTTCTGACTTTATTCATAAGGATTTCTCGTTACCCCACCTCTTAAAATATGGTATTGCATATCATCATGGGAATTTGCCGTCTTTTATTCGTAAGAGAATAGAGTTCCTTTATGCGAATAAAAAAATAAAGTATATTTTTTGCACATCTACTTTGTTGGAAGGGGTAAACTTACCAACTAAAAATGTGTTTATTTACCCATTCGGTAAGGCTAATAGTAATAGTGGTTTCTCGCTTGATTTTTGGAACCTTGCAGGAAGAGCAGGTCGTTACAAAAACGAGTTAACAGGTAATATTATCTGTATTAGTAATGGAGAAAATACTTGGAGTGAATTTGAAAATTCGGTTACAAACAAAGACAAAATAGAAATCGAAGATGAAATTTCCCCATTATTGAAAGCACATCGCAAGATTCTTAATTATCTTAATGAGAGTGTTCAAACCCCTGATCCCAAAGTGGTAGAAATATCTACTATGATTTTATCAGAAGTTTTAACATATATAAATGAAGGTAAGGTCGGCGGATTGTTAGAAACTTTTGATTCAAAGATTAGACAGAAAATAATTTCTGCTGGGCGTGAGCATTTAATAAGGAAAAACATTCTTGATATTGATGTCTCTACCTTTTCAGAAAATCATCGTTTTGACTCAGGTATTCAATCTTCAGCTTATAAGTTGGCTTCAAATAAAAATAATATTCTAACTACTTTCCAGAATGAAGATGTCAAAAGGTATCTCAAAAAAATTAATGACGTTTACGAAATAGTTAACCCTAAAGGTATCGTTCCTTTTCATATAATGACATACTCTTGGCTGATGGGTGAGCCTATTAGTGCAATAATAAATAATTCTATTAAATATAGTAACTCAGTACGTGATATAGAATCCTACTCTTGGGTCGATTTTGATAAAAATAATTCACAACATATAAATCAAAAAATATTAGAAGTGATAAATACCATAGAAACTGATATTACATTCAAGCTGGAAAGTGCTTTGGCTCATTACCATCAATTGTGTAAATCAATACATGGGGAAGATTTGAGTGGGATAAATCTTTCCAAGTTTGTTGATTATGGGACGGTAAATTCCAAAGAAATGTCATTGCAAGAATATGGTTTTTCACGTGCTGCCGCTTCTGAATTGCTGAGGAAGTATCGAAATTTAATTGAATTTGATAATAAAGACCAATTAATTGGAATAAAAATTAAATCTCTGATTAAGGTTATAGATAATAATAGTTTGGTCAAAAAGGAAATTGAGTGGCTTAATCTTTGAAATTTAACTTAAACCGAAGTGGTAAAAATACCTTTTTACCACTTCGAAAATATTAGTGATTATTATAACCTTGTAATATTTATGCGGTAACTGCTTTAAATCTTTGAGCAACGACGTAATCGCTCCAGCACTGCATGAGAACAAGACGTTCCGAAAGAGATTCTGCACGATTGTATGCTGTAATTATTTCGTCTTTCTTCGAGTGGCAAGGGCTGCTTCTAAAACATCTGTCCTGAACTTACCAGACTCTTCTGCTGCTATTCTTGCAATAAAGTCATACCGTGAGCTACAAGCACGCCTCCAAACCCCATTCGGATGATAGCTGCATTGGCTGTCTTTTCATGCATATGATTAAGTGGCGTTTTAATGCTCGAAAAAACTCATTCCCTGTGCCTACTGCCTACTGCCTACTGATTGGTTCCATTGATTTGAGTATTCGTATTGCTTCTTTGCTCAGTTCAATCTTACCAATTCGATGGGATGTAGGGCAGCCTCATTAGCATTTTCAAGGCTGCCCATCGGTAGGCGGCTATCTTCGGTCCACATAGGTAAATGGTGTCACAGCTTCTACCTTACATGTTTCAAGGTAGTCAGCCCACCATTGGAGCATTAGTTTCCTTTCTTCAAGATGTTCTGCTTTGTGTATGTATGCTGCTCGAACGGAGTTTCGTTCTTGATGGCTCATTTGACGTTCAACAGCATCTCTTGACCACAGTCCAGACTCAATTAGAGCACTACATGCCATGGTTCGAAAACCATGGCCACACACTTCCTTCTTTGTATCGTAGCCCATAGTGCGCAGGGCCTTGTTGACAGTGTTTTCGCTGATTGGTTTGTCATCACGACTAAAACCTATGAACATAAGTTCTTTATCGCCACTGATAGAATGAAGTTTTTCGAGCAGGCTTTTGGCTTGTTTGCTCAATGGCACAAGGTGAGGGTTTTTCATTTTCGAGCCTCTGCCAGAATACTTAACTCCATCCAACTCTTGACGTTCTCCTGGGATCGTCCATAAGGAATTTTCGAAATTCACTTCGGACCAACGTGCAAACCTAAGTTCACTTGAACGGATGAAAGTCAGCAGAGTTAACTGGACTGCGATTTGCGTTATGCCTTTACCTTTATAAGCTTCAATTCGTCTTAGAAGCTCAGGTAGCTGTTCGAAGGGGAGAGCAGGGCGATGAGTGCTTTTAGGTGTTGTCACGGCACCCGAAAGGTCATAGGCGGGATTTTGGTCAATCAAAGCGTTATGGACGGCATATCGCATTATGGCTGTTATGCGTTGTTGTAAACGCGAAGCTACTTCAAGATGCCCGCTTTTCTCAGCGTTTTTTAGCGGAAGCAACAAATCACGGGTTTTGAGTTCAGTGATGTTCCGTTTACCAATAACTGGAAACAGATGGGTGATTAAGCTGTTTAACACTGTTGTTCTGTGACTATCAGACCATGTCCTGTTGCTCGAATGCCAATCTCTGGCAACCGTTTCGAATGTGAGCAAACCTTTTTCTTCAACCTTTTCAGATTTTCGCTTCTCACTAGGATCTATGTTGTTTGCGATTAGCTTTCTTGCTTCGTCTCTTCTAAGGCGTGCAGTGGCAAGAGAGATTTCAGGATAAACACCTAACGCCAACATTTTTTGTTTACCGGCAAAACGGTATTGCAGACGCCAATATTTCGAACCGCTGGGCTGAATCAGAAGGTGCATACCACCACCATCAGTCAGCTTTACCGGCTTCTCAACAGCTTTAGCATTTCTTACTTTTACCTCAGTGAGTGCCATAGAAAACCTCCCATACTGATGGTATCTGCATTATCGAACTTACCATACCAACTGTTATACCAACAAAATGTGCAGGATGTTGATAAAAGTTATTGGAATTTGGTAGACGAAGTGATGGGGTTAACTTGCTGAATTTAGAGAATAAAATAGACTTGAGTGGACGTTTGCAGACATTAAATTGGTGTCCCCTACAGGAATCGAACCTGTAACTAGCCCTTAGGAGGGGCTTGTTATATCCGTTTAACTAAGGAGACACGGGCGCCTGTGGAAAGCGCCCGCGTAGTATACCCATTTTTCTCAGAATAATAAGGCATCAGACTGCCGTTTGGTTGTTTCCTCGCCAGTCAGGGTTTTGCGGCCTCTTTTTTCGCGGCTTCCTGTTCCTCTTTTTTCGCCTTCGCTTTCTTCTGATTACTCATATCGTTACGGATCTGCGCGTGGCTGATCAGCGCGAAGATAAAGGTGCCGCCGAAGATGTTTCCGGCAAGCGTCGGCAGGGCGAAAGGCCAGATAAATTCATACCAGGGGATGGCGCCGGAGAACACCAGATACAGGATTTCTACCGAGCCGACCACGATGTGTGTCAGGTCGCCAATCGCCACCATATAGGTCATCAGCATGATCACCCACAGCTTGGCAGTACCGGCGGAGGGGATCATCCAGACCATCGTCGCGATCAACCAGCCGGAGACCATGCCGCCGACAAACATGCCTTCGGCGTCTTTCTCCATGATTTCCAGACTGATGGTGCGGAATGCCTCGTCGGTCGCCGTATCGAAAAAGGGCACCAGATGAAAGACCAGCGCCGCCAGCCCGCCGCCAATCACGTTACCCGCCAGCACGATGGCCCATAAACGCAGCAGCAGCAGGATATTCCTGCCGGTCGGTTTTTGCATGATCGGCAAAACGGCGGTGACAGTGTTTTCGGTAAATAACTGCTGGCGCGCCATGATCACGATAATGAACCCGACGGTATAACCGAGGTTTTCGATAAAAAAACGTTCCGGCGTATCGGGCAGACGGGCGTGAAGAATGCCTTTCGCCATCAGCGAGGCGCTGATCGACAGCCCGGCGGCAATGGCTGACCACAGCAGCGCCTGTCCGTCGCGCTCGAGTTCTTTCTCTCCTTCCATGCGGATGACTTCATGTACGGCGGCCGCTTTCGACGGCAAATTCTCCTCGCCGGTCTCGATCTCTTTGCCTTGCGCGTGTTCGTCGCTGTCGACATCGTTATCATCGCGAGGCTTTTTTTCTTCGGTCATTGTTGTTCCCCAAAAGTACGGCAAGTCAGTTTTATTGGTGTTCCTGAATAAGCATAGGCGAGGCGGGAAGATTATGAGCAGGTATACAAAAAAGTTACAAACCGTTAACCCATGAACCTTATGGGACATTTTACGGAATGTTTGCTGGATTTCAGGGTTTTCAACCCTGTAAACTGTCGTCCCCTAAGCTGCGTCACGTCCGGCGCCTGTGATATGATGCGCACTTGTGAAAAATAAGAGACATCACCATGTTTGAAGCCCTTAACCTGAGCTGTGTTCGCGATGAGCGAACCTTGTTTAGCGGCTTAAGTTTCACTATCGAACCGGGTGAAATGGTGCAGATTGAAGGCCGTAACGGCGCCGGTAAAACCAGTTTACTGCGTATTCTTGCCGGGTTGTCCTCTCCGGACGCCGGTGAAGTCCGCTGGCAGGGCGTGAGTACCCGCCGTCAGCGCGATATTTTCCATCAGCAACTTCTGTACCTCGGCCATCAGCCCGGCGTAAAGTCAGTGCTCACTGCGTTTGAAAACCTTGCCTTCTGTCAGTCAGTGACCGGAAAAACCGATGCCGACGCTATTTATCAGGCGCTGGAGAATGTCGGTTTGCTGGGCTACGAAGATGTAACGGTGGCGCAGATGTCAGCCGGACAGCAACGCCGTGTCGCGCTGGCGCGTTTATGGCTGAGTGAAGCGCCGCTGTGGATCCTCGATGAACCGCTGACCGCGATTGATAAACAGGGCGTTGCCACACTGATTGCCCTGTTTGAGCAACATGCGCAGCAGGGCGGAATGGTGCTGCTGACCACGCATCAGGATTTGCAGGGTGTGAACCGCGACGTGCGAAAACTTCGTCTGACCAGTGCTGAGCCGGTGTGACGCGAAAGGGAAAGAATAGGAATGTTTACGAAAGTCCTGCGCCGCGAGCTGAAAATCGCCTTTCGCAAAAGCGCTGAAATTATTAACCCGCTGTGGTTCTTCCTGATTGTGATTACGCTGTTCCCGCTCGGGATCGGCCCCGAGCCTAAATTACTGGCACGCATTGCACCCGGCATTGTCTGGGTCGCCGCGCTGCTGTCCTCGTTGCTGGCGCTGGAAAGGTTGTTCCGTGACGACTACCTGGACGGCTCGCTTGAACAACTGTTGTTACTGCCTTCGCCGCTTGCACTCACGGTTCTGGGGAAAGTATGTGCTCACTGGGTGGTGACCGGTTTGCCGTTACTGATCCTCTCTCCGCTGATTGCTTTGCTGCTTTCACTGGATTTTGACACCTGGAAAGCCGTCGCACTGACGATTTTACTGGGGACGCCGACGCTGAGTTTTATCGGCGCGATTGGTGTGGCGTTGACCGTCGGGTTGCGCAAGGGCGGCGTTCTGCTCAGTCTTCTGGTGCTGCCGCTGTACATTCCGGTGCTGATTTTTGCCACCGGCGCGATTGATGCCGCCTCGATGTCGATGCCCATTGGCGGTTATCTGGCCATTCTTGGTGCGATGCTGGCGGGCAGTGCGACGCTAGCGCCATTCGCGACGGCCGCTGCTCTGCGAGTCAGTGTTCACTAACCCGTCATGCTTCGAGCCGCAGATGCGTTGGCTGCGCTTCGCCACCCGAATCACTTACTTGTGTAAGCTCATCGGGATGGCGTCGTTTGCCGCCTTCCTGCAACCCGAATTATTTAGGGTTAACCTGGACGCTGGCCAGTAGCACAGAATTATTTTACGTGTCGTTACAATAGAGAAGAAAAAACGCAACCTTTGACTAACATCACACTTCTCTATAGTGAACAATAGAGACGCCAACAATAAGTGCGGGTGATTGAAGGCTGACCGCGCAAGAACCCACCGAGGTTCCACGGCATATCACACAGTGACATTTTATAGTGAGCAACGATAACAATGTGGAAATGGTTACATCAACTCGCAAGGCCTGAACGGCTTTACCACGTCTGTGGCCGGTTCATTCCCTGGCTCGGCATTATGGGTCTTGCCTGCCTGCTGATCGGCTGGGTATGGGGTTTTGGCTATGCGCCTCCGGATTACCAGCAAGGTAACAGTTACCGGATAATGTATATCCATGTCCCGGCGGCGATCTGGTCGATGGGCATTTACAGCGCGATGGCGATCGCGGCATTTATCGGCCTGGTGTGGCAGATGAAAATGTCGGATCTGGCGGTGGCTGCGATGGCACCGGTCGGCGCGGTGTTCACGTTTATCGCGCTGGTCACCGGCTCCGCATGGGGCAAGCCGATGTGGGGCACCTGGTGGGTGTGGGATGCGCGTCTGACCTCCGAACTGGTGTTGCTGTTCCTGTATCTCGGTGTGATTGCACTGTACAACGCCTTCGACGACCGCCGTCTGGCCGGACGTGCCGCCGGTATTCTGGTGCTGGTCGGCGTGGTTAACATTCCCATCATCCATTACTCCGTGCAGTGGTGGAACACCCTGCATCAGGGATCCACTAACATGCAGCAGACCATCGACCCGAGCATGCGTTATCCGCTGCGCTGGGCGATCTTCGGTTATCTGTTCTTCTTTATTACCCTGACGCTGATGCGTTTGCGTAACCTGATTTTGGTTCAGGAACGTCTGCGTCCGTGGGTGGCTGGCTTGCTGAATAAGGAGCATCGCGGATGAGCCCTGCATTCTCAAGCTGGCATGATTTCTTTGCGATGGGCGGCTATGCCTTTTATGTCTGGCTGTCGGTCGCCGCCACCCTGATTTCCCTGATTGCGCTGGTGGTGCATACCTTTGTGCAGCACCGGCAGATCCTTGGCGAGGTTCATCGTCGTCAGGCGCGTGAAAAACGTATCAGTCAGTCTCAGTCTAAAAAACAGCAAGACGCGCAGACGTCACCGCTGGAACCGGACACTTCCCCGGAGAAGTTATTGTGAATCCACGTCGTAAAAAGCGGCTGTCGCTGGCGCTGGTGGTGCTGATCGGCCTTGGCCTGAGCATCTCACTGGTGATGTACGCGCTGCGCTCGAATATTGATTTGTTTTATACACCCAGTGAAATATTGCAGGGCAAAGGCGAAGACCACGAAATGCCGACCGTTGGCCAGCGCCTGCGCATCGGCGGCATGGTGATGCCCGGTTCCGTGAAGCGTGATCCGAAAAGTTTGCAGGTCAGTTTTAAAATTTATGATGCGCGCGGCGCGATCGCGGTGACATACAACGGCATCCTGCCGGATCTGTTCCGCGAAGGGCAGGGCGTGGTGGCGCAGGGCGTGATGGAACCGGGGAACGTGGTGAATGCCATTCAGGTTCTGGCGAAACACGATGAAAAATATGTGCCGCCGGAAGTTGCCGACGCCATGAAAGAAAACCACAAAGGGCCGGCTTCGGCCTATGTGGGCAACGATAAAGGAAATGACCGCTCATGATGCCGGAACTGGGAACATTTGCACTCTGTCTGGCGTTAGGTCTGGCGGTGTTACTGAGTATTTATCCGCAGTGGGGCGCTGCCCGTCAGGACAGCCGGATGATGGCAATGGCGCGTCCGCTGGCGTACGGCATGTTCGCCTGCATCGTGCTGGCCTTCATTATTCTGGTGCATGCGTTTGTGGTGAATGATTTTACCGTCGCGTATGTCGCCAATAACTCCAACACCCGTCTGCCGGTATATTACCGCGTGGCGGCCACCTGGGGCGCACACGAAGGTTCGCTGCTGCTGTGGGTGTTATTGCTGAGTTGCTGGACGCTCGCCGTGGCGCTGTTCAGCCGCCGTATGCCGCAGGATGCGGTGTCGCGCGTGCTGGCGGTGATGGGCATGATCACCGGCGGTTTCCTGCTGTTTATTTTGCTGACGTCGAATCCGTTTATCCGCTCTTTGCCGAATTTCCCGGTAGACGGCAGCGACCTGAATCCGGTGTTGCAGGATATCGGCCTGATTTTCCATCCGCCTTTGCTGTACATGGGATACGTCGGTTTCTCCGTGGCCTTTGCGTTCGCGATTGCTTCGCTGATGGCCGGTCGTCTGGATACCGCATGGGCGCGCTGGTCGCGTCCGTGGACACAAGCCGCGTGGGTGTTTCTGACTATCGGCATTGTGCTCGGGTCCGCCTGGGCGTATTACGAATTAGGCTGGGGCGGCTGGTGGTTCTGGGATCCGGTTGAGAATGCCTCCTTTATGCCGTGGCTGGCCGGTACGGCGCTGATCCACTCGCTGGCGGTGACCGAAAAGCGCGGGACGTTTAAAGCCTGGACGGTACTGCTGGCGATCACCGCGTTCTCGCTGTGTCTGCTCGGCACTTTCCTGGTGCGCTCCGGCGTGCTGGTCTCCGTTCACTCATTTGCTTCGGATCCGGCGCGCGGCATGTTTATCCTCGCTTATCTGGTGATTGTGATCGGCGGCTCGCTGCTGCTGTATGCCTTCAAAGGTAACTCGGTGCGCGCGCCGAGCCGTCACGAATTACACTCTCGCGAGAGCTATCTGCTGGGAAACAACGTGTTGCTGGTTGCGGCGATGCTGGTGGTGCTGCTCGGTACGCTGCTGCCGCTGATCCACAAACAGCTCGGGCTGGGCAGTATTTCTATCGGCGAACCCTTCTTTAATACGATGTTTACCTGGCTGATGGCACCGCTGGCGCTGCTGCTGGGGATCGGGCCGCTGGTGCGCTGGCGTCGTGATGAACCGAGCAAACTGTGGCGTCGTCTGGGCCTGGCGCTGGTCGTCACGCTGGTCTTGTCGATTCTTCTGCCGTGGTTGTTGCAGGATAAAATTGTCGGCATGACCGTGGTCGGTATGCTGATGTCGGTGTGGGTGATCGTCCTTACGCTGATGGAACTGCACGAACGCGCCACGCACCGTCATTCATTCTGGCGCGGTCTGACCAAACTTTCCCGCAGTCACTGGGGCATGGTGCTTGGCCATCTCGGCGTGGCGGTCACGGTGATCGGCATTGCCTTCAGCCAGAATTACAGCGTGGAGCGCGATGTGCGCATGAAGTCCGGCGATACCGTGGATATTCATGACTATCACTTTATTTTCCGCGATGTTCGTGACATTACCGGCCCGAACTATACCGGCGGTGAGGCGAATATTGACGTCACTCAGAACGGCAAAAAAGTCACCACGCTGCACGCTGAAAAACGCTTCTACAGCGTGGCGCGCAGCATGATGACCGAAGCGGCCATCGACGGCAATCTGGCGCGTGACCTGTACGCCGCGCTGGGTGAAGAGATGGACGACGGATCCTGGGCGGTGCGGTTGTACTACAAACCCTTTGTCCGCTGGATCTGGCTCGGCGGCCTGTTTATGGCGGCGGGCGGCGTGTTGTGTATTCTCGATCCGCGCTATCGCATGAGCAAAAAGCTTAAGAAGCAAGGTCTGACGGAGGCTGAAGAAGCATGAACCGTAAACTCCTCTTTATTCCGCTGATCTTGTTTCTGGCGCTGGCCGCAGCCTTTCTCGTGCAACTGACCCGCAATGCCAACGGCGATGATCCGACCTTGCTGGAATCTGCCCTGATCGGCAAACCGGTGCCGGTGTTCAAACTGGAATCGCTGGCGCAGGCGGGGAAAACCTACGATCAGTCGGTACTGCGCGACGGCAAACCGATGCTGCTCAATGTCTGGGCGACGTGGTGCCCGACCTGCCGCGCCGAACATGATTATCTGAATACCCTCGCCGCCAAAGGTGTACGCGTGGTCGGGCTGAATTACAAAGACGACCGGCAGAAAGCGGTCAACTGGCTGAATACGCTGGGTAATCCTTACATGCTGAGTCTGTACGACGGCGACGGCATGCTGGGGTTAGATCTGGGGGTTTACGGTGCGCCGGAAACGTTCCTGATTGACGGACAGGGCATCATCCGCTATCGCCATGCCGGTGATCTGAATGAAAAGGTCTGGCAGAGCGAAGTCTTGCCGCTGTACAAAAAATACGGAGGCAGCGTATGAGACTGATTTCGTCACTGCCCGCGTTGCTGCTGGGCATGCTGCTGAGTGTCAGCGCCTTTGCGTCGATTGATACGTATCAGTTCACATCGCCGGAGCAGGAACAGGCTTACCGCGACATCACCGCTCAGCTGCGCTGTCCGAAATGCCAGAACACCAATATCGCGGCGTCGGATTCGATCATCGCCGCCGATATGCGCACCAAGGTGTTTCAGCTGCTCAATGAAGGGCAGGATCGCCAGCAAATCGTGGCCTATATGGTGGCGCGTTACGGTAATTTCGTCACTTACGAACCGCCGGTCACGCCCTCGACGATCATTTTGTGGCTCGGTCCGGTGCTGGTGATTGTGATTGGCGCGGGAATGATTTTCATGCGTTCCCGCCGTGGCAGGGCGCGCACGATAAACACAACAGAAGACATGTCAGAACAAGAGAGACAGCGCCTGGCGCAGTTACTTAAAGACAGCGACGGGAAAGGATCATGAGCATTTTTTGGCTGTGCATTATTGTGATGCTGGTTATCGCGCTGGCACTGTTTATTGTGCCGGTGGTGCGTGGCGACCGGGCGGAACATACCTCCCGCGATGCGCTGAACAAAGCGTTTTACCATCACCGTCTGAGTGAGCTGGAAGAAGACGAAGCGCAGGGCGTGGTGGATGAGCGTCCGGCGCATATTCAGGAGTTACAGGAAAACCTGCTGACGGACATTCCTGCCGGACAGGCACCGGTTGCGGTTCAGCCGATAGGCCGCTGGACGCTGGTGCCGGGCGGTATTCTGCTGGTGATCATCACGCTGGGGCTGTATCTCTACGCCGGTGGTCTGGGGCAGGTGAGTGCGTGGGATCAGGTGATGCAACACATGCCTGATCTGCGCCACCGCATTGCTGACGATCACGGCGCGCCGCTGACCGCCACGGATGTGCAGGATCTGGGGCTCGGATTGCGTACCGATTTGCAGGCCAATCCGGATAATATTCAGGACTGGGTGATGCTTGGCCGGGTCGGGATGGCGCTCAACAATGCCGCCACCGCCACGCAGGCGTATGCCCATGCGTATCAGCTCGCGCCAAACGATATGTCCGTCAAACTCGGTTATGCCGAAGTGCTGACCCGCTCGTCGGATCCGCAGGATAACCTTACCGGCGGCAATCTGTTACGCAGTATGCTGGAAAAATCTCAGGGCGATCTGCGTGTGCTAAGCCTGCTGGCCTATAATGAATATGAACAGGGTCACTACCCGCAAGCCATTGGCGCGTGGGAAGTTATGCAGAAAATCCTGCCTGCCGGGGATAAGCGTCTGGAAATGGTTAACGCCAGCATTGCACAGGCAAAACAGAAAGCCGGTCTGGATCAGGCTAAACTGGCGGTCAATGTGACGCTTTCTGCTGACGCACAGACGAAACTTCCGCAGAATGGCACGGTCTTTATTTCCGTGACAGATGGCAGCAGTCCGGTGCCGGTAGCGGTTAAAAAGCTGCCGCTCAGCCGCTTCCCGCTGGCGATCACTGTCGATGACAGCAACGCAATGATGCCGGAACGCTTGCTTTCTTCGCTGCATCAATTAAAAGTACGCGTTCGTATTTCACAAAATGGTCTGGCAACCCCGGCCTCAGGTGACTGGTACGGCGACAGTCCGCTGATCGATTTTACCGGTAACGGTCAGGTCAGCATCGACATTAATCAGCAGGTTCCATAATAAGGAACCGACGATCAAAAACAGGGAGATATCCATGAACTTACGCCTGACTGGGCTGGCGTTTGCGACAGTTTTGCTGGTCGGTTGTGCCGGCACGTCCGGATCTTCGGACAGCGAACAGCAAGGACGTTCTGATCCGCTCGAAGGTTTCAACCGGGTGATGTTCGACTTTAACTACAACTATATGGATCCGTACCTCGTGCGGCCTGTTGCCGTCGCATGGCGTGATTACGTGCCGCAACCGGCGCGTAACGGTACCAGCAATTTCCTCAGCAACCTTGATGAACCGGCCAGCATGGTCAACTCCTTGCTGAAAGGCGATCCGTACCGTGCGGCGATCCACTTCAACCGTTTCTTCCTGAACACGCTTCTGGGGATGGGCGGTCTGATTGACGTGGCGGGCATGGCGAATCCGAAACTGGCGCGCGAGGAAGCACAAGGCTTCGGCAGCACGCTGGGACATTACGGTGTCGGCTACGGTCCGTATGTGGTTCTGCCGGGTTATGGCAGCGCGACCATTCGTGATGAAGGGGGCGATCTGGTCGATGATCTGTACCCGATGCTCAGCTACCTGACCTTCTGGATGTCGGCCGGTAAATGGGTACTGGAAGGCGTCGAAACCCGTGCTGAACTGCTCGATTCTGATGGCCTGATCCGTAACTCTTCTGATCCGTATCTGTTTATCCGTGAAGCGTACTTCCAGCGTCATGATTTCCTGGCGAGAGGCGGTCAGCTGACGCCGCAGGAAAACCCGAACGCGGCATTGATTCAGGGCGACCTGAAAGATATCGATGCGGAATAACCGTTTCTTGTGCATAAAAAAAGCGCCTTCCGGCGCTTTTTTTCTCTCTGGCGTAACTTTGGCTTATCAGAAGCTATAGTTAAAGTTCGCGCCATACAGCATCGCGGTGCCTTTCGCTTCGAACTCATAGTTCGGCACACCGTCTGCCACTTTCTCGCTGATATTCACTGTCTGGCCGTGCATATAAGAGACACCGACATCCACTGACGCATCTTTATTGAAGGCGTAAGTGGTACCCGCTGAAATCCAGAAGCGATCCTGATCCGGGATAGAAATGGTGCGGTTATCTGCCGGAACCGGGCTGTCATCGAAGGCGATACCGGTACGGAAGGTCCAGTTCTCGTCGTAGTAATACGTGGTACCCAACGCGATGCGGTACGCATCATGGTAGCCTTCGTCTTTCTGGAACAGAGTCTGACCGTCAGAACCGGTGGCTTTCAGCTCCTGGAACTGGCTCCAGCTGGTGTAAGCCAGGCTGTAGTGAATCGCCCATTTCGGTGCGACTTTGTTATAACCGGACAATTCCCACATTTCTGGCAGGTTGAGGGTCAGGGAACCCGGAACGGTATGACCGCCCGTGCCGCCTAACGCCTGCGGAATGCCGTTGCGGTATTCGCCGTCAAAGTCGATTTTCACTTCTGAACGGTAGGTGAAACCGTAACGGTTATTATCATCCACTTCATACAAGATACCGGCGTTCCAGCCGTAGCCCCATTCGTTACCTTTCAGCTTGGCGGCTTCCGTGTCGGCTGGCAGCAGGCCACCCGTTTGCAGCGGAACCAGCTCACCGGCGGTACGACGGATTTTCGCTTTCGCGTAGACGGCATCAAAGCCGACACCGAAGCTGAAATTCTGGTTTAAACGGTAAGCGACACTTAAGTTAGTGTTGATGGTGGTGAGGTCTGTTTCACCGCCGATCGGGCCTGCCGGATAATTATCACTGAATTCTGTTGCCAGACCGTAGTTGGAGGTGGCTGATGCGCCAACCGCCCATTGATCATCCAGAGGCATAATAAAGTGGATATTCGGCACCCACTGATTTGGCGCAATATTATCATCACTGGTGCTGGCACCGGTGACCGGGGATTTCCCCGTCACGCTGACGTCCGGGTCGACATAAATCGCGCCTGCCGAGAAGGAAGGTCGATCGAACATGGTCATGGTTGCCGGGTTACGGCTACCGGACGCTGCGGTGTCAGCGATAGCGCCTTCACCAGAGAAGGAGCGACCTAAGCCCGCAGCGGTATATTCATTTAACTGAAAACCTGCTGCATATACATTGGAGGAAACAATTGCCACTGCAGCTGCCAGAGCTGATCTTTTAAACAGGTTTTTCTGGTTCATGACCAAAACCTCAATTTTATGTTTTTTATCAAACAATGTTACATGACGTAACAATGAGCGCAGGATTGTAGGGTCCGTTATCAGTCTGACAAATCAGACCAGTGAGCGAAGTATAGGTCTGACCTGTGGTGTAGTTGCAATAATGTTTCATTGATATTTCTTACTTGATGCAAGAAATTGGATCCACTTAACAAAAAACCAACAATAAAAGTTCAATTAAGAAACGTTAAAGTGAGAAGACAGACTTAGTTTTAACCGATTGCTTGCATTTACGTGATCTGGATCACCCCAAAGCCACATAAAAAGTAAGTTGTCGTGTGTTGTCAGGGCGGTGGCGTAAAATACAGGCTGAAAATAAATTCTTTATTCGCAAACAGGCCAGACGGTGGATGTTGCCGTTGATGCCGGGGAGAAAATGATGTCTGACGTAACTATGTCCTCTAAATCCACCCAACCTCTGCATTCCATCAACAAATGTGGCGCGGAAGAAACCGCCGCCTGCTGTTGTGTTGATGTGGGTACCATCATGGACAACACCGATTGCACCGCCTCTTACAGCCGCGTTTTCGAAAATGAAGCACAGGCGAAAGAAATGCTGCAAACCCTGACCGAACGTGCGCGCGATGTAGAATCCGAGCCATGCGAGATCACCAGCCGTCTGGAAAAAGTCGAAGGCGGCGTTGAGCTGAATATCGATTTCACCTTTAGCTGTCAGGCTGAGACCATGATCTTCCAGTTAGCCTTGCGCTAATCCCCGTCATACTTTGAGCCACAGATGCGTTGGCTGCACTCAGTAACCCGAATCACTGACTTATGTCAGCTCATCGGGATTACCTCGATTGCCGCCTTTCTGAGACTCAAATTATTTAGGGGAAGTTTTAAATTGTAATACCGCTTATATAAGCGGTATTTTTTTGTCTGCTATTCCTGCCAGTCGCATTTCTTCTCCTTCTTATTTCAGAAAAATTTGCTGTTGCTCGCACTTCACTGCCTTTCGCTTTGCCAAATGTAAATACATGGTTAAAACTGAGTTATCAGGTCTGACCTCTTAAGACCCTATTTTTTCTCAGGAGCGTGTATGAACAAAGTCATTCCACTGGTAACGCGTGAGGGCGATCGCATTGCGATTGTCGATGGCTTGCGTACGCCGTTTGCGAAACAGGCCACCGCCTATCACGGCATTCCTGCTGTCGATCTCGGCAAAATCGTGGTCAGTGAGCTGCTGGCAAAAAGTGGGATAGACCCGAAAGACATCGACCAGCTGGTTTTCGGCCAGGTGGTGCAGATGCCGGAAGCGCCGAATATTGCGCGTGAGATTGTGCTGGGCACCGGCATGAATGTTTCGACCGATGCCTACAGTGTGTCGCGCGCCTGCGCCACCAGCTTTCAGGCGGTAGCGAACGTGGCGGAAAGCATTCTCAGCGGCACGGTCAGTGTCGGGATCGCGGGCGGAGCGGATTCCTCCTCGGTCTTGCCGATTGGCGTCAGTAAACGTCTCGCCCGCGCACTGGTGGATGTGAATAAAGCGCGCACGCTGTCGCAGCGCCTTTCCATTTTCAGCAAACTGAAACTGCGCGATTTACTGCCGGTGCCACCGGCGGTCGCGGAATATTCCACCGGTTTGCGGATGGGCGATACGGCCGAGCAAATGGCGAAAAGTCATCACATCAGCCGTGCGGAACAGGATGAGCTGGCGCACCGCTCGCATACACTGGCCGCGCAGGCGTGGGAGCAGGGGTATCTGACCTCTCAGGTGATGGCCGCGCAGGTGCCGCCGTACCGCGAGGTGCTGCAAAAAGACAACAATATTCGTCTCAACTCTGAAATCGGCCAGTACGCGAAATTGCGTCCGGCGTTTGACCGCAACCACGGCACGGTCACTGCCGCCACCAGCACGCCGCTGACCGATGGCGCGGCGGCGGTGCTGATGATGAGCGAATCGCGTGCGCGGGAACTGGGTCTGAAACCGCTGGGTTATCTGACAAGTTTTGCCTTCGCCGCCATCGACGTCTGGGAAGATATGCTGCTCGGCCCGGCTTATGCCACGCCGCTGGCGCTGGATCGCGCCGGACTGACGCTGGGCGATCTGGATCTGATTGATATGCATGAGGCGTTCGCGGCGCAGACGCTGGCGAATATCAAAATGTTAGCCAGTGATGAATTTGCCCGTGAAAAACTCGGCCGCAATCAGGCGGTTGGCGAAATTGACTGGGATAAATTCAACGTTCTGGGCGGTTCGCTGGCGTACGGGCATCCGTTTGCCGCAACCGGCGCACGAATGATTACGCAAACGCTGCATGAATTACGCCGCCGTGGCGGAAAATACGGGCTGACCACAGCGTGCGCAGCGGGTGGCCTGGGCGCGGCGATGATTGTGGAGGCAGCGCAATGAGGGACACGATGGAAAACCGACAACCCGCAGAAACCGAAGCGACTGAAACAGCTTCCGCCTTCTCACTGATGTTTACCGCAGAACATATCGGCATCATCACTATTGATGTTCCGGGCGAAAAGGTGAACACCTTAAAGGCTGAATTTGCTCAGCAAATTTGCGCCATTTTGCAAAAAGCGCAGCAGTATCCGAATCTGAAAGGTCTGGTGCTGATTTCCGGCAAGCCGGACTCGTTTATTGCCGGTGCCGATATCACCATGATTTCCGGTTGCAGGACGGCCGCCGAAGCCAGTGAACTGGCGCAGAAAGGTCAGACGGTGATGTCGCACATTGCCTCATTTTCTGTGCCGGTGGTGGCGGCCATTCACGGTGCCTGTCTGGGCGGCGGACTGGAGCTGGCGCTGGCCTGTCATTCCCGCGTGTGCTCGCTGGATGACAAAACCCAACTTGGTCTGCCGGAAGTGCAACTGGGTTTACTGCCGGGTTCCGGCGGCACGCAGCGCCTTCCGCGTCTGATCGGCGCGTCAAAAGCGCTGGAGCTGATGCTGACCGGTCGCAGCGTTCGCGCCAAACAGGCACTGCGGATGGGGCTGGTGGATGATGCCGTTCCTTACTCGATTTTGCTGCAAACGGCGCTGGAGCGTGTCGCGAAGGGGCGTAAATCGCGTCCGCCATTACCGTGGCAGGCGCGGCTGGCAGGGGGGCCACTGGGCAAAAGCGTGCTGTTCCATTTAGTGCGTAAACAGACACGGGCGAAAACCCACGGCAATTACCCGGCCACCGAAAAAATCATTGATGTGGTAAGAACCGGGCTGGATCAGGGCAGCGGTAACGGCTATCAGGCCGAAGCCAACGCGTTTGGCGAACTGGTGATGACGCCGGAATCCGCCGCGTTGCGCGGGCTGTTTTTTGCTTCTACTGCGCTGAAGAAAGAAAAGGGCGGAGACGCCGAACCCCTGCCGGTGCGCCGTGTGGGCATTCTCGGCGGCGGCCTGATGGGCGGCGGTATCGCCAACGTGACCGCCACCAAAGCCGGTCTGCCGGTGCGCATCAAAGACATTAATCACGAAGGCATCCGCCATGCGCTGAAATACAGCTGGGATCTGCTGGAGAAAAAAGTGCGTCGCCGCAGGCTGACCCGCAACGAGCAGCAGCGTCAGATGATGCTGATTTCCGGCACCACCGATTACAGCGGGTTTGCGCGCATTGATATCGTGGTGGAAGCCGTATTTGAGGACTTGTCACTCAAGCAATCAATGGTGGCAGAAATCGAACAAAATGCCGCATCGCACACGATTTTCGCCTCAAACACCTCTTCCCTGCCGATCCATCGCATCGCAGAGCAGGCCGCCAGACCTGAACAGGTCATTGGTCTGCACTATTTCAGCCCGGTGGATAAAATGCCGCTGGTGGAGGTGATCCCCCACGCAGGCAGCAGCGCACAGACGATTTCCACCACCGTGGCGCTGGCGAAGAAACAGGGGAAAACAGCGATTGTGGTGGGCGACAGCGCCGGATTCTATGTAAACCGTATTCTTGCCCCTTATATCAATGAGGCGGCCCGTTGCCTGCTGGCGGGAGAACCTGTCGATCACATCGACAGCGCGCTGGTGAATTTCGGCTTCCCGGTCGGACCGGTTCAGTTACTGGATGAAGTCGGGATTGATGTCGGCACCAAAATCGTACCCATTCTGGAAGAGGCGTTTGGTGAGCGGTTTGCCGCACCGTCCGGCTTTGATGCGGTGCTTAAAGACGACCGCAAAGGGCGTAAAAACGGCAAAGGTTTCTACCTTTACAGCCAGAAAGGACGGGCGGCGAAGAAAAAACAGGTCGATCCGTCGGTCTATCGCCTGCTGAATGTCACGCCAAAAGCGCAGCAACCGGAAGAAGAGATCGCCCGCCGCTGCGTGATGCTGATGCTCAACGAAGCGGTACGATGCCTCGATGAGAACGTGATCCGCAGTGCCCGCGATGGCGATCTCGGGGCGGTGTTCGGGATTGGTTTCCCGCCATTCCGCGGTGGCCCGTTCCGTTACATCGAATCGCTGGGTGTGGCCAAGGTGGTGAAAACCCTTGAGCAACTGGCGCAGCAATATGGCGAGCGTTTTGCGCCCTGCGAAGGATTATTACGTCGCGCAGAGCAGGGGGAAGGATTCTGTTCAGCGCGCGAGGCACGCGAAAAGGTCAGTGAAGTGTGATTGCGGTCACTGCTTATTGCTGAATTTCGCGCGAATCTGGAACAGATCCTGCTTGCAGCCAGACATATGCCGGCGGGATCTTTTTTATGGTGAGGCTGACTTTGTACAGAAACAAAGCCAAACGATTGATCTACAACCCGAGTGGTTAAATAATCAGCACAATGGTTTACAACCGGTAAGGGTTGGTGTAAAAAACAGCGTTTTCTTTACGTGAACTTTCAGGCAAAATGCCCGACCGCTGATGCTTACCATGCAAAGCATGTGGGCACAGCGCGTTAAGTGGATGTACTGCCTTACAGCTATCTTGTAATGAGAACGGTCACCTCTGCGGTGACTGACATGCTGGGCAACGGGTGATACAGCACGCAAGGCGTTTCTGTATAGCGCTATTTTTGTTAACAAAAGCGGTGCAATATGCAAGTTGTAATTATGCGTCACGGTGATGCAGTTCTCGAAGCTGCAAGCGATTCAGTTCGCCCGTTAAGCGAATGCGGATGTGACGAATCAGTACATATGGCTGCCTGGCTGAATGGCCGTGGCGTCAACATTGACCGTGTTCTGGTCAGTCCGTACCTGCGTGCGCAGCAGACACTTGAAAAAGTGCGCCAGTGTCTGGCTCTGCCTGAAAACGTTGAAATTGATATTCTGAAAGAGCTGACGCCGGGCGGTGATCCTGCTCTGGTCGCCAGTGAACTGCAACATCTGGCGCTGACCGGTGTCAGTGCCGTGCTGGTGGTCTCTCACCTGCCGCTGGTCGGTTATCTGGTGGCAGAGCTGTGTCCGGGCGTCTGCCCGCCGATGTTTGCCACATCAGCCATGGCCAGCATCGAGCTGAACGGGGATACCGGTCAGGGGACGTTTGACTGGCAGTTCAGTCCGTGCCAGGTCATGGCCAAAGTATAATCCCCGTCATACTTCGCATTGCAGATGCGTTGGCTGCGCTCACTTACCCCGGTCACATAGTTATCTATGCTCCCGGGGATGCGTTCACTTGCCGCCTTCCTGCAATCCGAATTATTTAGGGGATCTGTTCTGAGACAGACAGTTCAGCGACAGACAAAAGAAAGGCACAGCTCCGGCTGTGCCTTTCTCGTTTCTGATGGTTGGGGTGGGGTCAGCTGATTTTGTCGTCCAGCTCCACCAGCACCAGCAGGGCGGCGGTGCCACCGAGTTCTTTCGGGGCCTGATGGAAGGCTTCGACGTCAGGGTGCTGTGCCAGCCACAACGGCGTTTGCTGTTTGAGAATATGCTTGCCGTGACCGTGCATGACGCAGGCGCAGTGGACATGTTCGCGACGGCAGGCGGCGATCAGCGCGCCCAGTTCCTGTTTGGCTTCTTTCTGCGTTAAACCGTGCAAATCGAGAAACAGCTCGGGTGAGTAATCACCGCGCCGCAATTTTTTCAGTTCAAAATGACTGATGTCTGGCCGGATGTGACGAACCGGGCCTTCTTCCTGCAACATCGGCTGGAATTCATCAGAAAAATAATAACTTGCGTCCACCTGCTCCTGAATCAGCTTTTTAGGTGACAGTTCGGCCACCTTTTTCCGTGGCGGACGGTGAGTAATCGTATCATTTTTCAGGCGCTTGACGCCCGGTACGGCCTCGCGGAATAACGCGGCTTCTTCCGGGCTGAGCAGGTGTTTTTTCTTCATCTTTTCATCGTCATTTTCGCTCAATTCACACAGTGTACCTTCCGTCGCCCTGCGGTTTAAAGAAAACTCAGGGTTAAATTCTTCGAGACATCGCGCAAGTGCGTTGACTAGCTGCTGATTTGTGGCGGGCTTCGTGGCAAACTATGCGGCAAATAATGGGTTAAACGTCTGTTAAAAACCCGTGCACTGCCTGGAGAATAAAATTGGACAAAATTTTCGTCGACGAAGCTGTCAGTGAACTGCATACCATTCAGGATATGCTGCGCTGGACCGTCAGCCGCCTGAACGCGGCCAATGTCTATTACGGTCACGGCACCGATAACCCGTGGGACGAAGCAGTGCAACTGGTCTTGCCAAGCGTGTTTTTGCCGCTGGACATTCCTGAAGATATGCACACCGCGCGCCTGACCTCCAGCGAGCGTCACCGTATCGTTGAGCGTGTGATCCGCCGCGTTAACGAGCGCATCCCGGTGGCCTATCTGACCAATAAAGCCTGGTTCTGCGACATGGAATTTTATGTCGATGAACGCGTTCTGGTGCCGCGCTCGCCGATTGGTGAACTGATCACCAACCGTTTCTCCGGCATCCTGAGTGAGCAACCGCAGCACATTCTGGACATGTGTACCGGCAGCGGCTGTATCGCTATTGCCTGCGCTTATGCATTCCCGGAAACCGAAGTTGACGCTGTCGACATTTCTGCCGATGCGCTGGCCGTCGCAGAACGCAACATCGACACACATGGCATCGAGAACTGGGTTACGCCAATCCGCTCTGACCTGTTCCGCGAACTGCCTCCGCTGCAATACGACCTGATTGTGACCAATCCGCCGTATGTGGACGAAGAAGACATGTCAGATCTGCCGCAGGAATATC
The DNA here is from genome assembly GCF_004364755.1 of Rahnella sp. BIGb0236. Classification (NCBI taxonomy): domain Bacteria; kingdom Pseudomonadati; phylum Pseudomonadota; class Gammaproteobacteria; order Enterobacterales; family Yersiniaceae; genus Rahnella; species Rahnella sp. BIGb0236. Next base: position 354,747 of record NZ_SOAO01000003.1, read on the forward strand.
GCCACGAGCCGGTTCTGGGTCTGGCTTCCGGCACTGACGGTCTGAAACTGACCCGCCGCATTCTGGCCTGTGCGCCGGATTACCTGACCGACAACGGCGTGCTGATTTGTGAAGTGGGCAACAGCATGGTGCATCTGATGGATCAATATCCTGAGATCCCGTTCACCTGGCTGGAATTTGAAAACGGCGGCGACGGTGTCTTTATGCTGACCAAACAGCAACTCCTCGATTGCGCGGAAACATTCCACGCATACAAAGACTAAAAGTCGCCTCTGACAATGATGGCCGGCATAGCGCCGGCTATTCTGCAATCCATCAACATAATGGTTAAGGAGCCGTGATGGCAGGGAACAGTATTGGGCAGTTTTTCCGCGTCACCACTTTTGGCGAATCCCACGGTGTGGCACTGGGCTGTATTATTGACGGCGTGCCGCCGGGCATTGCGCTGACCGAAGCAGACCTGCAACACGATCTCGATCGTCGTCGTCCGGGCACTTCGCGTTACACCACGCAACGCCGCGAAGCCGACGAAGTGAAAATTCTGTCGGGCGTGTTTGAAGGCGTGACCACCGGCACCAGCATCGGTCTGGTGATCCAGAATACCGATCAGCGTTCGCAGGATTACAGTGCCATCAAAGACGTGTTCCGTCCGGGACATGCGGATTACACCTACGAGCAGAAATACGGCGTGCGCGATTACCGTGGCGGCGGTCGTTCGTCTGCCCGCGAAACCGCCATGCGTGTGGCGGCGGGTGCCGTGGCGAAGAAATACCTGCTGGAAAAATTCGGCGTTAAGGTGCGCGGTTATATGTCCCAGATGGGCGATATCACCTGCGAGCTGAAAGACTGGGATCTGGTCGAAACCAACCCGTTCTTCTGCCCGGATGAAAGCAAGCTGGAAGCGCTGGACGAACTGATGCGCGCGCTGAAAAAAGAAGGCGATTCCATCGGTGCCAAAATCACGGTTGTGGCGGATCACGTGCCGGTCGGTCTCGGCGAGCCGGTGTTTGACCGTCTGGATGCCGATCTGGCGCATGCGCTGATGAGCATTAACGCGGTGAAAGGCGTGGAAATCGGTGACGGTTTTGCTGTGGTTGCCAAACGCGGCAGCGAGAATCGTGACGAAATCACACCGAACGGTTTTGAAAGCAATCACGCGGGAGGCATTCTCGGCGGGATCAGCAGCGGTCAGCCGGTGGTTGCCCATCTGGCGCTGAAACCGACGTCCAGCATCACCGTTCCGGGTCGCACCATCAACCGTGAAGGTGAGCAGGTAGAGATGATCACCAAAGGCCGTCATGATCCCTGTGTCGGTATCCGCGCGGTGCCGATCGCTGAAGCGATGATGGCGATCGTGCTGATGGATCATTTGCTGCGTCAGCGCGCTCAGAACGGCGACGTTCATTCCACCGTGCCACGCTGGTAATCCAACCGATGAAATCCTCACGTACGCTTCCTGTGTTTCGTGCTGTCTGCGCCAGTTTTCTGGCGCTTGCACTGTGCGCCCCTGCGATGGCGGCCACGCCGTGGCAGAAAATCACCCAGCCGGTTGCCGGTGTCCCGCAGGCCATTGGCAGTTATGCCAATGGCTGTCAGGTAGGCGCGCAGCCATTGCCGCTGAATTCGCCTGATTATCAGGTGATGCGCACCGATCAGCGCCGCTATTTCGGGCAACCGGATTTGCTGGCGTTCATCACCCGTCTCGGCACGCAGGCGCAGCAAAAAGGGCTGGGCACCATGCTGATCGGCGATATGGCGATGCCTGCGGGCGGCCGATTCAGCAGCGGTCATGCCAGCCATCAGTCGGGGCTGGATGTGGACATCTGGCTGCAACTGCCGCGTCAGCGCTGGAGTGAGCAAATGCTGCTCAGGCCGCAACCTATCGATCTGGTCAGCGCCAATGGCAAATCCATTGTGGCAAGCCAGTGGCAGCCACGCATCGAAACGCTGATCAAAATGGCGGCGCAGGATAAAGACGTGGTGCGGATTTTCGTCAACCCGGCCATCAAACAGCAACTTTGCCTTGATGCCGGAACGGATCGCGAATGGCTGCATAAAGTGCGTCCGTGGTTTGGTCATCGTGCGCACATGCACGTACGTCTGCGTTGCCCGGTCGGTAATCTGGAATGTGAAAACCAGGCACCGCCGCCGCCGGGAGATGGCTGTGGTGCGGAACTGCAAAGCTGGTTCCTGCCTCCGAAGCCTTCGACAGGCAAGCCGGTGAAAAAAGAGCCGCCTCCGCTGCCGCCGTCATGTCAGGCGCTGCTGGATAAACACGTTCTTTAACAGGTTTCACTTACTCTTCGCCATGCATAGCGAGCTGACAGAAAATGGACTGGTTGATTGTTGCCCCGTGGGTTCTGGTTGTTTTATTTTTCGTTGCACTTTTTGCCGGTTTCATTGATTCCATAGCAGGTGGCGGCGGGTTGATCAGCCTGCCTGCCTTGCTCGCGGCGGGGGTTCCTCCGGCGCAGGCGATTGCGACCAATAAACTGTCATCGATAGGCGGGTCTTTTTCCGCCAGCCTGTACTTTGTGCGGCGCGGGGTGGTGGATCTCAATGATCAGAAGCTGAATATCGCCTGCACCTTTGTCGGTTCGGTGATCGGCGCGATCCTGATCCAGCATCTGCGCGCCGACATGCTGCGTCAGGTTCTGCCGCTGCTGATCATCTGCATCGGCTTGTATTTCCTGCTGACACCGCGTCTGGGTGAAAGCGATCGCGCCAGACGTTTGAATGCGCTGCCGTATGCGCTGGTGGCGGGGGGCTGCGTCGGTTTCTACGATGGCTTTTTCGGCCCCGGTGCCGGGTCTTTCTACGCACTGGCTTTCGTGACCTTATGCGGGTTTAATCTGGCAAAAGCCACGGCGCATGCGAAAGTGCTGAATTTCACCTCCAACTTTGGTGGCCTGTTATTTTTCATTCTGGGCGGCAAAGTGGTGTGGGTGCTGGGTTTTGTGATGATGGCAGGGCAGTTTATCGGCGCACGGCTGGGCGCGCGGATGGTGCTGAGTAAAGGCCAGAAGATGATCCGCCCGATGGTGGTGGCCGTTTCCGTCGTGATGAGCTGTAAGTTAATTTATGATAATCACGGCACTGAAATCATGCACTGGTTAAGCCTGCATTTATAATGTCAGGAGCAGCAAAATGCTTGCCTGAGGTCATGAAATCGGGTGTTTAAACAAGGGTATATTGTCGCCCTTTCTCACTTACTGAGTTTCACAGCTTTTATGTCAGATTCGACTGCAACACATAACTATCATCAATTGATCGACATTTTTGATTCCTGCTTCTTTGAGGAATTCAACGTTCGCTTAGTCAAAGGCGACGACGAGCCGATCTATCTGCCTGCCGATGAACAGGAATCCTTTAACCGCATTGTGTTCGCGCACGGTTATTACGCCAGTGGTATGCATGAAATCTCCCACTGGTGCGTGGCCGGTGCTGAGCGTCGTAAACGAGTGGATTTCGGCTACTGGTATTGCCCGGACGGCCGCGATGCGCAAACACAAAGTGAATTCGAGAAAGTCGAAATCAAACCCCAGTCTTACGAATGGTTGTTCTGCGCGGCGGCAGGTTTCCGTTTCAATGTCAGTTGCGACAACCTGAGCGGCGATTGCGAGCCGGACCGCGTGGGTTTTCAGAATAAAGTGCGTGAAGAAGTGTTGCGTATGCTGGAGCAAGGCATCCCTGAAAGACCGGCGCGCTTTATTAACGCGTTACAATCGTTTTACAATACGCCCCCTTTGACGCCTGCGGACTTCCCGGCGTTGCAGCCGATTGAATAAATACCGGATACGAGAGGAAGAGTAATGATCGCAGAATTTGAAACGCGGATTTTAACGCTGATCGACGATATGGTCGAAAGCGCCAGTGACGACGAACTGTTTGCCAGTGGTTATCTGCGGGGCCATCTGACCGTTGCCGTGGCAGAAGCGGAAGAAAACGGTGAACACACCGCCGAAGCGCTGAAACTCCGTGTTCAGGACGGCCTGGACAAAGCCATCAAAGCCGGTGAACTGTCGCCGCGCGATCAGCTTCTGGTGCAGGGGATGTGGGAAAATCTCTATCAGGCATCTCTCCCTCAGTAATCTCTTTTCAGTAAAAAAAAGCGCAGCGACGGGTTAACCGGCTGCGCTTTTTTATTGCCTGAGAAGGGACGGATTAATGTGATTCGACCGGGCGGCCTTTCAGCAGTTTTCTGACCCACATACGGTTCGGGTTCAGCGCCGCCAGCGTGTCGCTGTCCAGAGGTATCGGTTCACCGGCTATCTGCGCCGCCAGAATTTCTGCGCCGAGCGGGGCAGAACTGAGGCCGCGTGAGCCGAGTGCGCCAAACAGGAACAGGTTTTCATAGACCGGCGCTTCTGCAATCGGGCGATGACGCTGAATGTCCAGATCCAGCTTTTTATAACTTTCCAGCAGGGCATCGTAATCCGACACCGAACCGATCATCGGCAGATGGTCACGGGTGGCGCAACGCACACCATTTCGCGCCTCGCCTTCGCTGACATCCACCTCATACGGCCATTGCTGTTCCGGCAGGCAGCTGATCAGACGCTGGCGGTTTTGCTGCTGATCATCGTCGCGGTAATCCGTGCATTTGTCTGCGCGGTGATAGCTGGCACCGATGCAATGATGCTGATTTTGCGGGCTGACCGGCGTCATATACCCGTCGTAACACAACACCTGTTTCAGCTTGCTCAGCGCCGGAGTGGTCGGGATATGCGAAACCTGACCGCTGACCGCGTAAACCGGCAGTTTTTCACTCTGACTGAAATCGGTAATGTCCGCGCCGTTGGCCAGCACCACCGCATGATGACGCGCAACATGGCCGTCGGCAAAGGTCAGCGCCCACTGAGACTCTGCGTCGTAATTTAACGTTGTCGCGCGCTGGCGATAATGCACCGTTAAACCCTGTGTTTCGGCCAGCGCAATCAGCGAAGCCGTCAGCTGTGCCGGACAAAGCCACGCGCCGAGCGGATAGGTCACGCCGCCGCTGCCGCACGGCAATCCGCACAACGCCTCCACGTCTTCTTCCGTCAGCCCTTTTGCCAGATCTTCCGGCCAGCCGCCGCTGATAATGCCGTCAATTTTGCCCTGACTTTTTTCGTCATAGCCGAGCTGCGTGACGCCGCTCCAGCCGTGGTCGAAAGGCACATCCCACTTTTCGAGCTGCGCATACTGGCGGCGGGCGAAAGTGAAGGCATGAGCAAAGAAGTTTTCCAGCGTGTCGCCGCGTCCATTGAGCAGCGGATATACCGCCCCCTGACGGTTACCGGAAGCGCCAAGCGCCGGTTTTTCATCAGCGCAATACAGCGTGACTGCGTAACCACGGCGAAGTAACGCCAGTGACAACACGGCGCTGGCCACACCGCCGCCGATTACCGCAAATTCTGTGGCATTTTTTGCTGCCGGTCGCGCATACCACGGCGCAGGATGAGGTACGTCAATGCCTGACGGTAACGCGCCCGCTAACATATGCCGTTTTTCGCCGAACCCCGGCACCTTACCGATGTCAAAACCGGCGTCCTGCAATCCCCGGCGGACAAAACCGGCCACGGTGAAGGTGGCAAAGGTGCCTTGCGGACGGGTCATTTTCGCCATAGAGCGGAATAAATCTTCCGTCCACATATCCGGGTTTTTGGACGGGGCAAAGCCGTCGAGAAACCAGGCGTCAACCTGCTGATTCATACTGGTGTCACATGCCGGAAGCAGGGTAGTCACATCACCGAACCACAGGTCCAGCGTGATGCGTCCGCCTGCCAGTAACAGGCGGTGACAGCCGGAAAAGGCCATCGGCCATTGTTCGCAAAGCTGCGCGGAATACGCGGCAAGTTCGGGCCACTGCGTATGCGCTGTCGCCAGATCACGGGCAGATAACGGGAATTTTTCGTAGCTGATGAAATGCAGACGTTGCAGCGTGGCGTCTGGGTGTGCTTCGCGGAAGGCGTCAAAGGCCTGCCACAGCGACAGAAAGTTCAGACCGGTGCCAAAACCGGTTTCGGCGATGATGCACAGCGGGCGAGTGTGACCGGCAAAACGCGCCGGAAAATGGTTGCCGTTGAGAAAAACATGACGGGTTTCCAGCAGGCCGCTCTGATTGGAAAAATAGACGTCATCAAAATGTCGGGAAACAGGTGTACCCTGTTCGTTCCAGCTTAATTCAGCGGGCGTGATCGGGTTATGGCTCACGTGAAACTCTCTCAGTTCAAGGCGATGCCGGAGTTTAACGCTGCGTTTGACCCTGCGCAAATTTACCACGATTTACACAAGGAATTGCTGATCGGACTTGTTCGGCGTACAACTGTACGCTAGAGTGCGTGACGAAATCCCAAATGGTGAATAGTACAAGAGGTATTAAATGAAACGTGCAGTGATTACTGGCCTGGGTATCATCTCGAGCATCGGTAACAACAAGCAGGAAGTTCTTGCATCTCTGCAGGAAGGTCGCTCTGGGATCACCTTCTCGCAAGAGCTGAAAGATGCCGGGATGCGTAGTCACGTCTGGGGTGATGTCAAATTAGACACCGCAGGCCTTATCGATCGTAAGATTGTGCGTTTCATGAGTGATGCCTCGATCTACGCTTACCTGTCCATGCAGCAGGCGATTGAAGACTCCGGTCTGACCCCTGAAATGGTCTCCAACGAACGTACCGGCCTGATCGCTGGTTCCGGCGGCGGTTCTCCACGCAACCAGGTTGCGGGTTCCGACGGTATGCGCGCCAAAGGGCTGCGCGGCGTGGGTCCTTACATGGTGACCAAAGCGATGGCGTCTGGCGTGTCTGCCTGCCTCGCGACCCCGTTCAAAATCCGCGGTGTTAACTATTCCATCAGCTCTGCCTGCGCCACCTCTGCACACTGCATCGGTAACGCGGTAGAAATGATTCAGCTGGGCAAACAGGATGTGGTGTTTGCCGGTGGTGGTGAAGAACTGTGCTGGGAAATGGCGTGTGAATTCGATGCCATGGGCGCACTGTCCACCAGCTACAACGAAACTCCAGACAAAGCTTCCCGTACCTACGACAAAGCGCGTGACGGTTTCGTTATCGCAGGCGGCGGCGGTATGGTTGTTGTCGAAGAGCTGGAACACGCTCTGGCCCGTGGCGCACACATCTACGCAGAAATCGTTGGCTACGGCGCAACGTCTGACGGCGCAGACATGGTGGCACCATCCGGTGAAGGCGCAGTGCGTTGCATGAAAATGGCAATGAACGGCTTGGATACCCCAATCGACTACGTTAACGTGCACGGAACATCAACTCCGGTCGGCGACGTGAAAGAACTGGGTGCTATCCGTGAAGTGTTCGGCGATAAAACCCCGGCACTGTCTTCCACCAAAGCCATGACCGGTCACTCTCTGGGTGCCGCTGGCGTTCAGGAAGCGATCTACACCCTGCTGATGGCAGAGCACGGCTTCATCGCGCCAAGCATCAACATCGAAAACCTCGATGAGCAGGCAGAAGGCATGGACATCATCACTAAACCGACTCAGCGCGAGCTGACGACGGTGATGTCTAACAGCTTCGGCTTCGGTGGCACCAACGCCACGCTGGTCATGCGTAAGCTGAAAAACGACAAATAATCTCCGTCGTTAATACCTGAATAAAAGCCTGCTTCCGAGCGGGCTTTTTTGTATCCATCATCCTTCAAGCCGCCTTGATGCAACTCGAATGATTTTGGATATGTTTCTCTACAATTCAGGTACAATTTCGCCGCTTCTTATTTTCACCTTGTTGACATAATGCTCTCACTCAGACACATCCATCATCGACACCTGCACTTCCCGGCCTGGCTCGGGATGGTGGCGATACTGATGTTGTTTATTGCGCCGGTGATTTCCAAATCACGGGTGGCAGAGGGTGCGCAGCATATGATGATGCCCGGCATGATGATGTCCGATATGGACATGGAGATGCCGGACGCAGATATGGCTGACATGAATATGTCAGGCCATCACTCATCATCGATGGAACATTGCGACAAGCAAACCTGTCAATCCGCGCCGCACGATGCCGTTAAGGCGCTGCTTGCCGGTGACATGAGCGATGCCGCCTGCGGATATTGCGTGTTGCTGGTGCATCTGCCGATGCTTGATTTACAGGCTATGCCGATGCTGTGGTCACTGGATTTCTCCAGCCGTGCCCCTCCGCGTGCACTCATACAACGTCTTATCCCTTCACTGTTCTTCACGGATTCCCAACCCCGCGCACCGCCCGTTTTTTCATAACCGCGTAATACAACATTTATCTTCAGGTTAACCGCCAGACTGACAGCGGTTGACGGCGTGCTATTTGAAATTTTGGGATCCGTATTTATGAACCAACCTGTCTATCCGGCTAAAAAACTGCCTGCGCAGGCGGCTTTTCTGGCGCTGTTGCGCCGCTTACATTTCTATATTGGTCTGTTTGTCGGGCCGTTTATTTTTGTCGCCGCACTCACCGGCACCCTGTATGTGCTGACGCCTCAGTTCGAAAATTACCTCTATGCTGATGCGCTGTTTACCCGCTCAGAAGGCACCGCGCAGCCGTTATCACGTCAGGTGGATGCGGCGCAAAAAGTGGCCGGTCAGGAGAAGCAGATTTATGCCATCAGACCGGCACCGTCTGCCGGGGAGACCACGCGGGTGATGTTTTCTGATCCGCAACTTGGGGCATCCAAAACCCGGGCGATTTTCATCGATCCGGTCACGCTGGCGGCGAAAGGCGATATGACGGTGTACGGCACCAGCGGCATTCTGCCGTTCCGTACCTGGCTGGACGATTTGCATCGCGGCCTGTTACTCGGCGATGCGGGACGCGTTTACAGCGAGCTGGCCGCGTCATGGTTATGGGTGGCGGCGCTGGGTGGTGTGGTGCTCTGGTTTACCGGTCGGCGCCAACCCCGTCAGTTGCGTAAGGTCAGCGGGAAAGTGGAAAAACAGCAGCACAGCCGCCGCTGGCACAGCACGCTCGGCCTGTTGTTACTCGCCGGATTGCTGTTCTTCTCGGCCACCGGTCTGACCTGGTCACAATGGGCGGGGGACAATATCAGCGTACTGCGCGCGTACATGGGCTGGATGACCCCTGCGGTGAACACCCGTCTGGACGGGCAAACAGTGGCAGCACCGGCTGACGAACATGCGGAGCATCATGCGCAGATGGCCGGTATGCCCGGCATGGACATGTCCGCGCACGCAATGCCTGCGGTATTGGTTTCCGCACAGACTTTCGACGCGGTATTTCAGGCGGCGCGGGAGTCTGGCATCACGGCAGATAAGATTGAAATCCGTCCGTCCGGGGATGCAGGAAAAGCCTGGACGGTGACGGAAGTCGATCGCCGCTGGCCGACGCAGGTAGATGCGGTTTCGGTGAATCCCCGCTCAATGCAGATTGTCGATCACGTGCGGTTTGCTGATTTTCCGCTGCTCGCCAAGCTGACCCGCTGGGGCGTCGATGCCCATATGGGGATTTTATTCGGCGTCTGGAATCAGGCCATTCTGGTGATTTTTGGTGCCGGATTATGCGTGATGATTGCCTGGGGATATCGCTTGTGGTGGCTGCGCAGAAGCGTCAGCAACGACGGCAGCAATCCGGCGGTGACGCTGCTGCAAACCTGGACATCGCTCCCGTTCAGCCTGCAATGTCCGGTGTTTGTCATCACGCTCGGGCTGGCGATTTCATTACCGGTGATGGGCATCAGCCTGCTGATTTTCCTGCTGATCGATGTTATTCGCTGGCAGCGGCGAATTTCTTCGGGTAACGTCAGCGCATTCTGATCAGCGAAGAAAAAAACATGTTGATGGCGGCACTCGGCTCAGTCTTTAAGCCTTTTTTACGTGACAGATTTTTGCATCTGTTAATCATACTTGGCGTCATTCTGACACTGTTCCAGCCTGCGAAAATCATGCAGTTTCCGCAGTTTGTCGACTGGAACACTATCGTCACGCTGCTGGGTTTGCTGATGCTGACCAAGGGCGTGGAGGTCAGCGGCTACTTTGATTTTGTTGGCCGCAAGATGATTAACGCCATCAACAATGAACGGCGGCTGGCGCTTTTCCTGGTGAGTGCGGCGGCGGTGCTGTCGACCTTTATGACCAATGACGTCGCGCTGTTTATCGTTATTCCGCTGACCATTACCCTGAAAAAACTGACGTCGCTGCCGGTGACGCGGCTGATCATCTTTGAAGCGCTGGCGGTGAACGCCGGTTCGCTGCTCACGCCAATCGGTAACCCGCAAAATATCCTGTTATGGAATAAGTCCGGTCAGTCATTCCTGCATTTCATCGGGCAGATGGCACCGCTGGCGCTGGTGACCCTGGCCGCCTTATTCATGGTGACCTGGTGGTGTTTTCCGTCGCACAGCCTGAAAAAGCTGGAGAATAATCAGGGGTATCCGTTTAAGAAACGTCTGCTGATCAGTTGCGTGGTGCTGTATGTGGCGTTTATTGCCTGCGTGGATCTGGGGTATGCGTTATATGGCCTGCTGGCGGTAGTGGTGTGCTTTTTACTGCTGGCGCGTAACGTTCTGCTGCGTATCGACTGGCCGCTGATTTTGGTGTTTATTGTGATGTTTATCGATGTGCGTTTGCTGGTCGGGCTGCACGCCTTGCAGCCTGCGTTTACCCATATTCACGGGCTGCCGGATTACGGACATTATCTTCTCAGCATCGGGCTTTCGCAGGTGATCAGCAACGTGCCGGCGACGATCCTGATGATCAACTATTTACCGTCCGGCCCGCTGCTGGCTTACGCCGTGAATGCCGGGGGTTTCGGGCTGGCGATAGGATCGCTGGCCAACCTGATCGCACTGCGCATGGCGGGTGACAAAAAAATCTGGCTCCGTTTTCACTACTACTCCTTCCCGTTCCTGTTGTTCAGCGGCGGGGCTGGCTGGTTGCTGCTGGCATTGTTTGCGAAATAGCAGGCACTTTCAGCGAGGCTAGCCGGTTTACTGCGGTGGTGATTTCAGACGGCGTTAAGGCCGAAAAGCCGAGCAGCCAGCCATCCTGATGCTGCGCCGGTGAACCGCCATTGCCGGTAAACAGCGGCGAAAGACGCGGAGTCTCAATGCCCGCCTGTGCGGCAAGCGTGCTGAAATACTGTTCTTGTCCGGCAGGCAGATGAGCGGCGAGTTGCAATCCTCCGGCTGACACCTGAGGTATCAGCCAGTCAATTTTCTGCCCAATCTGTGCCAGCAGATGATCGCGGCGGCTGTGATAAAGCTGACGCGAAAAACGCAGGTGAGAAGTGAAATGGCCGGTGTGCATAAATTCGGCGGTCACCGCCTGCATCAGCTGTGAAGAGTGGCCGTCATTCACCGTGCGCAATGTGACCATCGGAGCCACCAGTGCAGGCGGCAAAACGGCATAGGCCAGCCGTAATGACGGGAACAGCACTTTCGAGAAGGTGCCGAGATAAATCACCTGCTGATGTTTATCCAGCCCCTGCATGGCGGGAAGCGGCCGTCCGTCGTAATGCAATTCGCTGTCGTAATCGTCTTCAATGATCCAGCTGCCGTGCCGCCGGGCAAACTCAAGCAGGTGTAAGCGGCGGGGCAGACTCAGGCTGACGCCGGTCGGGTAATGATGCGAAGGCGTCAGGTATATCAGGCGCGGAACCGGGAATGCGGGATCCGGCGCCATTCCCTGATCATCCACCGGAATGGCGCAAATGTCGGCGCCGGCGCTGGCAAACGCATTGCGCGCACCGGGATACCCCGGCTGCTCAAGCCAGACGCTATCCGCCGGATCAATCAGCAGCATCGCCAGTAACTGTAATGCCTGTTGCGAACTGGTGGTGATCAGGATTTGCGCGGCGGTGCAGCTCACCCCGCGCGACTGTTGCAGGTAACGGGCAAGCGCCTCACGCAGGGGCAAATACCCTTGCGGATCGCCATAACCCAGCAGACGTTCTCCCTCAACACGTAATTGTCTGGCGGTCATCTGTTTCCAGATTTTCAGCGGAAAAGCGCGAAGGTCGGGCGAACCGGCGGCAAAGGCGACGGGGGATTGCGGGTCACGGCATCCGCCGGTGGCGACAATTTTCTGCCCTCTGGCTGATATTCTCGCCAGACCGGGTTTGACGACTTTGCTTTTGCGTGCAGACGGCGCGCGGGGCAGCGACTGGCTGACAAAGGTGCCTTTGCCGGTATGACGCTGAAGATAACCTTCCGCCTCCACCTGCGCATAAGCCGCCTCAACCGTGACTCGCGACAGATTCAGATCACAGGCCAGCAGACGGGAAGAGGGCAGACGCTCTCCGGCCGTCAGTGCTCCGCTGCTGATGGCCTGCCGCAACGCGGCACACAGCCTGTCACGCAGACCTGCCGTGGTCGCTGTATTTTCAAAAAGCGTAATCAGAGCCGGTGGCTGGGGCTGCGCGGGCATAATGGGTCTTAGTGTTAACCGGAAATTGGCATTAATCATAAGACCAAAAACAGCGATGATGAAACTGTTTTCAGACACATCACTTTATGAGGAAGCGTTTATGCAACAGGCGTCTTATGTGTTGGGATTTGCACCGCCGTCACCGGAAATCAGCGCCGCGTATCTGTTGTCCAAACTGAGTTTTTATACCGATGCGGCGGATGTCGCGGCGGATTTACAAAACGGCATCGAAGGCATTGTGGTTATTGATACCCGTTCTGCTGAACATTATGCACGCGGTCATGTGCCCGGCGCGGTCAGTTTTCCGCATAAACATATGACGGCAGAAAGCACCCGCGAGCTGAGCAAAGACGTGGTGTATGTGACCTATTGTGACGGCATCGGGTGCAACGGCTCGACGCAGGGCGCGTACAAGCTGGCAAAACTGGGGTTCAGGGTAAAGGAAATGATTGGCGGGCTGGATTTTTGGATCCGCGATCAGCACCCGCTGGCAACAGGTGAAGAACGCGGACAGTATGCGCCGGAACAGGCACCGCAGGAGTGCGGTTGCTGAAAGTCGCGCTTAAAACAGTAACCACAACAGCAGCACGACCACCACGAACGCAATAAACAGCAGCGGTTTGCCGCCCATCGCCTGCATGGAGGGCGGCAACATCGCGATGAACGGATTCATGATTGGTTGCGGGTCGGTGCGCGACACGGTCGTGAATGTATCGTCGGTTTCATCCGCACGCGGTGAACGGTCAACCCGCTGGCTGAACAGCACACCAATCAGATCGCTTACCTGAACCGGCGTCAGCGGCGTGGATAATGTCGCGCTGAAACGGTTTTCCGCATATTCCGTCAGCTGATGGATTTCATGCGTGCTGGCAGGTTGTTTGAGCACACTCAGCAGCGTTGTCAGCGTCGGTGGCGTCGTCTGCTGGCTGAGCGAGGCTTTTACCTGCAAAAACTGGCTGAGCACCTGAAAATGCTTCGCCGGTATTGGCTCGCCCACCTTCACACCCACCAGCGTAAACAGCGCCTGCCAGACTTTTACCGGTGCTTCGCCGGTAGCCGCGCTGAGGCGCGTGACAAGCTGTTGCAGGCTGTTATGTTCGGCAGGCAGCAACGGACGATCGGTCACCGGCGTCTGTTGCGGTTGCGGGATATTCATCTGACGGGTCTGGATCAGATCCAGCACCTGTTGCAGCTGCGGATGCGTCAGCTGGCTGAGCACGGTGTGTCCGAAATTCTGGCGTATAAAGTCACTCACCGCCTGACGGTTATTGCCCTGCGGCAGCAGTTCGGTCAGTTGCAACATCAGCTGGCGCGAGGCATGGCTGTCCTGCGCTTGCGTGAGTTTCCCCTGCAACAGCGTTTCGGCCTGCGGGAACTGCTGCGAGGTGATTTCTGCACCATGGGGCAGCGCCAGGTCGTGGCGCAAATTCGCCCAGATCTCAGCCGATTTAATCGGCGTGAGCGCCATCAGTTTGACGATCAGTTTTTCCAGCGTGGTGCGCTGTACCGGCGTTAACGGCAGTTCAGCGCCTGTTTTAACCGGAACGGTCTGACCCTGGGGCTGTGTTCTGTTGTCGCCAACCGGCATGCCCGGGCCGCTCAAAGGTTGCATATCACCGTCCTTCGCTGGAAATTTAAAACGTTGCCTGAACTTAATGAAAAGTAAAAAGCACGGCGCAGAGCGCGGAAGCGGCTCATCATACCTGCAAAGTGTATTAATCGACACCGTGAATAGCAGGCTGAGTAAGATTCTTCGGGAGATTGTTTCCTAAAACGGCAGATAAAAATGTCTGGCGGGGCGCGAAAGCAGAAAACAGGCAAGTGCCATCTTCTTTTCGGAAGATGGCACGAGGATTTAGCGGGGATTTTTTTGTTCCGCAGGGACGGCGCGGCTGAACAGCGGTTTACGCAAACGCTGCGCCAGGATCACCCCGGCAAGGGTGATACCCCCGCCGATAAGATGGTAGCTGTGCAACTGCTCGTGCAGGAACAACACCGCGATCACGGCGGTGAAAATCGGCGACAGGTTCATGAAAATGGACGCTTTGTTGGCACCGAGACGAATAACGCCCTGGATCCATAAAAACGGCGCAATGATCGAGGCCGGGATCCCCGCGAACAACACCAGCGGAATATTGTGTACCGTCAGGCTGACATCCTTCGCCATCAGGAAATTCGGCAGCAGCAGTAACACACCGAAAATGATCTGCACATATAACGACTGCCAGTTCGGCAGCGGGATCGCCCAGCGTTTGGTCAGCACGCCATACAATGCGTAGGACGCCGAAGCGGCAAACATCATCAGCTCACCCGTGCCAATCCCGTGTTGCAGCAGTTGCGCTGGATCACCGGCACTGACCAGCCAGACCAGCCCGCCGAGAGAAATCATACTGCCCAACGCCACGCCGACGGTCGGCACCACGCTCAGCACAAACAGACCAATCAGCACGGTCAGCAGCGGGATCAGCGAGTTGAGGATCCCCATAAACAGCGCACTGACACTGTGGGCGGCGTAATAGGCCAGACTCTGATAAAGCACCATGCCCAGCAGGCCGAGGATCAGCAGTTTCCACCAGTATTGTTTTATCGCCTGAAGGTTGCGCAGCACACCGGGCAAAATGAACGGAGTCAGCGTCAGCAGGGCGAGCAGCCAGCGGTAAAACGAAATGGCAGCCGGATCAATCGCGCTGGCCGAGGCTTTACTGACCACCGCGTTCAGTGACCAGATCAGGACGGCGAGCAGGGGAAAGAGCACATTCATGACATAATATTCCTCAGTAAATCGTCACGTCAGTGTACGATTGTCTTGTTTGTTAGATATAACGATAATCAGACAATACGTCGTGCAATCCGGACAATCCCGTGCGGCTCACAGACAAAAAGGTTTTTATGCGTTCGCCACGTTCTTCCTCACCCCGTTATTATCCGCCATTACCCGAAAAGATGCCGGTTACGCTGCTTTTTCGCGGCGAAATCGTTGAGGGGAATTCGGAGTATGTGCGCCATTCGCATCCCTGGAGCCAGATTATCTGCGTCAAATCCGGCGTACTGGCCATGCTGGTGGCCGGTCAGCGTTATCTGGCCCCGCGTGAATTCGCTATCTGGGTGCCTGCGGGCGTGGAGCATTCCAGTTATAACCGCAAAACAACCCGTTTTTGTGCCATCGATATTGCGCCGGAACTGGACACCCATCTGCCTGCCGAACCTTGTCTGCTGACGCCCACGGCCATTTTTAATGCCATCGCTGATGACTGCTTCTCGCGAAACATGACCGAGCCGCAGAGTGAGGCGGATTTGCGCATGTGCCGCGTGTTGCTCGATCAGATCAGTCTGGCACCGCGTCAGAACACCTATCTGCCGACGTCAGAGAATAAATTACTGGCTCCGATCCTGAGCGCGCTGGAAAAGAATCCGGCGGATAATACGCCGCTGGCGCACTGGGCGACGCAGGTGTATACCACCGAACGGACATTGTCGCGGCGATGCCAGCAGGAACTGGGGATGAGCTTTGCGCAGTGGCGTCAGCGGCTGCGTTTTCTGCATTCCATCTCATTGCTTGAGCAGGGGAAGACGGTGCAGGATATCTCACTCGAACTGGGTTACAGCTCGTCGTCTGCCTTTATCGCTATGTTTCAGCAGGTTTCCGGTACCACACCGCAGCGTTTTCGTAACGACAGGTAAACCTGTGCCCTGAAAGTTGGGATCTGACCCGGTATCGTGGCAAAATCAATGCCCTCTTTATTTTCTATTCTTTCTTTAGGCCATGCTGCCGGAGACAAACGTGAAAATCCTGGTTGATGAAAATATGCCGTATGCCGTCGAGCTTTTTAGCCGTCTGGGTAACGTGCAGGCTGTGCCCGGCCGTCCTATTCCGCAAGATGCCCTGAATGACGCCGATGCGCTGATGGTGCGGTCTGTAACCAAAGTGAACGAAAGTTTACTGGCGGGAAAACCGGTGAAATTTGTCGGCACCGCCACGGCGGGAACCGATCACGTGGATGATGCATGGCTGGCCAGCGCCGGGATTGGTTTCTCCGCCGCGCCGGGCTGTAATGCGATTGCGGTAGTGGAATACGTTTTCTCATCCCTGCTGATCCTCGCGCAACGCGACGGTTTCCAGTTGCGCGATAAAACGGTCGGGATCATCGGCGTGGGGAATGTCGGCTCGCGCCTGAATGCGCGTCTTGAAGCACTCGGTGTACGCACGTTGCTGTGCGATCCGCCACGCGCCGATCGCGGTGATGCCGGTGAATTCTGGCCGCTGGAAAAACTGGTCGCTGAAGCAGACATTCTGACGTTCCACACGCCGTTGAATATGTCCGGCCCGTATGCCACGCATCATCTGGTGGATGCAGATTTACTGGCGCGTCTGCCCGCTGACCGCATTCTGATTAACGCCTGCCGTGGCGAAGTGGTGGATAACGCCGCGCTGCTCGAGGCGCTGAACGGCAGTAAAAAACTGACCGCCGTGCTGGATGTCTGGGAACCGGAACCAGATTTATCGCTGGCGCTGCTGGATAAAGTGGCTATCGGTACGGCACACATCGCCGGTTACAGCCTGGAAGGCAAAGCCCGCGGCACCACGCAGGTGTTCGAAGCATTCAGCCAGTTTATCGGTCAGCCACAAACCGTGCCGCTGGAATCCTTGCTCCCTGCGCCTGAATTTGCCGAAGTGACCCTGAGTGGCGCGCTGAGCGAAGCCAAACTGCTGCGTCTTATTCACTTAGTGTATGATGTGCGCCGCGATGACCGGCCTTTGCGCCGTGTCGCCGGTAAACCGGGCGAATTCGACAAGCTGCGTAAGTTCTATGAAGAACGTCGTGAGTGGTCCTCTTTACGGGTGATATGCGACGATGCAGCGACTGCGGATGTGCTGAAAAAACTGGGCTTTAACAGCCAGTTAGGTTGAGTTAAGCCAGCCTGAATCTTTTCACTGTACATTCACGCAATATTACTCTGATAGCCGGGCGGTGAGTTTCACCGCCCCTTTGTATTTTGTACTTTTATTTCTGGAGAATACCAACATGTCTGATGGCTGGAATATTGCGCTGCTTGGCGCAACGGGCGCAGTCGGTGATGCGTTACTGGAATTATTGGCTGATCGTCAGTTCCCCGTTGGTGAGCTCTTCCCGCTGGCCAGTGAACGCAGCGCCGGTCAGACCGTGCGTTTTAACGGTAAAAGCCTGCGCGTGCAGCAGGCGTCTGAATTTGACTGGTCGCAGGTTCAGCTGGCGTTCTTTGTCGCAGGCTCTGAGGCTTCAGCGTTGTATGCCGAAGAAGCGGCAAATCAGGGTTGTCTGGTGATCGACAGCAGCGGCCTGTTCTCCCTTGAGCATGACATTCCTCTGGTGGTGCCGGGCGTGAACCCTGACGCGCTGTCTCATTACCGCAACCGTAATATCGTGGCTGTGGCCGACAGCCTGACCAGTCAGTTGCTGACGGCCATCAAACCGCTGACCGAACAGGCCGGTTTGTCCCGTCTGCACGTCACGTCGCTGCTGTCCGTTTCGGCGCTGGGTAAAGCGGCCGTTGACGATCTGGCCGGACAAAGTGCCCGCCTGCTGAACGGCATTCCGGCAGAAGAAGGTATTTTCAGCAAACAACTGGCATTCAACCTGTTACCGCTGGTCAGTGATGAAGAGGGCAGTGTGCGTCAGGAACGCCGGCTGGTGGATCAGGTGCGCAAAGTGTTGCAGGACGATGGCCTGCCGATTTCGGTCAGCTGCGTGCAGTCGCCGGTGTTCTACGGTCACGCGCAGGTGGTGCATCTGGAAGGCTTGCGCCCGCTGTCTGCCGATGAAGCGCGCACCGAACTGGAACAAATTGATGACATTAATCTCAGCGATGAAGATGATTTCCCGACGCAGGTCAGCGATGCGTCCGGCAATGCCAACCTGAGCATCGGTTGTATCCGTAATGACTACGGCATTCCTGAGTTACTGCAATTCTGGTCAGTGGCCGACAATGTGCGTTTCGGCGGTGCCCTGATGGCGGTGGAAACCGCAGAGAAGCTGATTAACGAGTACTGGTACTGATTATGTCCGAAGATGTGATCGCTGACATCAGCGCGGCACCGGTTGCCGGGCGTGTGGCGTTAGGCGTGGAATATGACGGCAGTGCCTACTTTGGCTGGCAGCGTCAGCAGGGCGTCGCCAGCGTGCAGGAATGTCTGGAAAAGGCGCTGAGCCGTGTCGCGAATACGCCGATCGTGGTGTTCTGCGCCGGTCGTACGGATGCCGGTGTCAGCGCGACCGGACAGGTGGTGCACTTTGATACGCCGGTGCTGCGTAAAGATGCGGCGTGGACGATGGGGGTGAATACCCATCTGCCGAAAAATATTGCCGTGCGCTGGTGCGCGAACGTGGCGGAAGATTTCCACGCCCGTTTCAGCGCCACCGCCCGCCGCTACCGTTACGTTATTTATAACAACCGTTACCGCTCAGCGATTTTGCATACCGGCGTGACCCACGTTCATATGCCGCTCGATGTGGAGAAAATGCAGCTTGCCGGTCAGGCGTTGCTGGGGGAGAACGACTTTACCTCTTTTCGCGCATCGCAGTGCCAGTCGCGCACGCCGTGGCGCTACGTGATGCATTTGAATGTCAGCCGTCACGGCAACTATGTGGTGGTCGATATCAAAGCTAACGCTTTTGTTCATCACATGGTGCGCAATATTGTCGGCAGCCTGGTGGAAATCGGCGCGGGCAATCAGCCGGTGAGCTGGATGGGCGACCTGCTGGCAGCGAAAGATCGTAACCTTGCCGCCGCTACCGGGAAACCGGAGGGGTTGTATCTGGTCTCGGTTGATTATCCGGAAAAATTTTCATTACCTCAGGTAAATATGGGGCCACTGTTCCTGGAAGATTAAGGGACATTTTTAGCGATTGTTGCATTAACGTTTATTCACAACGGCGTTTTTTGACCAGGAAGAGGTGGAGGAACTGATGGGCTTTATTCACTTTGTCATAGATTTCATTCTGCATATTGATGTGCATCTGGCGGAACTGGTTGCACAGTATGGCGTCTGGGTTTACGGGATTTTGTTCCTGATTTTGTTCTGCGAAACCGGTCTGGTGGTGACACCTTTCCTGCCGGGCGATTCCTTATTGTTCGTGGCAGGTGCGCTGGCGGCGTTGCCGGGCAACGATATGAATGTCCATCTGATGGCATTGCTGATGGCTGTCGCGGCGATCCTCGGGGATGCGGTGAACTACACTATCGGACGGGTGTTTGGTGAACGACTGTTCAGTAATCCGGACTCAAAGATTTTCCGTCGCAGTTATTTAGACAAGACGCATAAGTTTTACGAGAAACATGGCGGCAAAACGATTATTCTTGCGCGCTTCGTGCCGATCGTCCGCACGTTTGCGCCGTTCGTGGCCGGTATGGGGCATATGTCTTACCGCCATTTTGCGGCCTATAACGTGATTGGGGCGCTGGTTTGGGTGCTGTTATTTACCTATGCTGGCTACCTTTTCGGCGATCTGCCGATTGTTCAGGAAAATCTGAAATTACTGATCGTGGCAATCATTGTGGTTTCCATCCTGCCGGGGGTGGTTGAAATCTGGCGGCACAAACGCGCAGCCGCAAAAGAAAAGCGTCAGCAGGAGTAATCCCTGACGTTTTTTTACGCAAGCGCGTTAAAATTTAAGGCATTAAACCCGAGGGTAAGACCAGTTTTTTATCCACAGTGTCTGGCCGTTATGGTTTAATGAGCGACAATTTATGGTCTGTTCCTGCGAACAACCCTTCTGTGACGCGGTGTGTGAGGTTTTTTATCATGCCGCGCACAGGTGATTTTGGGTAGGTTTCAGGGGACTTGTTACAGCATGAACAGCGGACTGGCTTCGGCCGGGTTCAAACAGAAAGGTTATCGATGAGCTGGATTGAACGAATTCTTAGTAAGAGCACCGACTCGCAAACCCGTAAGGCAAGTATTCCTGAGGGCGTCTGGACTAAATGCGACAGCTGCGGGCAGGTACTTTACCGCGCCGAGCTTGAGCGCAACCTCATGGTGTGCCCTAAGTGCGACCACCATATGCGTCTTACCGCGCGTATGCGTCTGGCCACTTTCATGGACGAGGGCAGTGAGGTTGAATTAGGCAGCGAGCTTGAGCCTAAAGATGTTCTGAAGTTTAAAGATTCCAAGAAATACAAAGATCGTCTGGTTGCGGCACAAAAAGAAACCAACGAAAAAGACGCGATGGTCGTCATGAAAGGCACGCTGTTCGGCATGCCAATCGTGGTGGCTTCATTTGAATTTGCCTTCATGGGCGGTTCAATGGCGTCCGTGGTGGGTGCGCGTTTTGTGCGTGCCGTTGAGCAGGCGCTGGAAGATAACTGTCCGCTGGTGTGTTTCTCTGCCAGTGGCGGTGCCCGTATGCAGGAAGCGCTGATGTCGCTGATGCAGATGGCGAAAACCAGTGCTGCACTGGCGAAATTACAGGAACGCGGCCTGCCGTACATTTCTGTGCTGACTGACCCGACCATGGGCGGTGTTTCTGCCAGTCTGGCGATGCTGGGCGACATCAACGTCGCTGAGCCGAAAGCGCTGATCGGTTTTGCCGGTCCACGCGTTATCGAGCAAACCGTGCGCGAGAAACTGCCGCCGGGCTTCCAGCGCAGTGAGTTCCTGATCGAAAAAGGTGCGATTGATATGATCGTACGTCGTCCGGATATGCGTGCCAAACTGGGCAGCGTACTGGCAAAACTGACCGGGCAACCGGAGCCGAATGTGGCTGACGTCCATGTTGCTGTCAACGGTTCTGCCGCTGACAACCAGGATGCCTGATCAGACAGGGTAAACGCCGGTCAGTAATTGGGGCGGCCATCGGTTGTTGTGCCGCCCACACTGTTTTTCTGCAAAACAGGCAGCCCGTGCTTTTACTCTGTTGGTGAGATCTGACAAAGAGGGCATTGCCTGCTGTCACAGTCTGGTGATGTAGTGTCGAAGTGAACCTGACAAGGTTGAACGGGACTCATGCAAAATCAACTTATCCCCCAAGCCACGTCGCCTTTGGCCACGTGGCTTTATTATCTCGAACATCTCCATTCTCAGGCCATTGAACTGGGCCTCGACCGCGTGAAAGCGGTTGCCGCGAAACTCGATTTGCTGACGCCAGCACCGTTTGTGTTTACCGTCGCCGGAACCAATGGCAAGGGCACCACCTGCGCCACGCTGGAGTCCATCCTGATGGCGGCCGGATACCGCGTTGGCGTTTACAGTTCCCCGCATCTGGTGCGCTACACCGAACGGGTGCGCATTCAGGGTGAAGAGCTGCCGGGATCCGCGCACTGTGAATCCTTCGCGGTGCTGGAAGCCGGTCGTGGTGATATCTCGCTGACCTATTTCGAGTACGGCACATTGTCGGCGTTGCACCTGTTCAAACAGGCGAAGCTGGATGTGGTGATCCTCGAAGTCGGGCTGGGTGGACGTCTGGACGCGACCAATATCGTCGATGCCAGTGTCGCCGTGGTCACCAGTATTGCGCTCGATCATACCGACTGGCTGGGTTCGGATCGCGAAAGCATTGGCCGCGAAAAAGCCGGTATTTTCCGTGGCGGTAAACCGGCCGTGGTCGGTGAGCCTGATATGCCGCAATCCATTGCCGCCGTTGCGCAGGAAAAACACGCTGATTTACATCGCCGTGATGTGAACTGGCATTTTTCTGCCGATGCCGGACAGTGGCGCTGGGCGGCGCTGGAACAGGGCAACGAGGTGAACGTGCTGGAAGGTTTACCGTTGCCGAATGTGCCGCTGGCCAATGCGGCGACCGCGCTGGCTGCCCTGCATTATTCCGCACTGGCTGTTCCTGAAGCCGCGTTGCGCAGTGGTTTACAGCGCGCGGCGTTGCCTGGACGTTTCCAGACGGTGAGTGAATCGCCACGCCTGATCCTGGATGTCGCGCATAACCCGCATGCGGCAGCGTATCTGGCCGGACGTCTGGCAGAACAGCCGCGAAATGGCGGCAAAGTTCGCGCCGTCGTCGGAATGTTGAAAGACAAAGATATTGCCGGTACGCTGGCTTGCCTGTCGCCGCAGGTGGATGAATGGTATTGCGCGCCGCTGGAAGGCCCGCGCGGGGCCAGTGTCGAAGAACTGACGACGCATCTGCCGCAGGCGCACCAGTTTGATGATGTGGAGTCTGCCTGGAAACAGGCTATGCAGGAGGCGGCTCCTCAGGATATTGTGATTGTCTGCGGCTCGTTCCATACCGTAGCTCACGTAATGGATGCTTTAGACACGGGGAAAACCAGTGGCAAGTAAGTTTCAAAATCGTCTGGTCGGGACGGTCATTCTGGTGGCGCTGGGCGTCATCATTTTGCCCGGTTTACTCGACGGCAAGAAAAAGCATTACGAAGACGAATTTGCGTCTATTCCATTGGTGCCAAAACCAGGTGATGTTGAAGAACAGGACTCGGTGCCACCGGTCACGCAATCTTTGCCTGCTCAGCCGCCGGAAGGTGCCGATCAGGCCATGAACGGCGAACCGGACACGGAGAGTTCAGCCAACAATACCAATGCTGCGAATCAGGGCAATGTGGCACCCGGCAACACCACCATAGAAGCTCCGCCGGCCACCACACTGCCTGAGCAGAAAAAACCGGTACAGACCGCGCCGGTCAAACCTGCGCCGCAGAAGCCAAAAACGATTGAACCTAAACCGATGGTGGAAGCTAAGCCCACGGTGAAACCGAAGCCTGTGGAGCAGCCGAAACCGGTCGAACAACCGAAGGCAGTTGCCGAACAACCTAAACCGGTTGAACAGCCGAAACCTGCACCGGAAGAAAAAGCACCGGCGGGGCAGTCTTATGTGGTTCAGCTTGGCGCATTGAAAAATGCCGCTAAAGCCAATGAAATTGTAGCGAATCTGCGCCTGTCAGGTTTCCGTGCTTACACCGTTCCGGCCACACCGGTTCAGGGGCAGATCACGCGCCTGTACGTCGGCCCGGATGCCTCGAAGCAGAAACTCGAAGCCTCATTGCCGCAACTGCAACAGCTGAGTGGATTAGGCGGGCAGGTTCGCGCATATTCTGCACACTGACTTTGCTCCTTCCCCTGGGAAGGGGGAGGCTGGGAGGGGGTTTAGCAGGCAACGCCAGATTCAGAGTTGCCATTAATACCCCACCCCAACCCTCCCCTTCGCAGGGGAGGGAGCCGATCGAGTTCTTTGCTCCTCTCCCTGCGAAGGGAGTGGCGGGGAGGGAGCCGATCGAGTTCTTCGCTCCTCCCCCTGCGAAGGGGGAGGCTGGGAGGGGGTTTAGCAGGCAACGCCAGATTCAGAGTTGCCCTTAATACCCCACCCCAACCCCTCCTTTCGCAGGGGCGGGAGTTGATAAATACATAAAAAATACCACGGAGGGCACAAGCGATTTGTGCCCTTTTTCTATAAGATCCTCTGGCTGGATTTTTATAGGTTTATGCTGCGATTGAGGTTTTTTTAATCGCTATTATTAATTTGTCTGACCGGCAGATTTCCCCTACGCAAACGTTTTCTTTTTCTGTTAGAATTCGCCGCGAACTGGATGCCGGGGCAGACGTGACTGGATTAGACACTGGAATAGTTAATGGTCTGGATTGATTACGTCATCATTGCGGTTATCGGATTTTCTGCTTTAGTCAGTTTAATCCGTGGTTTTGTCCGTGAGGCTTTATCGCTGGTAACCTGGGCTTGTGCCTTTTTCGTTGCCAGCCATTATTACCCTTACCTCGCCATCTACTTCACACGTTTCGAAGATGAGTTAGTTCGAAACGGGATCGCAATTGCCATCTTGTTCATCGCGACGTTGATCGTAGGTGCAATTGTCAACTATGTGATTGGTTCACTGGTTGAAAGAACCGGGTTGTCCGGCACTGACAGGGTGTTAGGTGTGTGCTTTGGCGCACTGCGCGGGGTGTTAATCGTCTCCGCGATGCTGTTCTTCCTCGATACTTTTACCGGTTTTTCACAAAGCGAAGACTGGAAGCAATCCCAGTTGATCCCACAGTTCAGTTATATCATCAGGTGGTTCTTTGACTACCTGCAGAGCACGTCGAGTTTCTTGCCCAAACATATTTAGTTTTGGCAGCGCTGAAGAGGAAAAGACAACATGTGCGGTATTGTCGGTATCGCCGGTTTCATGCCGGTAAACCAGTCGATTTATGACGCGTTAACGGTGTTACAACACCGCGGTCAGGATGCTGCAGGCATCACCACCATCGACGCGAATAATAACTTCCGTTTACGTAAAGCGAATGGCCTGGTGAAGGATGTTTTCGAAGCCCGCCATATGCAACGCTTACAGGGCAACATGGGTATTGGCCATGTGCGCTACCCAACGGCTGGCAGTTCCAGCGCTTCAGAAGCTCAACCTTTCTACGTCAACTCTCCGTTCGGCATCACCCTTGCTCATAACGGTAACCTGACCAATGCTCACGAATTGAGAAGTAACCTGTTCGAAGGCCAGCGCCGTCATGTGAACACGACGTCCGATTCTGAGATCCTGCTGAATATCCTGGCGAGTGAACTGGATCGTTTCCAGCACTACCCGCTGGAAGCAGACAACATTTTCGCGGCAGTGGCGGCGGTGAACCTGAAAATTCGCGGTGCCTATGCGTGTGTGGCGATGATTATCGGTCACGGCATGCTGGCGTTCCGTGACCCGCACGGTATCCGTCCGCTGGTCATCGGTAAACGTACGCTGGAAGATGGCCGTAACGAGTACATGGTGGCTTCTGAGAGCGTGGCGCTTGATACGCTGGGCTTTGAGTTCCTGCGTGACGTTGCGCCGGGCGAAGCGGTGTACATCACCGAAAAAGGTCAGCTGTTCACCCGCATGTGTGCGGAGAACCCGCAGTACAATCCGTGCCTGTTCGAATACGTCTATTTCGCACGTCCGGATTCCTTCATCGACAAAATTTCCGTCTACAGCGCCCGTGTCCGTATGGGTGAAAAGCTGGGCGCGAAAATTGCCCGTGAATGGGAAGACATGGATATCGACGTGGTCATTCCGATCCCGGAAACCTCCTGCGATATCGCGCTGGAAATCGCCCGTATTCTGGATAAACCGTACCGTCAGGGGTTTGTGAAAAACCGTTATGTTGGCCGTACCTTTATCATGCCGGGGCAGCAGGAACGTCGTAAATCTGTACGCCGTAAACTGAACGCCAACCGTGCTGAATTCCGTGATAAAAACGTGTTGCTGGTGGATGACTCCATCGTGCGCGGCACCACCTCTCAGCAGATTGTTGAGATGGCGCGTGAAGCCGGGGCACGACGTGTTTATCTGGCGTCAGCGGCACCGGAAATCCGTTTCCCGAATGTGTACGGAATCGATATGCCAAGCGCCAACGAACTGATTGCGCATGGCCGTGAAGTCAGCGAAATCAATCAGATGATCGGTGCTGATGCCTTAATCTTCCAGGATCTGAGCGACCTGATCGCCGCAGTGAAAGAAGATAATATGGATATCGAGAAATTCGAATGTTCAGTCTTCGACGGTGTTTACGTCACCAAAGACGTTGACCAGAACTATCTGGAATACCTTGAAGCCCTGCGCAACGATGACGCTCAGGCGTTACGTGGTCAGCAGGAAGCTGAAAATCTCGAGATGCACAACGAAGGCTGATTCGCCCGTTACTGACATCCGTTAAGGCGCGCCCCTCCGGTCACCACCGGGCGGGCGCGTTTTTTTATGCCTGAATTTATGTCAGTATTGGCTGAAACGGATCCGGGTTCATTTTAAGGCAGTGTTTATGAAACGACTTATCGTCGGTATTTCCGGCGCCAGCGGCGCAATTTATGGTGTCAGACTTTTGCAGGTTTTGCAGAGTGTACCTGATATCGAAACCCATCTGGTGATGAGCAATGCCGCCCGCCAGACGCTGACACTGGAAACCGATCTTTCCCTGCGCGATGTGCAGGCGCTGGCAGATGTGGTGCATGATTCCCGCGATATTGCCGCCAGTATTTCTTCCGGTTCCTTTAAAACCGCCGGTATGGTGATCCTGCCGTGTTCGGTCAAAACACTTTCCGGCATTGTGAACAGTTATACCGACGGTTTACTGACCCGCGCCGCTGACGTGGTGCTGAAAGAACGTCGCCGTCTGGTGTTGTGCGTGCGTGAAACCCCGCTGCACCTCGGCCATTTACGGCTGATGACCCAGGCCGCCGAACTGGGTGCTGTGATTATGCCCCCGGTTCCGGCGTTTTATCATCGTCCGGCCTCGGTCGAAGATATTATCGATCAGACGGTAAACCGGGTGATCGATCAGTTTGATATCGAGCTGCCGGAAGACTTATTTGTTCGATGGCAGGGCAGTCACTGATCTTTCCAGTCTCAATACGCACTCATTTCGCGCACTTCAGTTACATTGCACCAACAATGATCACAATTTGATTCATTGAGGTGCAGTGTTCACCACGCCTTCAGCTATTCTTCCTTCAGACCTTTGAAAACTTTCATTATCCCGATGCTTTTTTGACCGGTTTTCACACTCTCACGGCGCAAAATCGCTGTGCAGAGAAGCGGCACGAAAAGTGCATGAGAAAACCTGGCAAAAAGCCATTTGCATCGTTCAGCAAACTATAAAAAGACGTTCATTCACGCACACACAACCACAACAGATGAATAATCACTGAGGCTAATGTATGAAAAAGTTGTTCAAGGTTCTTCCGCTGGTTCTGGTCTTAGCCAGTGCAGGTAGTGCATTTGCTGCCGCGCCTAAAGCAATTAATATCGGTACTGATCCGACTTACGCCCCATTTGAATCAAAGGACTCCAGCGGCAAGCTGGTAGGTTTTGATATCGACCTGGCTAACGAGATGTGTAAACGTGCAGAAATAAAATGCACCTACGTCGAAAGTGATTTCGATGCCCTGATCCCTTCCCTGAAAGCCAAGAAAATTGATGCGATAATTTCCTCGTTATCCATCACTGAGAAACGTCAGCAGGAAATTGATTTCACTGAAAAACTGTATGCGGCCAACGCCCGTCTGATCGCACCAAAAGGGTCAAAAGTGCTGCCAACGCTGGACGCGCTGAAAGGCAAAAACGTCGGTGTTCTGCAGGGTTCCACGCAGGAAGCTTATGCCAATGCAATGTGGCAGCCAAAAGGCATCAACGTGGTGGCTTACCAGAACCAGGATCTGATTTATGCGGATCTGGCTTCCGGTCGTCTTGACGCGGCATTCCAGGATGAAGTGGCAGGCAGCGAAGGCTTCCTGAAACAATCTGCCGGTAAAGATTACGCGTTCGCCGGTCCGTCCGTTAAAGACGACAAATTCTTCGGCGTGGGCACCGGCATGGGGCTGCGTAAGACCGATACTGACCTGAAAGACGCGCTGAACAAGGCGTTTGACAGCATGCGTAAAGACGGTACCTACGACAAACTGGCGAAAAAATACTTCGATTTTGATGTTTACGGCGGCTGATTTGCCCCGTGAGATGTGCCAAAGGGGGCGGTACGCCGCTCCCTGCGGTTCTGACGCAGGCTGCCGTTTTGCCTGCGCAGGGATCCACTAAAGACAGGAAAAAACCATGCTGTATGGGTATTCCCAGGTAATCATCCAGGGCACGTTAGTGACACTGGAGCTGGCGATTTCGTCAGTCATTCTGGCGCTGGTGATAGGGTTAATCGGCGCGGGCGGGAAACTGTCAAAGAACCGGATCGTGTCTGGTTTATTTGGTTGCTACACCACGCTTATCCGCGGCGTACCTGATCTGGTATTGATGTTATTGATTTTCTACGGGTTGCAGATTGCACTTAACAGCGTCACAGAATCACTGGGCATGACACAAATTGATATCGACCCGATGAGCGCCGGTATTATCACGCTGGGCTTTATCTATGGCGCCTATTTCACCGAGACGTTTCGTGGCGCATTTATGGCGGTGCCGCGCGGACAGATCGAAGCCGCAACAGCCTACGGTTTCAGCGGTTCACAAATTTTCCGTCGTATTTTATTTCCGGCCATGATGCGTTTTGCGCTGCCGGGCATTGCCAACAACTGGCAGGTTATCCTCAAAGCCACCGCGCTGGTGTCCTTGCTGGGCCTGAATGACGTGGTGAAAGCCACGCAACTGGCCGGGAAAGGCACGTATCAGCCATTCTATTTCGCGATTGTGGCGGGGGTGGTTTATCTGATTTTCACCACGCTGTCGAACGGCGTGCTGGTGTGGCTTGATCGCCGTTATTCGCTGGGTGTGAAGAGGGCTGATCTATGATCGAAATTTTACAACAGTACGGTATGTCCCTGCTCTACAGCGACGGCTACCGTTTCACGGGTCTGGCGATCACCCTGTGGTTACTGATCAGCTCCGTCGTGATAGGCGGATTACTGGCGGTGCCGATGGCGGTGGGGCGCGTGTCTGCCAACAAATTCCTGCGTTATCCGATCTGGCTGTATACCTACGTTTTCCGCGGAACGCCGCTGTATGTCCAGTTGCTGGTGTTTTATTCGGGGATGTACAGCCTGGAAATCGTGCGTGGCACCGACTTCCTCAATGCCTTTTTCCGCAGCGGGCTGAACTGTACGATTTTGGCGCTGACGCTGAATACCTGCGCCTACACCACCGAAATATTTGCCGGTGCCATCCGTTCTGTTCCGCACGGCGAAATTGAAGCGGCCAATGCGTACGGGTTCTCACGATTTAAATTGTATACCTGCATTATTTTGCCGTCGGCATTGCGCACGGCGCTGCCTGCGTACAGTAATGAAGTCATTCTGATGTTGCACTCCACCGCGCTGGCGTTTACCGCCACGGTGCCGGACGTGCTGAAAATTGCCCGCGACATCAACTCGGCGACGTATCAGCCGTTTTATGCTTTCGGGATTGCAGCAGTGATTTATCTTTGTGTTTCTTTTGTCCTGATCGGGCTGTTCCGCAAGGCGGAAAAACGCTGGCTGGCTCACGTAAAGCCTCAAGCTCATTAATAAGAATTATTTTTGCGGAATAACTTTATGCCAGAAAACAAATTAGCGGTTCTCGATCTCCACAAACGCTATGGCGACCACGAAGTGCTGAAAGGCGTTTCATTGTCTGCCAATGCGGGAGATGTGATCAGTATTATCGGTTCATCCGGTTCCGGGAAAAGTACCTTCCTGCGCTGCATTAACTTCCTTGAAAAGCCAAGCGAAGGCTCGATCAGCGTGAATAATCAGGATATCCGTATGGTGCGCGATACCGACGGTCAGCTGAAAGTGTTTGATAAAAAACAGCTGCAACTGCTGCGCACCAAACTGACGATGGTATTTCAGCATTTCAACCTGTGGAGCCACATGACGGTGCTGGAAAACGTCATGGAAGCGCCGGTACAGGTGCTGGGGCTGAGCAAGGCAGAAGCGCGGGAACGCGCGGTAAAGTACCTCGATAAAGTGGGTATCGACGCCCGTGCGCAAGGCAAATATCCGGTGAACTTATCCGGCGGCCAGCAACAGCGCGTATCTATTGCCCGTGCGCTGGCGATGGAACCGGAAGTGCTGCTGTTTGACGAGCCAACTTCCGCGCTCGATCCTGAACTGGTGGGCGAAGTGTTGCGCATCATGCAAAAGCTGGCGGAAGAAGGAAAAACCATGGTGGTGGTGACGCACGAGATGGAGTTTGCCCGTCACGTCTCCAGCCACGTCATTTTCCTGCATCAGGGGGTGATTGAAGAGCAGGGCGATCCGTCTGAAGTCTTCGGCAGCCCGAAAAGTGCGCGCCTGCAGCAGTTCCTGTCAGGTGCATTGAAGTGATATCCGTGCTCCTTCCCCTCTCACGAGGGGAAGGTTTAAAGCAAATCAACCTTTCGCGGCCAGCAGGCACAACTGAAGGGTCAGTTCGTAGGATTTCACAAACGAATTCACCGGCAGGAATTCGAATTTCGAATGGAAATTGTGCGCGCCGGTGAAGTAGTTCGGCGTCAGCAAACCTTTGGCTGACAATGCGGCTCCGTCGGTGCCGCCGCGCATCGGGATCACTTTCGGCTCCACGCCAATCTCTTTCAATCCGGCAAAGATCAGGTCAATCGCCCGGCGGTCTTCACCGATGGCGCTGCTGATATTGCTGTAGGTGTCGCTGATCTCAACCGAGACTTTCGCCGTCGGATACTGCGCGGCAATCTCTTTCGCGACATCCTGAATTTTCTGCTTACGGGCGGCAAAACTGGCGCTGTCGAAATCACGGATTGAGGCTTTCAGTTCGGCCCCTTGCTGGGACGCGCTCATGCCGTTAAACCAGACATAACCTTCACGGCCTTCGGTATTTTCAGGGGTTTCTGCGCGATCAAAATGGCTGATGAAATCCTGTGCCATCAGCAACGGATTCACCAGTACGCCTTTTGCTGACATCGGGTGCGCTGTCACGCCGGTAAAGGTAATCTCTGCCGCTGCCGCGTTGAAGTTTTCATACACCACTTCGCCCAGTTCGCAGCAGTCGATGGTATAGGCGAAATCCACATCAAAGCGCGCCAGATCCAGCGCCTTGGCACCACGCAGGCCGATTTCTTCGTCAGGCACAAACGCCACCACGATATCGCCATATTCCTGCTCTGCCGTCAGGTTTTCCAGCAGCGTCATCACCACGGTGACGGCCGCTTTGTTATCGGCACCCAGCACGCTGGTGCCGTCGCTGAAAATAATGTCTTCGCCTTTGTACGGCAGAATTTCCGGGCGTTCAGCAGGGCGCAGCCAGATATCCTGTTCCCTGTTGAGGCACACATCCTCACCGGTAAAACGCAATGTTTGCGGATGAATATCCGGGCGCAGGCCGACATCCACCGTATCAATATGCGTGATGAAACCGATGCGCGGGCCGCCTTTTTTGGTGCCGGATTTTACTGCCGTTACGGTCGCATGTTCGTCGATCTGAATGTTTTCCAGACCCAGCTGATGCAGTTCTTCCGCCAGCAAGCGTGCCATATCATGCTGGCCCGGCGTGCTGGGCAGGGTGGTCGCGCTGGCATCACTTTGTGATGTCACGGAGAGATAGCGGTAGAAACGTTCGGTAAGCTGTGTTGCGATTGTTGTCGACATCTTGACCTCTGAATGTGCGCAAATAGGGTTCCTTGTTATAAGATTTTCATATATAACAAAGTATTACTACGTGTTATCCAGATGTTAATCTGTTTTTGCTTTATGTTCCACGATGAAGAAGATCTAAACACTCTCCGGACAGGGAAAATAGGGAAAAGAATGAAACACAACATTTTAAAAATAAGCACAGGTTTACTGGCATTGGCGATCACCGGCGGCGTTTCTGCGAAAACGCTGGTTTACTGCTCCGAAGGCTCGCCTGAGCAATTCAACCCGCAACTGTATACCTCGGGCACCTCGGTAGATGCGAGCGCCGCGCCGATTTATAACCGTCTGGTGGATTTCAAAATCGGCACCACCGAACTGGTGCCAAGCCTGGCGGAAAGCTGGGACGTCAGCGCGGACGGTAAAACCTATACCTTCCACCTGCGAAAAGGCGTGAAATTCCAGAGTAATAAGTTGTTCAAACCGACCCGTGATTTTAACGCCGATGACGTGATCTTTTCGTTCATGCGTCAGAAAGACGAAAATAATCCTTATCATAAAATTTCCGGCGGCACGTATCTGAACTTTGACAGCCTGAAAATGGGCGATCTGATCGGCAGCATTGATAAGGTGGATGACTACACTGTTCGCTTCAATCTGACCCGCCCTGAAGCGCCGTTTGTCGCCGATCTGGCGTGGTATTTTGCGTCAATCCTGTCGGCGGAATATGCGGATCAGATGCTCAAAGCCGGTACCCCCGAGAAACTCGATCAGGTCCCGGTCGGCACCGGTCCGTTTGAACTGGTTCAATACCAGAAAGACACCCGTCTGCTGTATAAAGCGTTCCCGGAATACTGGCAGGGCAAATCTAAAATTGACCGTCTGGTGTACACCATCACGCCGGATGCCTCAATGCGTCTTGCAAAACTCGAGAAAAACGAGTGTCAGGTGATGCCGTTCCCGAACCCGGCTGACCTTGAGCGTATGCGCGCCAATAAAGACATCAACCTGATGAGCAAGGCGGGCCTGAACACCGGTTTCCTTTCGTTCAACACGCAGAAAGCGCCGCTGAATAATGTGAAAGTGCGTCAGGCGCTGACCATGGCCATCAACAAACCGCAAATCATCGAAGCGGTATTCCACGGCACGGGCACCGTCGCCAAAACGCTGCTGCCGACCGGCGTCTGGAGCTACAACGACAAGCTGGTGGATTACGATTATTCGCCTGAGAAAGCCAAAGCCTTGCTGGCCGAAGCGGGAATGCCGAACGGTTTTGATATTGATTTGTGGGCGATGCCGGTTCAGCGTCCCTATAACCCGAACGCCCGTCGCATGGCGGAGATGATCCAGGCGGACTGGGCGAAAATCGGCGTGAAAGCGCATATCGTCAGCTACGAATGGGGCGAATACCAGACCCGTATCCGTAACGGCGAGCACATGGCAGCATTAATGGGCTGGACGACCGCGAACGGTGACCCGGATAACTTCTTCGGCCCGCTGTTTACCTGTAACGCCGCGAAGGGCGGGTCGAACTCCGCCAAATGGTGTTACGCACCGTTCGACAATCTGATTACCGAAGCGAAAGAAACCACCGATCATGCCAAACGTGTCGCACTCTACGAGCAGGCCCAGCAGATGATGCACGATCAGGCACCGGCGGTGATGATCGCTCATTCGACGATCTTCGAACCGGTTCGTAAGGAAGTGACGGGATATGAAGTGGATCCGTTTGGGAAACATGTTTTTTATCAGGTGGATGTGAAGGAGTAAAAGCGGCTAGTTCAGTTAACTCCCTTCCCAGCGAAAGGAAGGGCTGGGATAGTAAAGAAAAATCAAAAATTTGAAGCGTACATGAGTAACGGTGTTAGTCCTTAAAACCCCCTCCCAGCCTCCCCCTTCGCAGGGGGAGGAGTAAAAGCGCCGATCTGCTCCACCTTCGCAGGGGCAGGAGTAAAAGCGCGGATCTGCTCCATCTTCGCAGGGGCAGGAGTAAAAGCGCGGATCTGCTCCCTCCCCTGCGAAGGGGAGGGCTGGGGTGGGGTATCAAAGGAAAATCAAGAAGTTGAGGTGTGCATTAGTAATGGTGTTAGCCCTTTAAGACCCTTCATCCCAACACATCCTCCAGCGCTTCTTTCAATTCCTGATGCTTAAAAATAAACCCTGCCGCTTCCAGCCTGCGCGGGACGGCGCGTTGTCCGCCGAGCACCAGTACGGCGGATTCCCCCATCAGTAACCGCACCACCGGCGCGGGCGCACGCATAAAGGCCGGGCGGTGCAGCACTTCACCCAGCAGGGCGCTGAATTGTTCGTTACGGGCCGGATAAGGCGACACCATATTGAACGGGCCGGAAAGTGTCTCGTGAGCGAGCAGGAATAAAATCCCGTCAATCATGTCGTCAATATGGATCCACGGCATGTATTGCTGACCATCACCCAGCGGGCCGCCGAGACCGGCGCGGTAGGGCAGAACCATTTTTGCCAGCGCGCCGCCTTTTTTAGCCAGAACGATACCGGTTCTCAGCAGACAAACCCGGGTCTGCGGGCTTTGGGCTGTCATCGCCAGCGCTTCCCAGCGGGCGCAGAGCTGCCAGGTAAATTGCTTGTCAGGCGGCTCGTCTTCTGGCACCAGCGCCTGCCCCTGATCGCCGTAATATCCTACTGCCGAACCGGAAATAAACACTGAAGGCGGCGTTTGGCTGGCATTTATCAGCGTCGCCAGTTTCTCCGTCAGCTGCCAGCGGCTTTCACACAGCAACGCTTTCTGATCTTTCGTCCAGCGTTTATCGGCAATCGGCTCACCCGCCAGATTAATCACGGCATCAAAACCGTCCAGCGTGGTTTTGCCTGTCAGCGTTTCCCAAATCTGAACCGCGGGGCCGAGTAATTTTGCCGCGCGTTCCGGGGCGCGGCTCAGCGCGGTAATATGATGAGAGTGACTGAGAAGTTGTTCGGTCAGTTTGCGGCCAATCAGGCCGGTCGCGCCGGTAATCAAGATCTTCATAACGTGATCCTTAACTGTCTGAATACGCGGATGAACTGTCTTTCATCATAGTTGAGTCGCCGCCATTAACTCGCGATATGGAGCACAATTAAGCATTTTCGTTCTAAGGGGAGGGTGAACGCCTCCGGCAGGAACCGGAGACGGAAGGGCTTACTGCGCCTGCGCTAAGGCATAAGCTTTCTGTGTGGCGGGACGGCTTTTCACCCGTTCAAACCAGTTGCGCACGGCAGGGTATTCCGCCAGATCAATACGCTGGCGTTCATGCGCTACCACCCACGGATACGTGGCCATATCGGCAATACTGTACTGGTCACCGGCAATATAGGCGTTTTTCTCTAACTGCCGGTTCAAAACGCCATACAGACGCTGGGTTTCCTGCAGGAAACGCTCAATGGCGTAAGGCACTGGTTGCGGGGCGTAATGAGTAAAATGATGATTCTGACCCAGCATCGGACCAAATCCGGCCACCTGCCATGTCAGCCATTCCAGCGTGAGGGTACGCTCACGCAACTCTTTACTGAGGAATTTGCCGGTTTTTTCTGCCAGATATTGCAAAATTGCGCCAGACTCAAAAACACTGACCGGCGCGCCGCCATCAACGGGCTGACTGTCAACAATGGCCGGGATTTTATTGTTGGGTGAGATGGCAAGGAATTCAGGTTTGAACTGCTCCCCGGCGCTGATATCAATGCGGTGAAGCCGGTATTGCAGACCACTCTCTTCAAGAAAAAGAGAAATTTTATGGCCGTTAGGTGTTGGTGCGTAATAAAGATCGATCATATTGCCTCCTGCGTTGTTTTAATCACTTTCCGCGACGTGCGGGGCGGGATGCGCCAATGTGGAATTGGTAATCACAAGCTTCTTATCTGAAGTAATAGGGTATCATAATGCAGATGAAGAGCGGCCTATGTCAGAGTTGTCTGATGGCGAACTTTGCGGGGTGACATAGCTTTTACGTTGCGAGAGCGCATCCATAGCTATTGAAGCCACCCTGCAGACCCAGATAGAATCTCGGGACATTACCGACGTGTTGCAAAATCACAGCGCACAGACTTATTGCGCACAGACCAGCGCTTAAAAGAGAAGGTTCCAGCGGATGTCAGAACAAGAGCAAAACATCAGTACGGATGAGTGGGTTGATATCGTCAACGAAGACAACGAGGTCATTGCCCAGGCCAGCCGACAACAAATGCGCGCTCAGGTCCTGCGTCACCGTGCCAGCTACATTGTGGTTCATGACGGAATGGGGAATATTTTGGTTCAGCGCAGGACTGAAACCAAAGACTTCTATCCGGGCTGGCTGGATGCCACCGCCGGTGGTGTGGTGCAAAGCGGCGAAAATATTCTGGACTCTGCCCGCCGAGAAGCGGAAGAAGAACTGGGCATTGCCGGTGTGCCGTTTGCCGAGCACGGTCAGTTCTATTTCGAGGAAGAGAATAAATGCCGCGTATGGGGCGCGCTGTTCAGTTGCGTATCCCACGGTCCGTTTGCCCTGCAGGAAGAAGAGATCGACTCTGTCCGCTGGATGAAACCGGAAGAAATTACCGCGCGTTGTGATGAATTCACGCCGGATTCCCTGAAAGCGTTGTCTTTATGGATGACGCGCAACAACGAAAAAGAGCACGGTAAACCGCTGACCCGTGAAGTTACCGCCCCTGTCGCTGAAGAGAAAGGCAATCAGGAAGACGCGTCACCGAAAGACGATATCTGATCCTGCCTTACGGGCGATCCCGCATCGCCCGTACTCTTTTAGCAACTGTCCCGCTTGCACAATGACGAGGCAATCGTCACTTCTTCCCATTCCTCATCATGAATTCTCGCCAGCAATGCCTGCGCGGCCCTGACGCCAATCTCTTTATGCGGGATGGCAATCGTAGTCAGCGGCGGCTGGCACACTTTACTGACATCCGCATTGCCGAATCCGACGACCGCCAGATCGTCCGGCACCTTGATGCGTCTGCGCTGGCATTCATACAACGCGCCACAGGCCAGATCATCGGAGACACACACCAGCGCGTCGATTTCCGGCCAGGCCAGAAGGAATTCCGGCAACTGTTGTGCGCCGGTGGAAAAGCAGGCCGGTTCGGCGGCATTGATCACCCGGTGCGGTGACATGTGCGCTTTCAGCATCGCCTTACGCCATCCCTGAAGATGCTGCTGGAAAATCCACTGTTCCTGATTGGCGCACAGCATGCCGATATTCTGGTAACCCTTTGCCACCACGGTCTGCGTCAGCTGAAACATCGCTTCCACGTAATCAATACCGATATTCATGTCGATCGGCGAATCGGTCAGCGCCCCGATTTCCAGTACCGGAATCGTCAGGTTATCCAGCCATTGCCGGACGTTGGCGGAATGTTCGACCGACAGCAAAATCGCTGCCGCCAGATTGTAGGAGAGCAGCGTTTCCAGCAGTTTTTCTTCACGCTCAATTCGGTGCTGAGATTCCGCCAGCATGATCTGATAACCCGCCGGTTGCAGCACTTTCTGCAATCCGGCAAACATTTCGGCACAGCCCGCTTCGGACAGGCTCGGCACAATCATGGCAATGGTATTTGACGAGGCAGATGCCAGTGAACTGGCCGCCTGATTAGGCAGATAGCCCAGCTGACTGACCGCTTCTTCGATCTTCTCCCGCAGCTTATCGGAAACCTGTTCAGGCGTTCGCAGCGCACGGGAAACGGTCATGCTGCCCACGCCTGCAAGCTGTGCGACATCGGCCAGCGTCACTCTTCCGGTACTGCGTCTTTTCTTGTTAATGGACATTCACGATCCTGACCTTAACTGCGCATCTTGCGCACAATGTATACCCACAGGTATAGCGAAAAAAGCGGGCCGCAGCAGGACCGGCAAAACGGGAACCACGGCAGAATTCGGTAAATTATCGGCAATTTCCTGACAAAGTATACCGTTATTTATGCGATCCACGGACGGGTGATACCGCCGCGCGATTATTTTTGATAGCGCTATCACAGATCTCAATGATAGAAGTTTGGTAGCGCTACCTTTGTGATTTGTATCACAGATGTTAACGCTATCGCTGAAGTAGAGTCTGGATCGTTGGTGCGGTCTAGGGGAAATTTGACCGGCCATCTTCAAAAATAAAACGGAGTATCACTATGCTGAATGATTGGCTGACCTCTGAACGAATTCAGATCAGAACGGATATCACGGACTGGCGGCAGGCAGTGGAAGTCAGTGCACAACCGCTGCTGAAAGAAGGGACAATTACCCCGGAGTACCTGACGGCAATTTTTGCCCAACGGGAAAAGCTGGGACCGTATTTTGTGCTGGCGCCCGGCATCGCCATGCCCCATGCCAGACCGGAAGAGGGCGCACACGGATTAGGGTTATCACTGCTGACATTGCCGCACGGCGTCGTGTTTAATTCAGAAGATAACGACCCGGTGTACACGGTGGTGATGTTATCGGCACCGGATAAGCACAGCCATATTGAGCTGATTTCCGAACTGGCTGAATTATTTTCCTGCGATGAGGATATGCAGAAAATACATCAGGCCGGAACGATAAGCGAAATACAGGATGTGATATCCCGCTATTAATTTGAGTTAATACCGAAATAAAGTGACGCGTTAAATAAAAAGGAATTCAGACCTCTCAGATGCATTTTCACAGGCAGCTGATACGGTATTCTACATTTTAAAAAACAGATAAAGAACAGGTGAATAATATGAAAATCATGGCGATTTGCGGTTCCGGTTTAGGCAGCAGCTTTATGGTGGAAATGAACATCAAGAAAGTCCTGAAGAAACTCAATATTCAGGCGGATGTTCAGCACTCCGATTTGTCATCGGCCATTCCGGGCGAAGCCGATCTGTTCGTGATGGCAAAGGATATCGCCGCCAGTGCCAGCATTCCTGAAAACCAGTTGGTGGTGATCACCAATATCATTGATATTAATGAACTTGAAACAAAACTGATTGCCCATTTTGAAAAACATCCAGTGTCCTGACCGGCGCTGAATAACCCTACAAATAAAACAAATAGACAAACGAGGTGGATATGTTTATCCAGGAAACGCTCAAGTTTGTGGTTGATATATTAAAGGTACCTTCCGTTCTGGTCGGGCTTATCGCATTAATCGGTCTGGTGGCACAAAAGAAAAACTTTTCTGATGTGGTGAAGGGTACGGTGAAAACAATACTGGGCTTCCTGGTATTGGGCGGTGGTGCGACCGTACTGGTCGGCTCATTAAATCCATTAGGCGGGATGTTTGAACACGCCTTTAATATCCAGGGTATTATTCCTAATAACGAAGCGATTGTTTCCATCGCGCTGGAGAAATTCGGTGCGCCGACCGCCTTAATTATGGCCTTCGGTATGGTGGCAAACCTGATCGTGGCACGTTTCACCCGTCTGAAATATGTGTTCCTGACCGGGCATCACACGTTCTACATGGCCTGTATGATCAGCGTCATCCTGACGGTCGCCGGTTTCGAAGGCATCTCGCTGGTGTTTACCGGTTCCCTGACGCTGGGTTTGATCATGGCGTTCTTCCCGGCGCTGGCGCAGCGTTACATGCGTAAAATCACCGGCAGCGACGACGTGGCCTTCGGCCATTTCGGCACCATCGGGTATGTTTTATCCGGCTGGATCGGCAGCAAGGTCGGTAAAGGTTCACGTTCTACGGAAGAAATGAATCTGCCGAAAAACCTCAGCTTCCTGCGCGACAGTTCTATTTCTATCTCTCTCACCATGATCATCATTTACCTTATTATGGCGGTATTCGCCGGTCAGGTCTTTGTTGAAGCCACCTACAGCGCGGGCCAGAACTATCTGGTGTACGCCATCATCATGGCGATTACCTTCGCGGCCGGTGTGTTCATCATTCTGCAGGGTGTGCGTCTGATCCTGGCGGAAATCGTTCCGGCATTCGTCGGCTTCTCCGAGAAGCTGGTACCTAATGCGCGACCTGCGCTGGACTGTCCGGTGGTCTATCCGTACGCGCCGAATGCCGTGCTGATTGGCTTCCTGTTCAGCTTCCTTGGCGGTCTGGTGGGGCTGTTCCTGTTAGGGCAAATGCATCTGGTGCTGATCCTGCCGGGCGTGGTGCCACACTTCTTCACCGGTGCGACGGCGGGCGTGTTCGGTAATGCCACCGGCGGACGTCGCGGGGCGATGGTCGGTGCCTTTGCCAACGGCGTGCTGATTACCTTCCTGCCGGTTCTGTTGTTGCCGGTGCTGGGCGCGCTGGGCTTTGCCAATGCCACCTTCTCCGACGCGGACTTCGGCGTTATCGGCATCCTGCTGGGTAATCTGGCCCGCTTCATGTCGAAGGAAGGCATCATGGCGCTGATTGTTGGCATCTTTGCGGTACTGGTTGCCTGGAACTATCTGGGCAAAAAAACGGTGGCTGAGAAAGAAGTCACTGAGAAGTAATTCCCTTTATCACTACGTTTATTAACTCCATCCGGGAAACACTGTCCTGCCTGTTAGCAATAACAGGCCAGGATAAGTGCTCACTAAAATAAGGACCCATCAAGATGAAAGATGTCCAGGAGGTTCGTGATCTGGCCCGCCATATCCGCATCGAGACGCTGAAAATGCTGACCGGTCTGGGATTCGGCCACTATGGCGGCAGCATGTCAGTGGTGGAAACGCTGGCAGTATTGTATGGCGATGTGATGCGCATCGACCCGAAAAAACCGGACTGGCAGGATCGCGATTATTTCGTGCTATCCAAAGGCCATGCCGGACCGGCTTTGTATGCCACGCTGGCGCTGAAAGGTTATTTCCCGGTCAGCGAATTGCACACCCTCAACCAGAACGGCACCCGTCTGCCGAGCCATCCTGACAGGCTGAGAACCACCGGCGTGGATGCCACCACCGGTTCGCTCGGACAAGGCGTTTCCATCGCTGCGGGTATGGCGCTTTCGCATAAACTGGCCGGTCGCAGCAACCGCGTCTTCTGCATTCTGGGAGACGGTGAGCTGAATGAAGGCCAGTGCTGGGAAGCCTTCCAGTTTATTGCCCACCACAATCTGCATAATCTGACGCTGTTTATTGATTACAACAAACAGCAACTCGACGGCACGCTGGATGAAGTGATTAAACCTTTCGATCTGGCCGGAAAATTCAGTGCGTTCGGGTTTGATGTGCAGACGATCAAAGGCGATGACATCGTGGCAATCAGCGAGGCGGTGACGCCGGTACGCTACGGCGAACAACGTCCGCTGGTGGTGATCCTAGACAGTATTAAAGGGCAGGGCGTGAAGTATCTCGAACAACTGGCGAACTCACATCACCTGCGGTTAACGCCGGATGTGAAACTGGAAATCGAAAATGCTATCGCTGAGCTGGAGGCCACCCATGTTTGAAGTCACTCTGGAGTTGCAAAAAGACGCGGTAGAAATGCGTAAAGTGTACGCCAAT
Source organism: Rahnella sp. BIGb0236 (assembly GCF_004364755.1). Taxonomy (NCBI): domain Bacteria; kingdom Pseudomonadati; phylum Pseudomonadota; class Gammaproteobacteria; order Enterobacterales; family Yersiniaceae; genus Rahnella; species Rahnella sp. BIGb0236. The sequence continues at coordinate 395,488 of NZ_SOAO01000003.1, forward strand.
ACCGTGCGTGAAAAGATTGTTGAGAATACGCCAATTATCGCGCTGGAAGCCGACCTGATGAGTTCGATGGCAATGGACGGCGTGCATAAAGATCATCCTGATCACGTGATTAACTGCGGCATTATGGAAGCTAATGTTATCGGTGTGGCCGCCGGGCTTTCGCTGACCGGCCGCGTGCCGTTTGTGCATACCTTCACTGCCTTTGCCAGCCGCCGTTGTTTCGATCAGTTGTTTATGTCGCTGGATTATCAGAAGAATAACGTCAAGATTATCGCCTCTGATGCCGGTGTCAGCGCCTGTCATAACGGCGGCACGCACATGTCGTTCGAAGATATGGGCATTGTGCGCGGGCTGGCGAGTTCAGTGGTGATGGAAGTGACTGACGCGGTGATGTTCCGCAATATCCTGCTGCAACTGATGGATTTAAAAGGCTTCTACTGGGTGCGTACCATCCGTAAACAGGCCACACAGGTTTACAAAGAAGGTTCGACGTTTACCATCGGCAAGGCCAATGTGCTGCGTGACGGCACTGATGTCACGCTGATTGCTAACGGGATTATGGTCGCTGAAGCGCTGAAAGCAGCGGAAATGCTGGAACGCGAAGGGGTCAGTGCGGCGGTCATCGACATGTTCACCCTCAAGCCGATTGATAAAGACATCATCATTCACTACGCCGCGAAAACGGGCAAAATTGTCACCTGTGAAAATCACAGTATTCACAACGGCCTGGGATCGGCGGTCGCTGAAGTCCTGGTGGAAAACGAGCCGGTGCCGATGCGCCGTGTCGGCGTGAAAGAACGTTACGGACAGGTGGGGACGCAGGAGTTTTTACAGCAGGAATATGGCCTGACCGCGGAGCATATTCTGGAAGCGGCGAAAACCTTGCTCTGAGATCCTGAAGAACAAAAGACCAAAAAAAACGCCGGACATAAAGCCCGGCGTTTTGCGTTCAGGGGGGTTGGCTTATTTAGCCGGAACCGCCGCTTCTGCCTGAGCAGACTGAATCGCAGTCAGTGCCACGGTATAGACGATATCGTCTACCAGCGCGCCACGTGACAGGTCGTTAACCGGTTTACGCATACCTTGCAGCATCGGCCCGATAGAGACCAGATCCGCAGAACGTTGTACCGCTTTGTAGGTGGTGTTACCGGTGTTCAGGTCTGGGAAGATGAACACGGTCGCTTTACCCGCCACTGGCGAGTTTGGCGCTTTGGATTGTGCAACGTCAGCCATAATCGCGGCGTCATATTGCAGCGGACCATCGATGATCAGGTCAGGACGTTTTTCCTGGGCCAGACGGGTCGCTTCACGCACTTTCTCAACGTCGCTGCCTGCGCCGGAGTTACCGGTGGAGTAGGAGATCATCGCAACGCGAGGTTCGATACCGAATGCCGCGGCGGAATCCGCAGACTGGATGGCGATTTCAGACAGCTGTTCAGCGGTTGGATCCGGGTTGATCGCGCAGTCGCCGTAAACCAGAACCTGGTCAGGCAACAGCATGAAGAACACCGAAGAAACCAGTGAGCTGCCCGGCGCGGTTTTGATCAACTGCAACGGTGGACGGATGGTGTTGGCGGTGGTGTGAACAGCACCGGAAACCAGACCGTCAACGTTGCCTTGTTCCAGCATCAGGGTGCCCAGCACCACGTTGTCTTCCAGCTGTTCGCGCGCAACCACTTCGGTCATGCCTTTGCTTTTACGCAATTCAACCAGACGTGCCACGTATTCTTCGCGTACAGCCACCGGATCAACGATTTCGATGCCTTTACCCAGTATCACGCCCTGTGCCGCAGCAACACGTTTGATCTCGTCAGGATTACCCAACAGCACGCATTCCGCGATACCACGTTCAGCACAGAGGGCTGCCGCTTTCACGGTACGTGGCTCGTCGCCTTCCGGCAGAACGATACGCTTACCGGCTTTACGGGCCAGTTCAGTCAGCTGATAGCGGAATGCCGGTGGAGACAGGCGGCGTGAACGCTCTGAATGGGCGCTCAGGGAGTTGATCCAGTCGGCGTTGATGTGAGAAGCGACATATTGCTGCAGTTTCTCTACGCGCTGATGGTCGTCTGCCGGGACTTCCAGGTTGAAGCTTTGCAGGCTCAGGGAAGTCTGCCAGGTGTTGGTGTCAACCATGAAGACAGGCAGGCCAGTCTGGAATGCACGTTCGCACAGGCTGTTGATGCGCTCGTCAATTTCGTAGCCACCGGTCAGCAGGATAGCACCGATTTCCACGCCGTTCATCGCTGCAAGGCATGCTGACACCAGCACGTCAGGACGGTCTGCAGAAGTGACCAGCAGGGAACCCGGACGGAAGTGTTCCAGCATATGGGGAATGCTGCGTGCACAGAAAGTCACGGATTTCACGCGGCGGGTTTTGACATCGCCTTCGTTGATAATACGGGCGTTCAGGTGCTTGGCCATGTCGATTGCACGGGTGGCAATCAGCTCGAAGCTCCATGGAATGCAACCCAGAACCGGCAACGGGCTGTTGGCGAACAAGGTGGTCGGGTCGATATTCGCGACGCTGGCTTTGGTGGAATCATCAAAGATTTCAGACAGGTCAGGACGGGTACGCCCCTGATCGTCAACCGGTGCGTTCAGTTTGTTGATGATTACGCCGGTGATGTTTTTGTTTTTGCTGCCACCGAAGCTGGAACGGGCCAGTTCGATACGTTCTTTCAGCTGTGCCGGAGAATCATTGCCCAGTGCCAGCACGAAGACGATTTCCGCGTTCAGGGTTTTGGCAATTTCGTAGTTCAGGGCATTAGCAAACTGATGCTTGCGGGTTGGCACTAAACCTTCAACCAGAACCACTTCGGCGTCTTTGGTGTTTTCGTGATAACGCGCGATGATTTCTTCCATCAGCACGTCTTGCTGGTTAGAACTCAGCAACGTTTCCACGTGGCTCATTTTCAGCGGTTCGGCTGCGGTCACGCTGGAATTAGCACGGATAATCGTGGTGGTTTGATCAGGTGCATCTCCGCCAGTACGCGGCTGGGCGATAGGCTTGAAGATGCTCAGGCTGACGCCTTTTTGTTCCATGGCACGGATCACACCCAGGCTGACGCTGGTCAGACCGACGCTGGTGCCTGTTGGGATCAACATAATTGTACGGGACACGGCTAAACCTCTTTAACGGTTGCCAGGCAGGGACGGTCACAGGTTTGTGCAGAGGAGATAACGATCGGCATAAGCGCGATGATTACCTGCGCGGTGCGTCCAAACGGGCGATGTTTGCCTATAAGTGAAAAATTGCCCGCATGAAGCGGGCAGTCTTGAATCGTATTATGCGGTCAGACGCGCGGCGTCTTGTGCAATCACCAGCTCTTCGTTGGTCGGAATGACCAGAGCGGTGCGGGTGCCTTCTTTGTTGATGGCACCAGATTTGCCGAAACGGGCAGCCAGGTTGCGTTCGTGGTCAACTTCAAAGCCCAGCAGGCCCAGTTTAGCCAGAGACAGTTCGCGAACCATTGCGGCGTTTTCACCAATACCGCCGGTGAATACGACGGCGTCCAGACGGCCTTCCATCAGTGAAGTATACGCACCGATGTATTTCGCCAGACGGTGGCAGAAGACGTCCATGGCACGTTTCGCATCGGCTTTGGTGGTGTAGTTATCTTCAACATAACGGCAGTCGCTGGTAACTTCAGTCAGACCCAGCAGGCCGGATTCTTTGGTCAGCATTTTGTTGATTTGATCAACGCTCATGCCCAGAGAATCGTGCAGGTGGAAGATGATTGCCGGGTCGATGTCACCGCTGCGGGTGCCCATGACCAGACCTTCCAGCGGGGTCAGACCCATAGAGGTGTCAACACATTTGCCGTTACGGATGGCGCTGACAGAACCGCCGTTGCCCAGGTGGCAAGTGATCAGATTCACTTCTTCCACAGGTTTGTTCAGCATTTTTGCCGCTTCCTGCGTCACATAGAAGTGACTGGTGCCGTGCGCGCCATAGCGACGGACATGGTGATCTTTGTACAGGCTGTACGGCAGGGCGTAGAGATAAGATTCTTCTGGCATTGTCTGATGGAAAGCGGTGTCGAAAACGGCAACGTTTTTATCAGCCAGTTTAGGGAAAGATTTCAGCGCTTCATCAATACCGATCAGGTGAGCCGGGTTATGCAGCGGTGCAAACGGGATAGATTCTTTGATACCTTCGATAACCGCATCGTTAATCAGCATGGATTTGGTCAGCTTTTCGCCGCCATGAACGATACGGTGGCCGATCGCCACCAGCTCTGCGGACAGCTCAGGTTTTTTGCTCAGAATGTTATTAACGATGAATTTCAACGCTTCACTGTGTGCGGCGCCCGCACCTAAAGCGGCTTCTTCTTTGCCACCGTCCATTTTCCATTTAATGCGTGCTTCTGGCAGATGGAAACATTCGGCTAAACCTGAAATGTGCTCTTCACCATTTGCAGCATCAATGATGGCAAATTTAAGGGAAGAACTACCACAGTTAAGAACCAGTACAAGCTTACTCGACATGGAAGTACCTATTTATTGTTGGTGCTGTTTAAAAAAAACAATACACGTGGTTAATAAACCGTCAGTCTGACATCAAGCGTAGCGCATAATGGCGGTGACAATTATGATTAACATCATGCCAGAGAGCCAAAAAAGGCATGACGATGAAAAAGCTGAAGAATCGCCGGGCTCTGGTTTTTATAAGCCCACGGATACCGCAAAAAAGTCTGTGTCGTGCACAAACCCTGACGGTCACGCGCCTTCAGAATGTTACTAATCAGTAAAAACACTAACAAAAAATACAATAACTAATTACAAATCCACTCAGACCGAGGCACTATGCTTAATGTACGGGTGAAACATTGCAATTCACCGCATTTACCCCAACTTTATATTGATATCGTTGCCTGAGAGGGTTGCGAGGCTGCGATAGAATACCGACAGGTGCCAGCAAAAACAAAATATATTTTATCGTGGTAAACTCCAGTTTGTGTTTTACAACTATTTTTTAAATTTTATACGCGAAGTTGAGGTGCAAAGATGACGAGTAAGCCAACAGGCTCCGTAGGCTGGTTCCAGATATTCCAGCGCGGACAGCATTACATGAAGACATGGCCGTCAGATAAGCGCCTGGCTCCGATGTTCCCGGAGAACCGGATTTCCACCGCGACACGCTTTGCCGTGCGCATCATGCCCCCGGTTGCCGTCTTTACGCTGACCTGGCAAATCGCGCTGGGTGGCCAGCTCGGGCTGGCGGTCGCGACCGCGATCTTTGCCTGCAGCCTGCCGATGCAGGGTTTATGGTGGCTGGGCCGCCGTTCCCTGACGCCGCTGCCGCCGGGATTACTCGGCTGGTTCCACGATGTGCGCAATAAACTGGCCGAGGCAGGTCAGGCGTTGGCACCGATTGACGGCACGCCGACCTATCAGTCATTAGCCGATGTCCTCAGGCGTGCGTTCAAACAACTGGATAAAACCTTTTTAGACGATCTGTAAGCCTGATTTCCCCGCTTGCCGCGTCCTTCATCATCTATAGTCTTTCATAAGTCGCATTTCGCCGGAGGAAAGTCTCCTCCGGTGATTATTTCAGATGAGATCCCGACCCAAATCAAAGAATGGTGTGCTTGCGATTTCGCGGAACTTTGCGCTATGCCATGCTTTGCTCATTATGCAGACATGAGGATTTTCACGATGGAAATGACTAACGCTCAACGCCTGATTTTGTCCAATCAATACAAAATGATGACCATGCTCGATCCTGAAAACGCGGAACGTTATCGCCGGTTACAAACCGTGATCGAACGAGGTTTTGGTTTGCAAATGCGCGAGCTGGACCGGGATTTCGGCGAGCTGCCGGAAGAAACCTGTCGCACCGTCATTAACATTATGGAAATGCACCATGCCATGCAGGTGTCATGGACCAACCTGAAAGACACCCAGGATCTCGATCGCCGCCGTATTGATTTCCTTGGCTTTGATGCCGCCACGGAATCCCGTTATTTAAGCTATGTCCGCTTTATGGTGAACACCGAAGGACGTTACACTGACTTTGATGCGGGAACGCATGGCTTTAACTCACAGACCAAAATGTGGGATAAATACCAGCGGATGCTGGCGGTGTGGCAATCGTGCCCGCGTCAGTACCATCTGAGCGCGGTAGAGATCGCGCAAATTATCAATGCCTGATGTAAACACTTAAAGGAGTCGCCTGTGCTTTGTAAGGGTTTTTTGTTCGACCTTGATGGAACGTTAGTGGATTCATTACCCGCAGTTGAGCGCGCATGGATTAACTGGGCGCTAAGCCGGGGTGTCAGCCCGCAGGAAGTGCTGGCGTTTATTCACGGCAAGCAGGCGATCACCTCTTTACGCCATTTTATGGCGGGCGAAAGCGAAGAAACGATCCAACAGGAGTTTCTCAAGCTGGAGCAAATTGAAGCCACTGATACCGAAGGCGTGACCGCGCTACCCGGTGCCCATCTGCTGCTCAGTGAACTCAACCGGCAGAACATTCCCTGGGCGATTGTGACCTCCGGTTCGATGCCGGTGGCCAGCGCCCGGCACAAAGCTGCACTGTTGCCGGAGCCTGAAGTGTTTATCACCGCAGAACAGGTTAAACACGGCAAACCGCAACCTGATGCTTATTTGCTGGGTGCCGAACGTTTAGGTCTGGCACCGGAAGAGTGCGTGGTGGTTGAAGATGCCGCTGCCGGCGTAATGGCCGGACTGGCCGCAGGCTGTAAAGTCATCGCGGTTAACGCACCGGACGATACACCCGGCATTGAAAACGTTGATTTTGACCTGACGACGCTGGAAGTTCTGTTGATCAGTCATACCGATGAAGGTGTGAAAGTCAGCCTGCGCTAAGTACAGAAAAAATACAGTTTCCTTGTATTAATTGATATAAACCTCGCTTATGCGGGGTTTTTTTATGCCATTCTGATTGAATTATTTAGGGTATCCGGTGAGTTAACGTCCCTTCTCAACGCAAACGGAGTGTGTTTTGACCGGTGAATTACTTTGGGTGGTGATGCTGCTGGTGGTGGCAATGGTGTTGTTCGCACGTAATACGCTGCGGATGGATATTGTCGCATTGCTGGTGATCATTGCTTTCGTGCTCAGTGGCACGCTGACCATCAATGAAGCGCTGGCCGGATTCAGCGATCCTAACGTCATTCTGATCGCGGCATTGTTTGTCGTCGGCCATGGTCTGGTGAGAACCGGCGTGGCGTATCAGGTAGGCGACTGGCTGATGAAAGTGGCGGGCAACAGCGAAACGCGAATGCTGGTTTTACTGATGCTGACGGTTGCCGGTCTCGGTGCTTTTATGAGTTCCACCGGCGTGGTCGCGATCTTTATTCCGGTGGTGATCAGCGTTTCTGCACGGATGAAAACGTCTCCCGCACGTCTGATGATGCCACTGAGTTTCGCCGGGCTTATCAGCGGCATGATGACACTGGTCGCGACGCCGCCCAATATGGTGGTGAACAGCGAACTGTTGCGTGAAGGGTTCGACGGTTTTGGCTTCTTCGGCGTGACGCCGGTGGGGCTGGTGGTGCTGATCATGGGCATCGGCTACATGTTACTTGCCCGCCGCTGGCTCTCTTCCGAGGATACGTCAACGGGTCAGCAACGCTGGAAGCGCCGGACTTTCCGGGATCTGATCCGCGATTATCACCTGACCGGCAGGGCGCGTCGCGTCACTATCCGTCCTGGCTCGCCGCTGGTCGGTCGCACACTGGATGATGTACATCTGCGTTCCCGTTATGGCGCGAATGTCGTCGGCATTGAGCGCTGGCGTAAATTTCGTCGTGTAATGGTCAGCGCCACCGGGAATACCGAACTGTTTGCCCGCGATGTGCTGCTGCTCGATATGTCTGACCCTGAGGTCTCCATCAGACAGTTTTGTACCGATGAAATGCTTGAACCTATGGTGCTGCGCGGCGAGTATTTCTCCGAACAGTCGCGGGATGTCGGCATGGCCGAAGTATCGTTAATTCCCGATTCCGAATTACTGGGCAAAACGCTGCGTGATGTTGCTTTCCGTTCGACCTACGGCCTGAATGTGGTGGGGATCCGCCGTCAGGGGGAAGCGCTGGACGGCAAACTGGTGGACGAAGAGTTGCAGCTTGGCGACATGCTGCTGGTGATCGGCGACTGGAAACTGATCCGCCAGCTTCAGCAACAAATGCATGATTTCATCGTGCTTAACCTTCCTGCCGAAGTAGACGAAGTGGCACCGGCATTAAGTCAGGCGCCCCATGCGCTGTTTTGTCTGGCGCTGATGGTTGCGCTGATGCTCACCGATGACGTGCCCAATGCCATTGCCGCCATTATCGCTTGTATGCTGATGGGCAAATTCCGCTGTATCACGATGGAAGGCGCTTACAAAGCCATTCACTGGCCGAGTTTATTGCTGATTGTCGGCATGATGCCTTTTGCGCTGGCGTTGCAAAAAACCGGCGGTGTGGCGCTGATTGTGAAGGGATTAATGGAGGTCAGTGGCGGTTATGGTCCGTACATGATGCTGCTGAGTTTATTTATTCTCTGCGCAGGCATCGGGCTGTTTATTTCCAATACCGCCACCGCCGTGCTGATGGCACCGATCGCCATCGCGGCAGCACACCAGATGGGCGTTTCACCTTACCCGTTCACCATGATTATCGCGATTGCTGCGTCTGCTGCATTTATGACGCCGGTGTCTTCACCGGTCAACACGCTGGTCATGGTGCCGGGCAATTACAAATTTGGCGACTTTCTGCGCATCGGTGTCCCATTTACGCTGCTGGTGATGGTGGTCAGCGTATTTCTGGTGCCGGTCCTGTTCCCGTTCTGATTGGCAAATCAGAGCGGGGAATCAAGACTGATTTCATCCAGAGACAGGCTGAAGCTGGGAATGAACACTTCCATAAAATAATCCATTTCCGGGCTTTTTCTGTCTGCCAGCGTTTTCTCAAGACGGGCTTTTGCCAGCGTAAATTCATTGTTGCCAGCCGATAACTCCTCGAGACACTTCAGGTAAGCGCAGAGCGCATCGGCCTGTTTGACCGTCAGTTTTTCATCTTCGCTGTAATAGTGCTCATCGATCAGCGGGCGGAAATCTTCCTGCAATTCTTTCGGCAGCATTTCAATCAGCTTCTGCTGAGCAATTTTTTCGATCTTCTTATATTCATGCGCAATTTGCGGATTGTAATACTTGATCGGCGTCGGCATATCGCCGGTCAGCACTTCGCTGGCATCGTGATACATGGCGAGCAGGGCAACACGTTCAGCACTCAGGTTACCGTTAAATTTGCGGTTTTTGATCACGGCTAAAGCATGCGCGACAAAAGCGACCTGCAGGCTGTGTTCCGAGACATTCTCGGTGCGGACATTGCGCATCAGCGGCCAGCGGCTGATCAGCTTGAGACGGGAAAGGTGGGCGAAAAAATGACTCTGATTCATAGCACTCTCAATAACAACGGTGAATGAGCGTCCATTGTGAGCAGTGCGGGGCAGTGATGTAAATAGGTGAAAGAGAAAAGGGCGCAGCCGTTTATGCTGCGCCCTGAAGATTACTGGCGGTAGGTTTCCAGGAAGCGGCCCAGTTTGTTGACGGCCATTTCCAGCTCATCAACGCGTGGCAGCGTCACGATACGCACATGATCCGGATACGGCCAGTTAAAGGCTGAACCCTGAACCAGCAGTACTTTCTGCTGTAACAGCAGGTCGAGTACCATTTTCTGATCGTCATGGATGTTGAAGCGTTTCGCGTCGATACGCGGGAACATATACAGCGCACCTTTCGGTTTCACACAGGACACGCCCGGGATCTCGTTAATCAGTTCCCATGCGCGGTCACGCTGTTCCACCAGACGTCCGCCCGGCTGAATAAACTCGCTGATGCTCTGATAGCCGCCCAGCGCAGTCTGAATCGCGTGCTGCATCGGCACGTTGGCGCACAGGCGCATGGACGCCAGCATCTCCAGACCTTCGATATAGCCTTTCGCGTGTTTCTTCGGCCCGTTCAGCACCATCCAGCCCTGACGGAAACCCGCCACGCGGTAGGTTTTGGACAGACCGTTAAAGGTCACGGTCAGCAAATCCGGTGCCAGCGAGGCGATGGAAATATGCTGGGCTTCGTCGTAGAGGATTTTGTCGTAAATTTCGTCGGCAAAAATGATCAGATTGTGTTCGCGGGCGATGTCCACGATCTGCATCAGCAGTTCTTTGCTGTAGACCGCGCCGGTCGGGTTGTTCGGGTTGATGATCACAATGCCGCGGGTGCGCGGCGTGATTTTGTCACGAATATCGGCGATGTCCGGGAACCAGTCTGCCCCTTCATCACACAGATAATGCACCGCATTGCCACCCGACAGAGAGACTGCCGCAGTCCACAACGGATAGTCAGGCGCCGGGACTAACATTTCGTCGCCGGTGTTGAGCAGCGCCTGCATAGACTGAACGATCAGTTCGGAGACACCGTTGCCGATATAAATATCTTCTACCGTGATGTCGCGCATCTCGCGCGCCTGATAGTGCTGCATGATCGCTTTACGTGCAGAAAACAGGCCTTTCGAATCACAGTATCCCTGGGCAGTAGGAAGGTTGCGGATGACATCGACCAGAATTTCATCAGGCGCATCAAAACCGAACGGGGCGGGGTTGCCGATGTTCAGTTTGAGGACTTTGTTTCCTTCTTCTTCCAGACGTTTTGCTTCTTTGAGCACCGGGCCGCGAATGTCGTAACAGACGTTGTCCAGTTTGTGGGATTTTTCAATCGGGGACATGTAAATGGGAGCCTTTTGCAGTAAAGCCTGTTCTTCCCTGGTGCCGAGTGACCGTAGAACAGTGCGAAGGGCTCAATTTACTCCCCCACAGAGGGCATGAAAAGTGCCTTGCACCGTTTTGGTGAAAAACAGCAGTAAAGGAAGATGTGGTGGGGTTTTACCTCAGTCACGTTATTCACTGGTGGTGTTTAATTCCGGTTAATGCCGTTTTCGTGTTTTTTTATTTTGTGATTGCGCGCTTTGCAATCAAAAAATTCACTGTTTTTGCTGTCCTGCCGGGATCCCCAGCTGACGCTTTGTCAGGCGCTTTTACCCGGAACATCATGAAAACTTACCAAAGCTCGACAAATTCTGAAAAAAAAATCGGCTAAGATGTTTTTCCGATAAAAATGGGTAACAAGAATTAGTTTTATTTATCTAATGAGTGAGTATGAGTGCTGGATAAATGATCATACAGCAGGCGTTATCCGAAACGTATTCGTTTAAGATTAAGTAAATGCTTTTCCAGCCTATATTTCACGTAACTGTTATAAACAAAATTTGAAGAAACGAGAAAAATCTTAATGTCCCTTTAACTAAAAGATCTCCGTGGAATTGGTTATTCTTGTGACTCAATGAATTTACTGGATTATATTTTTACTTGCCCGCATTATTAATTAATTTAGCTTATGTTTTTATAGGCGTGCGTCAGGGAATGCAGGGGCATGCTGGCGCTCTGAGCGGGAAGGGGCCGCGGGTGGAACGGTTTGATGAGGGAGACTATATTAAATAAGGTGTACTAATCATTTAGTCTTCATGTGGAATTATTGTGCGCGTTTTTAATGCCCGGACGCTCACAATGACGAAAACTTTTGTGCACAAATATTTCTCAATTTCGGTTATCAAATGAGTGAGTATCCGCCATATCTGGTATTCTGCTTTTTGCGGGTACTTTGACGCACCATCAGGGTAGCTTGTTATTAGATTCTATAAAGTGAAGAAAAACTATGACAATTGCAAATCGTCCAATCCTCAATCTCGATCTTGACCTGTTGAGGACATTTGTAGCTGTTGCTGATTTAAATACGTTCGCTGCGGCTGCGGCTGCGGTGTGCCGTACTCAGTCGGCGGTCAGTCAACAAATGCAACGTCTAGAACAACTCGTTGGAAAAGAACTGTTTGCCAGACATGGACGCAATAAATTATTAACTGAACATGGTATTCAGTTATTGGGGTATGCACGCAAGATCCTTCGTTTTAATGATGAAGCCTGCACCTCTTTGATGTACAGCAATGTCCAGGGTGGGATCACGATTGGTGCGTCAGACGATACGGCTGACACCATCTTGCCTTTCCTGCTCAGCCGTGTGACCTCGGTCTATCCCAAGTTGTCTATCGATGTCCGCGTAAAACGCAGTCCTTTCATGTTGTCGATGCTGGAAAGTGAGGAAGTGGATCTGGCCATCACCACGATGACTAACACCGATCATCCGCACATCGTTCTGCGCACTTCGCCAACATTGTGGTATTGCTCGGCTGATTTTGCGTATCCCTCCGGCGACAGTGTGCCGCTCGTCGTACTTGATGAGCCAAGCCCATATCGTTTAATGGCGATAGAGCATCTGAATCAGGCGGGGATCCCGTGGCGTATTGCCTACGTCGCCTCGACGTTATCGGCGATCCGTGCGGCAGTCCGTGCCGGGCTGGGGGTGACTGCGCGGCCTATCGAAATGATGAGTCCGGAGTTGCGTGTGCTGGGCGAACAGGACGGTTTACCGCGCCTGCCGGATACACAATATGTGCTGTACAAAAATGCCCGTAGCGAAAACGAACTGGCCATGGCGATTTTCAATGCTGTGGAGCAGGGGAATGATCCGTATTCTCTCAGTGCTTACGGTCCGCGTCCTGCCGTGGATGACGATCAAGAGTTCCTGACGGATACACAAAGTTAAGGCAATCCCCCGGCTTTACCTTCCGCCTGCGTATCACGGGGCGGGGGTAAAGGTTCCTACCTCTTTAGGGGTGAATAAGTGCTGTTTTTAAAGGTTCTGTTTACTATTCTTCCTAAAACCATTTTTTTCTGATGTTAACGCTTCTCGTTCCTCGCCATCACTGTCATCTGCGTCAATTATCACTTCACTAAATCACGTAAATATCAGCCTTTTTTCAGGTTAAAAAAAACCATCAATTTTTTCCGCAATTCGCTTGTCGTTTTTTGAAAATCAATAAAACTTGTTAAATGTGTGTCTTTTTTTCTATCAAAATTGACAGAACTCTGACGTGGATCAAAAAAATACCCCCATTAAGAGAGTGGAAGCGCTGTCTATTCCTGCGACAATAGGAAAGCTCGAAAGATGCCATAACTCCCATCACAGGCTCATGCTTTATCACAGTATTTAACTGACACGATTTAGCTTAAGTACCGTCGCATGATATGTTAATTAAATGCTAAGCATGTAAACTAATGTGGAGATACTTTTGTCAAAGTTGACAAAAGGTTATAGAAAAGGGTAAAAAGCCCACAACAAATCACTGGCTTAATCCCTTGTTGAGCCGTGAACTGTGTGGTTTTTAATCCTTCCCTTGAATCGATGTGGTGCGCAAGCTGCCGACCTTACAGAGCAGATGCCAAAGTGCCACTTTTGATGAGTAAGCAATGAGTATGTCAACAGCCACTGAAGTCATCGCTCAACACTGGGCGTTCGCCGTTTTTCTTATCGTCGCAATGGGCCTTTGCTGCCTGATGTTACTGGGCGCCGCGTTCCTCGGCGGGAGAGCCAGAGCGCGCTACAAAAACACGCCTTTTGAATCCGGCATCGCCTCCGTCGGCACCGCCCGGCTGCGTCTTTCCGCTAAGTTCTATCTGGTCGCCATGTTCTTCGTCATTTTTGACGTTGAAGCCTTGTATCTCTATGCATGGTCAACGTCTATTCGCGAAAGCGGCTGGACCGGATTTGTAGAAGCCACCATTTTCATTTTGGTACTGCTGGCTGGTTTGTTCTATCTGGTGCGTATTGGCGCGCTCGACTGGACACCAACACGTTCGAAAGGACCTGTTAAACCAAGCCCGGCAATTAATACCAACAGTCACCCTCAGTAAGCAGTCATAGCGAGGCAATAAGATGGACTATACGCTCACCCGCATAGACCCGGACGGTGAGAACGACCGTTACCCCCTGCAATCCCAGGAGGTCGTCGGCGATCCCCTTCAGGAACAGGTTAAGCGCAGCGTCTTTATGGGAAATCTCCAGGAGTCACTGCATGGCATGGTGAACTGGGGTCGTAAAAACTCCCTTTGGCCGTACAACTTCGGTCTTTCCTGCTGTTATGTCGAAATGGTGACGTCATTCACTGCGGTGCATGACGTTGCGCGTTTTGGCGCAGAAGTTCTGCGTGCTTCCCCACGTCAGGCTGACTTCATGGTGGTGGCGGGAACCTGCTTCACCAAAATGGCGCCGGTTATTCAGCGTTTATACGATCAGATGCTGGAACCTAAATGGGTGATTTCGATGGGTGCCTGTGCGAATTCCGGCGGCATGTACGATATTTATTCTGTGGTGCAGGGCGTGGATAAATTCCTGCCTGTCGATGTGTACATCCCGGGATGTCCGCCGCGTCCGGAAGCCTATATGCAGGCTCTGCTGCTGCTGCAGGAGTCCATTGGTAAAGAACGTCGCCCATTGTCATGGGTTGTTGGCGATCAGGGTGTTTACCGCGCGAATATGCAGTCTGAAAAAGAGCGTAAACGTGCTGAGCGTATTGCCGTGACAAATCTGCGTTCGCCGGACGAGATTTAACACTGCGGTCTGAGAGTCAACCCTGAGGGGTGAGTGTTCCCCCTTACGGCATAAATGACCATTTAGTGTGGTGAAAAAAATATGACAGATTTGACGACGCAAGATTCCGCCCTGCCAGCATGGCATACCCGTGATCATCTCGATGATCCGGTTATCGGCGAATTGCGTAACCGTTTTGGGCCAGAGGCCTTTACTGTCCAGGCAACCCGCACCGGAATTCCCGTGGTGTGGTTCAAGCGTGAACAGTTACTGGAAGCGATTACCTTTTTACGAAAACAGCCAAAACCTTACGTCATGCTTTTCGATTTGCATGGCTTTGATGAGCGTTTACGTACACACCGCGACGGTTTACCGGCTGCGGATTTTTCCGTTTTCTACCACCTGATCTCCGTCGAGCGTAACCGCGACATCATGATCAAAGTGGCGTTGTCAGAAAACGATCTTCATGTTCCGACGATCACCAAAGTGTTCCCGAACGCTAACTGGTACGAACGCGAAACATGGGAAATGTTCGGTATTACCTTCGACGGCCACCCGCACCTGACGCGCATCATGATGCCGCAGACCTGGGAAGGGCATCCGCTGCGTAAAGACTATCCGGCGCGCGCCACCGAGTTCGATCCTTATGAGCTGACTAAGCAAAAAGAAGAACTCGAGATGGAATCGCTGACCTTCAAGCCGGAAGACTGGGGCATGAAGCGCGGTACCGATAACGAGGACTTTATGTTCCTCAACCTCGGTCCTAACCACCCGTCAGCGCATGGTGCATTCCGTATTATCCTGCAGCTGGATGGCGAAGAGATTGTCGACTGCGTGCCTGACGTCGGTTACCACCACCGTGGTGCGGAGAAAATGGGCGAGCGCCAGTCATGGCACAGCTACATTCCGTATACCGACCGTATCGAATATCTCGGCGGTTGTGTTAACGAAATGCCTTACGTGCTGGCTGTTGAAAAACTCGCCGGTATCGTGACGCCGGATCGCGTTAACACCATCCGTGTGATGCTGTCTGAACTGTTCCGTATCAACAGCCATCTGCTGTACATCTCTACGTTTATTCAGGACGTGGGTGCGATGACGCCGGTATTCTTCGCCTTTACCGATCGTCAGAAAATTTACGATCTGGTGGAAGCGATCACCGGTTTCCGTATGCACCCGGCCTGGTTCCGTATCGGTGGCGTAGCGCATGACCTGCCGAAAGGCTGGGACCGCCTGCTGCGTGAATTCCTTGACTGGATGCCAGCCCGTCTGGATTCCTACGTCAAAGCGGCGCTGAAAAACACCATTCTGATTGGCCGTTCCAAAGGCGTGGCCGCGTATAATGCCGACGACGCACTGGCCTGGGGCACCACCGGTGCTGGCCTGCGCGCAACGGGTATCCCGTTCGATGTGCGTAAATGGCGTCCGTATTCAGGTTATGAAAACTTTGACTTTGAAGTGCCGACCGGTGATGGCGTCAGTGACTGCTATTCCCGCGTGATGCTGAAAGTGGAAGAACTTCGTCAGAGCCTGCGCATTCTGGAACAGTGCTACAAAAACATGCCGGAAGGCCCGTTCAAGGCGGATCACCCGCTGACCACGCCGCCACCGAAAGAGCGCACGCTGCAACACATCGAGACCCTGATCACGCACTTCCTGCAAGTGTCGTGGGGGCCGGTCATGCCTGCACAAGAATCTTTCCAGATGGTTGAAGCAACCAAAGGGATCAACAGCTACTACCTGACCAGTGACGGCAGCACCATGAGCTACCGCACCCGTGTCCGTACGCCGAGCTTCCCGCATTTGCAGCAGATCCCGTCCGTAATCCGTGGCAGCCTGGTATCCGACCTGATCGTGTATCTGGGCAGTATCGATTTTGTAATGTCAGATGTGGACCGCTAACGATGACAGATATCAATAAAGACTCAGAAGTTCAGTACATCAACGTCAGCGAGCCTGTTGCGCCGCCGGTGTTCGTGCTGAGCGACGCTGAACGTGAAGCGATTGAGCACGAAAAACATCACTACGAGGATGCCCGTGCGGCCTCTATCGAAGCGTTGAAAATCGTGCAAAAAGCGCGTGGCTGGGTGCCGGACGGCGCTATCTACGCGATCTCCGATGTTCTGGGCATTCCTGCCAGCGACGTTGAAGGTGTGGCGACATTCTACAGCCAGATCTTCCGTCAGCCGGTGGGCCGCCATGTGATCCGTTACTGTGACAGCGTGGTGTGTCACATCACCGGTTATCAGGGGATCCAGGCCGCGCTGGAACAACAGTTGCACATCAAGCCGGGCCAGACGACCGAAGACGGACGTTTTACCCTGCTGCCGACCTGCTGCCTCGGTAACTGTGACAAAGGCCCGTCAATGATGATTGACGAGGACACGCACAGCCACCTGACGCCAGAAGCGATCGGCCAGCTACTGGAGCGCTACGCATGACATACACCCCTCGACACATCGAACGTACACCGGAAATGCATCCGCTGACCTGGCGTATGCGTGACGACAAACAACCTGTCTGGTTCGACGAATACCGCAGCAAAAACGGTTACGTCGGTGCAGAGAAAGCCCTGAAAAGCATGGCTCAGGAAGAAATCGTCAATCTGGTGAAAGACGCGGGCCTGAAAGGGCGCGGCGGCGCAGGTTTCTCCACCGGTCTGAAGTGGAGCCTGATGCCGAAAGACGAAAGCATGAATATCCGCTATCTGCTGTGTAATGCCGATGAGATGGAACCGGGTACCTATAAAGACCGCATGCTGATGGAACAGATGCCGCACCTGCTGGTGGAAGGCATGCTGATCTCCGCGTTTGCGCTGAAATCTTACCGTGGCTACATCTTCCTGCGTGGTGAGTACATCGAAGCTGCGGTGAACCTGCGTCGTGCGATTGCGGAAGCCACGGAAGCGGGTCTGCTGGGTAAAAATATTCTCGGCACCGGGTTTGATTTTGAACTGATTGTTCACACAGGCGCAGGGCGTTACATCTGTGGTGAAGAAACCGCCCTGATCAACTCGCTGGAAGGCCGCCGTGCTAACCCGCGTTCCAAGCCACCGTTCCCGGCCTCCGCCGGTGCCTGGGGTAAACCGACCTGTGTTAACAACGTCGAAACCCTGTGTAACGTGCCCGCAATCCTTGAGCACGGTGTGGACTGGTACAAAGGCATGTCTGCGGGCAAAAGTGAAGATGCCGGCACCAAACTGATGGGCTTCTCCGGTCGGGTAAAAAATCCGGGCGTCTGGGAGCTGCCGTTTGGGACTACCGCACGTGAAATTCTTGAAGACTATGCCGGTGGCATGCGCGATGGCCTGAAATTCAAAGCCTGGCAGCCGGGCGGGGCAGGGACTGACTTCCTGACCGCCGATCATCTGGACCTGCCGATGGACTTTGCCAGCATTGGTAAAGCCGGTAGCCGTCTGGGGACCGCACTGGCGATGGCCGTCGACCATGAAATCGGCATGGTGCCGCTGGTGCGTAACCTGGAAGAGTTCTTCTCCCGCGAATCTTGTGGCTGGTGTACACCGTGCCGCGATGGCCTGCCGTGGAGTGTGAAAATTCTTCGTGCGCTGGAACGTGGTGAAGGCCAGCCGGGTGATATCGAAACGCTCGAACAGCTTTGCCGCCAGCTTGGCCCGGGCAAAACCTTCTGCGCACACGCGCCGGGTGCCGTGGAGCCATTGCAGAGTGCGATTAAATATTTCCGGGAAGAGTTTGAGGCGGGTATCGCCAAGCAGCATTACAACAACGCGCGTGCGATTGCAGGCATTCAGCCAAACAATCTGCTGAAAGAGCGTTGGTAGTGAAGGCAACAGGCAGCGGACGTGAGCCCGCTGTGCGCGAATTCCCGGAACAAGGGACGCGCTGTCGAATGATATACGCCAACCCGGCAAGAATTTTTGATTAACGCCCGCCGTCAGGTGGGCCACGTGGAAGCATGCTGACTATGGCTACGATTCATGTAGACGGCAAAGAATACGACGTAGACGGAGCGGACAACCTGTTACAGGCTTGCCTCTCTCTCGGCCTCGATATTCCTTATTTTTGCTGGCATCCGGCGCTGGGAAGCGTCGGCGCTTGCCGCCAATGTGCGGTTAAGCAATACCAAAACGCGGAAGACACGCGCGGTCGTCTGGTGATGTCTTGTATGACACCTGCGTCTGATGGCACCTTCATTTCCATCGACGACGGCGAAGCGAAAGAATTCCGTGAAAGCGTCGTGGAATGGCTGATGACCAACCATCCGCACGACTGTCCGGTGTGTGAGGAAGGCGGTAACTGTCACCTGCAGGATATGACAGTGATGACCGGCCACAGTATGCGCCGTTACCGCTTCACCAAACGTACCCATAACAACCAGGATCTCGGCCCGTTCATCTCTCATGAAATGAACCGCTGTATCGCCTGTTACCGCTGTGTCCGTTACTACAAGGATTACGCGGACGGCACCGATCTGGGCGTTTATGGCGCACACGACAACGTCTATTTCGGTCGTCCGGAAGATGGTCCGCTGGAAAGCGAGTTCTCCGGCAACCTGGTAGAAGTGTGTCCGACCGGCGTATTCACCGATAAAACGCACTCCGAACGCTACAACCGTAAATGGGACATGCAGTTTGCGCCAAGCATCTGTCAGCAATGTTCTGTGGGCTGTAACACCAGCCCGGGTGAGCGTTACGGCGAACTGCGTCGTATCGAAAACCGTTATAACGGTACCGTAAACCACTACTTCCTGTGCGACCGAGGCCGTTTCGGCTATGGCTACGTGAACCTGAAAGATCGTCCGAAGAAACCCCTGCAATTGCGTGGTAACGACTGGATCGAACTTAACGCTGAACAGGCGATGCAGGGCGCGGCAGACATTATCCGTCAGGCGAAGAAAACCATCGGTATCGGTTCTCCGCGTGCCAGCCTGGAAAGCAACTTTGCCCTGCGCGAACTGGTGGGAGCCGAAAACTTCTACACCGGGATTAACGCGGCAGAGCAGGGACGTCTGCAACTGATGCTGAACATTCTGCGTAACAGCGGTGTACGTACACCGGCGCTGCGCGAAATTGAAGATTACGATGCGGTTCTGGTGCTGGGTGAAGATTTAACCCAGACCGGTGCACGTATCGCGCTGTCTGTGCGTCAGGCCGTAAAAGGCAAAGCGCGCGCGATGGCGGCGGCTCAGCGTGTTGCTGACTGGCAAATCGCCGCTGTACAGAACATCGGCCAGCATGCCAAACATCCGCTGTTTATCACTAACGTGGATAACACCAAACTCGACGATATCGCGGCATACAATTACCGCGCACCGGTCGATGAGCAGGCGCGTTTCGGCTTTGCTATCGCCCATGCGCTGGATAATTCTGCACCAGCGGTCAGCGACCTTGCTGATGGCCTGAACAAGAAAATCGACGTGATCGTGCAGGCACTGACCGGTGCGCGCAAGCCGCTGATCATCACCGGTACGAGCGCCGGTTCTGATGCCATCATCGAAGCCGCCGCGAATATCGCGAAAGCGCTGAAAGTGGCTGGCAGCGATGTCGGCATTACGTTCGTGGCTTCTGCGGCAAACAGCATCGGTCTTTCGATGATTGGTGGCGGCTCGCTGGACGAAGCACTGGAATTGCTGACCCGTGGCGAAGCCGACAGCGCGATCGTGATGGAAAATGACCTTTATCGTCAGGCGCCTGAAGCGAAAGTTGATGCGGCATTAGCGAATGTGCAGAACCTGCTGGTCGTTGACCATCAGCGTACGCGCATTATGGATAAAGCCAGCCTGATCCTGCCTGCGGCAAGCTTCGCAGAAAGCGACGGTACGCTGGTCAATCAGGAAGGCCGCGCCCAGCGCTTCTTCCAGGTTTACGATCCGGCATACTACGACACTACTGTGACCATGCTGGAAAGCTGGCGCTGGATGCACTCGCTGCATTCCACCATCAACAGCCGCCATGTTGACTGGACGCAGCTGGATCACGTCATTGAAGCCTGCGTTGAAGCACTGCCACAGCTGAAAGGAATGGTAGAAGCTGCGCCAAACGCCAGCTTCCGTATCCGTGGTCAGAAACTGGCGCGTTCTCCGGCACGTTCCAGTGGTCGTACCGCCATGCGCGCGAACATCAGCGTTCATGAACCGCGTCAGCCGCAAGATAAAGACACCATGTTTGCCTTCTCAATGGAAGGGAACAACAGCCCGACAGCCAACCGCAATCAGGTGCCATTCGCCTGGGCGCCGGGCTGGAACTCACCACAAGCCTGGAACAAATTCCAGAGTGAAGTCGGCGGCAGTCTGCGCCATGGTGATCCGGGTGTGCGTTTGATTGAAGCAGGTGCGGGGACACTCGATTACTTCACCACTATTCCGGCTGCCTTTACTGCGCAGAGCGATAACTGGCGTGTTGCGCCTTATTATCACCTGTTCGGCAGCGAAGAAATGACACAGCGCTCTAAGGTGATCCAGCAACGTATGCCACAGGCGTATGTGATGGTTAACCCGGCAGATGCTGCGCAATTAGGGGTGAATGCAGGTTCTCAGGTGGAATTCACCTGTGCCGGTCAGACCCTCAGATTGCCGGTTCGTCTGAGTGAAACATTGAGTCAGGGCCAGGTTGGCCTGCCGCTGGGCTTGCCGGGTATTCCGCCGGTGCTGGTTGGCGCAACGGTTGAAAATCTGCGGGAGGCAGCACAATGAGCTGGTTTACACCTGTCGTGATTGATTCGTTGATCGCCATTCTGAAAGCCGTGGTGATCCTGCTGGTCGTCGTGACCTGCGGGGCCTTCATGAGCTTCGGCGAGCGCCGCTTGCTGGGCCTGTTCCAGAACCGTTACGGACCAAACCGTGTCGGCTGGGGCGGTTCCCTGCAGCTGGTTGCTGACATGATCAAGATGTTCTTCAAGGAAGACTGGGTCCCTAAATTCACTGACAAAGCCATCTTTACGCTGGCTCCGATGATTGCGTTTACGTCCCTGCTGATCTCCTTTGCGATCGTTCCGGTCAGCCCGACCTGGTTCGCCGCAGACCTGAACATTGGTATTTTGTTCTTCCTGATGATGGCCGGTCTGACCGTCTATGCGGTGTTGTTTGCTGGCTGGTCCAGTAACAACAAATACTCGCTCCTGGGTGCGATGCGTGCATCCGCCCAGACGCTGAGCTACGAAGTGTTCCTCGGTTTATCGCTGATGGGCGTCGTGGCGCAGGCGGGTTCTTTCAACCTGCAAGACATCGTCAATTCACAGGCGCATGTGTGGAACATCATTCCGCAGTTCTTTGGCTTCGTGACCTTTGCGATTGCCGGCGTTGCTGTTTGCCACCGTCACCCGTTTGACCAGCCGGAAGCCGAGCAGGAACTGGCCGATGGTTACCACATTGAATATTCCGGTATGAAATTCGGTCTGTTCTTCGTGGGGGAATACATCGGTATCGTGACGGTCTCTGCGCTGATCGTCACCTTGTTCTTCGGTGGCTGGCAGGGTCCGTTCCTGCCGCCGTTTATCTGGTTTGCGCTGAAAACTGCTTTCTTCATGGTGATGTTCATTTTGATCCGTGCTGCTTTGCCGCGTCCCCGCTACGACCAGGTGATGTCATTTGGCTGGAAAGTTTGCCTGCCACTGACCTTGCTTAATCTGCTGGCGACCGCTGCGGTCATCTTGTACAACGCGCAATAAGGGGTGATGAAACCATGACATTGAAAGACATAGTGGTCGGGTTCGGTACCCAGGTTCGCAGCTTGTGGATGATAGGCATGCACGCCTTCGCCAAGCGCGAAACCCAGATGTACCCGGAAGTACCGGTCAATCCACCTCCGCGTTACCGTGGCCGTATCGTGCTGACGCGCGACCCGGACGGTGAAGAGCGCTGCGTTGCCTGTAACCTGTGTGCGGTAGCCTGTCCGGTCGGCTGTATTTCTCTGCAAAAAGCAGAAATGAAAGACGGTCGCTGGTATCCGGAATTCTTCCGTATCAACTTCTCACGCTGCATTTTCTGCGGTCTGTGTGAAGAAGCGTGCCCGACAACAGCCATTCAGCTGACGCCGGACTTCGAACTGGGCGAGTTCAAACGCCAGGATCTGGTGTATGAGAAAGAAGATCTGTTGATTTCTGGGCCGGGTAAATATCCGGAATACAATTTCTACCGGATGGCCGGTATGGCGATTGACGGCAAGTCGAAAGGCGAAGCTGAAAATGAAGCCAAACCGATCAACGTCAAAGGTCTGATGCCTTAAGGAGCCGCAAGCATGGAATTTGCATTTTATATTGCAGCCCTGGTGGCCGTGTTGGCGACATTGCGTGTGATCACGCATACCAACCCGGTGCACGCATTGCTGTACCTGATCGTCTCTTTACTGGCGATTGCTGCGGTCTTCTTCTCGCTCGGTGCCTATTTCGCCGGTGCGCTGGAGATCATCGTCTACGCCGGTGCCATCATGGTGCTGTTCGTCTTTGTCGTGATGATGCTTAACCTCGGCAACGTCGAGGAGCAGGAGCGCGCATGGCTCAAGCCTGCCACCTGGATCGGACCGTCGGTTCTGTCTGTCATCCTGCTGGTGGTGATGATCATGTCAATCCTCGGATTGCACGATCACGGCATCAAAGGCGACATGATTGACGCGAAAGCGGTGGGTATCGCGCTGTTCGGGCCGTATGTTCTGGCGGTTGAACTGGCGTCAATGTTGCTGCTGGCCGGTCTGGTCGTGGCGTTCCATATCGGTCGTGAACACAAACCGGGTGAAGTCTTTGGTGACGCACCGGCCACGACGGAAATGGCAAAAAGAAAAACGGAGGAGAGAGCATGATCCCTCTACAACATGGTCTTATTCTGGCCGCCATTCTCTTTGTGCTGGGGCTGACCGGGCTGCTGGTTCGTCGTAACCTGCTGTTTATGCTGATCAGTCTCGAGGTGATGATCAACGCGGCAGCACTGGCGTTCATCGTGGCGGGAAGCTACTGGGGTCAGGCAGACGGGCAGGTGATGTACATTCTGGCTATCAGCCTGGCTGCGGCGGAGGCCAGTATTGGTCTGGCGTTGCTGCTGCAACTGTATCGCCGTCGCCACACTCTGAATATTGATACTGTCAGTGAGATGCGCGGATGAACCTACTCTATTTAACAATTCTGTTCCCGCTGATCGGCTTTGTATTACTGGCCTTTTCACGCGGTCGCTGGTCTGAAAATACGTCCGCAACCATTGGTGTGGGTTCGATTGGTCTGGCAGCACTGACCACGATTTACGTCGGTATCAACTTCCTCAGCCAGAAAGCGGCGGGCGTTGAAATCTTTAATCAGACATTATGGAACTGGATGCAGGTCGGCGATTTCAATATCTCCGCGACGCTGACCCTCGACGGTTTGTCGATGACCATGCTGTCTGTGGTGACCGGCGTCGGTTTCTTCATCCACATGTTCGCTTCCTGGTACATGCGCGGTGAAGAAGGCTACTCACGCTTCTTTGCTTACACCAACCTGTTTATCGCCAGCATGGTGATTCTGGTACTGGCAGACAACCTGTTGCTGATGTACCTCGGTTGGGAAGGCGTGGGCCTGTGCAGCTATCTGTTGATCGGTTTCTATTACACCAATCCGGCGAACGGTGCGGCAGCGATGAAAGCCTTCATCGTGACCCGTGTCGGTGACGTGTTCCTGGCTTTCGCGCTGTTCATCCTGTACCGCGAACTGGGTACGCTGAACTTCCGCGAACTGATGGTGCTGGCACCGCAAAAACTGGCTGTGGGCGACACGGCGATCACCTGGGCGACGCTGATGTTACTCGGTGGGGCAGTGGGTAAATCGGCCCAGCTTCCGTTGCAGACCTGGCTGGCAGACGCCATGGCCGGTCCGACACCGGTTTCTGCGCTGATCCACGCCGCGACCATGGTCACCGCCGGTGTTTACCTGATTGCACGTACGCACGGCCTGTTCCTGATGGCGCCGGAAATTCTGCATCTGGTAGGCATTATCGGTGCGGTGACGCTGGTGCTGGCGGGCTTTGCTGCGCTGGTGCAAACCGACATCAAACGTGTTCTCGCGTACTCGACCATGAGCCAGATTGGTTACATGTTCCTGGCGCTGGGCGTTCAGGCGTGGGATGCCGCTATCTTCCACCTGATGACGCACGCGTTCTTCAAAGCACTGTTGTTCCTTTCTTCCGGTTCGGTCATTTTGGCCTGCCACCACGAGCAGAACATCTTCAAAATGGGTGGGTTACGTAAATCCATTCCGCTGGTGTACATCTGCTTCCTGGTCGGTGGCGCGGCGCTGTCTGCCTTGCCAATCATCACTGCGGGCTTCTTCAGTAAAGATGAAATCCTCGCGGGTGCGCTGGCTAACGGCCACCTGAATCTGATGGTTGCCGGTCTGGTCGGTGCGTTTATGACCTCGCTGTACACCTTCCGCATGATCTTCATCGTCTTCCACGGCGAAGAGAAAATCAAAGCGCATGCGGGTAAAGGCATCACTCACCACCTGCCTCTGCTGGTGTTACTGGTTCTGTCCACCTTCATTGGCGCAATGATTGTTCCGCCACTGAAAGGCGTTCTGCCGGAAACCACTGAGCTGGCGCACGGCAGCGTGCTGACGCTGGAAATCACATCAGGCGTGATTGCAATTGCCGGCATTCTGCTGGCGGCGGCCCTGTATCTGGGCAAACGCTCGCTGGTTAACAGCATTGCGAAAAGCGCACCGGGCCGTTTCTTCACGACCTGGTGGTTCCACGCCTGGGGCTTCGACTGGCTGTACGACATGATTTTCGTGAAACCGTATCTGCTGGTCGCGAAACTCCTGCAACGTGACCCGCTGAACGCAATGATGAATCTGCCTGCGCTGTTTGCCCGTCTGGGTAACCGCGGTCTGACCGTCAGCGAAAACGGGCAAGTACGTTGGTACGTCGCGTCAATGGGGCTGGGTGCAGTGGTGGTTCTGGCGCTGCTGCTGGTGATGTAAGCCTGCATTACGGGTGTAATTATCAATGCCGGTCTGTTCCCGTGACAGACCGGCAAGTGAAATAGCCTTCGGGCATAAAAGAAGGGAACGACACGCCATGCTATTACCTTGGCTAATATTTATCCCCTTTATCGGCGGGCTGCTGTGCTGGCAGACTGAACGCTTTGGGAGCAAAGTACCGCGCTGGATCGCGTTAATTGCGATGGGGCTGACGCTGGCTCTTTCCGTGCAATTGTGGTTGCAGGGAGGATATTCATTAACGACGCCTGCGGGTATTCCACAGTGGCAATCCGAGTTTTCGGTACCGTGGATCCCTCGTTTTGGCATCAGCTTCCATCTGGCGCTGGACGGTTTGTCCCTGCTGATGGTGGTGCTGACCGGTCTGCTGGGTGTTCTGGCGATCCTCTGTTCGTGGCGTGAAATCCAGAAGTATCAGGGTTTCTTCCACCTGAACTTACTGTGGATCCTCGGCGGCGTTATCGGCGTGTTCCTCGCCATCGACATGTTCCTGTTCTTCTTCTTCTGGGAAATGATGCTGGTGCCGATGTACTTCCTGATTGCCTTGTGGGGTCACAAAGCGTCAGACGGTAAAACGCGTATCAGCGCAGCGACCAAATTCTTCATCTATACGCAGTCCAGTGGTCTGGTGATGTTGATTGCCATCCTCGGTCTGGTGTTTGTGCATTACAACGCCACCGGTGTGTGGACATTCAACTACGCTGACCTGCTGAAAACGCCAATGTCGCACGGTGTTGAATATCTGCTGATGCTGGGCTTCTTCATCGCCTTTGCGGTGAAAATGCCGGTTGTGCCACTGCACGGCTGGTTGCCGGATGCACACAGTCAGGCACCGACCGCAGGTTCCGTCGACTTAGCCGGTATCTTGCTGAAAACCGCGGCCTACGGGATGTTGCGTTTCTGTCTGCCGCTGTTCCCGGAAGCGTCACACCAGTTCGCTCCGATTGCGATGTGGCTGGGGGTGATTGGTATCTTCTACGGCGCGTGGATGGCCTTCTGCCAGACCGACATCAAACGACTGATTGCTTACACCTCGGTGTCGCACATGGGCTTCGTCCTGATTGCCATCTACACCGGCAGCCAGCTGGCGTACCAGGGTGCGGTGATCCAGATGATTGCGCACGGTCTGTCTGCGGCCGGTATGTTCATCATTTGTGGTCAGTTGTACGAACGTCTGCATACCCGCGATATGCGCCAGATGGGTGGATTGTGGGGACGGATTAAATACCTGCCAGCGTTGTCCCTGTTCTTTGCGGTGGCGACCTTAGGGATGCCAGGTACCGGTAACTTCGTGGGTGAATTCATGATCTTGTTTGGCAGCTTCCCGGTTGTGCCGGTGATCACTGTCATCTCGACCTTCGGCCTGGTGTTCGCTTCGGTGTACTCCCTGGTGATGATGCAGCGCGCGTATTACGGCAAAGCAAAATCAGACCAGCCGCTGCAAGGCATGACCTCACGCGAACTGTCGATCATCCTGTTGCTGGTGGTATTACTGGTGGCGCTGGGCGTGTTCCCGCAGCCAATTCTGGATACTTCGGGTGCAGCGATGAGCAACATTCAGCACTGGTTCGGGTCTTCAGTTTCCACTATTTCAACGACAAGGCCGTAACTCGCCATGACATTTACACTTCAAAATCTGATCGCACTATTACCGCTGATGATCGTCGGATTGACGGTGGTGGTGGTGATGCTGTCCATTGCGTGGCGACGCGACCATTTTCTCAATGCCACACTGACAGTCATCGGGCTGAACGTTGCCTTACTTTCCCTTTACTACGTCGGGCAGGTCGGCCCGCAGGATGTCACGCCGCTGCTGCGTGTTGACGGCTACTCGATGTTCTACATCGGGCTGGTGTTGCTGGCGAGTCTGGCTACCAGCACCTTTGCCTATCCGTGGCTGGCCGGTTATCCGGACAACCGCGAAGAGTTCTACCTGTTGGTACTCATCGCGGCCATGGGCGGCATTCTGCTGGCATGCTCTAACCATCTGGCTTCCATGTTCCTGGGGATCGAACTGATTTCGCTGCCTTTGTTCGGCCTGATTGGTTACGCCTACCGTCAGAAACGCTCGCTGGAAGCCAGTATCAAATACATGCTGCTGTCTGCCGCTGCGTCCTCCTTCCTGCTGTTCGGTATGGCGTTGCTGTACGCACAGTCTGGTGATCTGTCCTTCGCGTCACTGGGCAAAAATCTGGGCGATGGCGTGATCCTGCACCAGCCGCTGCTGATGGCCGGTCTGGGCATGATGATTGTCGGTCTGGGCTTTAAACTGTCACTGGTTCCGTTCCATCTGTGGACGCCAGATGTGTATCAGGGCGCGCCGGCACCGGTATCGACTTTCCTGGCAACCGCCAGCAAAATCGCTATCTTTGCTGTGGTCATGCGTTTGTTCCTGTATGCGCCGGTGGCTGACAGCGAATCGATCCGCATCGTACTGGGCATTATTGCCTTCTGTTCGATTCTGGTCGGTAACCTGATGGCGATCAGCCAGAGCAACATCAAACGTCTGCTTGGTTATTCGTCTATCGCCCACCTCGGTTATCTGCTGGTGGCACTGATTGCGGTGCAAACCCATCAGCTGTCGATGGAAACCGTGGGTGTGTATCTGGCGGGTTATCTGTTCAGCAGCCTCGGCGCGTTCGGTGTGGTCAGTCTGATGTCCAGCCCGTACAAAGGCCCGGACGCAGAATCACTGTTCTCCTACCGTGGTCTGTTCTGGCATAAGCCAATCCTGTCTGCGGTAATGACCGTGATGATGCTGTCACTGGCCGGTATCCCGATGACGCTTGGCTTTATCGGTAAGTTCTACGTGATTGCTACCGGTGTGACTGCGCATCTGTGGTGGCTGACCGGTGCTGTGGTTGTCGGTTCTGCGATTGGTCTCTACTACTATCTGCGTGTCACCGTGAGCCTGTATCTGAGCGCACCGGAAACGCTGGTTCGTGATACGCCAAACAACTGGGCACTCACGGCGGGTGGTGTGGTGGTACTGATTTCCGCGATTCTGGTGCTGCTGCTGGGTATCTTCCCGCAACCACTGATTTCGCTGGTGCAGATGGCACAACCTCTGCTCTGATAAAGACAGTCAGGTCAGACGAAGCCGCTCATATGAGCGGCTTTTTTCATCACATTGCTTAATAAATGTGATTTACATCACGTTTATATGTACGTTCAGCAAAATATTACATTGGTTTTGTGATCTCTCCCATTCCATTATTACTGCCAATGCGTACACTGCGCGCTTGTTCCGATTCGTACAGGTTTACACCATGAATGTTTTAGTGATGATCGCCATCACCACCGGCATCCTCTCCGGTATCTGGGGCTGGGTGGCTATCAGCTTTGGCCTGATTAGCTGGGCCGGTTTCCTCGGATGCACGGCCTATTTCGCCTGTCCGCAGGGCGGATTACGCGGATTGCTGATCAGCACGCTGACCTGCCTCAGCGGCGTATTCTGGGCGGTTGTGATCATCGCGGGCAGCGCCATGCGCCCCGAGTGGAGCATTCTGGGCTATCTGCTGACGGGTGTGGTGGCCTTCCTGATGTGTATTCAGGCGCGCCAGCAATGGCTGGCTTTTGTGCCGGGCACCTTTATCGGCGCGTGTGCCACCTTTGCCGCGCAGGGCGACTGGCGTCAGGTGGTGGTGTCCTTGCTGGTCGGACTGGTCTTCGGTTACGCGATGAAAAACAGCGGATTATGGCTGGCGAAACAGCGTGAAAAGCAGCAACGCGACGCTAAAAAAGCCGCCGTGTTTAGCGACATCAAAGGGTCAGAAGGTTCTTAAAACCCCGAGTTTTCGGCAGTTTAGCGAGATCAGTCAGGCAATTGATCCCGATATGCGCTAGGGTTAAAGGCAGTCTTAGCTTTTCCCAGAACACATCATAAGGAGATAACCATGGCTGACCAATTTGAGACACAGCAGAATTCGTTGGATGACGATTTACGCATGTTGACTGAAACGCTGGAAGAAGTGCTGAAATCCTCCGGCGATAAAGCGGATGAGAAATACATCCAGATTAAAGCGCGTGCTGAAAATGCACTGAAAGACATCAAATCACGTATTGATCCGGCCGCGCGTTCTTACTGCAAAAAAGCCCGTCAGGTAGCGGAAAGAACGGACGACTATGTGCATGAAAACCCATGGCATGGCGTCGGTGTCGGTGCTGCCGTCGGTCTGGTTGTCGGTCTGCTTCTGCGCCGCTAACCTGCCTGAACAGGGGCGGCACCTGCTGCTCCTGTTATTCCTGAGTTTGCTTACTCCTTTCTCCCCTCCTATACTCCTTCTTAGCTAACGGCACTCACTTCAGCTTGATCTGTCGCATATTTTCATTTTTCGTATCGCCGCATAATTCATCCGTAATTGATCCAACCCGTTTTTTGATCCAGAAGGGTATTTCTACCCGTCACTAAACATCCGGTATGGCCCGAGGTAGCGGTGAAACAAATATCAGCAATCATTGAGCAGCTTGATACCACGCTGGCAGGCGAATGGCCTGATACTGCGGGGATCCGGCAGTTCAGTTATTCCCTGCAAAAACAGCCTGACACCGGCCTGCTGGAATGGCTGGCTGCGCAACCCTGCTACCCGAAATTCTACTGGCAACAACGTGACGGAAAAGAAGAGGCGGCTGTCTGCGGTGATGCCTACGCCTTTGGTGATACCGCTCAGGCACAGGCGTTTATCCGTCAGTATCCTGAGGTTCCCGATTTACATATCTGGGGGCTGAATGCCTTTAATGGCGCGGAAGGTTCCAATTTCGCCGCTAACGCACTTTTCCTTCCCCGTATCGAACTTTGCCGCCAGGCCAATACTTACTGGCTGCGCTGTACGCTTTTCAGTCCGCATTCTTTACGTGATGAAGCCCGCCGCACGCGCTTATTCCTGCGTTCTCTGGTCGCCAGTCGCGCGTTGCCGCCGATCGCCTCCCGCGTATTGCAGCATC
Organism: Rahnella sp. BIGb0236; assembly: GCF_004364755.1. Taxonomy (NCBI): domain Bacteria; kingdom Pseudomonadati; phylum Pseudomonadota; class Gammaproteobacteria; order Enterobacterales; family Yersiniaceae; genus Rahnella; species Rahnella sp. BIGb0236. The sequence goes on from NZ_SOAO01000003.1 coordinate 425,854, forward strand.
AGCATTTACCGGCGGAGCCGCAGTGGAATCAGCTGATTGACCGGGCGCTCACCGGCATCGAACAGCATCAGTTCGACAAAGTGGTGCTGGCGCGGAAAACCACCTTAACGCTCAGCCAGCCGCTGAATGCCTGCGCCTTTCTCGCCGCCAGCCGCGATGTCAATCATCACTGTTATCACTTCATGCTGGCGTTTACGCCACAACGCGCTTTTCTGGGTTCCAGCCCGGAGCGTCTGTTCCTGCGCGATCACGGTGAACTCTATACCGAAGCGCTGGCGGGCACCGTCGCCAATCATCCCGATGATCACGAAGCGCAGAAACTGGGGGCGTGGCTGCTCGGCGACGGTAAAAACCAGCGCGAAAATCTACTGGTGGTCGACGATATCTGTCAGCGTTTGCAGGGCGGGGCGCACTCTCTGGATGTGACGCCTGCCGAGATTTTACGTCTGCGCAAGGTGCAGCATTTACGCCGCAATATTCACGGCGAACTGGCTGAACCTGATGACGCCGGTTGCCTGCAACGTCTGCAACCGACGGCGGCGGTTGCCGGATTGCCGCGACAGGCGGCGCGTGAATTTATCGCCGAATTCGAACCTTTTGATCGCGAATGGTATGCCGGTTCCGCCGGGTATCTCAGTGCCGAACAAAGTGAATTCACCGTTGCGCTGCGTTCTGCGGCGGTGAAAGGACATCATCTTGAACTCTACGCTGGCGCGGGGATTGTCGCCGGTTCTGACGCTGCACAGGAATGGCAGGAAATCGAAAACAAAGCCGCCGGTTTGCGCACTTTGTTGGAAGAGCACTACACGCCTGCCGTTCAGGCCGGATAACCCTTTGCCGGAGTGAGTTGAACATGTCTGTTGCCGTCTTTAACCGCCGCTGGGCGACGCTTATCCTCGAAGCGTTAACCCGCCATCAGGTGCAGCACGTCTGCATCGCGCCCGGTTCCCGCTCCACGCCGCTGACTCTCGCCGCTGCCGCGCATCCGCACCTTATTTGTCACACCCATTTTGATGAACGTGGTCTTGGCCATCTGGCGCTCGGGCTGGCAAAAGCCAGCGGACAGCGCGTGGCGATCATCGTTACGTCCGGCACGGCAGTGGCAAATCTGTATCCGGCGCTGATCGAAGCCGGGCTGACCGGCGAAAAGCTGGTGTTGCTGACGGCTGACCGCCCGCCGGAACTGATCGACTGCGGCGCCAATCAGGCGATCCGCCAGACGGGTATGTTTGCCAGCCACCCGGTTCAGTCGCTGGATTTACCCCGTCCGACGCCGGAAATCAGCGCGCGCTGGCTGGTTTCGGCGCTGGATAACACGCTGGCGCACCAGACGCACGGGGCGGTGCATATCAACTGTCCGTTCGCCGAACCGCTTTATGGCGAAGATAACGGCGAGCATCAGGACTGGCTGCAGGCGCTGGGCGACTGGTGGCAGGGGCATCAGCCGTGGCTGAATTACTCTCAGGTTCTGCCTGCGACCGCGCAGCCGGACTGGTTTTCATGGCGTCAAAAGCGCGGCGTGATCATCGCGGGGCGGATTTCAGCACAGGAGAGTGAATTCGTCGCTCATTGGGCAGAACAACTGGGCTGGCCGCTGATCAGCGATGTTCAGGCGTCCACCGGCAATCCGCTGCCTTGTGCCGATTTATGGCTGGCGTCGCCGCAGGCGCAGACAGTGCTGGCGCGCACGCAGCTGGTGATCCAGTTCGGCGGAGGGCTGACCGGTAAGCGTCTGCTGCAATGGCAGGCGGCGTGTGAACCCGAAGAATACTGGCTGATTGATCCGCTGCCAGGCCGTCAGGATCCGGCGCAGCATCGCGGTCGCCGTATCCAGGCGGACGTTGCCGGCTGGTTGCAGTCGCATCCGGCACAACCGCAGCCTGACTGGGCCGAAGCCCTTGAACATTGCGCACAGCGCGCGCTGCATGCGGTGGAAACCCGTCTCGAAGGCGTATTTGGTGAAGCCACCGCCGCGTGGCAGCTTCCGGCGTTATTACCCGAGCACGGTCAGTTATTCCTCGGCAACAGCCTGATCGTTCGTCTGGTGGATGCCTTTGCCCGGCTGCCCGCCGGTTACCCGGTGTTCGCCAATCGTGGCGCGAGCGGTATCGATGGTCTGCTGTCGACCGCCGCCGGTGTGCAGCGCGCAACCTGCAAACCGACGCTGGTGCTGCTGGGCGATATCTCCGCGCTCTATGATCTCAATGCGCTGGCGCTGATGCGTCAGTGCTCAGCGCCAACTGTCATTATTATCGTCAACAATAACGGCGGGCAGATTTTCTCCCTGCTGCCGACGCCGGAAGCGGAACGCCAGCGCTTTTACTGCATGCCGCAGAACGTCAGTTTCAGTCACGCGGCGGCGATGTTTGGCCTCGATTATGCCTGCCCGACCTCCATGCCCGCGCTGCATCAGGCGGTCAGTCAGTGCTGGCAGCATGGTGGCGTGAAACTGATTGAGCTGAAAGTCAGCGAGACGGAAGGGGCGGAATGCCTGCGCGCGCTGGTGCAGGAGATGAGCGCATCATGACGCTGGCCTGCCAGACACTCAACGCCGGGGTGAAACACCGCCCGTGGCTGGTGTTTCTGCACGGTCTGCTGGGCAGCGCGGAAGACTGGCAACCGCTGCTTTCCGCCCTGACGGACTGGCCCTGTTTGTTTGTGGATTTGCCGGGGCATGGCCGCTCAGCGTCGTTAACCGCTGCCGGATTTGCGGATGTCAGCCAGCTGTTAACCGACACCTTGCGTGAAAAAAACATTACCACCTACTGGCTGATCGGCTATTCGCTGGGCGGGCGTATCAGTCTGTATCACGCCTGTCAGGGCGACCGCAGCGGTTTGCAGGGCCTACTGGTCGAAGGCGCGCATCCGGGGCTGACCTGTCAGGCGGAACGCGCGCAGCGCCGCCATCATGATCAGCAATGGGCGACCCGTTTTTTGCAATTGCCATGGCAACAGGCGCTGGATAACTGGTATCGCCAGCCGGTGTTTTCCAGCCTGACCGACAGCCAGCGTCAGCAACTGATCGCCCTGCGTGCGGACAATAATCCCCGCACCGTGGCGGCGATGCTGGCGGCCACGTCGCTGGCGGTACAGCCGGATTTGCGCGGGGAATTGCAGCAGTTGTCCCTGCCGGTGGTCTGGTTGTGCGGCAGTCAGGACGCCAAATTTATTCATCTCGCGCAGCAGTCAGGTTTTGCGCTGCGCACTATCGCCAATGCCGGGCATAACGCCCACCGCGACAATCCGGCGGAATTTACCCGTCAGGCGCTGGCATGTATTTCTTCACCTGTCTTAAAGGACGTTGCACATGATTTATCCTGATGAAAAACAACTGTATGCGCCGGTCGAATGGCGTGATTGCACGGGTGAGTTTGAAGATATCCGTTATCACAAATCCACGGACGGTATCGCGAAAATCACCATCAACCGCCCGCAGGTTCGCAATGCGTTTCGTCCGCTGACGGTTAAGGAAATGATCCGCGCGCTGGACGACGCCCGTAACGACGAAGGGATTGGTGTGATCGTGCTGACCGGTGAAGGCGAAAAAGCCTTCTGTGCCGGTGGCGACCAGAAAGTGCGTGGCGATTACGGCGGCTATCAGGATGCCAGCGGCGTACATCATCTGAATGTGCTGGATTTCCAGCGCCAGATCCGCACCTGCCCGAAACCGGTGGTAGCGATGGTGGCCGGTTATTCCATCGGCGGCGGCCACGTTCTGCACATGATGTGCGATCTGACCATTGCGGCGGATAACGCCATCTTTGGCCAGACCGGCCCGAAAGTCGGCTCCTTCGACGGCGGCTGGGGCGCATCCTATATGGCGCGCATCGTCGGTCAGAAAAAAGCGCGCGAAATCTGGTTCCTCTGTCGTCAGTACGATGCCAAAGCCGCACTCGACATGGGGCTGGTCAACACCGTGGTGCCGCTGGCGGATCTGGAAAAAGAAACCGTGCGCTGGTGCCGTGAAATGCTGGAAAACAGCCCGATGGCGCTGCGTTGCCTGAAAGCCGCACTGAACGCCGACTGCGACGGTCAGGCCGGGCTGCAGGAGCTGGCGGGGAACGCCACCATGTTGTTCTACATGACCGATGAAGGTCAGGAAGGCCGCAACGCGTTTAATGAAAAACGCCAGCCGGACTTCAGCAAATTTAAGCGTAATCCATAATGCGTCGCGCCACGGTGTACCGGTACAGCGTGCCGATGGAGGCTGGCGTGGTGCTGCGCAATCAGCGCCTGAAAACCCGCGACGGTTTTTTAGTGTCACTGTGGCAGGACGACAAAACCGGCTGGGGCGAAGTGGCGCCGCTGCCGGGGTTTAGTCAGGAAGATGTGCCTCAGGCGCAGGACGCGGTGCAGCACGGTTTGAGCCAGTGGGTGCAGGGCGCCTCGCTGGCTGCCGTGGCCTCGGCCTTCAGCGCGTTGCCCTCCGTGGCGTTCGGGCTGAGTTGTGCGGATGCCGAACTGCGCGGTGAACTGCCCGACGTGCTGAGTACGCGCTGTGCGCCGTTGTGTCATGGCGATCCGAATGAGCTTTATGCGCGTCTCGGTGCATTACCCGCAGATGCGCATGGCCGCAAGGTCGCCAAAGTAAAAGTCGGACTGTACGAATCCGTCGGCGACGGGCTGAATGTCAGCATGTTGCTGGAAGCCTTGCCGGAACTGCATTTACGTCTCGACGCCAACCGCAGCTGGACGCCGGTCAAAGCCGAAGGTTTCGCCCGCCACGTTGCCCCTGAACTGCGTTCGCGCATCAGCTTTATCGAAGAACCCTGTCTGACCCGCGAACAGTCGCGCGATTTTGCCCGTCAGACCGGCATCGCGATTGCCTGGGATGAAAGTGTGCGCGAAGCCGGTTTTACCGTACAGGCTGAGCCGGGACTGGCGGCGATCATCATCAAACCGACGCTGACCGGCAGCCTGATGCGTTGTCGTCAGCTGATCGCGCAGGCGCATGCCGCCGGGCTGGAAGCGGTGATCAGCTCCTCCATTGAATCAAGCCTCGGGCTGACGCAACTGGCGCGTATCGCGCAGTGGCTGACGCCGGATGCCATTCCGGGGCTGGATACGCTGGATCTTATGCAGGCGCAGCTTATCCGCCGCTGGCCGGGGTCGGAATTACCGCTGACTGACGTGTCTGAACTGGAGGTTGTGTGGCAGAGCAAATGATCAGCGACTGGCCGTGGCGTGAACGGGCACATTTGTCGCCTTTTGCCGTGGCGCTGAAAGCCGGAGATATCACCTGGTGCTGGCGTGATTTACAGCATCGCGTGGATTCGCTGGCGGCCGGATTTATTTCGCAGGGCGTGGACGAAGGCACCGGCGTGGTGTTGCGCAGCAAAAACACACTGGATGCATTACTCAGTTATCTGGCGTTGCTGCAAACCGGCGCACGCCTGTTGCCGCTCAATCCGCAACTGCCACAGGCATTGTGCGCAGAACTGCTTTCACAGCTTGATATCGCTTTTGTGCTGGATCTGACGGAACCGGCTCTGCCGCTGAATATTCCCGCGTTAACGATGCAAAATGCCTGCTGGCTCAGTTGTGCCGGATGGCAGCCACAGCGTATCGCCACGCTGACCCTGACGTCCGGCTCCAGCGGTCTGCCGAAAGCCGCCGCGCATACCCTGGCCGCGCACCTTGCCAGCGCCGCCGGTGTGCTGGATCTGATCCCGTTCACCCGTCGCGACAGCTGGCTGCTCTCGCTGCCGCTGTTCCATGTGTCCGGGCAGGGCATCCTCTGGCGCTGGCTGACGGCAGGGGCCACGCTGGTGCTGGCGGAAGGGCAACCGCTGGAGACGGCGCTGGCAGAATGCAGCCATGCGTCGCTGGTGCCGACGCAGCTCTGGCGTTTGCTGCAAAGCGGCGCCGTGCCTGAAAAGTTGCAGGACGTGTTACTTGGCGGGGCGCAAATCCCGCCGGAGCTGACAGAGCAGGCTGAGCGGGCAGGGATCCGTTGCTGGTGCGGATACGGGCTGACGGAAACCGCCTCGACCGTAACAGCAAAACGGGCTGATGGCAGTGCCGGTGTCGGAAAGGCGCTGACCGGCAAAGAAGTCAGGATTGTCGATCAGGAGATCCAGATCCGCGCTGACAGTCTGGCCAGCGGTTACTGGAAAAACGGTCGGCTGTCGCCGGTCGCTGATGCTGATGGCTGGTTACATACCCGTGACCGTGGTTTGTGGGCGGACGATGAGTTGCTGGTTTCGGGACGTCTGGATAATCTGTTTTTCAGCGGCGGGGAAGGGATCCAGCCGGAAGATATCGAGAAAGTGCTGGTCCGCCATCCGCTGATTTCACAGGCATTTGTCGTGCCTGTGAATGATCCGCAATTTGGTCAGCGTCCGGTCGCGGTGCTCGAGGCACAGGCCGGATTGTTGTACGAGGAACTCAATCTCTGGCTGAGTGATAAGATCCCGCGCTTTCAGTTGCCGGTAGCCTATCATCCGCTGCCGGGAAAACTGGCGCAGGGAGGGATTAAAATCTCGCGTGTCAGCGTCCGGAAATGGATAGAGAGGCTTTCGTAAAACAAGCCGTTGAAACAAACAAAAAGGGCCGCACATCGCGGCCCTGATCATTTCTGAAAAAAAATCAGTCTTTCAGTGCTTTCTCGACACCGGCACCGTAGGCCGGATCCACTTTATAAAACAGCGCCAGCTGGCGTGTCTGTGTTTCCTGCGAGGCATGTTTCAGTTCGCCGGCGATACGGGCAAACATACGCTGATGTTCTTCTGCCGACAGCAAATTGAACAGCAATCCCGGCTGAGTGAAGTAATCCTCATCCTCGCGATGATTCCAGTGATCGGCGGCACCTTCAATGCTCAGTGGCGGTTCGCTGAAATCCGGTTGCTCCTGGAACAGACCGGCGCTGTTTGGCTCGTAGGTCACGCCGTTGCCGCTGTTACCGTCCACCCGCATTGCGCCGTCACGGTGATAGTTATGGAACGGGCATTTCGGCGCGTTCACCGGGATCTGATGATGGTTCACACCCAGACGGTAGCGGTGCGCATCGCCGTAGGAGAACAGACGCCCCTGTAGCATGCGGTCCGGAGAGAAGCCGATGCCCGGCACCACGTTGGCCGGGCTCATGGCGACCTGTTCCACTTCGGCAAAGTAGTTTTCCGGATTGCGGTTCAGTTCGAATTCACCCACTTCAATCAGCGGGTAATCCGCATGCAGCCAGACTTTGGTCAGGTCAAACGGGTTGTACGGCAGTTTTGAGGCGTCGGCTTCCGGCATGATCTGCACGAAAAGTTTCCAGCGCGGGAAATCGCCGCGTTCAATGGCATCGTACAAATCACGCTGCGAACTTTCGCGGTCGGTGCCGATCAGTTTTTCTGCTTCGTCATCCATCAGGTTTTCAATACCCTGCTGGCAGCGGAAGTGGAATTTCACCCAGAAACGTTCGTTTTCTGCATTGATAAAGCTGAAGGTATGGCTGCCGAAACCGTGGATATGACGGTAAGACGTTGGCAGACCGCGGTCACTGACGTCGATGGTCAGCTGATGCAGGGCTTCCGGCAGGTGGGAGAAGAAATCCCATTTGTAGGCCGGATTACGCAAGTTAGTGCGCGGGTCGCGTTTTACCACATGGTTCAGGTCCGGGAATTTCAGCGGATCACGCAGATAAAACACCGGCGTATTATTCCCGACTAAATCCCAGTTACCTTCTTCGGTATAAAACTTCATTGAGAAGCCGCGAATATCACGTTCCGCATCCGCCGCGCCGCGCTCGCCCGCGACGGTAGAGAAACGAACAAACATGTCAGTTTGCTTGCCGATTTCGGCGAAAATCTTCGCGCGGGTGTAGGCGGTAATATCATGGGTGACGGTGAAAGTACCGTGAGCGCCGGAACCTTTGGCGTGCATACGGCGTTCAGGGATCACTTCCCGGTCAAAATGCGCTAATTTTTCAAGAAACCAGACATCCTGCAAAAGCAGCGGTCCACGGCGTCCCGCAGTTATCACATTATTATTATCGACAACCGGTGCGCCGGCTGCGGTGGTTAAACCTTTCTTGGTCATAACAAATTCCTTCCAGTGAAAACGGGTGTAGGTGTAAAGAGAGACTCTGAGGGGTTTTTTAGCCTTCTCTGTTTGCGGGGTGTGTCCCTAAGCCAAATTAACTCTACCCATTAGAAATAAACCATATGTTGATCAGGGGCAAATAGGTGGGAGTTATCATTTCGATGGGAATACTTCATTTCATCAATGAAATCGATGTTTCTTACAATTTTCACTGCTCAGATGAATGCTTAAAGTTCCAAAAAGTTGTTACGACAGAGTGAATTGCTTTAGACTTCGTGCGGAAGATTTAATGTCGTTTAGCTATTATTTGGGAAAAATAATGAAAAAGATCCTTGTCGCTGGCGCTGCCGCCAGCCTGATGTTCGCTGCTGCCTCTGCGAACGCGATCAGTGTTAACGGTGAAGTTGGTGAACATTACACTCATCTGGGCGTGGGCTTCGGTACCACTTCTCCGGGGCTGGCATTGAGCGGTGATTACACCCATAACGATGACGACGGTGATGTGGCAGGTTTAGGATTAGGCTACAACATTCCGCTGGGTCCGTTTATGGCGACCGTGGGCGGTAAAGGCCTGTACACCAATCCGAAAGACGGCGACGAAGGTTATGCGGTTGCTGTTGGCGGTGGTCTGCAACTGCCTATCGCCAAAATGTTCACCCTGTACGGTGACTACTACTATTCCCCGGATTCCCTGTCCAGCGGCATTGCTAACTATGAAGAAGCCAACGCCGGTATTCGTCTGACGGCGATCCCACTGGTTACCGTGAGCGTGGGTTACCGCTACATGGCAATGGATGGCAAAGACGGCAACCGCGACAACGTGGTGGCAGACGGCGCATACCTCGGTGGCGCGATTAATTTCTGATTTTGTCTGAAGCAAAATCCGGAGGCTCGCATTCGTGCGGGCCTTTTTGTTTTCTGCCGTAGGAAGATTGTTTTTCTGCTTCAGGCTTTCTACAGTGGAATGACAAAAAAACAGAAGGAGAACGGGATGCTTAGGGTTGAGATGCTGAGTACGGGTGATGAAGTGCTGCACGGCCAGATTGTGGATACCAATTCGGCATGGCTGGCGAATTATCTGTTTGAGCAAGGTTTACCGATGACCAGCCGCGAAACCGTGGGTGACAGTCTGGACGCGCTGGTGGCTGTGCTTAAAGAACGCAGCCATATCGCCGATGTGCTGATCGTCAACGGCGGCTTAGGGCCAACGACGGATGATCTCAGCGCGCTGGCGGCGGCAAAAGCCTGCGGCGTGGAGCTGGTGGAAGACGCGGGCTGGATTGCCACCATGCAGGCGTTCTTCAATGAGCGTGGCCGTCCGATGGCCGATTCCAACCGCAAGCAGGCGCAGATCCCGGCCAATGCCGAACTGCTGGATAATCCGGTCGGCACCGCCTGCGGCTTCAGCGTGAAACTTAACCGCTGTCAGATCTTCTTCACGCCGGGTGTACCTTCTGAATTCAAAGTGATGGTGGAGCAGCAAATCGTTCCGCGTCTGCATAAACAGTTTCCGGCGCTGGAAGCCCCGTTATGTCTGCGCCTGACCACCTTCGGACGCGGCGAAAGTGATCTCGCCACCGAGCTGGATAAACTCGAACTGCCGGAAGGCGTGGTGATGGGTTACCGCTCTTCCTCACCGATTATCGAACTGAAAGTCACCGGCCCGCGTTCTCAGGAAGCGGCGATGCACAAAGCCTTCGAACGCGTGCGGGAAGTGGCAGGGGAGAGCACTATTTTTGAAGGGCTGGGCAGCCTGCCGGATCGTCTGGCTGAACGCCTGCTGGCGCAGGATTTGCGTCTGGCGGTCAGTGAAAGTTTCACCGGCGGCCTGCTGAACTGGCGTCTGCAAAGCGCCGGGGTTCCGCTGGTCGATGGCGAGTTATTGCCACAGGGCGACGAAGCCTCACCAGAGAAATTCCTCGAATGCCTGCTGTCACGCGCGCAAAATCTGGCAGAAACTACCGGCGCACAACTGGCGCTTGCCGTCGGGGCGCTGTCTGGTGAGGAATTGAGTCTGGCACTGCACACGCCATCCGGCACCAGCGGATTAACCATTCGTTACACTGCGACGCGTCACGGTCTGGCATTACGTCAGGAGACGATGGCAATGGTGGCGATGGATATGTTGCGGCGCTATCTGAATGGCTGGGAGCCGGTGGCGGATTATCCGTGGTTGGATCGCGTTGCTAAGGTTTAGCTTTAGCTCCCTCCCCTGCGAAGGGGAGGGCTGGGGTGGGGTATTAAAGCAAAATCAAAGAGTTGAGGTTGGCTTTGATGAGATGTCAGCCCTTAAAACCCCCTCCCGTCCTCCCCCTTCGCAGGGGGAGGCGTAAAGACTAAAACGCAATCTCAATATCCCCGACCGGCATGCAACAACACGGCAAGATCTCGCCGTCGGAGATAAAAGCCAGCGGTTTTTCACTGTAGGTGACTTCACCGTTGATCAGCTTCATCCGGCAGGATCCGCAATAACCTTCACGGCACTGGTATTCCACTTCAACCTGATGATGTTCAAACACTTCCAGCAAATTCCGGTGTCCGGCTTTGCAGGCCAGTTGCTGGCCGTTTGCTGAAAGTGTGATGGTTCTGTCGGTCATTTACAGCTCGAAATCACTCAGGTCATCGGCGTGAACTTCAGAATCAATCTGACCCACCAGATAGGAGCTGACTTCCACTTCCTGCGGGGCAACCTGCACGTTATCAGACACCAGCCAGGCATTGATCCACGGGATCGGGTTTGAGCGGGTTTTGAACGGCGCATCCAGACCTACCGCCTGCATACGGATGTTGGTGATGTATTCCACGTACTGACACAGAATGTCTTTGTTCAGGCCGATCATCGAACCGTCTTTGAACAGGTATTCTGCCCAGTCTTTTTCCTGCTGCGCGGCAAGCACGAACAGGTCATGACATTCCTGCTGACATTCCTGCGCGATTTCTGCCATTTCCGGGTCGTCCTGACCTGAACGCAACAGGTTCAGCGCATGCTGAGTCCCGGTCAGATGCAGGGCTTCGTCACGGGCAATCATCTTGATGATTTTCGCGTTGCCTTCCATCAGTTCACGTTCGGCGAACGCAAAGGAACAGGCGAAGCTGACGTAAAAACGGACGGCTTCCAGCGCGTTGACGCTCATCAGACAGATGTAGAGTTTTTTCTTCAGCTCGCGCAGGTTCACCACGACAGTTTTGCCGTTGACCTGATGGGTGCCTTCGCCCAGCAGATGATAGTAGCTGGTCATCTCGATCAGCGTGTCGTAATAACCGGAGATGTCTTTCGCGCGCTTGAGGATTTCTTCGTTAGTCACGATATCGTCAAACACAATCGCCGGATCGTTCACGATGTTACGGATAATGTGCGTGTAAGAACGTGAGTGAATGGTTTCTGAAAACGCCCAGGTTTCGACCCAGGTTTCCAGCTCGGGAATGGAGATCAGCGGCAACAGCGCCACGTTCGGGCTGCGGCCCTGAATGGAATCCAGCAGGGTCTGGTATTTCAGGTTGCTCAGGAAGATGTGTTTTTCATGTTCCGGCAGCGCCTGAAAATCGATACGGTCGCGGGAAACATCAATCTCTTCCGGACGCCAGAAGAAGGACAGTTGCTTTTCGATCAGTTTTTCAAAGATTTCATGCTTCTGCTGGTCGAAACGGGCAACGTTAACCGACTGGCCAAAGAACATTGGCTCAAGAAGCTGATCGTTTTTATTCTGGGAAAAAGTACTGTAAGCCATGACGTTAACTTCCTCGGAATGCTCGGCAAAAACCCCCTGACGGGGGTTTTGAATAATAGTTTTTAGTTAAAACAGACGGTTAGATTTTGCAGGCGCCGCTTTCGCAGTCGTCAGCCACGTCGGCTTTCATGTCTTCCTGCACATCATCAGCCCCGTCGCGGGTGTTCTGATAATACAGAGTTTTCACGCCAAATTTGTAGGCCGTCAGCAAGTCTTTCAACAACTGTTTCATCGGCACTTTGCTGTTCGGGAAGCGCGACGGGTCATAGTTGGTGTTGGACGAAATCGCCTGGTCGATGAATTTCTGCATCACGCCAACCAGTTGCAGGTAACCGTCGTTGTTCGGCATATCCCACAGCAGTTCGTACTGATCTTTCAGACGCTCATATTCCGGCACCACCTGACGCAGGATCCCGTCTTTCGACGCTTTGATGCTGATGTGGCCGCGTGGTGGCTCGATACCGTTGGTGGCGTTGGAGATCTGCGAAGAGGTCTCGGAAGGCATCAGCGCGGACAGCGTGGAGTTACGCAGGCCGTGGGTTTTGATGCTTTCACGCAGTGTATTCCAGTCCAGATGCAGCGGCTCATCGCAAATCGCATCCAGATCTTTCTTGTAAGTGTCCACCGGCATGATGCCTTGTGAATAGGTGGTTTCGTTGAACCACTGACACGCGCCTTGTTCTTTCGCCAGCTCGTTGGAGGCTTTCAGCAGGTAATACTGAATAGCTTCAAAGGTTTTGTGCGTCAGGTTATTGGCGCTGCCGTCGGAATAACGCACGCCGTTTTTCGCCAGATAGTACGCGTAGTTAATCACGCCGATACCCAGCGTACGACGGCCCATCGCACCACGTTTCGCGGCTTTGATCGGGTAATCCTGATAATCGAGCAGGGCGTCGAGGGCACGAACCGCCAGCACCGCCAGCTCTTCCAGATCGTCCAGGCTCTCGATGGCACCGAGGTTGAAAGCAGACAGCGTACACAGCGCGATTTCGCCATTTTCGTCGTTTACGTCATCCAGCGGTTTGGTTGGCAGTGCGATTTCCAGACACAGGTTGGACTGGCGAACAGGCGCAATAGCCGGATCAAACGGGCTGTGGGTGTTGCAGTGGTCAACGTGCTGAATGTAGATACGGCCGGTGGATGCACGTTCCTGCATCATCAGCGAGAACAGCTCAACCGCTTTCACTTTCTGCTTACGGATGCTGGCGTCCTGCTCGTATTTCTCGTACAGACGCTCGAACTCGTCCTGATCGGCAAAGAACGCATCGTACAGGCCAGGCACGTCAGACGGGCTGAACAAAGTGATGTCGCCGCCTTTCACCAGACGCTGATACATCAGTTTGTTGATCTGCACCCCGTAGTCCATATGACGGACGCGGTTGCCTTCCACACCACGGTTGTTTTTCAGCACCAGCAGGCTTTCAACTTCCAGATGCCACATCGGGTAGAACAATGTCGCCGCACCACCACGAACGCCGCCCTGAGAACAGGATTTCACGGCTGTCTGGAAATGCTTGTAGAACGGGATACAACCGGTGTGGAACGCTTCGCCGCCACGGATCGGGCTGCCCAGTGCACGGATGCGACCGGCGTTGATGCCGATACCGGCACGCTGGGAAACGTATTTCACGATGGCGCTGGAGGTCGCGTTAATGGAATCCAGGCTGTCGCCACATTCGATCAGTACGCAGGAGCTGAACTGACGGGTTGGGGTGCGTACGCCGGACATGATTGGCGTAGGCAGGGAAATCTTGAAGGTCGAAATCGCGTCGTAGAAACGTTTGATGTAATCCAGACGGGTCTCACGCGGGTAGCCGGAGAACAGGCAGGCCGCGACCAGAATGTACAGGAACTGTGCGCTTTCGTAGATATCGCCAGTGACACGGTTCTGCGCCAGATATTTGCCTTCCAGCTGCTTAACGGCAGCGTAGGAGAAGTTCATGTCACGCCAGTGGTCAATAAAACTGTCCATCTGCTCGAACTCTTCAGCCGTGTAGTCTTCCAGCAGATGTTTGTCGTATTTACCCATTTCAACCATGCGGGTGACCTGGTCGATCAGTTTTGGCGGTTCAAACTGGCCGTAGGCTTTTTTACGCAGGTGGAAGATCGCCAGACGCGCCGCCAGATATTGATAGTCCGGGGCATCTTTAGAGATCAGATCAGCCGCTGCTTTAATGATGGTTTCGTGAATGTCAGCGGTTTTGATCCCGTCATAGAACTGGATGTGTGAACGGAGTTCTACTTGAGAAACTGATACGTTTTGAAGACCTTCCGCTGCCCAGTCAATGACACGGTGGATTTTATCAAGGTTGATGCGTTCTGTGCGGCCATCACGTTTAGTAACAAGCAGACTTTGGTTCATTGGGTGCGATACCTTAAAGGTTTATAAAGGGTCTGACCTGGCCGCGTAAAACACGGGCGACAGCACAAGAGGTCCCTAGTGTGCTGGTCAGGATATAAACACAATATATTGTGGGTTTGTTATTTTCTGATGACAAGATAGTGACTGAATGGCCCTTTTGCAAGTGAACAAAACGGGCAGATTTGTGGATAAGTTGGGGAGAAATTTTCAGCTTCCGCCTGAGGAGTCCGTCATTGCTGGCGCGACAAACCTGTCAATATCTGAGATACGATTTTCTTATATTTTTATGAAAGGTGATCGACTGCCGGTTTATTAAACGTTAGAAAAAAACGCTATATTGATCTGGATAACTATTCTAAAAAATCATGTTAAGCCGCCCCCGCACACCAACGCGCTAAAAACTAAGGTTTTAACGCCCGGCCGCCCGTCCCCTAACGCAAATTCGCCCAAACCGGCTAAAAAAAGCGCTTGCATCCGCTGGCGATTTGGCGTTATCAGTGAGCGGGAAGCCGCTCACCGTCAGCCTTGCGCGTATCATTTTTCTCATTTTTTATCACACTTTCCTAAACAGGCAGCCCTGAGAAAACCAGTGATTTTATAAATACATATAATGAATATATTGAGTCATTTATATATTCTAAATTTATCATTAAGTCGTCTCTCTCACTCGCCTGTATTACCTTCGCCCGTCTTTAACCAGTGCGGGAATAAAATGTCGATGGTATTCAATAAAATTACAGTGTGTTTATTTTTAGCCTTTAATTTACTGCCATTGGCAGACGTTGCGCTTGGAGAAACCCTCCCGGCCTGTTCAGGCACGCAAATCACTGAAAGTTGCAACGCCAGTGCCACAACCCTGACCGATGAGACACTCAATACTTACACCGTCGCCGACGGGGCTGAAATGCAGTTCTCCGGGCTGACGGTCTCTGACGCATCAGGCGGTGCGGTTCATCTGGAAAGTAATACCTCGCTGGCGATCGTCCCCGAAGATTCCACCGGTTACAGCCTGTTTACTGACAATAAAAGCAATGGCAGCGGCGGCGCGATTTATGCCAACGAAGACTCGTCGGTTTATTTAATTAACACCGCTTTTACAGATAATGTCGCCAATGATTACGGCGGCGCCATTTACATGAACGGGTCGAACGATCGCGGTGTGGGTGACCTCACCATTATCAATGGCGTCTTTTCTGGCAATATTTCCGAAGAAGGTAAGGGCGGGGCGATTTACTCCCTGAATAATAAAGTTCGCCTGACCCATGTTTTATTTGAGAATAATCAGGCGCAAACCAGCGGAAACGGCAGCAACGGTAATGGCAGCGGCGGCGCGATCGACGCGACGGACAATACCACTGACTCTCACGGCAACATGATTATCACCAACAGCGAATTTACCGGTAATCAGGCGGAAGGAGAAGGCGGTGCCATCTTTACCAGCAGCGCGTCTACGCCTTTCCTCGTCGATATCAATATTGATGAAAACTATGAAGATAACGACGGCGTGGCGTACTACCACGATAACGTCGCCTACAACTACGGCGATGATGCGGACGCCGCAGCCGGTGGTTTCATGTATCTCGGCGACAGCGAAGCGGACTTTGATATTGCCGCAGATAAAACGCTGATCATCGGCAATACCGCCAACGACGGGGCTTATGATTCTATTGCCGGTGAAGGTGTCATATTCAAACGCGGCGAGGGTGAACTGGTGCTGAATGCCGACAACAGCGGCTTTACCGGCCTTTTCGATATTATAGAAGGCACGGTGACGCTGGGGCGCGACGATACCCTGATCAATGCGGGTGACACACAATGTCAGACTGAAGCGGGTGCCTGTCAGGGCATCGTGTTAGGCAGTGACACTGCCGTGAATGACACCGCAATCCTGAATGTCGGCAGCACACAGCAAACCTTCAAAAATACCTTTACCGGCTACGGAAACAGCACGCTCAATATTGATGCGGGCGGCAATGTGATCGTTAGCAGCGGTGCGATGGCGGGCACTACGTCAGGTGCAGGCGATCTGACCGTTGCGCAGAACGGCAGTTTTACCCTGACCGGCGCGCAGTCTATGGGGCTGGATGGCGACATTGTGGTGGAACAAAACGCTGTACTCAGCGTTCAGGGCGATGCAGACGATTTAGCCCTGTTGCAGGCGGATCCGCAGTCCATTGTGTTAGAGGGCGGCGTGCTGGATTTATCGGATATGTCGACCTTCAACGGTGAGACAAATCAGGTCAGCGACGGCCTGACGATCACCGGGACCGGCGGCACCGTGATCGGTAACGACGATCTGGTGACGCTCGGCGCGGGTAGCGGTTATCACATCGGTGACGGCACCTCTGCCGGTGATGGTGTGTATGTCGTGATTGATGCCGGAGCCGGGCGCGTCACGCTGGCGGATAACAACGCTTATCTCGGCACCACGCAAATTGCTTCCGGCACCTTGCAGGTCACCGACAATTCTCAGCTGGGCGATGAGGCGTATAACCGTCAGGTGATTTTCACCAATCCGGCGCAGGCCAGTACGCTGGATGTTTCCGCACCAGCAGACGGCAGCGGGCAGGTCGATACCACATCAGCACAAACCGGCAAGGCGCGGGACATTGAAATGCGGGCCTCAGGGACGATGCAGGTGGACGACGGCGTAACCACGCAATGGGGCGGTTTAATGGCCGACAGTAGCGGCGCGCAGGCGGACGTGAACAGCACGTTCACGAAAACCGGCAACGGCACGCTGATTCTGGACGCAACAGGCAGCAGCCATTCCGCCGTGCGTGTCGAGCAGGGCACCTTACAGGGCGGGGCGGAAAATATCCTCGCCAGCGCGTCTTCCCTGTATGTCGGCGACCATGCCACTTTTGAAACCGGGCTGGATCAGCAGGTGCAAAGCCTCGATGTGACCTCCGGCGGGACGGTGGTGATTTCCGAGGGTACCCAGCTGATGCTGACCCATCAGGACACTTCTGCGGCGCTGGATGCCAGCCTGTTTGCGGATACGGACGGCACGCTGGTCAACGCCACGTCCGGCATGAGTCTGCAAGGCACGCTGAACACCAATATGTCCCTTGATGCCTTAACCTATCTGGCCGGTGTCACGGTGAATGGCAATCTGGATAACAGCGCAGGAACCGCCAGCCTGCAAAACGGCACAGCGGGGGATACGCTGACGGTGAACGGTGATTACACCGGCGGCGGCACCGTTGCGCTGGATACTGAACTGAACGGCGATGCATCGGCCACCGATCAACTGATCCTCAATGGCAACACGTCCGGAGATACCGCGCTGGCGATTGTGCCGGTCGGCGGTATCGGGCAGGCCACGCAAACCGGCATCAAAGTTGTCGATTTTGTTGCCGACCCGCAAACGAATAATAACGCGGCAGATTTCCATCTGGCGGGCGATCAGCAATATATCAATATGGGGGCCTACGACTATTCGCTGGTGCAGGATAATCAGGACTGGTATCTGCGTTCGCAGGTGGTGACGCCAGATCCGCAACCTGAGCCGGTGCCCGGTGGTGACGATTTTACACCGGTGCTGAATCCGAAAATGGGCGGCTATATGAGTAACCTGCGCATCGCCAATAACGTCTTCAGTATGACGGCGCAGGATCATGCCGGTGCCGATCACGATCATCTGAAATTGCGTGTGGATACCGCGCGCGACAGCGCCACCTTTGGCAATCAGATTGACAGCCACAACGACACGTCGGTGGCGCAACTCAGCGCCAATTTCCTGCAACATTCTGCGGGCAATGGCGAGTTACTGGCGGGTGTGGTGGCGGGCTACAGTCATAACAGCGGCGACAGCACCAGCGTGCTGACCGGACGTAAATCCGACAATGACAGTCAGGGTTACGCCGTGGGGCTGACCGGTGCCTGGTATCAGGATGCGCAGGCGCATCAGGGAGCCTATCTCGACAGCTGGCTGCAATATGCCTGGTTTGATAACAGCGTCAGCGAAGACGGCACGGGCGACGATAATTATCACTCCTCCGGTCTTCTGGCCTCACTGGAAGGGGGTTACCGTTTCACCCTGATGCAGGGAGATCAGTGGAACTGGACTCTGCAACCGCAGGCGCAGGTGATTTATCAGGGCGTGAAACAGAAGGATTTTACCGCGTCGAATCAGTCTAAAGTGGCACAAGAGGGCGATAATAACGTTCAGACGCGCTTAGGGTTGCGCAGCGAATGGGATATTCAGACGGCACCGGCGCTGCATCTCAAACCTTTCATCGAGGCGAATTACCGCCATAACAGTGCGGAAACGTCCCTGAATGTCGATGGCGCGAATTTTAGCGATAACACCGCAAAAGACAGCGCGGAACTGAGTGCCGGTATCAGCGGCAACCTTGGCGCGAATACCACCGTCTGGGGCAAAATCGGACAGCAAAAAGGGTCGGATGATTTTTCGCAAACCGAAGGCTCAGTCGGGTTGACTGTCCGCTGGTAAAACGGCCGGAAAGAAAGCATAAAAAAAGGGTGACAGACGGATCTGTCACCCTTTTTTGCTGGTCGTGTTTTACAGGGCCTGCGTGTGGATCATGTAGTTCACATCTACATTTGGCCCGAGCTTGAAATGGTCGGTCAGCGGGTTGTAGTGCAGACCCATAATGTGACGCTCAAACAGCGATGTGCGGTCGATCATACCCAGCAATTCAGAAGGCTTGATGAATTTCTTGATGTCGTGCGTGCCCTTAGGCACCATTTTCAGCACATACTCAGCGCCGAAAATCGCCATCAGCCAGGCTTTATTGTTACGGTTGATGGTAGAGAAGAACACATGACCGCCGGGTTTCACCAGGCGCGCGCAGGCGGCAACGACAGAAGCCGGATCCGGCACGTGCTCGAGCATTTCCATGCAGGTCACCACATCATATTGCTGCGGATGTGCGTCGGCATGAGATTCTACCGTTTCCTGTACGTAATCCACTTTCACGCCACTTTCCAGCGCATGTAAACGTGCCACCTGTAATGGCTCACCGCCCATGTCCAGACCGGTAACATTCGCACCTGCTACCGCCATGCTTTCACTCAAAATCCCGCCACCACAACCTACATCCAGCACCTTCTTGCCGAACAGGCCATCAGCGCGTTCGAGAATGTAGTTCAGGCGCAGCGGATTGATACGGTGCAGCGGTTTGAATTCGCCTTCCAGATCCCACCAGCGCGAGGCGACGGCCTCAAACTTGGCGATTTCTTCGTGGTCGATGTTTTGTGTTGCTGAGGACGGTGTGGTTGCCATGAGCGTGATGAACTCCTTATAACTTGATTAGCGGATTATACATATTCCATCTGCTTTGGCGCAGTTTTGTGGTTCTGGTTAATGTTTATACGAAATGCAGCCGTTTGCGCAAAGGTTTGAAACGCGTTGGATAATAGTACGCAAAAGGGGGCGGTTGTTTTCCACGTTTGGCAGGTTTGTGGTATAGTTTTACACCTTTGCGCTATATATGCCTACGTGGGCAGCGGCCATGAATAATCAGTAGAGGGATAGCAGCTCCATGAGCGACCTTGCCAGAGAAATCACACCGATTAACATCGAAGAAGAGCTGAAAAACTCTTATTTGGATTATGCGATGTCCGTTATTGTCGGACGTGCGTTACCAGATGTGCGCGATGGTTTGAAACCGGTGCACCGCCGCGTACTTTTCGCAATGAATGTCCTCGGTAACGACTGGAATAAAGCCTACAAAAAATCGGCCCGTGTGGTCGGTGACGTTATCGGTAAATATCACCCGCACGGTGATACCGCGGTGTATGACACCATTGTTCGTATGGCTCAGCCTTTCTCACTTCGCTATATGCTGGTGGACGGCCAGGGTAACTTCGGTTCGGTGGATGGCGACTCCGCCGCCGCCATGCGTTACACCGAAATCCGCATGTCAAAAATTGCTCACGAACTGCTGGCAGACTTAGAAAAAGAAACTGTCGATTTCGTGCCTAACTATGACGGCACCGAACAAATTCCTTCTGTGATGCCAACCCGTATTCCTAACCTGCTGGTCAACGGCTCGTCAGGTATCGCCGTCGGTATGGCAACCAACATTCCGCCGCATAACCTCACCGAGGTGATCAACGGCTGTCTGGCATACATTGAAGATGAAAACATCAGCATTGAAGGGCTGATGGAACACATCCCGGGGCCGGACTTCCCGACGGCGGCGATCATCAACGGTCGTCGCGGCATCGAAGAAGCTTACCGTACCGGTCGTGGCAAGATTTACATCCGCGCCCGCGCGGAAGTGGAAGCCGATGCGAAAACCGGTCGCGAAACCATCATTGTTCACGAGATCCCGTATCAGGTGAACAAAGCCCGTCTGATCGAAAAGATCGCCGAGCTGGTGAAAGAAAAACGTGTTGAAGGGATCAGTGCCCTGCGCGATGAGTCTGACAAAGACGGCATGCGTATTGTCATTGAGATCAAACGCGATGCGGTCGGCGAAGTGGTGCTGAACAACCTGTATTCACTGACCCAGTTGCAGACCTCTTTCGGTATCAACATGGTGGCACTGCATCAGGGTCAGCCGAAAATTCTCGGCCTGAAAGAAATCCTGTCTGCCTTCGTCCGCCACCGCCGTGAAGTGGTGACACGCCGTACCATTTTCGAACTGCGTAAAGCCCGCGACCGTGCTCATATCCTCGAAGCACTGGCCATCGCGCTGGCAAACATCGACCCGATCATTGAACTGATCCGTGCTGCACCGACGCCGGCTGAAGCGAAAGCGGGCCTGGTGGCGCGTTCATGGGATCTGGGCAACGTTGCCGCGATGCTGGCAAGTGCCGGTGACGATGCAGCCCGTCCTGAATGGCTGGAGCCGCAGTTTGGTATTCACGATGAAAAATACTTCCTGACTGAACAACAGGCGCAGGCCATTCTGGATCTGCGTCTGCAGAAACTGACCGGCCTTGAGCATGAAAAACTGCTGGATGAATACAAAGAGCTGCTGGTACAAATCGCCGAGCTGCTGTTCATCCTGTCCAACCCTGAACGTCTGATGGAAGTCATTCGTGAAGAACTGGAAGCGATCCGCGATCAGTATAACGATCCGCGTCGTACCGAAATTACGGCCAATACGTCTGACATCAACATCGAAGACCTGATCAATCAGGAAGACGTTGTGGTGACCTTGTCGCATCAGGGCTACGTGAAATACCAGCCTCTGACCGATTACGAAGCGCAGCGTCGCGGCGGTAAAGGTAAGTCAGCAGCACGCATCAAAGAAGAAGACTTTATCGATCGTCTGCTGGTGGCCAACACCCACGACACCATTCTGATGTTCTCAAGTCGCGGACGTCTGTACTGGATGAAAGTCTATCAGTTGCCGGAAGCCAGCCGCGGTGCCCGTGGCCGTCCTATCGTCAACCTGTTGCCGCTTGAGCCGAACGAACGTATTACCGCCATTCTGCCAGTACGCGAGTACGAAGAAGGCCGTCATGTGTTCATGGCGACCGCCAGCGGTACCGTGAAGAAAACCGCCCTGACTGATTTCAGCCGTCCACGCAGCGCTGGCATCATCGCCATCAACCTTAACGAGGGTGATGAGCTGATTGGTGTTGACCTGACTGACGGTAAAGACGAAGTCATGCTGTTCTCTGCGGCCGGTAAAGTGGTGCGCTTCTCTGAAGAAGCGGTCCGCTCAATGGGCCGTACGGCGACCGGTGTACGCGGTATCCGTCTGGGCGAAGGCGACAGCGTTGTGTCGTTGATCATCCCACGCGGCGACGGGTGTATTCTGACTGTGACGCAGAACGGTTTCGGTAAACGTACTGAATCGACCGAATACCCAACCAAATCCCGTGCAACGCAGGGCGTTATCTCGATCAAAGTGAGCGAGCGTAACGGACCGGTTATTGGCGCGATCCAGGTGGATGAAGCCGATCAGATCATGATGATCACCGATGCCGGCACACTGGTGCGTACCCGCGTTTCCGAAGTGAGTACTGTTGGCCGTAACACCCAGGGTGTGACGCTGATCCGTACCGCAGACGACGAAAACGTGGTGGGTCTGCAACGTGTTGCAGAACCGGTAGAAGACGAAGAACTGGATGGCGTAGCCACCGAAGCGGGCGAACTGGAAGCAGCACAAGCGGCTGACCTGCCAGACGACGCAGAAAGTGAAGACGATCAGCCAGCAGATGACGAAGAAGAATAAGTCTTCTTAGTCAGATAACAAAAGGGCATAACATTTGTTATGCCCTTTTTTATAGAAACCGCAACAATAGTGTATTCTGAATTCAAATTTATCCCGCTCTCAGAGCCGTAACATCAATGGTTAACCCTTGAAATATCTTGCTTCGTTTCGCACCACGCTGAGGATCTCCCGTTATCTTTTCCGGGTGCTGGCGCTTATGTTGTGGACACTGGGTGTGCTGCTGACCACCTTTTATGTGCTGAGTATTTTCCATAACAAAGAATCCGAGATCCGCGATGAGGACAACCTCAATTACGATCTGGCGCAGAGTTACGTCAAAAACTCGAATGACGTCATGCACAGCATTAAGTTTATGGCAGAGAAACGGCTCAGCGACTCGATGAACGGGCTGGATATCATCAATGGCATGATCAGCACCAAAAATACCACGCCGACGTATCTCTCCCTGTTCCCTGAATCTGATTGTTCCCAGATCAACGACAGCTACCGTAATTCGCTGTCTTCACTGGGTAACATGATCCACTACTGGAAAGACAATTTTTCCGATGCCTATGATCTCAACCGCGTGTTTTATATCAGCGGTGAGAATTTGTGTCTGGTCGATTTCGGTATCAGCAGTGAACCGCTTGAGCGTGAGAGTCAGGATCAACTGAAATCGCTGCACGAAAAAATCCTGCAATACCGCAACGGCAAGAGTCAGGATAAAGAAAACAGCCTGTACTGGGTGTCGCAGTCCGACAATAAAGACTCCGGTTATTTGTACGTGCTGACGCCGATTTATGTTGGCAACAAGCTGGAAGCGCTGATGGGCATTCAGCAAAACCTGCGTATGGAAGATCTGATCAACCCGAACGCCCAGCACACTTCCGTCACGCTGCTGGACGCCGATGATCAGCCCTTGCTGCGGATTTCTGAAAATGAACACACCAATCCCGCGCCGGGAGTGTATCCGCAGGAAAGCGCGTATTTCGGATACGTGAATGGCTACAAAGATCTTATTTATAAAAAGCCGCTGACGCCATCGTCCCTCAGCGTGGTGTATTCCATGCCGTTTAATACGGTGATTGAGCGGTTTAAAATCCTGATATTTAACGCCGTCTTACTGAATATTTTCTCCGGCCTGCTGCTGTTTATTCTGGCCTGGGTATTTGAGCGCAAAATGTTTTTACCGGCGGAGGAGAACGCTTTCCGGCTGGAAGAGCACGAGCAGTTCAATCATAAAATCGTGGCCTCAGCCCCGGTCGGGATATCCATTTTGCGTATCAGCGATGGCGTAAACATCCTGAGTAACGAGCTGGCGCACAACTATATCAGCATGCTGACGCAGGAAGACCGGCAGCGCATTACGCGGATCATCTGCGATCAGCAGACGAATTTCGTCGATGTTATCACCAAGAACAATAACAACATCCAGCTGAGCTTCGTGCATTCGCGTTACAGAAACGAAGACGTGGCGATTTGCGTACTGATCGACGTCAGCGCGCGGGTGAAAATGGAAGAATCCCTGCAGGAAATGGCGAACGCCGCCGAGCAGGCCAGCCAGTCGAAATCTATGTTCCTGGCGACGGTCAGCCACGAATTACGTACGCCGCTGTACGGTATCATCGGTAACCTGGATTTACTGCAAACTCAGGGACTGCCGCAGGGGGTTGACCGTCTGGTGACGGCGATGAACAACTCCTCGGCGCTGTTACTGAAAATCATCAGCGACATTCTCGACTTCTCCAAAATCGAATCCGAGCAGCTGAAAATCGAGCCGCAGGACTTCTCCTGTCGCGAAGTGATCACCCACATTGCCGGTAACTATCTGCCGCTGGTGGTGAAAAAACGCCTCGGGCTGTACTGCTTTATCGAGCATAACGTGCCGTTATCGTTCAATGGCGATCCGGTGCGTTTACAGCAGGTCATTTCGAACATCCTCAATAACGCGATCAAATTCACCGATACCGGCTGTATCGTGCTGAACGTCAGAACCTGCGGCAACTACCTCGAATTCCAGGTGCGCGACACCGGCGTCGGCATTCCCGAGCGGGAAATCACCCGCCTGTTTGATCCGTTCTTCCAGGTCGGAACCGGCGTGCAACGTCATTTCCAGGGCACCGGGCTGGGTCTGGCGATCTGTGAAAAGCTGATTAACCTGATGGATGGCGATATCGAGGTGGAATCCGAGCCGGGGCTGGGCAGTTCCTTCACGGTGCGCATCCCGCTGTATAACGCCATCTTCCCGTCAGGGGAACCGCTGGATAACTGGCAGGACAAAACAATCTGGCTGGATGTGCGCAATGCTTATCTGGAAAGCTATCTGATGCAACTGATGCGTTATTACGGTGCGAACGTTCAGCGTTGCGAGCCGGGGCTGCAAAGTCAGCGTGAAGACGTGCTGATCACCGATACGCCATTGATCCACAAGGGTGAGCTGGCCGCGCAGATTGAATTCTCCATCGACCATATCGGGCCACCGGTGGAAACCCGGCCGGGCTATTGGGTTCACAGCACGTCAACGCCGCTGGAAATCACCGCGCTGCTGAATCGTATTTACCGCCTTGAGGCTGAAACGGAAGAAGGCACACCGGCTCTTCCAGAAGCCACGGCGCAGGATTACAGCGATGTGACTCTGCTGGTGGTGGATGACCATCCGATTAACCGTCGTCTGCTTGCTGACCAGCTGGGAACCATGGGGTATATCGTGGTGACGGCGAATGACGGAATGGATGCGCTGGATGCCATGCGTGCGCATGAAATTGATATTGTGCTCAGCGACGTTAACATGCCGCGACTCGATGGTTATGGCCTGACGCAGAAACTGCGCGAACTCGGTCACACGCTGCCGGTGATTGGGGTAACGGCCAACGCGCTGGCGGAACAGCGTCAGCGTTGTCTGGAAGCGGGTATGGATAACTGCCTGTCGAAGCCGGTCACGCTCGATACCCTGCGCAGTACCCTCAGCTACTACAGCGCGCTGGTGCGCAAAAAACGACAGTCCTGACGGACGACGTCGGAAAATACAAAAGGCACCTTCCGGTGCCTTTTGTACGTCTGGACCTACATATCGCCCTGAAACGTTAGTCTTTATCCACCGGCTGTGAGCTGACGGAAGACAGGTAGTTCAGCAGGGCGATATCATTTTCAACGCCCAGTTTCAGCATGGCCGATTTCTTCTGGCTGCTGATGGTCTTGATGCTGCGGTTCAGTTTTTTGGCAATCTCAGTCACCAGGAAGCCTTCTGCGAACAGGCGCAGCACTTCGCTTTCCTTCGGAGACAGGCGTTTGTCGCCGTAACCGTTGGCGCTGATTTTTTCCAGCAATTTTGCCACGCTGTCAGGCGTGAATTTTTTCCCTTTCTGCAAAGCGGCCAGCGCTTTCGGCAGATCGGTGGGTGCGCCTTGTTTAAGCACAATCCCTTCGATATCCAGATCGAGAACAGAACTGAGGATCGCCGGGTTATTGTTCATGGTAAGAACAATAATGGAGAGCTGCGGGTAATGGCGTTTGATGTATTTGATCAACGTGATGCCATCGCCGAATTTGTCGCCCGGCATGGACAGGTCTGTGATCAACACATGGGCATCAAGTTTGCTTAAGCTGTTAACCAGTGCCGTTGAGTCTTCGAACTCGCCTACAACATTCACCCATTCAATTTGTTCAAGGGACTTACGAATACCAAACAGGACGATAGGATGGTCATCAGCAATAATTACGTTCATATTATTCATGTGATTAGCTACCTTGCTGGAGCAGTCTGGAGACAAAAGAATCAATGTGATTGATGGTTTCAGTAATCTGTAATGCATCGCCATCTGCGATGTATTGTTCTAACGATTCACACATTTGCTTGCCTGGGGTCAGGTTCAGCATGGCGAACACCCCCTTGAGACGATGTGCTGTTTGGGAAAGTGATGTGAAATCACGGCGTTGGTTTTCATTATACAGTTTCTCAAGATCTTCCGGTACTGTCTCGACAAAAAGCTGATAGTAATCGCTTGATTTTAGCTGCTTTTCATAAAAGTCGAGAGAGTCTTCTCCGGGTTCTTCGGGTGAAACACTGTCATCGGACACAGCAAATTGCTGCTCAATTAACAGTAAGGTTGCGTCGATCAGCGCACTGCTGATGTTGTAATTGACGCGGATATAATGCTTTTCAAGCTGCTGGAAACCGGACTCATCGTCGGTCAGCAGCAGCGTAAATTTGTCACTGTTTTGCGGATTATCTGTCAGTAAAACATCATATTCCCGCGCCACCTGACGGTCATCCGCCACGATGCAGACAGCGCCGTAAGCGTTCATGGTCCGCGTAACAATACCGCGAACTTCATCCGATGTGATATCGAGTAACACCGTCACATCGTTGAGTAATTTCTCGTCGTCCGCTTCCACTTCCTGCGCTTCCTGACGCTGTTTAACGCGAACAGTATAGCGCGTGCCGATATTGAGCTTGCTGCGGATTTCCAGCTGACCGCCCAGTTTTTTGCACAACTGATTACACAGGAAGAATGTCAGCCCGGAGCCGTGATTAAAGCGATCGACTAACGTCTGGCTCAGGAAAGGATAATTCAGATTGCTCAATTCTTCTTTGGAAATTCCGCTGCCGGTGTCGTTAATGTGGAAAATCAGCTGATCCGGGCGATCTTCGTCCTGTTCGCTGGTCAGCGTGACTTTACCCAGAGACGTCGTGACAATGGCGTAATCAAGCAGCAGGGACAGGATTTTCTTCACGGCCTGCACATCGCCGGTAAAGGTGGCGTCCGGCGCAATCTGGAAATGATTGAGCAAGCCAAGTCCTTTCTGACTCAGGCGGGGCAGGGCCTCGAGCAGCAGTTCATCAACCATCGCTGACAGCACATAGCTTTCATTGGCCGGTTGCCAGTCCTGGGTTTCCAGCCGGGTCAGCAGGGTGATGTTATCCACCAGCGTCAGCGCATTCCGCGATTCATTGAGCAGCTTGCCTTCCAGCGTCTGACGTTCTTCGGGGTGCTGTTCTTCCACCAGCGCGACCGCCAGCCCGTTCAGTTCCTGCAACGGCTGATTCAGCTCAATGCCCAAATTATGCAGCATCAGTTTGCGCGCCTGCAGGTTCTTCTCAAACTCACGTTTGGCCTGTTGCAGCGTGCGGTTCACCATCACCTCTTTATCCTGATCGTGGAGCATAAACAGGTAGGTTTCCGGCGAAATCTGACTGCGGATCATGCGGATTTCATAGACTTCATTATTCACCGTCGCCTGAATGGTGCCGTGATGCTGCTCGGCCATATTGGCGATTTTATTCAGGCTAAGGTGCGGTAACAGCTGATCAGCGATTTTGTTACTGAGGATCACGCTGTGATTGCTGAAGTTATACACCAGCAAACCAAGCGGCAGACCCGAGATGATTTCCTGATTCAGCGCCTGCTGCATTTGCAACTGCGCGGCCATATTCTCGCTTGGCCGGATGTACTGATGGCGGATGAAATAGATGCTGGCCATCGCCAGACCCATCAGGAACAGGTTGATGAGGATCAGCCAGAAGTTATTGCGGGAAAGATCCACCACCAGACTGACCAGCGGCACGCGATAGGTCAGCGACAGCGGGGAATTGCTCAGCGGCACGTCAAACACCAGCGACCAGCCCTGCATCACAATGCTGCTGGCGGCGGCGTTGTCATCATCTGCCGGATCGCCTTCATTCACGGCGGTGGTGTTGCCATTAAGCTGGAAATTATCCCGCGCCATGTTGTAAGGGATCAGATCACTCATCGGCAGATCGAAGGCAATCACGGTCGCCAGATGGCCCGGATTATTGAAGGTTGTGCGCAGTGAGAAAGAGTAATCATTGCTCTGGCGTGATTTACGCAAAGCCGAATAACTTTCACGTTCATCCAGCGTGTTGGCCTGTTGCAACATTTCGGCGCGACGCGATTGCAGCGTACTGGTGAAGTAGTTTTCCTTCAGGCGGGAATCCTGCTGTTGCAGCGGCACGGTAGTGACCAGCAGCATGCTGTTGTCCTGACCGTTGAGGTAGTACAGCGAATACGGCTGGTTAGTGGCGCCCCACTGGTCATCCAGAAACGCCGAAATTTTCAGGGTCAGATCCAGCGTTGAGCTGTCATGTGTACCGAAAATCAGCGCATCGGTTTTTTTGTGAGGTTTCGAGACAAAATACATGTCCTGACGCAGGCGGATTTCCTGCGCGCTGACCGCTTCCGGCGACAGCGGCTGGCCGGCGAAGTTGTCATAAATCTGATAGGTCATATAACGGTACTTATCGATGCGCTTTTGCAGCAGTTCGGCGGTGTTCTGCACCGTGCGCAGTTTGTCGTTCAGATAAGCATTGGTGTAATTATAGCCATACAGGCCCAGCCCCATGACCAGCAGCAAAACGAAGAACCAAAAGAACCGCGTGATATTGGTCGAGGTCAGCGATAAGTATTTACCAGCCATGATGATGAGTTTTTTCCTTCATTCTTGTTATCACTCTTTTTTATCTGACAACGGCTCTGGCGCAGGCAGCGACGCATAACATCATGGCTGCCACGCAACCTAAGGCAATGGACAGGCTGCTGACTTGCGCAATAAAACCGATCAATGCCGGACCGGCCAGGATCCCGGCGTAGCCCAATGTGGTCACCGACGCAATCGCCATACTGGCGGGCATCGACGTCTGATTTCCCGCCGCGCTGAACATGATGGGCACCAGATTAGCGGCACCAAATCCAATCATGACAAAGCCCAGTCCGGCTATCCACAAATTATCGACGGTGGTCAGCAACACCAGCCCGAGGCTGGCACATAAACTGCCGTACATCAGCACATTAAAACGGCCAAACGTGGCGATGATCCGGTCACCGGTAAGACGTCCGGCAGTCATGGCGACGGAGAACACCGCGTAACCCAGACCGGCCTGATGGGCCGACACGCCGCGTTCCGTCGTCAGGAACAGTGCGCCCCAGTCCAGCATTGACCCTTCGGTCATAAACATCACAAAACATAAAAATCCGAGTAATACCACCCAGCCACGGGGCAGCACAAATATCGGGCCGTCGCCTTCATGACGGGTGTGACGCCACAAATGCGGACTGGTAAACACCACCAGAATCGCCAGCAGAATCACCACCAGAACCACCGACTGAAACGGTGTCAGCCCGAGAAACAGCAGGCCGGTGACCGCCAGCGCGCCAAAAATACTGCCCATGCTGAAGAAGCCATGAAACCCGGACATCATCGCGCGTCCGCTGGCTTTTTCCACCACCACCGCATGCACGTTCATCGCCACATCAATCATGCCCATTGCGGCACCGAACACCAGCAGGATCAGCGCCATACCCGCCGTGCTGTCCATCAGCGTCAGCAAAGGCAAAGACAATAACAGCAAGGTGCTGGCAATCAGAATCACCGTCTTACAGCCCAGCTTACCGGTCAGAAAACCGGTCAGCGGCATCGAAAAGGTCGAGCCTGCGCCGATGCATAACAGCAGCAGTCCCAGCGTGCCGTCGCTGATCGCCAGACGCAATTTCACAAAGGGCACCAGCGGTGCCCAGGCGGCCATGGCAAAGCCCGAAAGCAGAAACGTCAGTCGTGTTGCATGTTGCTGCGCCACGCCCGGTACAGAGGCGGCCGCGCGCGGTAAGGCAGGGGATGAATCTGTGGTCATCGGGTCATGAGACATGACGGTAAAATCCTTTTTGCTGTACGTAAGAAGGGTGACTCACATTCCACCTGTCTGACTGACCGGACACTTTATCAGAAAGCATAAGTTACTGTGATTGCACATAGTCTTAATTATTTGTTAGTGAAATAGGTTAACGCCAGAAAATCTAAAAGACGATCACACAATTGGTAAGTCATTTTGATGGTTAAAGCCTGAGTCTAACACTTGATTTTATTAATAATAAGCCCGCTTACTCTTCATGGATAAGTTGCAAAGATGTTGTTTTTTATCGTTATGTTTAGCGCGAATTGTGACTAGGACAGGATTTTAAATCCGTCAAACTTATATTTTGGCTAATTTTAATGAAATTTTTCAATCTCATTGATTATCTTTTTTTATGGCACTTAAGCCAAATCATGCATATAACTTATGGAGTTTCGGACAAAAAATTACCGAAATGATGTTTTTTACGCATCCTAAAAAAAGACATAAATGCATTAACGACGCTGTATTTTGTTTGTTTTGTAGTCTATGACGTCCCAAACACCAGTTGGAAGTATACCCATTTTTCTTAATGGTCTTCATACATGTGGAACTGCTCTGCCCCGATAACCGGCACAGCGGTTCTTTGCACGTGTGGGCAACAACTGGTGTTACAGGGGTACAACATGGCTCAGAACGGTAGCGTAGTGACAGATGTTCTTTCTCGTACAAACGGTGCGGTAATCTCTCAGGTTTCAAATTCCAGCCAGGACGTCACCCTCAATCAAATCAGTATCGTACGCGTGCATGCCACGCGTGATGCCGTCACCAGCTACGAGCGTGTCGGCAATGATCTGGTCATCCACATGAAGGATGGCCGCACGGTCCGCTACCACAGCTTCTTCGACACCGATGGCAAAGGCCATCACAGTGAACTGATTTTCGATGACGGCGTGCATCCGATTGAGCACGCCGCTTTTGTCGATACCGGGGCCACTGCGGCTGCGGTACCGATTGTTCCCGCCTATGAAACCATTCCGGGCGTGGGCGCGCTGGTTATTGATTCTTCCAATTTTGATCCCGCGGTCTTAGGTGCCGTGCTGGGCGTTATCGCGCTGGGTGCGGGTATTGCGATTGCCGCAGGTGGCGGCGGGGGCGGTGGTGGCAGCAGCAGCGACAATGGCGGCAATAACGGCGGCAACGAGGGCGGCGATACCCCGACCCTGACGCTCGGCGCGTTCGCCGGTGATAACCGCCTGAACGCCACGGAAGTGCGCAGCACCCAAACTTTCTCCGGTCTGGCGACTAATGTCGCTGCGGGTGACACGATCACCCTGACCATCAACGGCAAAACCTACACCACAAAAATTGGCAGTGGCGGGGCGTGGAATTTACCGCTGACCGCCGGTGAATTGCAGGGACTGGCGGACGGCACTTACGTAGTGACCGTGAAAGTGACCAACAGTGCGGGCGCCAGTATCAGCAAAAGCGTCACCGTGGTGGTCGACACCACACCGCCGGTCATCAACGTCAACGCCGTTTCCGGCGACAATATTATCAACGCTGCCGAACACAACCAGCCGCTGGTTGTCTCCGGTACTGCCTCCGCGTCAGAAGCCGGGCGCACGATCACCGTCACCCTGAACGGCGTGAATTACACCGCGACCGTCGGCAGCAATGGCGCGTGGTCGGTCACTGTTCCGGCCAACCGCGTCGCGGCGCTGGCGAACGGCGAGTATGACATCCGTGTCGCGCTGACCGATTCTGCCGGTAACAGCACCACGGTAACCCATGATCTGACGGTTAATACCTCGGTGGTCAGTACCACGCCGACCATCACCCTGAACGCCTTTGCCGGAGACAACGTGCTCGATGGCGCGGAACGTCAGGTGAATCAGACCATCAGCGGCTCGACGACCCATGTCACCGCCGGTCAGGTTGTCACCATCACGCTGAATGGCAAAACCTATACCGCGACGGTACTGGCCAATGGCAAATGGAGTGTCTCCGTGCCTGCCGCCGATCTGCTCGGGCTGGAAAACGGTACGCTGACCATCAACGCGACCGTGAAAGACACCGCGGGGCATACCGCCACCACCAACGAAAATGTGACCGTCAATGCGTCCCTCGCCGGGATTGTGGTGAACCCGATTTCCGGTGACGGCCAGCTTAACCAGACCGAAGCGCAGTCACCGCTGGCCATCAGCGGGATTGCCTCGAACGTCCCAACTGGCACCGTCGTGACGGTGACGCTGAACGGCAAAACCTATACCGGCACCACCACGGCAAACGGTTCCTGGAGCATCAACGTCCCGGCGGCTGATTTGCAGGCGCTGGCCGATGGCGCGACCACCGTCAAAGTCAGCATGGCGGGCGTCAGTGTCAACGCCAGCGTCAATGTGGCTACGCATCCGGGCGACGTCACCCTGACGCCACCGTTTGGCGGCGATGGGGTGCTCAACAATACCGAGGCGGGATCTAACCAGACCCTGACCGGTAACACCGGGCTGAAAGGCGCGGGTCAGACCGTCAGCGTGGTGATCGACGGCCACACCTACACCGGCACGGTTTTGCCAAACGGCACTTACACCGTCACGCTGCCAGCCTCGGCGGTATCAACCCTGCCGCAGGGCCAGAATTCTGTGGTGGTGAACGTCACCGATTCTGCCGGTAACCACAACTCGCTGACCACCAACGTATCCGTCGATACCGTCGCGCCAACACTGGTGATCAATCCGCTGGCGGGCGACGGGCAAATCAGTCTGGCTGAAGCAGCGGGCGCACTGACCCTGTCCGGCACCGCCTCAGTGGCTGACGCGGGCAAAACGGTCACCATCACCATTGATGACAATACCTTTACCGCCGTGGTCGGCGATAACGGCGCATGGAGCACGCAGATCCCGGCAGGCACCCTGACCGGTCTGAACGGTCATTTCACCGTCAGCGCCACGTTGACGGATGCGGCGGGTAACAGCAC
Source organism: Rahnella sp. BIGb0236 (assembly GCF_004364755.1). Taxonomy (NCBI): domain Bacteria; kingdom Pseudomonadati; phylum Pseudomonadota; class Gammaproteobacteria; order Enterobacterales; family Yersiniaceae; genus Rahnella; species Rahnella sp. BIGb0236. The sequence goes on from NZ_SOAO01000003.1 coordinate 458,711, forward strand.
CACCAGCACCAGCCCGCTGCACGTTGTCGCGGATGCCACGGTTCAGCCGGTTATTACGGTGAATGCGTTTGGCGGTGATAACGCCGTGGATGGCGCAGAAGTGCAGACGGCGCAGGTGCTGACCGGGACCACGACCCGCGTCGAAGCGGGTCAGATTGTCACCATTACGCTCAACGGCAATACCTATGAAGCCACGGTGCAGGCCAGCGGTAACTGGAGTGTGATCATTCCGGCAGCCGATATGGTCGCGCTGACCGACGGCACCAAAACCATCAATGTCAGCGTGTCTGATAAAGCCGGTAATCCGGCGACCGGCAACGATACCTTCACGGTGGATACCTCTGACAATGGCATCGCGATTGATCCGGTGACCGGCGACAACGTCATCAACGTCACCGAAACCAATGACGGTATTTTGATCACCGGGACCACGCTCGGCGTCGCGCCGTTTGCGCTGGTGACCGTGACGTTCGGTTCACTGATCCGCCTTGCCCTGGTGCAGCCAAACGGCAAATGGTCTCTGGCACTGTCATCCGCCGATTTACAATCTCTGGGAACGGATCCCGCTGGCCTGCAACTTTCCGCCAGCGTTCAGGCGCTCGACGGTACGACGCTCAATAACAGCGTCTCCGTCGGTGTGGATAACGTCGCGCCGATGCCAACCCTCAATACCCCGTTTGGCGATGGCCTGCTCAATGCGACAGAAGCCGACGCCGGACAGACCCTCAGCGGCACCACCGGCAAAACTGGCGATGGTCAGACGGTCACCGTGACGCTGGGTGGTCACACCTATAACGCCACCGTTGCCGAAAATGGCAACTGGACAGTGAAAGTGCCGGCGGCCGATTTGCAGGCTTTACCGGCGGGCAATGTGCCGATCACCGTCAATGCCACCGACGGCGCAGGTAACACTGCCAGCGTGAGCGGCAATGCGAGCGCAGATTTCACCGCACCGACGCTGACCGTCAATCCGGTCTCCGGCGACGGTTACATCAACGGCGCAGAAGCGGCGGACGGTGTGGCGATCACCGGTACGGCCTCGATTTCTGAGCAAGGACGTACCGTCACCGTCACCCTCAACGGCGAAACCTATACCGGCATTGTGCAACCCAACGGCCAGTGGAGCGTTTCCGTCCCGGCTGCCGCGTTTAACGGCGTGGCAGACGGCAGCTATCCGGTGAAAGTTCAGCTGTCTGATGCCGCCGGTAACAGCACCACGGTCAATTCCAGCGTGCAGGTGGCGGCGGATGCGGCTAACAGCCCGACCATCAGCGTCAATACCTTTGCGGGCAACAACGTGCTGGATGGCGCGGAGCAAAAAACCGCACAGCAACTCAGCGGAACGACGTCGCATGTGGAAGCCGGTCAGACGGTGCTGATCCTGCTCAACGGTCACTCTTACACGGCGGTGGTTCAGCCAAGCGGTAGCTGGAGCGTCAGCGTACCGGCGGCGGATCTGGCGCTTCTTGCCAACGGCACCACACAAATCAGCGTGTCCGTGGCGGATAAAGCCGGGAATGTGGCGACCGGCAGCGAAACCCTGACCGTCAACAACCTGCTCAGTGGCCTGTCGGTCAATCCGGTGGCGGGTGATAACCAGCTTAATGCCGGTGAAGCGGCGGCGGGTATTACCCTCAGCGGCACATCCAGCAACGTGCCGGTTAACGGCGTGGTGACCATCACGCTGAACGGCAAAACCTACACGGCAACGGTTGGCGTCGGCGGTGCCTGGAGCGCACAAATCCCGGCCGCCGATCTGGCACTGCTCAATGACGGCAATAACACCGTGAAAGTCAGCGCGACCGATGCGGCAGGCAATCCGGTGTCCGGCAGCAGCGACTTCGGCGTGATCATTCATTCCGTACCGGCGGCCACGCTTAATACGCCGTTTGGCGATACCCAGCTTAATGCCAGTGAAGCGGCGGCGGGTCAGACCCTGACCGGCAGCACCGGCGTCAGCGGCGACGGACAAACTGTCACCGTTACCATCGGCGGTAAAGGTTACCCTGCGACAGTGGATGCCAGCGGGAACTGGAGCGCCACCGTCCCGGCCGCGGATTTGCAGACCCTCCCGCAGGGACCTGGCGCTGTAAAGGTTGCGGTCACTGACGCGGCAGGCAACACCAGCAATATCAGTGCGCCGGTGACCATCGATACTGTCGCGCCCGTTGTCACCATCACCACGCCGGTGGCGGGCGACGGCACCATCAATGCCGCCGACGCCGGAGCGGTTATTCCGGTCAGTGGTACGGCGGGGGCGGGTGAGGCGGGGGATACCGTCACTATCAGCATTGGCGGACACACTTATACCGGCACCGTGGCAGCAGGCGGCGGCTGGACGGTGAACATTCCTGCGGATGCGCTGGCGAACGTCGCCAACGGCACCTATACCCTGACCGCGACCGTCACCGACGCCGCCGGTAACGCGGGCACCGCCACCGCACCGGTGACCGTGACAGCGGATCCGGCATTCCTGCCGACCATCGACATTGATCTCTTTGCCGGAGACGGCACGCTGGATGGCGCAGAGCGCACCAACCCGCAAACCGTCAGCGGCACGACGACCAATGTGGAAGCCGGGCAACTGGTCATCGTGACTGTCGGCGGCATTGAGTATGAAGCCACAGTGCAGGCCAGCGGCGCATGGAGCGTCAGCATTCCGGCGGGGACCTTGCAGACGCTGCAAAACGGCCAGGCAACCATTGAGGTTTCTGTCGCGGATAAAGCCGGTAACCCTGCTGTTAACAGTGAAGACTTCACCGTGAACAGCGCGCTGGGCGGTGTGACCATCGACCCGATCACCGGCGATAACAAAATCGACGCCACCGAGGCGGGTACCGGTTTTGATATCAGCGGTAAAACCGCCAATGTGCCGGAAGGCACTGACGTTACCGTCAAACTGGGCACCGTGACGTACACCACACAGACCGATGCTGACGGCAACTGGACGGTCAATGTTCCGTCGGGGGATGTCGCGAATCTGGCGGACGGCACCAGCCACGTGATTGTGACCACCGTGACCACCGATCAGGGAGAGGTCACCACCACGCAGGATCTGGGCATTTACACCACCTTGCCGCAACCGACGCTGAATACGCCTTTTGGCGATGGCTTGCTGAGCAGCGCGGAAGCCGCGACCGATCAGACCCTGACCGGGAAAACCGGGCTGACCGGCGACGGCCAGACGGTGACGGTCACCATTGACGGCACGCCTTACACCGGCACCGTGGCGACCGACGGAAGCTGGACAGTCACTATTCCTGCAGCAGATTTGCAGGGTCTCGGTGAAGGTACCAACACGATTACGGTGGCGGTGACCGACGCCGCTGGCAACACCGGCACGCTGCCGGGTTCGGTAGACGTGGACTTCACGCCGCCAGCGCTGTCGCTGGATCTCGTGGCGACGGATAACGTGATTAACGCCGCTGAAGCTGGCGCGCCGATCACCCTGAGCGGGAACGGCGATCCGGCCGATGCCGGGCAGATCGTGACACTGACCTTCAACGGCCAGACCTATACCGCAGAGGTGCAGGCAAACGGCAGCTGGAGCACCACTATTCCGGCGAACACCCTCGACGGTCTGGCCGACGGCAGTTATCCGCTGACCGCTGAACTGACCGATGCGGCAGGCAACACCACCACGCTGCCACCGGTCAGTATCGGAGTGGTGACGCAGAACGTGCCGGTGCCGACCATCGATACCCCGTTCGGCGATACTTTCCTTAATCAGCGCGAAGCAGACACCGACCAGACGCTCACCGGGACCACTGGCGTCACGGGCGCAGGTCAGTCCGTCGTTGTGAATATCGGCGGTGTGGATCATGCGGCGACTGTCGATGCGGCCGGTATCTGGACGGTGAATATCAGTGCGGCGGATTTGCAGTTAATCACCGAAGGTCCGCAAAACATTGTGGTCACGGCTACCGATAGCGCGGGTAATGCGGGTACGGCCAACAGCGCCATCACCGTGGATTACACGCTGCCAACGCTGAGCTTTGATCCGGTGGCGACGGACGACATTATTAATGCGGCGGAAACCTTGCAGCCGGTGGTGATCAGCGGCACATCAGATATCCCGGATGCAGGACAAACGGTTTCTGTGGTGCTGAGCTTCAACAATGTGACCTACACGGCGATCGTCCAGCCGGACGGAACCTGGAGCTTCACGCTGCCAAGTTCTGTGGTGCAGGCGCTGGCAGATACCACTTACACACTCTCCGCGACCATCACTGATGCCGCCGGTAACACCACCACCGGCGATCATACTTTCACCGTAGATGCGGCATCGGCTGACTTGCCAACGCTGACCATCACAGCGGTGTCGGGTGATGATTACATCAATGCGGTAGAAAAAGGTGCGGATATCCCGATCACCGGGACATCCACCAATCTCGAAGCCGGACAGACGGTGGTGGTGAGCTTTAACGGCAAAAACTACAATGCCCTCGTCGGTGCGAATGGCGAATGGACGGCGACCGTGCCGCTGGCGGATCTGGCGACCTTGTCCGACGGGCCGATTACCGTAACAGCGACTTCAGCTGATCTGGCCGGTAACCCGGCGTCAGCGTCGCATAACGCCACCGTGATCGCCCAGCCGGGCGACCTGCCGACCCTGACCATCAACGCCATTTCCGGCGATGATTACATCAATATCACCGAACACAATCAGGGCATGACCGTGAGCGGCACCTCCACGCATATTCCTGTGGGTGGCACGGTGACGGTGGTCATTACCGGCGAAAACTACACGGCGACCTATACGGCCACCGTGCAGGCCAACGGCAGCTGGAGCTTCCCGATGACCGCCGCGCAGGTTCAGGCGATGCCGTCCGGGAACAACACCTTTACGGCCACTGCGGATGACGTGGCGCAAAACGTCGCCACCAGTACGCACGATGTGACCGTGGATACTATTCCGCCGTTGCTGACCGTGACCGTGGATACCGGCGGTGACGGCATCATCAATCTGGCCGAAGCCGCGCTGGGCGTCCCGGTAAGCGGGACCACCGATCCTAACCTGACGGTCAAAGTGACCTTCAATGGTAAGGATTATCTGACCACCGCCAGCGATCAGGGCGTCTGGTCACTGACCATTCCGGGCGCGGATGTGCAGGCGCTCACCACCGATGGCAACAAAACCTTCGGCGTCAGCGTCACTGACACCTCAGGCAACATTGTCACCGGCTCGGGCAATTTCACCCTGGCTACGCATTCACTGCCAACCCTGACGGTCGGTCTGATTGCCGGTGACGGCGTGCTGAACATTGCCGAAGCGGCCGCCGGGTTTACCCTGAACGGCACCAGCAGCGGGCTGGCGGCGGGCACTGCCGTGCTGGTCACCATTCCGGGACTGGCGGATCCGATCTCCGGTGTCGTAAATGCCCTCGGAACAGGCTGGACTGCCGTCGTGGCACCGGGTCTGCTCAGCGGGCTGGACAACGGGCCAATACAGATCAGCGTCTCGGCGACGGATACGGCGCTTAACCCGGCTTCTTCCAGCGCCAGCCTCAATGTGGCACTGACCCAACCGGGCATACCGACCATTAATACGCCGTTTGTTGATGGTGTGCTGAATGCCGCCGAAGCGGGCGCAACCCAGCTGATCACTGGCTCCACCGGCATTGTCGGCGCAGGCCAGACCGTGACGGTGACGATAGATGGCACGGCGGTCACCGCGACCGTCGGGGCGGATGGCGTATGGACCGCCACGGTGCCTTCTTCTGTGTTACTGGGGCTGACGGATGCCACGCACACCATTTCGGTGACGGCGACAGACAGTGCGGGTAACCCGAGCAGTGAAGCGGGTACGCTCGATTTCACGGCGCTGACGCATGTTCTGCCTGTGGCGGGAATCAATATCCCGTTCGGTGACGGCATCCTGAATCTCGATGAAGCGACCGCGGGCGGCAGCATTACCGGTACCACCGGTATCACCTCGCCGGGTCAGACCGTCACGGTGGTGATTAACGGTAACGCGGTGCCGGTGGATGTGGATTCTGCTGCCGGAACCTGGAGTGTCACCCTGTCGCCAGCGCAGTTGCTGGGCTTGCAGGATGGCACCTGGCCGGTCGTCGTGACTGTCACCGACAGCGCGGGCAACACCTCGCCGCTGACGGCATCGGTTGACGTGCAAATCCACAACGTGCCGGCCCCGACCATCAATCTGCCGTTTGGTGACGGCACGCTGAACATTGCCGAATCGACGGCTGTGGGCGGCCAGACGCTTACCGGGTCCACCGGCGTGACAGGCGCAGGTCAAACCGTCAGCGTGGCGATTGCAGGCATGACCGGCAGTCCGTTTACCGCCGCGGTTGATCCGGTTACCGGCAACTGGAGCCTCAACCTGACACCTGTGCAGCTGGCCAGTCTTGGCACCCCGACGGCGGCACACCTGATTACCGTCACGGCGACCGATGGCGTGGGCAACCATACCGATGCCACCCTGTCCTTCACGTCGCATCTTTCTGCCCCGGTACCTGTTATCAATGAACCTTTCCTTGACGGTAGTCTGAATATCGCTGAAGCCGCGGGTGTGAACGTCATCACCGGTAACACCGGCATCACCGGCGACAACCAGAACGTCAAACTGACCATCGACGTGGGCGGCACCATTTATACTGCGACCGTCGATCCGACGACGGGCGACTGGGCGGTCAGCCTGCCTGCGGGCGTGCTGAACTCTCTGGGCAGTGGCACGCACGATATCAACGTGACGGTGACGGATGCCGCAGGCAACACCACGCCAGCGACATTGCCATTCACCAGCTATCTCACCGTGCCGGATGTCACCATCGACACGCCGTTTGGCGACGGTTACCTGAACGCGACCGAAGCCGGGGTCACGCAGACCCTGACCGGGACGACGGGGCTGACGGGGGCAAATCAAACCGTGGTGGTGACCATTGGCGGTCTGACGATCCCCGGTGTCACGGTGGATGCGAACGGTAACTGGTCAGCCCCTCTGACGGCTGGCGAACTCGCCGATCTGCCACAGGGACCGCAGGAAATCACCGTCACCGTCACCGACGGCGGCGGCAATACCGGTTCGGCCATGGCGGATGTCGGCATTGCCGTGACGCTCTTGCCAACGGTGGCGGTGACCTCCTTCGCCGGTGCCGGTTTTGACCTGACCTATACCGAAAGCCAGAGCACGCAAACCATCACCGGTACCACGGTGAACGTGCAGGCGGGGCAGCAGGTAACGGTTTCCGTCGGCGGCATCAGCCATCAGGCTACGGTGCTGGGTGACGGTTCATGGAGTGTGACGCTGACACCGGCTGAACTCGGTACGCTGACCACCGGGCAGACGATCGGCGTCACGGTGAGCGATCTGGCGGGTAACCCGGCAACAGGGGCTTCAGCGCCAATCACGGTCAACCTGACACCGCCAGCGTTCTCCATCAGTATCGATCCGGTCACCGGCGACAACATCATTAATGTGGCGGATGGCAGTCCGTTGAACATAACCGTTTCCGGTAAAACCCTGAACGTACCGGACAACACAGAGGTTATCGTGACGGTGGGCAGCGTGGCGCACACGGCGACGGTCACCGGTGGCGTCTGGTCGGTGTCTGTGGCTGCCACTGAATTTACCAATGGCACCACCACGACGGTTACCGCGTCAACACTGGATCCATTAACCAATGCCACACAAGGCGTGCTGGTGGATACCAACTTGCCAACGGTGACGATCAATGCCTTTACCGGCGACGATGTTCTCAACAGCACCGAGTCGAAATCCGCGCAGCTGATTACCGGTACGGCGGATGCCGGCGACGTGGGGCGTGTGGTGGTTGTCAACCTGAATGGCAAAACCTACAGCGGCACCGTACAGGCAGGCGGCACCTGGTCCGTCAGCGTACCGGCAGCCGATTTGCAGGCATTACCACAAGGTAGCGGCGCGACCAACGTGATCTCCGCGACGCTGACAGACGCGGCAGGCAACGTGGGCACGGCGGTTCCGCATACCGTGAACGTTGATACCGCCGCACCGTTACTGGCGCTGGATGTGGTGGCCGGGAATAACGTCATTAACCTGGTGGAATCGCTGGCCAACGTACTGGTCGGCGGTACCTCCAGCGGGGCAGACGGTCAGACCGTCAACGTCACTCTCGGCGGTGCGTCAATTGGTACGGCAGTGATCCAGCCGGGCGGGGCATGGACGCTCAACCTGACGCCAGCGCAGTTGCTGTTGCTTAACGACGGCACCCTGACTCTGGCAGCTACCGTGACGGATCAGGCGGGTAACACCACCAGCGTCAGCACCGGTCTGGATATCTTCTTCAACAAACTGCTGGCACTGAATGTGACCAGCGGTCTCGGGCTGACGGACGGCTTCCTCAATCTGGCGGAATCGCAGGTGGCGCAAACCATCAGCGGGACGGCGATTGGCGCGGGCGTGGGATCGGTGGTCTCGACTGTCATCAACGGCACGCCGCTTTCGGCGATTGTCGGGGCGAACGGCGCGTGGTCGCTGAACATTCCGGCGGCGTTACTCGGTGCGCTGGGTGAAGGCCAGCAGGTGCTCAACATTAACCTCACCGATGCCGCAGGCAACGTGAAAGCCTCCTTGCTGAATCTGGACGTCATTAAAACGCTTCCGGTTCTGGGCGATCTGGATCCGCTGTTTGGCGGCAACGGTCTGCTGAATGCGGCGGAATCGCTGCTGGCGCAAACCATCGGCGGGGTAGCGACGGCGGTTGACGGCACTCTGGTGACCGTGACCCTCGGCGGTAAAACCTACAACACCACCGTGACGGCGGGGACCTGGGACCTTCAGATCCAGCCGGGCGATTTGGGCGCGTTGCTGGACGGCAATCTGAATCTGGGGATCACCCTGACGGATCCGGCGGGTAACACCTCCACCACCACTGTTCCGGTGGGCATTGCCATCCACAATCTGCCGCAGGTGGTGCTCAACACCGTGTTTGGCGACGGCGTGCTGAATATCGCCGATCTGCTGGTGAATCAGACCATCAGCGGTACGGTCTCCAACGTGGCAGCGGGAACCGCCATCGCCGTGCAGGTCGGCACGCAAACCATTAACGGCGTGGTCGATGCGACGGGGCATTTCCTGGTCACCGTTCCGCCGTCCGTTCTTGGGTTGCTGAGTGGTACCACTGCGGCGGTCAGCGTGACGGTCGCCGATGCGGCGGGCAACGTCGGCAGTGCGGTGGCGAACGCGGTGCTGGATCTGGTCAAACCGGTCATTAACCTCACGTCGGTTCTGGGCGATGGCTTGCTGAATGCGGCTGACGCGCTGACCACGCAGGTGATTGGCGGTACGGTCAGCGGCGTGACCACCGGGACGCAGGTGCAGGTGACGCTGGGCGGGAAAACCTTCCTCGGCGCAACCGATGCCAGCGGTGCGTTCAGCATCACCCTGCAACCGGGTGACCTGAAAGCCCTCGGCGACGGCACCTTCACCGTCGGGGTTTCCGTGACCGACAGCGGCGGTAACACCAGCACCACCAGCGGAACGCTGAATTCGATCATCAACGCGGTACCGAAAATTGTGCTGGATCCTGTTTTCGGTGCAGACGGCATCCTCAACGCGGCTGAAGCCCTGCTGACGCAAACCATCAGCGGGACAGTCACCAACGGGCATGTCGGTGAAACGGTCAATATCAACATCGGCGGGGGGCTGATTAATCTGACGGCCGCCGTAGGCAGTGACGGCAAATTCACCGCGTCGCTGACACCGCTGCAACTGGCCGGGCTGCTGGACGGCAATCTGACCATCGTCACCTCGGTGACCGATGCGGTGGGCAACACGGCGTCCAATACCGTGGGGCTGAATGTCGGTATCCACAACCTGCCATCGATTGTCCTTAACCCGCTGTTCGGCGACGGCGTGCTGAATGTGGTTGACCTGCTGACCGGACAGACCATCAGCGGTGTCGCCACCAACGTGGCGCAGGGCACTCAGGTTCAGGTTTCCCTGAATGGCAAAAACTACCTGGCGACGGTGGGCGCGGGCGGCATCTTCAGTGTCACCGTTCCGGCGCTCGATCTCTCCGCCATCCTTAACGGCACGCAGTCGGTGGTCGCCAGCCTGACGGACGGATCCGGTAACCCGGCCTCTGTCACCGGTCTGCTGAATGTGGTGTCGCAGTCGCTGCCAACCATCACGCTTAACCCGCTGTTTGGCGATGGCCTGCTGAACGCGGCAGATGCGCTGCTGACCCAAACCATCAGCGGGACCACCACCAACGCGCAGGGATCGACCGTGACCCTGAACGTGGGCGGCAATACCCTGACGGCGCTGGTGAAAGCCGACGGTACCTTCAGCGTGGCGGTCCCGCAGCTCACTCTGTCGGGCCTGCTGGACGGAACGCTGAACGTCGGTGCCTCGGTGACTAACGCCGCCGGTCACGCCGTCAGCGGTAACGCCACGGCGACGGTGGGGATCCACACCTTGCCAACGTTGCTGGTCAATACCCTGTTTGGCGGAGACCAGTATCTCAACGCCGCCGAGGCCGGGGTCAACACCAACATCACCGGTACCTCCAACCTGCTCAACGGCACGGTGTCGGTCAGTATTGGTGGCGTAACACACACCGGCACCATCACCAACGGCGCGTGGAGTGTGCCGTTCACCTCGGCAGAACTGAAAGGGCTGGCGGATGGCTCAACGCAGGTTTCCGTCTCGGTTGCGGATCTTGTGGGCAACACCGCGATTATCTCTAACCCGCTGAGCGTACTGACGCATGCTCTGCCGCTGGTGGCGCTGAATCCACTGCTCGGGCTGACGCTCGGTGTAGTAGGCGGCATTTTGGGTGGTCAGGGTCTGACCCTGAGCGGGACCAGCCGCAACATCGCACAGGGCGGTCAGGTCAGTGTGACTCTGCTGGGCAATACGCTGGCCGGGACCGTGCAGGGGGATGGATCGTGGACCGTGAAATTATCCAGTGCCCTGCTGAGCAGTTACGGGCTGGTGGGCTTACTGAACGCATTGCTCGGCGCGATAGTTGAACTGAAAGCGGTGGATGCGGCGGGTAACGGATTCGATGCGCACGTCGGGCTGACAGTCGGTTCTACCTTACCGGCGGACCCTGCTCCGCAGGTTCAGTCGCTGTCAGTGGATGATACCCATACGCTGGCGGCGGTTCACACCACCGATACCAGCACAACCACTGATACCTCAGTGACACACGCCACCAGCACGCTGACCGATTCGCTGGCCACGACGGACACCGGTTCATCAACCACCAGCACCACGACGACGTCAACGACAGACACCACCGCGCATGCGGACACGGCGTTCTCCATTGGCGGTGTCACCCTCGATCTGACGGCAACTGACGGCGTGGCTATCGGCGGCGCGGGCAACGATACCATCTCAGTGCATACGCTTGATTTCTCGCAAATCGACGGCGGTACCGGTGTCGATACCTTGCTGCTGGCGGGCACCAACCAGCATCTGGATCTGACGGTTCTCGGGCTGAAAGTTGAACACATCGACATCTTCGATTTGGGTCACTCCGGCACCAACAGCATCTCACTGAATCTGCATGAGGCGCTGAGCGTGAAGGATAACCCGACGGATGAAGTGATCATCAAAGGCGGCGAGGGCAGTCTGGTGAATCTGCACATCGGCACTGACGGCGCATGGAGTGAAACCGGACAACGCACCGTCGATGGCCTGACGTTTGACGTGTACCACAACGCATCCATGGATGCCTCAAACACTCTCGGAGACGTTCTGGTGCAGCACGGTCTGCACGTACAACAGAGTTAATTTCTGTACGCCTCCCCTTGCGAAGGGGGAGGCGCAGTACCAAAAAATCAATCGGCGTAATTAAGTGGTGTCGGTAATGAAAAATAAGAGAGTGATGCGGTCACTGACCGTCATATTGGGCACCTTGTGCCTGACCGGGTTAACAGGGAATACGGGTGTGATGGCTGCGGTGAAACAGCCGGAATTTAACTGGCAGGCCGCGCCAACGGAAGAAATGCGTGCCAGCCTGACGTTACAGGATGCCATCCTGCGGGCGTTTGCGCGCAATCCGCAAATCTCCGAAGCCGCCGCGCAAATCCGCGTCGGCAAAGGCAATCTTGATGAGGCCAAAAGTGCGTGGTATCCGCAGATTTCCTTACAGGGAACGGCGGGAAAATCCCATCAGACCGACTCCGCGGGCAGCCTGAGCAACAACGCCTCGGCGGGTGTCCAGCTCAGCCAGTTGCTGTATGACTTCGGTCGTACCGGCGGCAGCATCAGTCAGCAGGAATACCTGTCTGACTCCTATCGCTATTCGCTTTACAGCACCATGACCGACGTGGCGCTCAGCACCATGCAGGCCTATCTCTCGGTCAAACGCTATCAGGCACTGAGCCTGGCGGCGCGTGACAATATTGCCTCTCTTGAACGGGTGCGTGACACCGCCAAACTGCGCGCCGACGCCGGGCTGAGTTCTCAGTCCGATGTGTTGCAGGCGGAAACGCGCATTGCCGGTATGAAAGCCACCGTCGAACAATACCGCGCGCAGCAACGCTCCGCACAGGCACAACTGACGGTGCTGACCGGCGTGGTCTCCGACAATCTGCCGGATCTGCCGCAAAGCCTGCTGGATCAGAAAGTGACCCTCGACAAAATCCCTTACGAAAGCAGCACGCTGGTTCGCGCCGCACAGGCCAAACAGCAGGCGGCGATCGAAGAAGTGAATCAGAACGAGGCCCAGCACTGGCCGACCCTGAAAGTACAGGCGGGACGCACGCGCTATGAAAACAGCGGCGGTGGCGGTTCTTACTGGGATGATCAGGTTCAGCTGGCGGTGGATGCGCCGGTGTATCAGGGCGGCGCGGTCAGCGCCAGAGTCCGCGCGGCAGAAGGCCAGCGGCAGGCGGCGCAGGCCGAAGTGGAAAAAGCCAAGCTGGATATCAACCAGAAAGCCTCAACGGCCTATGCCGACATGATCGGCGGGCAGCAGCGCCAGCTTGCTGGCGAGCAACAGTTTGGCAGCGCGACGCACACCCGCAGCGTCTATCAGGACGAATACAAACTCAGCAAGCGCAGCCTGAACGATTTACTCAGCGTCGAACAGGACGTCTTTCAGGCCGACACCTCGCGCATCGGCGCGCTGTATGACGGCTGGGACGCCACGGTGCGTTACGCCGCTGCGGTCGACAATCTGGTCGACATGTTAGGCATCGACCGCCAGAAACAAACAGGTGACACCATCCCGTCGCTGTAACGCACGGGCAGGACGGGAATAACCCAGAAGCATTCGATAACGAGGTTGAAATGAGTAATGAAGCAACAACACCTTTGTCGATCGACGTCTGGATAAGCGCCATGGGGCGTGTGGCCGAAACATTCGGTAAGCCAGCAGATCCGCTTTTTCTCCGCCAGCAAATGCGCTGGTTTGAACATCAGCCGTTGCGGCGTCAGCTCGACCGGCTCAGCGGTCTGATGGGACTTCAGGTCGGTATGGTCAGCTGGAATCAGGTGCGCTGGCGTCAGGAAGTATTGCCTGCGGTGATCACCCTCGATCAGGGCGGCATTGCGGTACTGGAAAATCTGCACGACGACGGCACGGTGGATTACTGGCTGAGCGACGGCGGCGATTTACTGCGTTCCGCCGAACTGGTGGTGCTGCTGGAGCAAAGCAACGGGCCGGTCTTTCTGGTGGGCGTGGCGCCGCGCGGGCGCGATCAGCGTATCGACCAGTTTGTTCAGCCGCATAAAAAGCACTGGTTCTGGGAGAATTTTCGTGGCTCCGGACGCAAAATTGCCGAGATCTCGCTGGCGTCCATTCTCGGTAACGTGCTGGCGCTGGCCGGGATTTTGTTCTCGATGCAGGTGTATGACCGCGTGATCCCGGCGCAGTCTTACCCGACATTGTGGGTGCTGTTTTTCGGCGTGGTGCTGGCGGCAGGCATGGAGTATGTCATCCGTCTGATGCGCACGCTGGTGTCCGATTTAATGGGCAAAAAAGTCGACCTGAAAGTCTCCTCGCTGTTTTTCGTGCGGGCGATGAACATCAAAAACGACGACCGTCCCAAATCCACCGGTTCCTTTATTTCTCAGCTGCGCGAAATCGATCAGGTGCGCGAACTGCTGACCTCAACGACCATCAGCGCGGCGGCAGACATGCCGTTTGTGTTCCTGTTCCTCGGCATCATGTTTTTCATCGGCGGCCCGCTGGTGATCATTCCGCTGCTGGCGATCCCGCTGATTGTCATCCCCGGCATTCTGATCCAGTGGCCGATGGCCAAACTGGCGAAAGAAGGTATGCGTGAAAGTGCGCTGCGCAACGCCGTGCTGGTTGAAACCATCGAAGGCATCGAAGACATCAAGGCATTGCAGGCGGAAGCCTATTTTCAGCGTCAGTGGGAGCAGACCCACGAGGTGAGCGCGGCAGTGGGCATGAAGCAACGTGTGTGGGGCGCACGCCTGACCGGCTGGGCCTCTACCGTGCAGCAACTGACTTATGGCGGGATGCTGGTGTTCGGGGTGTATCTGGTGCTGAGCGGCGATATCACCACCGGGACGCTGGTCGCCAGCAGCATGTTGTCATCACGCACCATCGCGCCGCTGATGCAGCTGACGATGGTCTTTTCCCGCTGGCAGCACGCCAAAAGCGCCATGCGCGGGCTGGATGAATTGCTGAAAAAACCTGTCGATCGCCCGGCGGATGCCGAGCTGTCGCATTGCCCGACGCTCAGCGGTCATTTCAACGTGCGCAATCTGCAATACACCTACGACAAAGAAAACGCGCCGAACGTGTTAGGCATCGGCCAGCTGGAGATCAAACCGGGCGAACGGGTGGCGATCCTCGGCAAAGTCGGCGCGGGGAAATCCACCCTGCTGAAATTGCTGTCCGGCCAGGCCAGTCCGTCACAGGGGAAAATCCTGATCGACGGCGTCGACATGACCAAAGTCGAACCGGCCGATATCCGCCGCCAGTTGGGTTATCTGTCGCAGGATTCACGGCTGTTTTTCGGCACCCTGCGTCAGAACCTGATGCTGGGTTATCCGCATGCCACCGATCAGGAAATGATCCAGGCGCTGCGGATCAGCGGTGCGCTGTCGATGGTGCAGGCGGATGCCTCGAGCCTCGATAAAATCATCAATGAAGGCGGGCGCGGGTTGTCCGGCGGCCAGCGGCAGATGGTGATGCTTAGCCGCATGATCCTGCGTAATCCGCAGGTGGTGCTGATGGATGAACCGACTGCCTCCATGGATGAACAACTGGAAGATTACGTCATCCGCCAGTTACACGGCTGGCTGGTGGGGCGCACGCTGATCGTGGTGACGCACCGTCCGGCGCTGCTCAAACTGGTGGACAGAATTGTGGTGATGGATAACGGGCGGGTGGTGGCTGACGGGCCACGGGATCAGATCCTCGCCAAAGCGGCCAGTAACACGCCCGCACCGGCGCCAGCCGTGGTGGACGATAAAAAACAAGGCGCAGCCTGAGCTGCTAAGGACACCGCATGGCACATCTGACATTGCATGATGAACTGGAAGCCGAAAGCCGCAAAGTGTCGTGGATTATCTGGGTGACGCTGGCCAGTTTGCTGGTATTTTTCGTCTGGGCGCGCTTTGCCGTGCTCGATGAAGTCACCGTCGGCACCGGCAAGGTGACGCCGTCCAGCAAGGCCCAGCAGATAGATTCACTCGACGGCGGCGTGATTTTAAAACTGATGGTGCAGGAAGGCTCGGTGGTCAATCGCGGGCAGCTTCTGGCGCAGCTCGACCCGACCCGTTCGCAGTCGAACTACGGTGAAGCGGCTTCCCGTGTGCGGACACTGCGGGCATCGTCTGAACGTCTGAGTGCCGAACTGACCGGCGCACCGCTGAAATTCAGTCCGGAGACCATGAAATCCCCCGAACTGGTGGCGCGTGAACGGCAGTTATATTTATCGCGCAAGCAGAACCGGGATGAAACGGTCAGTAATCTGCAACAGTCGCTCAAACTGGTGAATGACGAAATCAACATGACGCAACCGCTGGTGGCAAAAGGCGCGGCGGGGCAGGTGGAAGTGATCCGCCTTAAACGTCAGGCCAGTGAACTGCGCGGAAAAATTGACGATGCCGTTAACCAGTACGCAGTGCGCGCGCGTGAGGAGCAGGTAAAAAACAACGCCGATCTCGACGCCGAATTGCAGGTGATGGCCGGGAAGGAAGACCAGGTCACGCGGTCTGAGCTGTATTCGCCGGTGCATGGCATCGTCAAAGACATACAGGTCTCCACCGTCGGCGGCGTATTACAACCCGGCGGTAAGCTGATGGAAATCGTGCCGATTGAAGATCAGCTGCTGATCGAAACCCGCATCAATCCGCGTGATATCGCCTATATCCGTCCGGGATTGCCTGCCACGGTAAAAATCTCAGCGTACGATTCCTCCATATATGGCGACCTCGACGGCAAGGTCGAAGGCGTGTCACCGGACACCTTGCAGGACGAAGTCAAGCGTGACCAGTATTACTACCGCGTGTATGTCCGTACCGATAAAGCCTTCCTGACCAACAAAGCCGGACGCCAGTTCCCGATTGTGCCCGGCATGGTGGCGAACGTAGACATTAAAACCGGCCAGAAAAGTGTGCTGGATTATCTGATTAAACCGTTGAATAAGGTGAAGGAATCGCTGAGGGAGAGGTAAGCAGGAAGCCGCTGCTTGTGCGGCTTTAAAGTCAACTTCAACTTCAACTTCAACTTCAAGGTCGTGGGCGTCGGCCCACACCGACTTGGGGGACGGCTTATCGCCGCCGCCCCCCAAGACCCCCCGGGCTCTTTCACTGCGCGCTTCGCTCGCTGGCTATGTTTCAGGTAGCGTAGTGATAGCCGCAAAATCCCGCCGCTGCGCGGTGCCCTTCGTTCGGGTTACAACCCGCGCAAACTGATGCGCGGTTTTCCACCTCTCCTCCGGCGGTATTTTGGAACCGGCCTCAGGTTTTGACTTCACAACCTTACTTACTTTTCTTTATTTTTTAAAAGCTGCGGGCGATTCAGAAATCTTGCTGAACGGAGCGGCCTGAAGACCTCAGGCTTCAGGACCGAGAGAAGGCACCGCGAAGCGGCAAGATTTCCAGCCTGTCGCTGTGGTTGCTGAAACATAGCCAGCGCACGGATCACCTGTTTGAAAAAGCGAGGGGAGTTCAGAGGGGAAAAGCCTTTCCCCTCTGGTCGGTTTCAGCGCAGCGCGTTAAGTGATCGCCGCATTTGATAAACCGAAATATTCTCGATCAAGCCCTCACGGCGAGTGGTAAACCGAAAACTTGCACCTTTATAAAAGGTGTTTGAGCCGCTATTGCAGCGGCTCCTGCAAACGAAACTCCGCCACCGGATCTTCCACTTCGGCCTTCCGCTTGTCCTGCCACAGATTCATTCTGGCGCGCAGGGAACCGTTGAGATCGTCGTGAACCTGTTTCGCGGCCTCCGATTCCGGGTTCAGTTCCAGCACGAATTCCATGAATTTATCAGCGAGGTAGCGGTTTTTCTTTACGCCGGTACCGGTCAGATATGCCATGCCGAGGGTATAGGCGGCGTCGGCCCGATCAGGGTGTGCCGGATTGTGCAGAATTTCAGGTAACCAGGCTTCTGCCGCCTGACGTTTTTCGGCGTCTGAGCCATTATCCAGCGCGCAGCTGGCGCGGAAGTAGGCGGCGGAGAGGTGTCCGCCGTCCATGGCGCGCTGATACCACTGCATCGCCTGCCCGTAATCCGGTTCGCCACCCAACCCTTCACGCAGGGCGTTGGCACAGGTAAACATGGCAGGCACCATGCCAGAACGGGCGGCGCTGAGCACGCAATCCATCGCATTGCTGTCGTTGTGATAGTGCTCCGGCACATCCTGATGCCAGCCGTTGCGGTAGAAGAAATACAGCTCATAACAGTGAATGGCGCTGCCGTGACGGGCCATGCCGGTCATCAGAAAATGCGCGGCATCAATATCGTCATTGATTGCCATGTCATGCGCCAGTGTGACCAGATCGCTGAGCGGCTGATCATCGCCGGACTGCTGGATCAGCGACCAGGCGTGCTCCATCAGGCCGTCGCTCAGCTCCGGCCGGGCGGGTAATCCGTACAAACCAAATTGCAGCGCAGTGGCGGCAAACGCCACCAGCAGCGGATCATTGGCCTGACTCAGTCCGCGGGTCAGCAGCTGTGTCAGGACCGGCAACCCTTCCTCGTGACCATTTGCCAGCACGGCACGCGAAATAAACATCTGCGCGGAATGGCCGGGCATCGCCTGCGGGGAAACGGCAAATAATTCATCATAAACGGCCAGTCCGGCCTGATCATCATCCTGCCAGTACGCGGTGCAAATCCCGGCCAGATCCAGCAGACGGATGCGGGTCGCCGGTTCGAGAGGTGTCGCCAGCAACGCGGCTAAACGTTGCTGTAATTCAAGCGCCCGTGGCGACTCGCGGTCAGCGATGTCCCCGGACAGGGCATCGCACATGGCAGTAGCGCGGAACTGATTGCGCTCCTCATCACTGAATTCAGCACAAAGCGGACTGTCGATAATCTGCATCTGTTGCTCGTCGCTGCCGCCCCAGAACGCGGAATGGAATAACAGATAGGAAGCCATGGTGCCGGCATCAGCATGACGCACTGACATGGCCATCCGCAGCCAGTAATCCAGCGCGTCTTCGCCGGGCTTGCGGGTTTGTTGTAATGCTACCGGCAACGCCTGCGGCCAGTGGGTTGCGGGTTCAAAACCAAGGGCATGGAGATGTGCCACGCCAGCCTGCCAGATTTCACTGCCCTGAATCGAAAACTTCTCATGCAGGGGCTTAGGGATTTCACCGGCAAACAGGGCTTTCAGCCAGTACGGCTCGCCGAAACCGCCGCTCAGATTCATCATATGACGCAGGGCATGGGTCGGACGCGGATGCAATTCAATGGCACGTAAAAACGCCAGAACCGCATAATCACAGCACAGTTGCGCGCCAAGCCACTGGTGATCTTCCGTCTCATTTTCGCCCTGCGGCTGGCGGATTATCCAGGCGTGTTCATGCCAGACCATGCCCAGCAGCACATGGGCGTGGTAGCTTTGCGGACACTGCTGCGCCCAGTCGCTGAGTATTTCCAGCGGATTAAGCGGGGGAGATTCTGTCCCGGTAAACAGGGTGGACGGGTGCATCAGCAGGCCATAATCGCTGTGACCTTCGCCCTGATTTTGCCAGCCACGCATCTGTGACAACAGCCACTCGTCGAGTTTTAGAAAACGGCGGGTTGCCAGAAGCATTCTGGCTTTGGAGAGGTTGTCGAGCTGGTCCTGTTGTGGCATGAGGTTCCCTGAACAGTTGAATAAAGAAGGCATTACGTGGCACCGGCAGTCTAACGGTCTTCCCGCTGGCTTTCAGCGGGATTGGTCTGACTTTGGCTATAGTAACGGATCTGAACGGTCAGTGACTAACATTGCCTCTCCACAATTACCGGTTAATAACTTTCCTAAAATACCTTATTAATTTAGGTGATTAGATAGCAATTATTAAGAAAATCGGGTTTTGAAATAAGGAGAAATGATGAGGTTATTATGGAGAAATACAGTTAACCGTCGCGATATAATTAGTGATGAATATCACAGGACGTGATCATATTTTCACGAAACGAAAAAAAACCGACCACAAAGGGTCGGCTGTTGTTTCCACAAAACGGGGAATGAGGGTAATTAAATAACAAATAATGATGATAGCGAGAGAGAGTATATATTAAATACGAATGTTTGCTTTATCACTTAGTGCGGTAAGTATTTTGCATAAGTGTTTGTTTTTAAAGGTAATTATTTTAATTTAGCTTTGCGTGCTTTATTTTAACAATTATCTTAAGCTGAAAAATTACTCAAAATTAATATTTTGTTACACGTTTAAATATAAACGAAATGTCTTAACTAATTTCGTATCATTTTCTTTCTGGATTAATAGAATTTATATCATGAGAATGGATTTGCCATGTCGGGCCAACATTTATACAGATACCAATAAGCGTTAAGCAGATTTAAAACAGTAAAAAACGTGTACTTTACATTCAGTGGCACGGTCCGACACCTATCGAGGACAGAAAAATGAAACTCCGCGTTCTTTCACTCATGATCCCTGCGTTAGTGGTAGCGGGTTCAGCAAGTGCGGCAGAAGTTTATAATAAAGATGGTAATAAACTGGACCTGTACGGTTTAGTTGATGGTTTGCACTACTTCTCAAATGATGCGGGTTCAGACGGTGACCAGAGCTACATCCGTCTGGGCTTCAAAGGCGAAACACAGATCACTGATCAGCTGACCGGTTACGGCCAGTGGGAATATCAGGTTCAGGCGAATCAGGATGAAGGTTCCAGCAATACCTCCTTCACCCGTTATGGCTTCGCGGGTCTGAAGTTTGGCGACATGGGTTCTTTCGACTACGGTCGTAACAACGGCGTGATGTACGATGTGGCCGCCTGGACCGACATGCAGCCTGAGTTCGATGGTTCGACGTACGGCGCAGACCAGTTCCTGTACCAGCGCACTAATGGCGTGGCGACTTACCGTAACGATAACTTCTTCGGTCTGGTGGATGGCCTGCACTTTGCTCTGCAATATCAGGGTAAAAATGACGGCGGCGGCGAACCGGGTACGCGTGATGTGCTGACGCAGAACGGCGACGGCTATGGTATGTCCCTGAGCTACGACATTGGCGCGGGCGTCAGCGTGGCGGGTGCCTTCTTTAACTCTGACCGTACCAATGAGCAAAACTCCGCAACCGGTATCATGGGCGACGGTAAAAAAGCCGAAGGCTACACCGGCGGTCTGAAATATGACGCCAATAACGTCTATCTGGCCGCGATGTTTACTCAGGCGTATAACGCTTCCCGCTTCGGTTCTACCGATTCAGAAGCTTACGGTTATGCAAACGAATCTCAGGCATTTGAAGCCTACGCCAGCTACCAGTTCGATTTCGGTCTGCGTCCGTTCGTGGCTTATAACCAAACCCGCGGTAAAGATTTAGGTTCAGACCGTTTGGGTAACAACTATCAGGATCAGGATCTGGTTAAATTTGTTGACCTGGGTGCGACTTACTACTTCAACAAAAACATGTCAGCCTACGTTGACTATAAAATCAACCTGATCGACAGCAGCACCTTCACCGATAACGCCGGTATCAACACCGATGACGTGACGGCGGTTGGTCTGGTGTATCAGTTCTAAGCGTGCCTTTCTCAGACACAGAATAGCGCGTAGTCTTTAGCAATAAAGAATGTGCAGTAAAAAGAACGCGGCCTCTGAGGGTCGCGTTTTTTTTGGGTAAAGCGTGGGGGAGACGAGCAGGACTCAGGCAGCCTCAGGCTGATTTCTGATGGATCAGATGCAGCGGGGGAGACACATCGAGTTCGATGTCAGGGTTCTGGCGGAATTCATGTGGCGTAATGTTGAAACGCTTGCGGAACATGTAGGTGAAATGCGATTGCGAGCCGAAGCCGAAATCCATCGCGATATCGAAAATCGGCGTTTCACTGCTGCTCAGCTGATAAACAGCGCTCGCCAGACGTCTTTCCCTGATGTACTTCCCCAGAGAAATGCCGGTCGATTCCTTGAACAGTTTTTGCATGTGCCAGAGCGAATAACCTGAGTACTCAGCCAGTTCTTCCAGGTGGATCACGCGACCAAGATGGCCTTCAATCCATTTGCTGAGTGCGCAGACGATAGCGAGATGAATGTCTTGAGCCATAACCAGTCTGTATTAAAGTTGAATACCGCTATTATACACGAGTTCGTCAGGTTGGCGTGGCAGGTGTTGCTCTGAGTGGGTCAGGGGTTGAGCAGACAATAATGGCCCGGTAAGCCGCATAGCCAGACGGGCCTGATCTTAACGTAACAGGATCCAGTGGATTAACCGGGCGATGCCGTCATCCACCAGAACGATCCCGACCAGAATAAGAATAATCAACATCACGAAGTGCTTACGCCCCGGCAAAGTGATGTCTCCCCCTGTTCCGCGTCAGGGAACGGCAATCAGTTACCACGGGCCGTTGCCCTGCATATTCAGTGCAATCACACCCAGACAAACCGCAACAAATATCAGAAAGACGATAAGAAGCCGTTTCATGCTTTTTCTTTCAGAGCGTACGCTCTTCCTCCACAGTAGGTCTTCAGCCAGCCGTTCAGCCAATAAGTCTGCGAACGTTAACCGCTTATTTCTGTGAGATCCAGCCTGTCAGGAATTTTTAACGAATTTTAGAGGTTTCGTTTAACCATCCGTTGCCGGACGGCGCACCAGATCGGTTTTCTGACCCCCATTAATCACCGTTGTTGGTGGCGTTTCCGGCACCAGCGCATCCGGCGCAATGTTCATATGGTTGAGGATTTCACCCATAATCTGGCCGAAGATCGGCCCGGCCACTGAACCCCCGAAGTGCTTACCTGCCTGCGGGTTGTTGACCATCACCACCAGCGCCACGCGCGGGTTACTGGCAGGGGCCACACCGGCGGTGTAGTTGATATAACCGCCATCGTATTTGCCGCTGGCCCCCATTTTTTCCGCCGTACCGGTTTTGATGGCCAGACGGTAGCCCGGCACTGCCGCGCTCAGGCCGGAGCCGCCCGGCAGGGCGTCACTTTCCATCATATGAATAACCGTTCTGACCACATCAGCCGACATCACGCGGGTGCCCAGCACCGGCGGCGTGACTTTGGTGATCGACAGCGGACGGTAAATGCCTTCCGCGCCGATAGTGGCGTATTCGCGGGCAATTTGCAGCGGGGTGACGCGCAGACCATAGCCAAACGAGAAAGTGGCGCGTTCGATATCGGCCCAGCGATCACGGTGCGCCGGGAAATAACCGCTGCTTTCGCCGCCAATGCCTAAGTCGGTCGGCTTGCCTAAACCGAACGACTGATAAAGCTGCACCAGCACGTTGGCGGGCATCGCCAGCGCGATATGCGAAACGGCAATGTCACTGGATTTTTGCAAAATGCCGGTGATGGTCAGCGCAGGCCAGTGGCCGACGTCGCGGATCAGGTGACCGTTAACGGTGTACGGATGGGTATCCAGTACCGAATCCGGGCGGATCATATGGCGGTTCAGACCGGCCATCACCACCAGCGGTTTCACCGTCGAACCCGGCTCGAAGCTGTCGCTGATCGCCACATTTCGCATGTTCTTCGCCTGAACTCCGGCGTAGTTATTCGGGTTGTAAGAAGGGTAGGAGGCCATGCCTAAAATCTCGCCGGTATTCACATCCACCAGAACGGCGGCACCGGACTCCGCCTGATTGAGCGTCACGCCATCACGCAGCCGGGAATACAGCACGTACTGCATGAAGCTGTCGATGCTCAGGTTGATGGTCGGCGGTTGTTGCGGCGGCACCTCTTTAAGCACACCGATCACATTGCCATGGCGATCCTGACGGTATTCGCGCATACCCGGTTTGCCCTGCAGCAGCGTATTAAAGCCTTTCTCGATGCCGTTCAGCCCTTCATTATCGGTGCCGACAATTCCCACCAGATTGGCGGCGGCTTCACTCATCGGATAATAGCGGCTGTCATCAAGCTGGCTGGTGATACCGCCAAGGTGAAGCTGGCTGATATCGGCGGCAATGCCTTCTTCGATTTTGCGGCCAAGATAAACGAAGCGGCGTTGCGGATCACTGGTGATGGTTTGCTGCAACTGGGAGAGCGGCATATTCAGCGCGGAAGCAAGATATTGCCACTTAGGGCTGTTCAGATCGCTGTGCAGTTCCAGCACACGGAACGGATCCGCAATAATGTCTTTTGAGGCGACGCTCAGCGCCAGCGGGTGACCGTTACGGTCTACAATGGTTCCGCGTCCGGCAGGAATGACGGTGGAGCGCAGAGAGCGTGAGTCGGCTTCCTTCTCCAGCATTGGCTGGTTAAGTAACTGCAGATAACCCACGCGGCCCAGCAGAAGCGCCAGGCAGAAGACAATACCGAGACAAATCAGCGCAAAGCGCTTGGTGTAAAAATTAGGTTGGGCGCTGGATTTTCTTGGGCTCGGTGGCATGGCGGTTTCGCAAAGTCATTGACGCATGTGAAGCGAAAAGCGAAGGCGCGGGGAACAATTGGCCGCAGAAATCAGCCCTGTCTGAACCACGTTTTGTGCAACTCATCGCTCTGATTGATAATGAATTTCGTATAACACGCACATCTTATATTAAGCCACCGCGATGGATTGTTTATTTCAATTGCCCTTTGTAAGCAAGTGCAACGGCGGCGCGGATTTTTACTCCACTGAAAGCCATTCATCGGCTTCTTCAAACATTTCTTCTAACATTTGGTTTAATTGCGAACGTTCCTGCTTGCTGGCGCCGTGGGTGTTCAGCCCGTTGGCCTGCATCGGTTTGACCTTTACTTCCGCGTCAGGAAACAGCCGGTGAACCCGCTTGACCAGTTCCGCTTCAATCTTTTCACTGGCATTCGGGATACCGGAGACATTCCGTTTGTCAAAAATCAGTTCGACCCGCATAACATTCCTCATCAATATGACTGGCAAAAAAAAATAGCTGTTCAAATATACAGTGTTATGCCTGCGGGTCCAAGTGATTTTTAGCCGGTTGTGTGCATCACCCCGCGTCCGCTGAGACGCTGACGATCATGCGGGCGGCGCAGATCCAGTTCCGGGCCTGCCGGAACAATGCCGGTCGGGTTAAGCCACAGAATGCCGTAGTAGCCCTGTTTGATGTGCGGGAGGTTTACCGTGTCGCTGATCCCCGGCCACTGGTAGAGTTCGCGCAAATAATTTGAAAGATTAGGGTAGTCTTCGATACGGCGGATATTGCATTTGAAGGCACCGTGATAGGCACTGTCAAAACGCACCAGCGTGACGAACAGCCGCCAGTCGGCTTCGGTCAGATATTCACCGGCGATATAACGGTGAGTCTGTAAATGCGCCTCGAGGGTATCGAGCGTGCTGAACAACCGGGTTACGGCCGCGTTGTAGCTTTCCTGCGTTTTCGCAAAGCCGGTCTTGTAAACCCCGTTGTTGACGTCGTGATAAATCACCTCATTCCAGCGGTCGATCTCTTCGCGCAGGGCGGCAGGGTAGAAGTCATCCTGATTACCCGTCAGCGCATCAAAGGCATGGTTGAGAATGCGGATAATGTCGGCAGATTCATTGTTGACGATGCGGCCTTCCTGGCGATCCCACAACACTGGCACCGATACCTTACCGGTGTAAGTGGCGTCGCTGGCGGTATACAGCTGATGAACATAGCTGACCGGCGCAATCTTATCGCCTGCATCTTGCGGCGTATCGAACGTCCAGCCATTTTCGCCAATCACCGGCTGCGCGACCGAAATCTGAATGAATTTTTCCAGTCCTTTCAGATGGCGTAAAATCAGCGTGCGCGATGCCCACGGGCAGAGCAAAGAGATGAACAACTGGTAGCGCCCCGCCTGCGGCCCGATATGCATTTCACGAAACGCGGTGTCTTCCCGATGAAAGGCACCGTTTTTGATTTCTTCTTTCGCGACGTCGCCGCTTACCCATTTTCCGTTGACCAGTCCTGACACGATGGCGCACTCCGCTCTGTTTTTATCAGCTTGTTAGAATTCAGATCCCAAGCTAACGGTTTCAGGCCGGGCTATAAACGACATAATTTTCATAGAGAAGGTCAAATAATTTGAAGGGGAAATGCGGGGCAAAAAAAAGCCAACCGGTGAGGGCTGGCTTTTTCGGCTTCATGTCTGGCGGCGAACGTCAGTTTGCCAGGAAGCGTTTTTCATCGGTCAGTACCTGCAACAGCAGGCCAAGCTCCGGTTTCTGATCTTTAATCCGCTTGCCGTGCGCATCGAACGCACGGAAATCACCGTCAGTCTCGAGTTCCAGCGTCTGATCTGGCGTGGTGATCACCAGCGTTCCGTCATCACTGGTGGTTACCCAGTTGTGACGACGTTTGGCTGCAAATAAATCCTCACCCTGAGAGTAATCGGCAGGCGCGGTGGTCACGTGCAACAGGCGCTGCATCAGCGTGGTCATCACATCGGCATGGTCGGTCAGCTTATCGATACTTTGCGCCGGTGTCCCCGGCCAGTGGATGATCAGCGGAACCTGCAACTGCTGGCGGTTCATGGCATTGCCGGAACCCCAGGTCCCGTTTTCGTTGAATTCGATGCCGTGAGACGCGGTGATCACCACCACGGTTTTATCCAGTTCGCCGCGATCTTTCAGTGCCTGCAGAATCGCCTTGATCTGTTCATCGACCGTCTGCGCACCCGACTGATAACGACGGATAAAGGGTTTGCCGACCGGTACGCTGTCGCCATTCTGACGTAATGCCGCGCTGATACCGTTCAGGTTCACATACGAGAACCACGGGCCGTTACCGCGCACATTCAGCCATTGCTGCCACTGATACACCGTCTGCGCGTCGGTCTGTTTCACCGGCGGCGGCAGGGTAAAGTCAGTCAGCAATGCCTGACGGTACAGTGGGCTGTTAAAGCCGTCGGAAGCAAACAGGCCAAATTCATAGCCTTGCTGCTCCAGCGAGGTCACCAGCGCAGAAGGCTTACGTGCCGCCAGAATGCCCTGCATATAGCTCGGTGAAATCCCGTAGAACAGGCCAAACTGGCCGGTATCGTTACGGTTACCGGAACTGAAATGCTGATCAAAACGGATGTTGTGTCGGGCGAAGTCGCTCAGCACCGGCATGTCGTTATCGAGCGTGGCGGTATGAACGCCGTCCAGCACCACCATCAGCAAGTTATATTTGGAACCTGTTTTCGCAAAACTGATGCTGTTCAGCGGATATTCCACTGCCAGCGCTTCCGGATTGCCCTGTTCGATCAGGCGTTTCTGATATTCCTCGGCATTCAGCAGACCGTGTTTTTCGAGGAACTTACGCGCTGTCATCGGATACGACAGCGGCAGATTGGCGCGCTGCATGGTGATCGGACGATAGAAGTTGGCATCCGCCCAGATGTACATCAGGTGCGATGCAAAGAAGCTGGCAATAAACAGCACCACAATCGGTTTGGCAAAATTACGGCGGTTCAGGCTGCGCAGCTTCTGCCACGCCCAGGTGCCGAACAACATTTCGAGCAGGAAAATCACCGGCACAGCAATAAACATCAGCTGCCAGTCACGCGCCATCTCGCCCCGGCCGGGATTCACCACCAGTTCCCAGACCACAGGATTAATGTGCAGATGGAAACGGGTAAAGACTTCGGTATCGACCAGGATCAGCGTCAGCCCGGCGGTCGCCAGAATGGCAGACAGGAACCGCAGCAGGCGCTGCGACATCACCACAAAAGTGAGCGGGAAAATAATCAGCAGATAGGCAGCAAAACCGATAAAGCTGAAATGCCCAAGCCAGCTGACCAGTGCGTAAATACGCCCCTGCAATGAAGAAGGCCAGTCAGAAACAAACAGGTAGCGGCTGCCGATCCCCAGAATGAGCAGGATATTAAACAGGGCGAACCAGTGGCCCCAGCTGATCATCTGGGATACTTTTTCGCGATAGCGCTGACGATTCGTCACCATGAGAGGTTTTGGGCAAGTAATGGATTAATGGGCTTTATCTTCTCTTATCGACGCTTGCAACGCCTTCGCAAAAGACTGAGACAAGGCTTTGCGCTGTGCAGGAGCGACGCTGGTATTAATAAGGTTTGTCACCATATTGCCCAGAACCATCAAAGACAGGTCTGTCGGGGCGCGGTGTTTTTCCAGAACGGTTGCCAGCTCGGAAAGGAGTTGTTCAACGTGTTCGTCACTGTAACGGGATGATTGTGCCATAGAGTATTGTGCTTCTTGATCTGACAAAGTCCAATATCTTAGCGTATCACAGACTCACTTTCCGCATTTTTATAACCCCCTTCCTACTTCGCCTTGCTGATGCGCGGGCTGCGCGATTAAATTCTTCTTTCTAAGGCATGAGCGGTTGCGGCTTTAGAACTTCGGTGTTTGAATACGCCCCGCAGGCACGCCCTTCTTAAACGGCTGCAATTCTTACAGGAGAGAGTCCCCCATGAGTCTGGATATTGAGCAGATCGCTCTGCACCAGTTGAACAAACGTGACGAGCAAACGCTGGATGTTGTGCTGCGCGATACGCTGCTGACGCCAAATGCGGCCGTTGATGAAATGATGGCGGAGTTGCACCGCGTTTACAGTGCCAAAAGCAAAGCCTACGGTTTGTTCAATGAAGACAGCGAACTGGCTGTGGCGTTACGCAGTTGCCGCAAAGGGGACGACGATTTCCTGTCATTCAGCCGCGCCGCCACGGGGCGTTTGCGTGATGAACTGGCGAAATACCCGTTTGCCGAAGGCGGCGTGGTGTTGTTCTGCCATTACCGCTTCCTGGCGGTGGAATATTTGCTGGTCGCCGTGCTCAACAGCCGCAGCAGCATGCGCGTCAATGAACAGCTGGATGTCAGCAGCATTCATTATCTCGATATCAATCATGCGGATATCGTGGCGCGTATTGATCTGACCGAATGGGAAACCAACCCGGAATCCACCCGTTACCTGACTTTCCTGAAAGGCCGGGTAGGGCGCAAAGTCTCGGATTTCTTTATGGATTTCCTCGGCGCATCCGAAGGTCTGGATACCAAGGCGCAAAACCGCGGCCTGTTGCAGGCGGTTGACGATTTCTGTACCGAAGCGCAGCTCGATAAAAATGAGCGTCAGAATTACCGTCAGCAGGTTTATACCTACTGCAACGAGCAGTTACAGGCGGGCGAAGAAATCGCACTGGATGATTTGTCCGAAGAACTGCCGCCGTGGAATGACAAGAAATTCAAAGAGTTTACGCAGGAACAAGGTTATCAGCTGGAAGAGACTTTCCCGGCGGATCGCAGCACCTTACGTCAGCTCACCAAATTCGCGGGCAGCGGCGGCGGGCTGAGCATTAACTTTGACGCCATGCTGATGGGCGAACGCATCTTCTGGGATCCGGCCACGGATACCCTGACCATCAAAGGCACGCCACCGAATTTGCGGGATCAGTTGCAGCGCAAAGCGGGCAATAAATAATCGCCCCCTCCCCTGCGAAGGGGAGGGTTGGGGTGGGGTATTAAAAGCAAAATCAAGATGTTGAAGTGTGCTTTAGCAAAGGGTGTTAGCCCTTAAAACCCCCTCCCGCCTCCCCCTTCGCAGGGGGAGGAGCAAACCTGAATAGCGCCCAATAAAAAACACCGCCTGGGCGGTGTTTTTTATTTGTTCTCGCACGGCGTCCCGATGCGCAACAACTTGGTCAGCGATTAAACGCGAACGAAGTCGATGTGAGCCAGTTTTGGCTTGAACGGGTGACGCTGTACAGCCTGAACTTTAACTTTGGTTTCTTTACCGTCGATAACCAGAGTAATAGCTTCAGAGTAGAACTCCGCTTTAACTTCCATGTTCTTAACAGAATCATGGTCCAGTTTGATAGAAACCGGAGCAGCTGAGCCACCGTAAACGATAGCCGGGAATTTGTTTTCTGTACGCAGGCGGCGGCTCGCACCTTTGCCCTGCTCGTCCTGTGGACGTACTTCTACATTGATAGTGAACATGTATGTTTCTCTATATAAGAAAGTTTGCCCCGCCACCTGCGACCGAGTGACGAGTTGAGTACTGCAACTTCCACACAAGGCGAAAGCGGGCGGTATGATACCGGAGTCGTGCCGTAGCAACAATGAATAATTACCAATTTGGTAATGCTTGTTACCCGCGCAACTCATTGGCGCGCCGGTAGCGGCCTTCATAATCAAACATTTTTTCCCGCACCTGCCAGAACTGGCCTTTCATACGGGCCACCACAAAATCCGGATGACGTAATAAAACCTGCTGCGCGACGATATCCGCAGCGGTGTTCCATTCCAGCGGTACGCCCGGCGCGCGCTGGTGCGGACGCAGGAAGTTATGCAAAAACGCCATGCGCTGGGCCGGTGTTTGCAGGCGGAAGCGTTCGGAAACGTCGGCACCGTCTTCATCGTAATAGGTAATTTTCAGCCACTCGCCTTTGTCGTCGCGGCCATTTTCCAGATTCATGCCGCCGCAGCGCAGGACCAGCGCATCTTTCAGACGCAGCGCCGCTTTCAGCATGTCATCGGGATCGACCAGAATTTCCTGACACTGATGGCAACGCCGTGCGGCGATGTCGTTTTCCGCGCCGCAATGCGGACAGCTTTTAAAGCGGAAGCGAAAATCACACTGCTCGCGGTTGCCTTCGTCATCTTCCAGCACGCCCTGACAGCGGCGGCCAAAATGCTCAATAATGGTGCCGTCTTCGGTGGTTTTTCCCCAGAAAATATTGGCAAAACCGCAGGCCGGGCAGAAGACCTGTACCGGTTTGTTATCACCCGCCGGTTTATGGCTGCCGACTTCCGGCGTAAACAGGTCGTGCGGATTGCCAGCGTAATCGAGGATCAGGCAGTCGGTTTTGCCGGGTGCCAGCCGCAGCCCGCGTCCGACAATTTGCTGATAAAGGCTGACCGATTCGGTAGGGCGCAAAATAGCGATCAAGTCCACATGCGGTGCATCGAAACCGGTGGTCAGTACCGACACATTCACCAGATAGCGCAACTGCCGGGCTTTGAAAGCATTGATCAGCCGGTCACGGTCAACCGCATGGGTCTGTGCGCTGATCAGCGCCGCTTCGCCTTCCGGCAGCAATCCGTAAATCTCTCCGGCATGTTCTACCGTCGAGGCAAAAATCATCACGCCTTTGCGATCCTGCGCGAACTCGACGATCTGGCTGATGATGTGTGGCGTGATGCGCTTTTGCTGACGCAGTTCGTCATTCAGATCTGCTTCGCTGAACAGGCCGTTACTGTTGGCCTGTAAGCGGCTGAAATCGTAACTGACCACCGGCATATCGAGCCGCTCAGGCGGCACCAGAAAGCCATTTTTAATCATGTAGCGCAGCGGCAGTTCATAGATGCAGTCGCGGAACAGGCTGTTCGCATCGCCGCGTACGATGCCCTGATGGTGATACTGATAAATCCAGCCTTTGCCCAGACGATAAGGCGTGGCGGTCAGGCCGAGCAGACGCAGACGGGGGTTTTGCGCTTTAAGATGGCCGATGATCTGCTGATACTGGCTGTTGTCATCGTCAGAAATCCGGTGGCATTCATCGATAATCAGCAGGGAAAACTCGCCGCTGAATTGGTCAAGGTTCGGCGCGACGGACTGCACGCTGCCGAACACCACTTTGCCGCTGCTTTGTTTCAGGTTCAGCCCGGCGGCGAAGATGTCCGCTTCCAGCCCGTAGGACAGATATTTACTGTGATTTTGCGCCACCAGTTCTTTGACGTGCGCGAGCACCAGCACACGCCCGCGCGCCACCCTGGCCAGTTCGGCAATCACCAGACTTTTTCCGGCACCGGTGGGAAGCACAATCACCGCCGGTTCATCGTACTGGCGGAAGTGACGCAGCGTGGCATCCACGGCATCTTGCTGGTAGGGACGGAGGGTAAAAGCAGTCACGCGATGATCACCTGTTGATTTTCCGGTTAACAACCCTGTTTATAAAAACAGTAATGAAGTATGCCAAGAAATCCACCGGATGGCGATGAGCAAAAAAATCACCCGCCGTGAATGTTTAGCCTGCTTATTTTCCTTCTTCCTTACCGGATGCGCGGCTATACTGGTCAGCTCAATGCGGCAGTGTGTCTGCCCCCCCCGAAGTAATAATAACTCGTTGCAATTATTACGAAACGAACAACCCTGAACCCTGTCAGTTGCCTGAGCGCAGCGGCGGGGTCTTGTGTTTTATCAGTAACGCGATCACTCAGATCGCCATGAAGGCAAGTCGATCCAATGCGTCTGGACAAATTTCTCTCTCAGCAATTAGGTGTAAGCCGCGCGCTTGTGTTGCGTGAACTGCGCAATAAACGTGTCACCGTCGACGGTGAAATCGTCAAAACCGGCGCGATGAAAATCAGCCCTGAACAACGCGTCGAATTTGACGGCAATGTGCTGGATCAAATCACCGGCCCGCGTTATTTCATGCTTAACAAACCGCAGGGTTATGTGTGTTCCACCGATGATCCTGATCATCCGACCGTGCTGTATTTCCTCGAAGAGCCGGTGGCTTACAAGCTGCATGCGGCAGGGCGTCTGGACATCGACACCACGGGGCTGGTGCTGATGACCGATGACGGACAATGGTCGCACCGCATTACCTCCCCGCGCCATCACTGCGAAAAAACCTATCTGGTGACGCTGGAACATCCGCTGGCTGACGATACCGCCGCGCAGTTTGAAGCGGGCGTTCAGCTGCATAACGAAGATTCCCTGACCAAACCGGCACAACTCGAGAAAATCGAGGACTGTCTGGTGCGTCTGACCCTCAGCGAAGGCCGTTATCATCAGGTAAAACGCATGTTTGCTGCGGTCGGTAACCGCGTGATCGCGCTGCACCGTGAACGTATCGGTGAGATTGTGATGGATGAAGATTTGGAACCGGGTCAGTACCGGCCTTTAACTGAGCAGGAAGTGGCCAGCGTTGGCGTTCCCTCGCGATAGTTTTTTATTAACTGGAGCAGCTGAAAGTGCAAGAAAAACCGGTCTCCCACATCGGACTGATTTTCATCCTGGGATTGATATCGATGCTGATGCCTCTGGCTATCGATATGTATCTGCCAAGTATGCCTGTGATTGCGCAGGAATATGGCGTTCCGGCGGGCAGCGTGCAAATGACCCTCAGCGCTTACGTGCTGGGGTTTGCGATAGGGCAGCTGTTTTACGGGCCGATGGCGGACAGCCTTGGGCGTAAGCCGGTTATCTTCTGGGGCGTGCTGATCTTTGCCGTCGCGGCTGGTGCCTGTGCGCTGGCTCAGTCGGTCGAGCAACTGGTCTGGATGCGTTTCCTGCACGGTCTGGCGGCGGCCGCGGCGAGTGTGGTCATCAATGCGCTGATGCGCGATATGTTCACCAAAGATGAATTCTCACGAATGATGTCTTTCGTGGTGCTGGTGATGACAGTTGCGCCGTTGCTGGCGCCGATGCTCGGCGGTTTGCTGATGGCGATTTTCAGCTGGCACGCGATTTTCTGGGCAATGGCTATCGCCGCGCTGATCGCCGCGACGCTGGTGGGCGTGTACATCAAGGAAACGCTGCCCAAAGAGCGGCGGCAAAAATTCCATCTGCGCACCAGCGTCGGCAACTTTGCTTCCCTGTTTCGGCATAAACGTGTGCTGAGTTATATGCTGGCGAGTGGTTTCTCGTTTGCCGGGATGTTCTCCTTCCTCAGCGCCGGTCCGTTTGTTTATATCGAACTGAACGGTGTATCGCCGCAGAATTTCGGTTTTTACTTTGCGCTGAATATCGTTGCACTGGTCATTCTGACGCTGATCAACAGCCGCAATGTGCGCCGGACCGGCGCGGTGAAAATGTTCCGTTTCGGGCTGTTTGTGCAGCTGACGATGGGCATGTGGCTGGTGATCGTCTGCACTTTCGGGCTGCCATTCTGGGCGATGGTGATTGGCGTGGCGGGGTATGTCGGCGTGATTGCGATGGTGACGTCCAACGCGATGGCGGTGATCATGGATGACTTCCCGCATATGGCCGGTACGGCGGCGTCACTGGCGGGGACGATTCGCTTCGGCACCGGTGCGGCGATTGGCTCTGTGTTGTCGCTGTTTACCGCCAAAAGCGCCTGGCCGATGGTCGGCTCCATGGCGTTCTGTGTCCTGGCCGCCACCTTGCTGTATCTCTACGCCAGCCGTCCGGCGAAAGCTGTATCTGCATAACTCCCTCCCCTGCGAAGGGGAGAAACAAAGTCCGGTTGGCCTGCTGATTTTACAGATGTCGAAGCAGGAATTCGGTCTGCTCCCTCCCCTGCGAAGGGGAGGGTTGGGGTGGGGTATTAAGGTCAAAATCAGAAAGCTAACGTTTTCTTTAACAAGGGGTTAGCCTTTAAAACCCCCTCCCAACCTCCCCCTTCGCAGGGGGAGGAGCTAAACCAGCACCGTTTTGGGTCATTAAACCACTTCTGCTTTCACTCCCTGAACCCTGCGCGCGGCTTTGGCACGGGCGTATTCATCCGCCATGGCTTTGGCTTTCGCACCCGGCACCAGCGCCATGTCGCACTCTTTTGGCAGCAGGGTGGTGACCGCCGCAGCAATCAGCAATGAGGCTACCAGCGCATAAATCGCGGTGCTCTGGCCGTACAGACTGACCAGCACGCCGACCAGATAGGGTCCGCAGAACCCGCCAAGATTCCCCAGACCGTTAATCACACCGCGTGCGCTCCCCGCGACTTCCGGCGTGGTGACTTTGCCCGGAATGGTCCAGAAGGCACTGGTCGCGGCTTGCAGGAAGAAACCGGCACCGACCAGGAAACCGTAGGCCGCCATGATGTTATGACCGAATGCCACAGACGCGGCCAGACAGGCGGCGAAGCCACACAGCGGCAGGGCGATGAACATACGGCGCTTACCGGTTTTATCCGACAGTACCGACATCGCCAGGATCCCCAGCATGGTGCCGACGTAAGGAATAATCGCCAGCATACCCACCGAACTCATGTCGCCGCCGGTCAGGTTTTTCAGGATGGTGGGCAACCACAACGTATAGCCGTAAATCCCGGTCTGATAGAAAAAGTTAATGATGATCAGTTTGACGATGGACTTGTTGCGGAACACCTCTTTCAGCGGCGCGTTATTCACCGGCGCCAGTGCCCGCAGGGCCTCACGTTCGCGGTTCAGCTCAGTCACCAGATAGTCGCGTTCACGGTCTGACAGCCATTTGGCTTCTTCAGGACGGTCGCTGATGGTGAACCACCAGAACAGCATCACCACGAAAGATAACGTCCCTTCGATGATGAACAACCAGCGCCAGTCGAGCGTATCCAGGATCAGGCCCGACAGCGGTGCGGTGATCATTCCGCCAAGTGGCGCGAACATCAGTACATAAGCATTGGCGCGGCCACGTTCTTTATCCGGGAACCAGTTGCTGACCATGGTCAGCACCACCGGCAACATCCCGCCTTCTGCCACGCCGAGCGCGAAGCGCAGGAACAGAAGCTGATACTGATTGGTGATAAAGCCGGTCAGGATAGAGATCACCGCCCAGGCAATCAGCGAGCAGGCGATGAATTTACGTCCGCTGCCGTGCACGGCCAGACTGCCGCCGGGAACCTGCAGGAATAAATAACCGATAAAGAAAATACCGGCGGCCAGACCGGCCATTGACGCGGTGATCCCTAATTCAGCATCCATTCCGCCTGGCATGGCGAAACTAATATTGACCCTGTCCATGAAGGAAATAATACAGGCGATAAGAATAGGTGTTATTACACGAAGCCAGCGAGCCTTAGGAATCTTATTATCCATGTTCTTTCCTCTGTGTGCTTGTAATCGGCGATGGCTTAATAAAAGCATTTTGAGGAAAGTATTTCGTGACAGGAGTCACGTTGAATTATGTTAAGAAAAGGTGTTACTACATACGTGATCCTGCACCGGAGTTGGCGTGCAGGATGGAAGAGGGAAATTCAGTAAGAAAAGAGGATTAAATCGTGCCGCCGAGGGAGATGCGGTAGTGCAAATCCACCCGTTCAATGGTCGGCAGGTTTCTGATTTTTTTGAGCAATATCTCAGCCACAACCTTGCCCATTTCAAAGCGTGGCGTAATCACACTGGCTAATAATGGGGTCGTCGCCAGCCCGATATCCAGCCCGTGGAAGCCGGAAATCGCCATGTCCTGCGGTACGCGGATGCCCAGTTTGATACATTCCTGTAACACGCCCACCGCAATATCGTCGTTGGTACACAAAATGGCATTGGTCTGCGGATAGAGCTGGCGCGCCATAGATAACATGCCTGCGCCGATAGACACCGATGACACTTTATTGGGCGTGATATGCACCGGTGTCAGTCCGCGTTCAGACATCGCGCGGCTGTAGCCCTGATAACGTTTCTGGTCGCGGGCATCTGACATCGACCCGAAATACACCACATGCTCTTTGCCGCTGGCGAGCAGGGTATTGGCCATATCGTAACCGGCCTGCTGATTATCAAATCCCACCGCGATACGCCCGTGCGGGTCATCCAGATCCATCACCTGCGCCACCGGGATCTCACTCGCATTCAGGTACTTATCGGCTTTCAGCGTATGCACGGAGTCGGTGAGGATCAGCCCCGCCAGCTGATAACCGAGCAGGTTGATGATGTGTTCTTCTTCGCGCTCTTTGCTGTAATCATAATTGACCACCAGCGTCTGAAAGCCCTGCGCGGAAGTGACCGATTCAATGCCTGCCAGCAAATCGGAGAAAATCTGGTTATTGAACGAGGGGACTAATATGCCGATACGCGGCGCTTTGGCCGGTCCGCGGGCTTCTTCCAGCGGATAACCCACTTCTTCCATGACCTTCGTGATGCGCTCACGGGTTTCAGGAGACACCTTTTCCGGCGTGCGCAGAAAACGGCTCACCGTCATCTTCGTGACATCCGCCAGTTGGGCGATGTCCTGTAGTGTCACGCGCTGGTTTCTCATGCGGAATGTTCCTGGTTGGGGCGGCAAATATACCTGATTATTGAAACAGAAAGCGCCGAAGATTGTTATCAAAATGATGAGGATCACAGCGGGAGTAACAGGGTTTTTTAACATCCTGCGAGGTGATCTGCATCACAGTTTAGCGCAGGGTAAACCGGTGTAGTGAAGCTAACTTTTTAAATCAGCATTCAATAAGGCCAACGTCATGACAAATCTCTTCTCACTGGATAATAAAAAGATTCTGGTTACCGGCTCGACGCGCGGTCTGGGTTTCCTGCTGGCGAAAGGGCTGGCGCAGCATGGCGCGGAAATTATCGTCAACGGTACGCAACCTGAATCGACGCAAAAAGCGGCGGAAGCCCTGCGTGCGGAAGGCTTTATTGCCCATGCGGTCTCCTTTGATGTCACCTCCAGTCAGGCGGTGAATCAGGCGATTGACCATATTGAAAGCACCATAGGACCGATTGATGTGCTGGTGAATAACGCCGGTATTCAGCGCCGCCATAAATTCACCGAGTTTCCGGAAAAAGACTGGGACGACGTGATCGCCGTAAACCAGAAATCCGTATTCCTGGTGTCGCAGGCGGTGGCGCGTTACATGATCCAGCGTGAGCGCGGCAAAATCATCAATATCGGTTCGATGCAAAGCGAACTGGGCCGCGACACCATCACGCCGTATGCCGCCTCAAAGGGCGCGGTGAAAATGCTGACCCGCGGCATGTGCGTCGAACTGGCGCGCTACAATATTCAGGTTAACGGCATCGCGCCGGGCTATTTCAAAACCGATATGACGCAGGCGCTGGTGGATAACAAAGAGTTCTCCGAATGGCTGTGCAAACGCACGCCGGCCGCACGCTGGGGCAATCCGGAAGAGCTGGTGGGTGGTGCAGTTTACTTATCATCAAAAGCGTCCGATTTTGTGAATGGTCATCTTTTATTCATTGACGGCGGCATGCTGGCGGCGGTTTAAAAGGAAACATAATGAGCACTGAAGACACCAAAATTGCACTGGTAACCGGCGGCGGGAGCGGCATCGGATTAAGCGCCGCCAAAGCGCTGGAAGCGATCGGCTTTATTGTGATCCTGGCCGGACGCAACAAAGAAAAGCTGGATCAGGCGGTGGCGTTGTTTACGCCGGGGCAGGCGGTGGCGCGTCAGCTGGATGTCACCAGCCCGTCGTCGGTGGCCGCGCTGTTTCAGGATATTCAGGAAACCTTCGGGCGGCTGGATGTGCTGTTCAATAACGCCGGTAATAACGTGAAAGATGTGCCAATCGAAGAACTGCCGGTGGAAGACTGGCTGTCGGTGATCAATACCAATCTCACCGGCGCGTTTTTATGTACACAAGCGGCGGTAAAATTGATGAAACAGCAATCGCCACAGGGCGGCCGTATCATCAACAACGGGTCGATTTCGGCGCAGTCGCCGCGTCCGAATTCCGCGCCTTACACGGCCAGCAAACATGCCATCACCGGTCTGACCAAATCCACCGCGCTGGATGGCCGGGCGTTTAACATTGCCTGCGGACAGATAGATGTCGGCAACGCCGCGACGGACATGGGCAATAAAGCGCTGGCAGGCAGAATGCAGGCGGACGGACATATTGCTGAGGAACCGGTGATCCCGGTGGAGCGCGTCGGTGAGGCGGTGGCGTTTATGGCCGGTTTGCCGCTCGATACCAACGTGCTGACCATGACGGTGATGGCGAGCGCCATGCCGCTGGTCGGGCGCGGTTAAGCTGAGTTTCAGGCATAAAAAAACGGCCCGTCA
Source organism: Rahnella sp. BIGb0236 (assembly GCF_004364755.1). Taxonomy (NCBI): domain Bacteria; kingdom Pseudomonadati; phylum Pseudomonadota; class Gammaproteobacteria; order Enterobacterales; family Yersiniaceae; genus Rahnella; species Rahnella sp. BIGb0236. The sequence goes on from NZ_SOAO01000003.1 coordinate 496,840, forward strand.
TGGGCCGTTTTGCATGTCAGCGTGAAGGATTACGCCGCTTTGGTTTTGCGTTTCCGGCCAAGCCAGAAAATCAGCACCAGCAGAACAATTACGCCAGCCACCATCGCCGGTGCCATGAACGGTTGCAATTTTGCCAGCAATGTCACCGGACCGCCTGCCCGTAACACCGCCACATCCTGCGCGCTGACCTGCACACCGGCGTTGCCGTAGTTTTTCAGCACGTAGTTGGAGATGTCGGCAATTTGCTGGTCGTCCAACTGACCGACATAGGATCCCACGCCGAATTTCGGCATCAGCACGTGATGGTCGCCAACCTGACGATCCACGCCGTACAGAATGGCAGAAATCAGGTTAGAGGCATTGCCCATGCCAGTGGCCGTATTGTTAAACAGCGACGGATAAGCCTGATTTTCGCTGCCTGAGCCATCCGGCTGGTGGCAACTGGCGCAATAGCCGCTGAACAGTGCAGCACCGTTGTCGATGGTTTTATTGGCGTTAAACGGATGTGCGCCGCGTAAACCTTCTTCCACATTCACCGGTTTGCCAAAAGTATCCGCCGCCTGCGTATCACGCGGGTCGCGAACCGGCGTGCTGTTTTTCAGGTAGAAGGCAATCGCGTTCAGATCGCTGTCAGACATGTATTGCAGACTGTTCTGTACCGCTTCCGCCATGCCGCCTGCTGCCTGATTTTTCCCGGCGGTACGGCCGGTTCTCAGGTATTCCACCAGTTGCGCCTGCGACCAGTTGCCGATACCGCTGACCGGATCTGAACTGATATTCGGCGCATACCACGGCCCGACCATGCCGCCTGCCAGCGGTTTATCCGTCACCGACCCCATCATCAGGTTACGGGGGGTATGGCAGGTATCACAGTGACCGGCACCGTTCACCAGATAAGCGCCGCGATTCCATTGCTCACTTTTCGACGGATCCGGCTTAAACGGCGTGCTGTCGAGGTACATCATGTTCCAGCCCGCCATGGCGATACGCATGTTGAACGGGAACGGCAGGGCGGTTTCCACATTCGGCTGCTCAACCGGTTTCACCCCTTGCTGGAAATAGACATACAGCGCGTGCATGTCGGCATCGCTCATATGGCTGTAAGAGGTGTAAGGCATGGCCGGATACAGATTGGCACCGTCCGGACGAACCCCTTCACGTACCGCGCGGATGAACTGCGCTTCGGTGTAATTGCCGATACCAGACTGCTTCGATGGCGTGATGTTAGTGGTATAAATCGTGCCCATCGGCGAGTGAATTTCATAACCCCCGGCAAAAGGTTTGCCGCCTTCCGGGGCGGTATGACAAGCCTGACAGTCAGCGGCGGTCGCCACTTCCTGACCCTGACGGATCAGTTCTGCCTGATTATCGGCAGCAAAAGCCATTCCGCTAAGGGATGCGCTTAACAGGCAGGCGGTGAGAAGTTTTTTCATGCGGCACCTGCCAGTTTTTTCGCCATATCATCAGCTGCTTTCAGGCCGAGTGCGGCCATGGTCAGCGTACTGTTTACCACGCTGGAAGACGGGATCGCGCCGCCGCCCGGTAACCACAGGTTAGCGTGGTCATGAGCACGACAGTTGCCGTTCACCACCGAATCTTTCGGATCGCTGCCCATGATGGTGCCGCCCATGATGTGGTTGTTGGCATTCAGGCTGGTGGTGATATTGAATTCTTCCGCCATAAACAGGGAACCGATGTGCTCCAGCTGCTTGTGCGCGGCTTCTGCGCCTTTACGCACGTAATCGCCGACGTCGTAATGAATGTCCGGGCACGGCAGACCGTGTGGATCTTTACGGGTGGTGCTCAGCGTCAGGCGGTTATTCGGATCCGGCAGCGGTTCGAGGCTGATGGACAAATCCACACCGAAGATTGAACGGCGGCGGATCTCTTCATCCAGCTCTTTACCCACCAGCCCCATCTGTAAGGCTTTTGAGGTGGCCGGGATCACACGGCTGATGTTGTTGAGGATCATTTTGTTGGCAGAATAATCTTTGCGGAAATCGCCGTCGCGCGGCCCCACCAGACAACTGCTTTGTGCCGGACCACGACCGATCCACAGCGGTTCTTTGGCAATGAACGTACAGTGGAAACCGGAGTGGTCCATCATGTTACGGCCAACGTGATCAGAAGAGTTGGCGATACCGTTCGGGTTCTTGTCGTTGGCCGCCATCAGCAGCAGACGCGGCGTTTCGATGCCATTACAGGCCAGCGCGAACACTTTACCCGTGGCTTTGTGCGATTTCTTCTCACTGTCCAGCCAGTGAACGGCGGTCACGTTGTTGTTTTCGTCGGTGTCAATTTTGTAGACCACCGCTTCAGCCAGCACGACCGCACCTTTGTTCTCCGCGCGTTCCACGTGGGCAATGCCGTTATACATCGCGCCAATCGGGCAGATCGGCTGGCAGTTGTTGTTGCCACAACAGGTCGGACGGCCGTTCCACGGACGGGTACTGCGGCCCTGGGGGATCGGTACGGAGCGGTAACCGTGCGGGTTAACGATTTCAGCGAAACGGGTGTCGCCGTAACCGTAAGGGACCTGTTCCATCGGATAGGGTTTGCTGCGTTCAGAAGGGGATTGCAGTTCCGGATCGTTCGGACCCGCTACGCCGATTTCTTCCTCAGCGCGGCAATAATAAGGTTCCAGCTCATCGTAAGAAATCGGCCAGTCACGTCCCACGCCATACAGGGTTTTCATTTTGAAATCGTTAGGAACATGACGCCAGCAGGAAGCCGCCCAGTGCCAGGTGGTGCCGCCCACAGTGCGCAGGTAACCCTGTTTGAAGCTGCTGGCGCTCGGTCCGGTCAGATGGACGTAGTTATTTTCCGGGAAGTACAGCGGCGCAGGCGCGTTTTTGGACTGCGGGTAAAGCCCCTGGAAATCCGAACCGGCACGGTTTTCAAACGGCATGTTGCGCCAGTTTTCCACCGCCTGAGCACGTTCAATACGCAACCCGGCTTCAAGCACCAGAACAGAATGTCCCTGACTGACCAGTTGATCGGCAATCATGCCGCCTACAACGCCGGAACCGACAACAATCACATCAGCAGACGCATCGCCGTCTGCAGTAAATTCTGGTTTTTTCATCAGGCTTTGCTCACAACATTTGTTTCAGAAGGATTGGTAAAACGATCGGCGTTCATGGATTCAGGCATCGCGGCAGCAGGCGGCGCAGCGGTGAAATACAGCGGACCGTTGCCGCAGTAAGTCGGCACAATCAGGCCGTCACTGACCGGGCGATACATCAGCGCGTCTTTATAGGAGATAAGAATGGAATCGGTTCCATGCCCGACCGTGCCGGTATACCAGGCGGTGACGATGGCGGTCACCAGTTCACCCAGACCATTTTGTTTCGCCACTTCCTGCAAATCTTTTGCCGCCTGACCTGGTTTCACCAGCGCGTGCAGTTTGCTGACCTGCGCAGGGAAGTCGGGTTGAGAGCGGTAAAACGCGTTGAAAATCTGGGCGGAAGTCCCTTCGCTGATATTTTTATGCTCAGTGATGGCCTGTGAAACCAGATAGAACTGACCGAAAATGACCGGATCCTGAGCAGCGGTTTCTTTCTCCGCCTGGCTGAGGAACGGGAAGCCGAGCAGGGTGGTGGCCACCATGGCGGACGTCAGTCCTTTCAGCAGTTCACGACGACTGAAACCGGTTCCATTTTCGGGTGTATTGCTTCCAATGATTGAAGGATCGTTTTCCATCTCTTTCTCGCTGGGATTGGGTTGTTTTGCCAAACGGCAGTGAATTCGCGTATCTGATTCTTATTATAATTTGCGTAATGCGAGATTTATCAGCGGGTTAGTTTCTGCCGATGTGTGTCGCGATAGGGTATACCACTTATAACGGTGCGGATGATAAGCCAAAGAAGAGGGATTTGTGCAAACAAATTGTGCGGATTTATTAACATTAGATCCGCAATTTAACGTATGATGCGCGGCGGTAAAAATTGTAACCAACCGGTTCATTTCAGACTGAAATTAACAGAGTGACTGAACGACCCGCTGAGGTAAAAATTCACTATCTTATTGATAATAAGAGTTTTGTGAGATTTACCTGAGTTTCCAAAGCTTTCTATTTGTATATAAAATGTAAACAAATAAGCAATTAAAAGTAGCGTCAATTGATTAAAATGGTTGTGAATCAACACGGAAAAGGTTACAAATAAGCCAAAATGAGATCTGCCTCGCAGAACAGGTGAGAGCAGAGATAAAAATGACGGTGGTCTGCCGTTTTGTATCCGGTGACGTTAATTTAATGTTAATTATTTGAACGGAATGTGGGCAAAGCTCAGCCTGTCGGCTATAACTTAAACAGTGCGGTTGTAGCCATTTTGTAAAAATATCGTGTAAATGATTTGAATGAATCATTGTCTGGGGAACCACGTGAATAATATCCAACTTTCGGTAGTACATCGTTTGCCGCAAAGTTATCGCTGGTTATCAGGGTTTGCGGGTATCAAAGTTGAACCGATTCCGCTGCCGGGTAACGAGGAAGATAACAATCTGATCGGCCTGAAACTGCTCAGCCATGAGGGCGAATTCGCCTGGCAGGTGATGCATCAGCTGACCGATGCCTTAGAAGATATTCAGGTAAAAGCGGCGATTGTTGAAATTGACGGTGAGCCTTGTCTGTTCGTGCATCGCGAAGATGAAAGCGCCACCTTGTGCTGCCTGAAAAACATCGGCGCGGCGATCGCGGAATCTGTCACCGCACTTTATCCTTTCTGACACGCCTGAATTGTCACTCCTTCAGGCGCGTTGATCCTGTGTATCAGGATGTCGTATCGAAAGCATCTGACGCGGCCAGCAATTCGCGGGTGTAAGCCTGCTTCGGCGCGGTAAAAATCTGCTCGCAATCTCCCTGTTCCACCACTTCCCCGTTGCGTAACACTAACAACTGATGGCACAACGCCCGCACCACATGCAAATCATGGCTGATAAACAGATAGGTCAGGCCGTGGCGTTGCTGTAATTCACTCAAAATGGTCAGGATTTGCGCCTGTACCGACTTATCCAGAGACGATGTGGGTTCATCAAGGATCAGCATTTCCGGCTGGAGGATCAGTGCGCGGGCAATCGCAATACGCTGGCGCTGGCCGCCGGAAAACTCGGTCGGGTAACGGTGGCGGGACTGCGGATCTAACCCCACTTCCTGCATCGCGCGGATCACTTCTGCGTCGCGTTCCTGTTCACTCACGTTGCGGTGCACTAGCAACCCCTCGGCAATAATCTGTCCGACGGTAAAACGCGGATTCAGTGCCGAGAAGGGATCCTGAAACACCACCTGGATCCGGCTGCGGAACGGCAGCATTTTCTTGCGGGAGAACGTATGCAGCGGCTGGCCGTCAAACCAGATTTCGCCCTGCGACTTCATCAGACGCAGGAGTGCCAGCCCGGTGGTGCTTTTGCCGGAACCGGATTCGCCCACCACGCCGAGACTTTCTCCGCGACGCAGCTGAAAACTGACCTGATTCACCGCATGTTTGATGCTGACCGTGCGGCGCAACAGGCCACGCCGGACCGGAAAACCGACATCCAGATTTTTCACCTCCAGCAGAACGGGCTGTTCGCCATTCAGCGGCTGCGGCCGTCCCTGAGGTTCGGCCAGTAACAGCTGGCGGGTGTAGGGATGCTGAGGCTGGCTGAACAGCGTGCTACGCGGTTGCTGCTCAACAACGCGTCCGTGTTGCATTACCGCCACGGTGTCCGCCAGACGGCGCACAATGCGCAGGTTATGGGTGATAAACAGCATCGCCATGCCCATTTCCTGCCTGAGTTCGGCCAGCAGCGATAAAATCTGCGCCTGAACGGAGACGTCCAGCGCGGTGGTCGGTTCGTCAGCAATCAGCAATTTTGGCCGCGTCAGCACCGCCATCGCAATCATCACGCGCTGCCGTTCACCGCCGGAAAGCTGATGCGGAAAATCCCGCAGACGCGAGGCGGCCTGACGGATACCCACGCGGTCCAGACAGCGGAGGATTTCGCTGCGCGCCGCTTCTCCGCGCAGATTGCGGTGCAGCGTCAGCACTTCGGTCAGCTGCTTTTCAAGGGTATGCAGCGGATTGAGCGACACCATCGGTTCCTGAAAGATCATCGAAATCTGATTGCCGCGGATCTGCCGCAATGTCATGGCGTCGGCCTTCAGCAGCGACTGCCCGGCAAAAAGGATATCGCCCTGCGGCCAGACCACGGAAGAGGGCAGCAGGCGCAATACCGACAGTGCGGTGACGCTTTTACCGGAACCGGATTCGCCGACCAGCGCCAGCGTTTCTCCCGCATGGATATTCAGCGACACGTCGCTGACCACTTCGCGCTGTTCGTTCCCCTGACGGAAAGCGACGCTGAGGTTTCTGATCTGCAATAACGCGGCGTCTGTCATGTCAGAGTGCCTCACTGTTGTGGTGTGCGGACGGATTGAAGGCGTCGCGAACCGCTTCACCAATGAAAATCAGCAATGACAGCAGGGTGGCCAGCACCACGAACGCACTGATCCCAAGCCAGGGCGCCTGCAAATTATTCTTGCCTTCCATCAGCAGCGTACCCAGCGACGGAGAACCCAGCGGCAGACCGAAGCCGAGGAAATCCAGCGACGTCAGGGTGGTGATGGAGCCACAAAGGATAAACGGCAGATAGGTCAGGGTCGCAACCATTGCATTCGGCAACATATGTCGCCACATAATGGCGCGGTCACTGACGCCCATCGCCTGTGCAGCGCGGATATAATCGAAATTACGGGTGCGCAGGAATTCCGCGCGCACTACGCTGACCAGCGTCATCCAGCCGGAAAGTACGGTTATCAGCAGCAGCCACCAGAAATTCGGCTGCACCACGCTGGCCAAAATGATGATTAAAAACAGGGTCGGGATACTCGACCAGACCTCAATAAAGCGTTGCCCCAGCAGGTCGGTCAGCCCGCCGTAATAACCCTGCGTGGCCCCGACCATAATGCCCATCACCGAGGTCAGCACGGTCAATAAAATCCCGAAGAACAGTGAAATGCGCAGGCCATAGAGGATCTGCGCCAGCACGTCGTGACCGTTGCTGTCGGTGCCCAGCCAGTTCTGCGTGGAAGGCGGCGAAGGGAAGGGCTGCGTGGTGGAAAAATTGATGGAGTGGTAACTGCTGCGGATCGGTGCCCACACTGCCCAGCCGTGGTCTTCAATCTGGCGCAGGACAAAGGGATCCTGATAATCGGTCGGGGTTTCCAGTTCTCCGCCAAACGTGGTTTCGCTGTAATTCACCATAAAGGGCACGTACAGATGTCCCTGATAGCGTGCCAGCAGCGGTTTATCATTGGCCAGCACATTGGATAACAATACAAGAATCAGCATCGCCATGAATATCCACAGTGACCAGAAGCCCCGCCGGTTCTGGCAAAAACGCGCCCAGCGCGCCTGATTGACGATGTTCAGCTTAAAGAGACTCACGCTCATCAGTGGCGGCCCTCAAAATCGATACGCGGGTCAACCAGCGTGTAAGTGAGGTCACTGATGATATTCAGCAGTAAACCGATCAGGGTAAAGACGTACAGCGTGCCGAAAATGACCGGGAAATCGCGCTGTACGATCGCGTCGTAGCCCAGCAACCCCAGGCCCTGCAAGGAGAACATCACTTCAATCAGTAAGGAACCGGTGAAAAACATGCTGATAAAGGTGGCCGGAAAACCGGCGATCACCAGCAGCATGGCGTTGCGGAAAACGTGGCGGTACAAAATCTGTTTCTCGTTCAGCCCCTTGGCGCGTGCAGTCACCACATATTGCTTACCGACTTCATCCATAAACGAGTTTTTGGTCAGCATCGTCAGCGTGGCGAACCCGCCGATGACCGTCGCCAGCACCGGCAACGTAATGTGCCAGAGGTAATCGGTCACTTTGCCATACCAGGGTAACGTATCAAAATTCGGTGAGGTGAGACCACGCAGCGGGAACCAGTCGAGGTAGTTGCCGCCGGTAAACAGCACGATCAGTAAGATGGCGAACAAAAAAGAGGGCACGGCGTAGCCGACGATAATCACCGAACTGCTCCAGGTATCGAATTTCGAGCCGTTGCGGACGGCTTTGCGGATCCCAAGCGGGATCGACACCAGATAGATTATCAGTGTGCTCCATAAGCCGAGGGTAACCGACACCGGCAAGGCACTTTTCACCAGCCCCATCACGGAAGAACCGCGGAACAGACTGTCGCCGAAATCAAAGCGAACGTAGTTCGATAACATCTCAAAATAGCGTTCATGCAGGGGTTTATCGAAACCGAAGCGGTGGGTGATTTCCGCAATGACTTCCGGATCCAGACCGCGTGCGCCACGGTACTGGCCTTCACTGAACTGCGCCAGTCCCGGAGACGCCTTGCCATTTCCGCTGCCGCCTCCCGCACCGGGTAAGCCGCCGGATTGTCCCATTTCTATCGCCGCGATGGCCTGATCCACAGGACCGCCGGGGGCGATCTGCACGATAAAAAAGTTAATGGTGATGATCGCCCATAATGTCGGGATCACCAGCAGCAGTCGTCTTAACAGATAGGCGGCCACAATGTGCTCCTCAGCGACGTTGCGCAGGTAAGCGGGCTGCGCGGTTCATGTCATACCACCAGGTATCGAGTTCCATACCATTAGACGGCGTGACCGCGGGCATCGAGAATTTATCCCAATAGGCATAGCGTTCGTGGTGGGTGTACCACATCGGGATCATCAGCATGTTCCAGGTCAGCACGCGGTCGAGCGCATGGCCCAGCGACAACAGCGCCTCAGGTTTGCCCTGATTCGCGGCAATCTCATCGGTCAGCTTATCAATGGCCGGATCGCTGACACCGGATTTGTTGTAAGTGGAATCGAGATACTGGGTGTTCCAGTAAATGCGTAAATCACTGCTGGGGTACGAAGTGGCGGGGTAAACGGTCGGCAGCATATCGTAATCACGCTGGCGCATACGGCGGACAAACTGGGAGTTGTCCACCTCACGGATCGACATCTTAATGCCAAGCCGCTGTAAATTATGCTGGAACGGCAGAACATACTGCGAGTTACCCCCGCTTGGCAGCAGCAGTTCAAAGGTCAACGGCTTGCCGGTTTTGCTGTTCACCAGCACCTGATTTTTGATTTCCCAGCCCGCTTCTTTCAGCAAAGCGGTGGCTTTCAGTAAATTCGTCCGGTCGTTACCGCTGCCGTCCGAAGCGGGGGGCTGATACAACGTGGTGAAGACTTCCGGCGGAACCTTGCCTTTCAGCGGCCCCAGCCACGCCAGTTCGGCAGAGTTGGGATAATCTGTTGCCGCATATTCCGTATTCTGAAAATAGCTGTTCACGCGCTGGTATGCGCCGAAATACAGCGCCTTGTTCATCCAGTCAAAATCAAAGGCCAGCGTGATGGCTTCACGCACCTTACGGTCGGCAAACTGCGGGCGATGGAGATTAAATGCCAGCCAGCGGGTGTCCTGTGCCGCCTGATTTTCCTCGTCAGCTTTGACGATAAAGTTTTTGCTGAAATTACCGCCCTGATATTGCGTCGCCCAGTTTTTCGGCGAAGACTCCATGCGGAAATCGAACGCGCCAGATTTGAATGCTTCCAGCGCGACGTTATCGTCGAGATAATAATCGTAGCGGATGGTGTCGAAATTATAGCGTCCCCGGTTGACCGGCAGATTGGCCGCCCAGTAATCCGTGACCCGCGAATAGGTGACGTACTGACCCAGTTTGTAATCGCTGATGCGGTAAGGCCCGCTGCCCGGCGGCGGCGTACTCAGCGGTTCGTTGAATTTATGCTTTTCCCAGAATGTCTGCGGCAAAATCGGTAAACCGAGCAGGCCGAGCATCATGTCTTTATCCGGTTTCGGCAATACCATGCGTACCGTCAGCCGTGAAATGGCTTTCACTTCCACGCCTTTGTAGACCACGCGGAACTGCGGCACGCCTTCGGTCATGAATTTTTTGAAGGAGAACGCCACGTCGCTGGCGGTAATCGGCGTGTTGTCGTTGAATCGTGCGCGGGGATTAATATCCACTTCAACCCAGCGGTACTGGCTGTCATAGCGTGCAGAATCGGCGATCAGCGGGTAGTAGCTGCCGATTTCATCGCTGGAGGTGGTGAACAGGCTGTCGTAAAGCGAACCGCTGCGTGCGGCCGGATTGCCACGGGTCGCGAAGCGGTTGAAGTTGTCATAGGTGCCGATTGCTGCCAGCGTGATCTGTCCGCCTTTCGGGGCAGCCGGATTCACATAGTCAAAACTGGTGAAGTTAGAGACATACTTAGGCTCGCCCAAAATGGCGAACGCATAACTGTCCTGTATGACTTCAGCCTGTGTGCTGAAACTCAGCAGACAGAGCACAACGGCGAACGCACGGGAAAACATCCTGAATCTCCACTCCTGTGATGACGACAGCATGAGTCGGACAGGGCCGCAGCCGAATGTCCGGTATTAATCAATTGAAAGCTAAGATGTTGTAACCTGCAAATCTTAGATCCCGCCCCTGATTTCGGCCTTTTTATCACAACCGGATGCAGACGCCTAAGAGAAAAATGGAACAAAAGGTGCGGGGCTGATGCAGGTCAAATCTGCCAGGTGGCTTCTTTCTCATTGAAATCGCGGATAAAGTCCAGCAGTTCGGGCACGCCCAACGGCTTACTGTACAGATATCCCTGCAAATAGGTCACCCCGTGATTGCGCAGATATTCCGCCTGCATCTCCGTCTCGACGCCTTCCGCCACGGTTTTCAGCTTCAGCTCTTCCGTGAGTTTAAGAACAGTGTCCAGCACCGGTGCGATCAGGGTTTTCTGATCAATCGACATCACGAAGCCGCGGTCAATTTTCAGATAATCCAGGGTAAACTTCTCAAGATAAATCAGCGCGCTGTGGCCGGTGCCAAAATCGTCGATGGCGATTTCGATCTTATGGCGGCGCAGCCAGTTAAATTCACGCAGCGCCCCTTCGGTATCAATCATGCCGCGTTCGGTGATTTCAAACACCACCTGAAACGCATTCTCCGGCAATGCTTCGATAAAATTCATCACATCGTCATGAAAACTGACTTTACCCATATGATGAGGAGAAATGTTGATGCTCAGTTTTCCCTTTTCGGCAAACGCATGCTGTAATTTATGCGCATCCGCCGCCACCATCGACATCATGTGCTGCGTCAGTTCGACAATCAGCCCCTGATTTTCCGCGTAGCCAATAAAGACATCCGGCGGAATACGTCCCTCGATAGGATGCTGCCAGCGCAGCAAGGCTTCCACGCCGGTGACTTTCAGGTTTCTGGCGTCGATCACCGGTTGGTATTCGACAAAGAACTCTTTATTTTTCAGTCCGCGCAGAATTTCACGTTCGACATTGTGGCGGTTGAGCAGGCTGTGATAAATCAGCGCGCATACCAGCAGGCTGAGCAGCAGACCGCCGGACAGGGTAAAAAGTACGTTATCGCGGGTCAGGGAAGGGGAGTAGAGGCGGATATTAAACGGATAACTGTCGATTTTGACTTCGGTAAAATGACTGCGCGGTAAATTTTTGACAGGCACCAGCCCGGCCTGCGAGGAAATCAGCGCGGTATCCCCCACCAGCAGGGCAAAACCCCGGTAGCCGGAACCGGGCTGCGCAAAAAGCATGTAGGGTGACAAGGTGAGTTCAAGCGTTGCAATCACACCGTCATCTGAAGCACCGGGATTACGCTGCCACACAATGATCACCGCGCGGTTAGGCACGGCGGGTGTGCCCATTTGCAGATCAATACTCATCGGTTTGTCGAAATCGATATCGTGCAGCGAGCTGTTGGCAGCAATATTCTGGTTTCCTGAGGCCGAAGAGCAAAAGACCATGCCGTTGCGCACCAGCTGAAAATCACGCACACCGATACTGAATGCCGCGTCGCGGTTTAACTCCCCGGCAATGGAATCACAGGACTCCGCCGTGAGCAGTCCGATCCGCCGCATGGTGTCGGTTAACTGATCTAAATAGTCGGAAGTAAACTTTGCGGTGCGCTGCGCAATTTCATTTTGTTCACGAAGCGTGTTGGTTTTAATGACGGTGAGAGTGACAGCGGTAAATAAAATAAAAAACAGGGCGGAGAAAAGGACACTTCTTTTCAAATAACGGCGCTTGGGTAATACGGTGTGTGTGAGCGCCGTTTTTAAACCCATATGTTTTGCCCTTTTTCTCGCCGAAGAAATAAAAGTATAACCCAGTAAAAAAAACAACAGACCCTAAATACACTTTATTACGGGCATAAAAAAACGCCATCCGAAGATGACGTTTTTTTATTCGCTTGGCACAGGACAACAAGAACTAAATCATAGGGTAACGTACTCAGCCGTTAGCCAAAACTCGTCTTGCTTCACGATAACGCGCATTCCAGTAGGATTCTTTCAGATTTGAAATCATCACACCGTTGCTGGTGGATGCATGAACAAACTGATCATTCCCTAAATAAATACCGACGTGACGTCCCGTGGAACCTGCGCGGAACAGAACCAGATCGCCCGGACGCAGTTTCGTGCGCTGAACTTTCTTGCCTTTCTCTTCCTGTTCATAGGTTGAACGAGGTAAATCCATACCAAATTGTTCGCGGAATGTTACCTGAACGAAGGCTGAGCAATCGATACCACGCTTGCTGTCACCGCCTAACCGATAACGAACGCCTTTCCAGCCAGCGTACTGATCCATAATTTTGGATTTAACGTTGACGTTGCGAACCATTGCTTCGAATTCATCCTGAGAGGCTTGCAGTAGAAGGCCATCATTGCCATTTACTGCACGCATATCAGTTTGTGCGTTTTCTGTGTTCGAAGAATGTGTACCACTACACGCAGAGAGAATAATTGCTGCGCCAATCGCGGGGATCATCCGCGTGATATATCTCAGAAACGGTTGAGACTTGACCATTATTGTTGTTATCCCTTGCTGTCCTTAACGATGAAATCGTTATTAAAATTGCCAAACGAAGCGAGACTACCTGCCACTCACACGGTGGACAAACACCTCTGGGGTAAAATGTGCGTCAGAGCACGTTTTTTCCTTCAACACGGGTGTTTTTGCCACAATTGTGTGCGGGCGTTTTGGAGAGTACCGTAATGAATAGGGGATTGCGAGAGGTATTATGAGATTTTTTATAAGAAATTGTGATGTAAGGTGATGTAAGTAAACATGTTAAAAACGATGGGTGATTTTTATACTTATTTGGCTTAAAACCGCATCACAAGCGGGTTGCAGGCACATAATACAGCACAGACGCCCTGAGAAACCTCTCAAAAAAAGGCCCGGCAGATCATCAACATCTGTCGGGCCATAACTTTTCTGTATATATCTAAAAATCAGACCGGCGTCTTAGGATTTTTGGTACCGGGTAATTTTTTCTCCAGCCAGTTAATCAGCGCATCGCTGGCGGGGGTCATCAGCCACCAGCTGGCACCGACCAGCACCACAGACATCGATCCGACCGCGATATCGGTGAACCAGTGCGCGCCAATCATCACACGCGGTAGCGAGAAGATAATGGTGATGAGCACGGCGATAGCAAACGCAGACTTGCTCAGGTAGCGCAGCATAAAGCACGAGAAAATAATCAGCATCATGCCGTGGTCACCGGGGAAGCTGTCACTGGAGGCATCTTTTGTCGGAATGCCGGTCAGTTCGCTCACGCGGTTTACGCCAGGGAAGCTCAGCGACGGGCTTTTATGGCTGACAGGCAACAAATGCCCGAGCTGGTTCAGCACCACGGCGGTGAGCAGCATCACCACGCCGATCACAATATAGCGGCGGCGCCCGGCGGTATCCTGCTTCAGGAAGTAGCTCAGATAGAGCAATCCCATCGCCAGCAGCGAAATCAGGTCAAAAGCCCGGTTATTGGTCACTGCGACGAGATGCAGGAACCAGGCGTCAGTCGCCAGATGCTGGTTAAAGAAGAAGAAAATCGATTTATCAATCGGGAACCAGAAACCATGATTCGCCGGCAGATAGAAAGATAAAAACAAGGCAACACCCAATACATTGAGTATCAGGATTGCGGGAATATTTCGGCGCCACATAAAGGAAGACCTATTCTTAGCAGGATAAGGAATAATTTATTCAGCGTTAACTTAATCCGTTTAACCTAAACGAACCTTCAACAAGGATGATTGTATTGTATTCCATTGTGCCTCATTTTGAGTAATCAGCTCAATCCGGCTGTCTGACGGCGCCACCGGTTTGGTTTCGATATGCAAATCGTTGCCCTGACGGTTAATCAGTATCGTGCCTTCTTTAATACGAATAATGCCTTTCACCCGGTCAACCGGCACCGCCCGCGCCCAGTCGAGAATGCCTGCGGTATCAAATTGCGTGTCACCATCAAATATCCAGCCACAACTGGTGTAACCGTCCGCCTGATTGAGGGCACGACGCCAGCGCTGATTCCCCGGCAGGCTCAGTGCCGCCAGCCCCTGTTTCGCCGCATGCGCATGATGATGTTTCCCTTCCGGTAAGTCGGCAAGATTCAGGCGGGGTAAATCGAGCAGGGCCGGATCAATCACGCCCTGTGAGGCTGTCACCAGACGACGCTCGCGACCTTGACGTTGATACCACTCTTCCAGTTTCTGCCTGTCCTGGGGCTGAGCCACATCCGACTTATTGGCGACAATAATGTCAGCCGCCGCCAGCTGATCGCGGAAGTTTTCGTTTTCAGTTACCCGCTGATCGCTCAGCTGACGCGCATCCACCAGGCACAGGGTAGCGTTCAGCGTCAGCCAGTTGCGGTAAACGTCGGAGGTTAACAAAGACAGGATCTGTTTCGGATGTCCGAGACCGGTGGGTTCAATCAGCAGACGGTCAGGTTTGGCCTGCTGCAGTAACATATTCATGCCAACCTGCATCGGCAAACCATTCACGCAACACATGCAACCGCCGGGAATTTCTTTCAGGACTGCGCCACTGTCGGCCAGCAATGCGCCGTCAATTCCGACTTCACCGAATTCATTGACCAGCACGGCCCATTTCTCACCTTCAGGTTTCTGAGCCAGCAGATGGCGCACCGTCGTGGTTTTGCCGCTTCCCAGAAAGCCGGTGATCAGGTTGGTTTTCGTCATGGTTGCCGATCCTTTTTGAAAAATTCACCCGCCAATGTGCAGCGACTCATTAAGAAAATCCAGCGTTGTGCCGATGAATAACATGGATTGCTTATTTCTGCCCGCCGCGACGGCAAAATATTTTGCCGGAGAGCGTGAAAATTTAATTAGATGTATTAATGTTAAATTGCGGTTACATGAAGTTTAAAATTTACAACAATGATGAGGTGTCACCATGAACAGAACAATCTGCTTACTGTTTTTGGGAGTCATGGCCTCAGGGACGATTCAGTTTGCCAATGCCGCCGCTTCAGGCGGAATAATTCATATTACGGGTTCGATTGTTGAAGCAGGATGTAACTTCAATACCGCGCGCAACAAGGTGATCAGCGACTGTGACCACGGTGGAAAACAGGTGCGGCAGGTGCATGCGCTGAGTGTGGATAATCCTTCCTCATTCTCGCTGCCGATGTCACTCGGACATGTCACCACGAAGCAGGTCAACAATAATCCTCACCTCGCCGTCATGACCGTGAGCTACAACTAAGCTCGCGAAAAAGATTAACAGGACTGATAAGTTTCAGGCCGGTCACGCTAGGCGCGGCGTAACACCCGCCACAGGTGGCCGGACAACTTCACAAACTGGCTGGCCCAATTTTGATCGGGCCGTCAGTTTTCTATTCCCGTCCTTTCCCTTTCTGCCGACATGTTATAATTTCCTCTCTTATTTCAGGCATCAGAACCCGTAATCAGGTGTCGGACCAATTGCGTGCGTGTCACAGACAGGGGCAACATTATGCGACTTTATCAGGAAATTGGCGGCCATCTGCGTCGTGATATCCATGCCGGGAAATATGCCCCTGGCGATCGTCTTCCGCCGGAACGTGATATTGCCGAGTCTTACTCGGTGAGCCGCAGCGTGGTGCGTGAAGCACTCATTATGCTGGAGCTGGAAAAAGTGGTCGAGGTGCGCAAAGGCTCCGGTGTGTATGTTCTGCATCAGCCGGAAAACAGCCAGCCGGAAGGCGCGGACAGCGGATACGGGCCATTCGAACTGTTACAGGCGCGGCAATTGCTGGAAAGTGAAGTGGCCGCCTTTGCGGCGATGCAGGCCACCAAAACCGATATTCTGCAAATGCGTGATACGATTGATGCTCAGCGGGAATGCATTGCGCGGGGCGTATCGGACGACGCTGAGGATCAGCGGTTTCATGCCCTGCTGGCGCAGGCGTCTCAAAACAGCGTGCTGGTTAAACTGGTGGATGATTTATGGCAGATCCGTCAGCGCAGCCCGATGTGGCTGGGAATTCATCAGCATGTCGGTGATAAAAATTACAGCCAGATCTGGTTGCAGGATCACCAGACCATCTTGCAGGCCGTGCTGCGGCGGGATCCGAAAGCCGCCAAGCAGGCGATGTGGCAGCATCTGGAAAATGTGAAGGATATGCTGTTGCAGGTGTCTGACGCGGATGACCCGTCTTTTGACGGATTCCTTTTTTCATCGGTGCCTTCCGAACTGAACGACTGATTTCTCCGCTGCTGATTTTTCCCGTGATTTTCCACGCTAATAAAAAAACGGCTGCCTGTGAGCAGCCGCTTTCTATTTTACGTATAACCTGCCGGGCTTAATTAACCGACATATTTCGCGACGGTTTTCTTCGCGCCGATCCTTTGCAGGTCCGCATAAGCATTGAGGATCGCCTGCACGACTTTTTCTTCCTGCGGCAACTGCTCGCCAAATACGCCATTCAGCGCCAGCAGGGCTTTCACGCGCGGTTCGCCATCTTCGGTTGACGCCACAATTTGCGCCACCGTGTCTGCCATCGGGTCTTTAATCTCGATAGCCTGACCGGCATCGTCGGTGCCGCCGACATAGCGCATCCAGCCAGCCACGCCCAGCGCCAGCAGTTCATACGAACCGCCATTTTTTACGTGCCAGCGGATGGAGTCGAGCATACGTTGCGGAAGTTTCTGCGTACCGTCCATGGCGATTTGCCAGGTGCGGTGTTTCAGTGCCGGATTGCTGTAACGCGCAATCAGACTGTCGGCGTAGGCGCTGAGATCGACACCTTCAACGCTCAGCGTCGGTGCCTGTTCATGCAGCATCAGCTGGTGAGCCGCGGCTTTATAGTTGGCATCTTCCATGCAGTCGTTAATGTGCTGATAACCCGCAAGATAGCCGAGGTAAGCCAGGAAAGAGTGGCTGCCGTTCAGCATGCGCAGTTTCATCTGCTCGAAAGGCAGAACGTCAGACACCATCTGCGCACCGGCTTTTTCCCAGTCAGGACGACCGGCAACAAAATGATCTTCCACCACCCACTGGATGAAGGGTTCGCAGGCAATACCGCACGGATCTGTCACGCCACCCAGCGCCTCGGTGATTTCTTCCAGCGTATTTTCCGTCGCGGCAGGCACAATGCGGTCAACCATGGTGCTTGGGAAAGAGACATTGCCAATGATCCATTCCGTCAGTTCGGCGGAACGGGCTTTCGCCATGCCCAGCACGGCATTTTTTACCACCAGACCATTTTCCGGAATGTTATCGCAGCATAAAACAGTAAAGCCCGGCAGACCGCGCTCATGGCGCAAACGCAGTGCTTCCACTAACACGCCCGGCGCGGTACAAGGTGCTTGTCCGCCCGCCAGATCCTGCTGAATTTTGGGGTTCTGCAGATCCAGTTCGCCAGTGCCCGGTTCAATGCAGTAGCCTTTTTCGGTAATGGTCAGCGAGACAATCGCCACCTGCGGTTCGGTGAGTTTTTCAAGCACGGCATCCAGACCGTCAATGCCGCCGTGCACGGATTCGTGCGCCGAACCGATAATAATGGCC
The DNA here is from genome assembly GCF_004364755.1 of Rahnella sp. BIGb0236. Classification (NCBI taxonomy): domain Bacteria; kingdom Pseudomonadati; phylum Pseudomonadota; class Gammaproteobacteria; order Enterobacterales; family Yersiniaceae; genus Rahnella; species Rahnella sp. BIGb0236. The sequence goes on from NZ_SOAO01000003.1 coordinate 514,692, forward strand.
TGATTGCCGTCTGCGCCTTTTTCCAGCACGGTGAACAGATGGTTTTGCTCGCGCAATTGTTTGATCAACGCTTCATTGCCAAACAGGCTGATTTCGCAGATACCCCAGTCGCCGCCCTGCTGATTCAATACGCGGTTGGTCAGCAACGCCTGATGGGCGCGGTGGAAAGCGCCGAATCCCAGGTGAACAATACGGCTTTTCAGTGCATCGCGATCATAAGCAGGCAATGACACTTCTGCAGGCAGGGACGCTGTGGCAATAGTTTTCATGCAATACTCCAGGCAAGTCAGAAATTAGTAATTGGTCAGGCCAAATTGGGGCTGTTTACCCGTCAGTTGAATTTTATGCTGGATAAAGCGACGATTTAAGCCGAAATCAGGGCTTAGAGTGTAAAGTCATATGATAGAAAGGGGAATTGGTAAGTCCAGACAGCCACTCATTTTGTGATGCAGATCCACAGTCTGTGGAATTAATGGCAAAAAGCAGACAATAAAAAAGGAACGCCGGAGCGTTCCTTTTCGCAGAGCAGGGCGGTCTGATTAATCCGCACGGCCCATATAACGACGTTCCGCGATATGAATGCGGATTTTATCGCCAGAGCTGAGGTATTCAGGCACCTGGATGCTCAGGCCGGTAGCCATGACCGCAGGTTTGGTTCGGGAGCTGGCGGAAGCGCCTTTGATGCCCGGTGCCGTTTCCACGATTTCCAGATCCACCGTCTGTGGCATTTCCAGCGCCAGTAACTGGCTGTCCAGTGTCAGCACCTGCATACCCTGCAAACCTTCCTCAGGGATGAACAACAGTTCGTCTTCGATCTGCGCCTTATTAAAGGTGTACGGCGTGAAGTCCTCATCATCCATAAAGATGTACTCATCGCCATCGACGTAAGAGAAGTTCACTTTACGACGGGTCAGGCTGACGGTATCGAGAATATCGTCGCCTTTGAAGCGTTCTTCCACTTTGCCGCCAGTGCGTACGTCAGCGAAACGCATTTTGTACAGGGTGCTGGCACCACGGGCGCTTGGGCTTTGAACATCGATGTCTTTTACCAGCAGCAATTTGCCGTCGTAGTTCACGACGAAGCCGCGTTTAATTTCGTTAGCACGTGCCATATAAATAACCTGTCAGCAGAGAGATAAATAATTTGCGACACGTTACCCGCGCCGCTGAATTCAGGCAAGCGGATAGCGTAAAAAGAGTCGCGAAAACCCGCTTTATGACCCATTTTTTGCGCCTGTTCTGTCCGCGTGAAAAATGTTCGGTATAGCCTGTTAAAGGATAGTAAATATTTCGCTGGTGGCGCATAACGCCGCCTGCTATTGTCGCGCCTCAAAATGAGGCCTGAGGAGGCTGTTGATGGACTGTCGTACCGATTGCGGAGCCTGTTGCATCGCGCCTTCAATTTCCAGCCCGATCCCGGGGATGCCAGACGGCAAACCGGCGAATACCCGCTGTGTTCAGCTGGCGGATAATTTCCTGTGTAAGATTTTCACCTCACCGCTGCGCCCGAAAGTGTGCGCCAGCCTGCAGGCCAGCCGCGAGATGTGTTTCACCCATCGCGACCAGGCCCTGACGTACCTGATTAAGCTGGAAGCGGATACCGCGCCTTAAACCACCGCAGCCGGAATTTCTTCCGCCGGTTTATCGACGTTTTTCACATTCCAGATACACAGCACGGAACCGACCACCATCGCCAGCGCGGCATAAAACACAGCATGATAAGTCCAGAACTGCGCAATCACACCCGCCAGCGAACCGGCAAGGATCCAGCCCGCACGCGTTGAATTGGTAAACAGCGTGGTGGCCGCACCGGCCTGACCCGGCATCAGATCCTGAAAATACAACATGCCGATCCCGGCCAGAATGCCGATGAAAATCGCGTTCAGCAGCTGTAAAGCAATCAGCATGGCCGCGCCGGTGGTAAACAGAATACAACCGTAGAAAATCACCCCTGCGACTACCGCAAACCGCATCAGGAAGCGTTTCCCCAACTGCTTCGCCAGATACCCGGCAATCAGCATGGTGGGGATTTCCAGACAAGCCGCACTGCCCATCAGCACGCCCGCCAGTTTCTCCGGCAAGCCCAACTCACGCACCACATACAACGGCATATTGATCAGATAAATACTGTTCGCCGCCCACATCAGGGAACACGCGATAAACAGCATCAGCGTATCGCGGCGGTTACGGCGGGGGGCTTCCAGCGTGGCGGTGGTCTTGATGTGCGCTTTAGGCATTGAAGGCAGGAACATCCACACCATCACCCCGCACAGCAGGAAGGCCAGCGTGGCGGCGCAATACATAAAGGTAAAGCCAAAGCCCATAGAAAGGGCGAAAGCCAGCGGCGGACCCACCACCCAGGCGAGTGACACCTGCGCACGCAAAATAGAGCTGAACATCACGGCTTCACGGCCGGTTTTTTCGGAATGCTCCCGTGCCAGCGCGAACATCTGCGGGTTCGCCGTGGAGCCAAAACTCGACAGCAACACGCCGATGAACAGCAGAATAAAGTAGTTGCGGTTGAAGGCGAAAAGCACGCACGCCAGCGCGCCGAGAATGCAGCAATACAGGATCAGCGTTTTGCGATCGCCGCGTTTATCTGACCATGTCGCCAGCAACTGACTGACGAAAATGCCAATCACGGCGCTGCCGGTAAAGAAAATGCCGACCATGAACGGGCTGACATGGACCTGCGATGTCAGAAACAGGCTGAGCGTCGGGGTCTGTAAGGCGCCTGCAATACCGGTAAGAAAGGCGATGATCAGAAAAGCCGTTGATGTCATGTCGGGTAAACGGCGGGCTGACGTTGTAGAAATTCGCATTAGCTAAGTGAACCAGAGAAAAGGAAGGGGACGAAATTTGCGCGAATGTTACGTCAGTTTAAAAAAAACAAAAACAGGTTTTGATCATCAAAAATGTAAACCCGAGTGAATTTGCCATACTGAATAATAAAACCGCACGTTGTGCCAAAAACAACCCAACGGAGGGTCGCTCATTCACGCCGTAAAAACCACGACGCTGACGGTCAGCTTGCGTCAGCATTTTCCGTCAGCCTGACTTCAGCATTTGCGTTAAGTTATTCGTTTCAGAAAGCGCTTAGAAAGGAAACTGTGCGTAGCATCAAAAAATTGTTACGCAAAATCAGGGAAAGCTTGCTTTAAAAACAGGCCGGATTGAGACTCCCTGAAACGTTTCAGCGTTGTCAGCTTTTCTCCTGAAATCTGACGGCGCTCCTTTTTTCTCAGTAAAGCTGAAACGATTCAATTTCAGCAGGAGAGGAGAATTATGTTCCAACTGTCACAGCAAGATATTCATCTCGGTGCGGCTGCCAGCGATAAGCAGGACGCTATTCGTCAGGTTGCAGCAGCACTGACTCAGGCCGGTCGCGTCAGCGAAGGCTATGTAGACGGTATGCTGGCGCGTGAGCTGCAAACCTCTACGTACCTTGGCAACGGCATCGCCATCCCGCACGGCACCACCGATACCCGTGATTTGGTGCTCGACACCGGTGTACAGGTTTTCCAGTTCCCGCAGGGTATTACCTGGGGCGAAGGCCAGACGGCGTATGTCGTTATCGGCATTGCCGCCCGCTCTGACGAACACCTTGGTTTGCTGCGTCAGCTGACGCACGTACTGAGTGACGACAGCGTGGCCGATCGACTGGCAAAAACAGATTCAGCTGAAGAATTACGCAGCCTGCTGATGGGCGAAAAGAATGCCGCTGAATTCCTGTTTGATACCCAGCTGATCGCGGTTGACGTGGCGGCTGAAAGCCTGATCACGTTACAGGCGCTGAACGCCGGTCGCCTGAAAGAAATTGGCGCGGTCGACACGGCGTTTGTCAGCGACGTCATCAGCCGTCAGCCGCTGAATCTGGGGCAGGGCATCTGGCTCAGCGACAGCACCGAAGGCAACCTGAAAAGTGCCGCCACGGTCAGCCGTGCGAAGCAGACCTTTGATCTGAATGGCGAAAAAGTTTCCATGCTGCTGACGATTTCCGTCGCAGATGACCAGCCGCTCGATGTGCTGAATTACCTCAGTGATTTACTGATTGCCAACAAAGCTGAACGCTTGCTGACGGCAGATTCCGTCGGTGTGCTGGCATTGCTGACCCGTGAAGTGGAAGAACAAGCCAACGTGCTGACTGCGGAATACGTTATCCGTAACGAACACGGTCTGCACGCGCGTCCGGGTACTGCGCTGGTGAACGTGATCAAACAGTTCAGCAGCGAAATTACGGTCACCAATCTGGATGGCAGCGGTAAACCGGCTAACGGCCGCAGCCTGATGAAAGTCGTGGCGCTGGGCGTCAAAAAAGGTCATCACCTGCGCTTTACTGCCAGCGGTGAAGATGCCGAACTGGCATTAAAAACCATCGGTGAAGCCATTTCTGAAGGTCTTGGGGAGGGCGCATGAGCCGCAGAGTTGCCACTATTACGTTAAACCCGGCGTACGATTTAGTCGGCTATGTGCCTGAAATCGAACGCGGTGAAGTCAATCTGGTGCAAACCACCGGTCTGCACGCCGCAGGTAAAGGCATCAACGTGGCGAAAGTGCTGAAAGATCTCGGCATCGACGTCACCGTGGGCGGTTTCCTCGGGAAAGAAAATCAGGACGGCTTCCAGCTGTTATTCAGCGATCTGGGCATTGCTAACCGCTTCCAGGTGGTCAATGGCCGTACCCGTATCAACGTCAAACTGACCGAAAAAGACGGCGAAGTCAGCGACTTTAACTTCTCCGGTTTCAACGTCACCCCTGCCGACTGGGAGCGTTTCGTGACGGATTCTCTGTCATGGCTGGGTCAGTTTGACATGGTTGCCGTCAGCGGCAGTCTGCCTGCTGGCGTTGATCCTGACGCATTCACCGACTGGATGAAACGTCTGCGTGCGCAATGCCCGTGCATCATCTTCGACAGCAGCCGTGAAGCACTGGTTGCCGGTCTGAAAGCCGCGCCGTGGCTGGTGAAACCAAACCGCCGTGAGCTGGAAATCTGGGCTGGCCGTAAATTGCCGGAACTGAGTGACGTGGTTGAAGCCGCGCACGCCTTGCGTGATCAGGGTATCGCCCACGTGGTGATTTCTCTGGGCGCTGAAGGTGCCTTGTGGGTTAACGCATCCGGTGCGTGGATCGCCAAACCTCCAGCCTGTGAAGTCGTCAGCACCGTGGGTGCCGGTGATTCCATGGTCGGTGGTCTGATTTACGGTTTGCTGATGCGCGAATCCAGTGAACATACGCTGCGACTGGCCACTGCCGTTGCCGCCCTGGCTGTCAGCCAGAGTAATGTCGGCGTCACCGATCGTCCGCAGCTCGCGGCGATGATGGCCCGTGTTGATCTGAAACCCTTTTAATCCGCAGGAGGCAGAATGAAAACGCTGCTGATGACAGACAGTTCGCTGGGACAAGCTCGCAGCCAACTGGCGAAAAAATTACTCGCTGCTGCTGCGGCGAAAGCCGGACACCAGCTGACCGAACAGATCGCTGAGGCTGATGTGGTGATCGTTGCCGGTGAAACCGTGCCAGATGACGCGGCACTGACCGGCAAAAACATGTATACCGGCGATGTGGCTGAGGCAGTTCGTGAGCCGGAAGCTTTCCTGCAACGCGCACTGGCCGAAGCCAAACCTTATGTTGCACCGGTTGCGACTGCCGTTGCTGCTCCGGCTGCCAGCGGTCCGAAACGTATCGTCGCAATCACCGCTTGCCCGACCGGTGTGGCTCACACCTTTATGGCTGCGGAAGCGATTGAAACTGAAGCGAAAAAACGTGGCTGGTGGGTCAAAGTTGAAACCCGCGGTTCTGTGGGCGCAGGCAATGCCATCACGCCGGAAGAAGTCGCAGCGGCCGATCTGGTGATCGTCGCGGCAGACATCGAAGTGGATCTGGCGAAATTTGCCGGTAAGCCGATGTACCGCACTTCTACCGGTCTGGCACTGAAAAAGACCAAACAGGAACTGGATAAAGCCCTGGTCGAAGCAGAAGTGTTTTCGCCGGCCTCTCAGGGTGCAGCGACAGGCGCGAAGAAAAAAGAAGCAGGCGGTACGGGTCCTTACCGTCACCTGCTGACCGGCGTGTCTTACATGCTGCCGATGGTGGTGGCGGGCGGTCTGTGTATCGCGCTGTCGTTTGTCTTCGGTATCAAAGCGTTTGAAGTCAAAGGCACACTGGCGGCGGCACTGATGCAAATCGGTGGCGCATCCGCCTTTGCCCTGATGGTTCCTGTGCTGGCAGGCTTTATTGCCTTCTCCATCGCTGACCGTCCGGGTCTGACCCCGGGTCTTATCGGCGGCATGCTGGCGGTGAGCACGGGCGCAGGTTTCCTCGGCGGTATCATTGCCGGTTTCCTGGCGGGTTACGTGGCGAAAGCCATCAGCGGCAAGCTGAAGTTACCGCAAAGTATGGAAGCGCTGAAACCTATCCTGATCATTCCGCTGGTGGCGAGTCTGATTACCGGTCTGGTGATGATTTATGTTGTCGGTACGCCGGTGGCGAAAATCATGGCAGGTCTGACCGCATGGCTGCAATCTCTGGGCACTGCGAATGCGGTACTGCTGGGTGCTATCCTCGGTGCGATGATGTGTACCGACATGGGCGGCCCGGTGAACAAAGCGTCTTACGCCTTTGGTGTCGCCCTGCTGAGTTCTTCCGTCTATGGTCCGATGGCCGCCATCATGGCAGCCGGTATGGTGCCACCGCTGGCCATGGGTCTGGCAACGATTCTGGCGAGCAAGAAGTTCGAGCAGGGTGAACGCGAAGGCGGTAAAGCGGCGCTGGTTCTGGGTCTGTGCTTTATCTCTGAAGGGGCGATCCCGTTCGCGGCCCGTGACCCGATGCGTGTTCTGCCTTGCTGTATCGCCGGTGGCGCGCTGACAGGTGCTCTGTCTATGGCGTTCCATGCGCAACTGATGGCACCGCATGGTGGTCTGTTCGTGCTGCTGATCCCGGGTGCAATTACCCCAATCCTCGGTTATCTGGTGGCGATTATCGCCGGTACCGTGCTGGCGGGTGGTGCATACGCGATTCTGAAACGTTCAGATGCAGCGGTCGCGGCAAAAGCGGCGGCATAACGGTAAATCGTTAAAAGCCAAAAGGCGCGACATGTGAATGTCGCGCCTTTTTTATTGCGCCTTCTCTGCGAAAGAAAAGAGAGTATGGAGCTGAATCTTTCTGTTTTTTTACGCCTCCCCCTGCGAAGGGGGAGGCGGGGAGGGGGTTTTAAGGACTCACATCCTTGCCCATGCACACTTCAGCTTTCGTTTTTGACCTTAATACCCCACCCCAACCCTCCCCTTCGCAGGGGAGGGAGCCGACCGGAATTTACGGTACAAACTACGCGGCGGCTTCGTCATTCTCCGACTTCTGCTGCGCTTTCAGCCAGGCGATTTCATCTTTCCAGATATCCGGATCCACCGTTTCGAGGATCATCGGGATGCCGTCGAAACGGGCATCTTTCATCATCCAGCTAAATACCGTGTTGCCGATATTCCCTTCGCCGAGGCTGTGGTGGCGGTCGACGCGGCTGTTGAACTCGCTTTTCGCGTCGTTGAGGTGCATACCGCGCAGGTATTTAAAGCCCACGACATCTTCAAAGTGTTGAAAGGTTTTCTCGCATTCTTCTACCGTGCGCAGATCGTAGCCCGCGGCAAAAGCGTGGCAGGTATCAATGCAGACGCCGACACGGCTTTTGTCTTCCACGCCGTCGATGATTTTCGCCAGATGCTCGAAACGAAAGCCCAGATTGCTGCCCTGACCGGCGGTGTTTTCGATCACAGCGGTCACGCCTTGGGTTTTATCCAGCGCGATGTTCAGGGATTCAGAAATCCGCTCAAGGCATTTATCTTCTTCGATTTGCATCAGGTGGCTGCCCGGATGGAAATTCAGCAGCGACAGGCCAAGCTGTTCACAACGTTGCAGCTCATCGAGAAACGCCTCGCGGGATTTCTCCAGCGCCTCAGTCACCGGGTGCCCGAGGTTAATCAGATAGCTGTCATGCGGCAAAATCTGGTTGCTCTTGTAACCGTATTTTTCACAGGCCGCTTTGAATTTTTCGATGACATCTTCCGGCAAGGCTGCCGCTTTCCACTGCCGCTGATTCTTGGTGAAAAGCGCAAAAGCCGTGGCTTCCAGTTCGTGTGCCCTCAGAACCGCCTGATCGACACCCCCGGCTGCACTCACGTGTGCTCCCACAAACTTCATTTTTGCTCCTCAGTTATTCATCGCGTTTATGGACGAATGATAGCGCCTCCGGGCAGGAGGCGCAGCACCGAAGTGTTAAAAGTCGCAACATCAGCCAAAAAGATGCTGAACCAGCTGGTTGATACCGGCACCGCCAACAATCAGCCAGATGAACAGCACAGCCGCCAGCAGCATGGGTTTCAGACCCGCCTGACGCAATGCGCTCATGTGAGTGGTCAGGCCGAGAGCCGCCATCGCCATCGCCAGCAACACGGTATCGAGCGTGATCAGCGCCGGGATCCAGCTGTGCGGCAGAATATCCAGTGAGTTAAATGCCGCCACCAGAATGAACAGCAGGGCAAACCAAGGAATGGTGATGTTGCGCATGCCTGCATTCTGACCACCTTGCTGCACCGCTTTGCGAGATTTCCAGCCAGAGAGCAGCAGCAGGAACGGTGCCAGCATCATCACGCGGATCATTTTGGCGATCACTGCTGCATTTTCTGCATCCGGGCTGACACCCTGACCCGCTGCGACGACTTGCGCCACTTCATGCACCGTTGAACCGGTATAGATGCCGAACTGGGCAGCGGTTACGCTCAGCCAGTGGTACTGCGCATTCAGATGCCACAGCCACGGATACAGGAAGATAGCCGCCGTACCGAAGATAACCACGGTCGCCACCGCGACAGTGACCTTCTCTGCTTTAGCTTCCAGCACGGGTTCTGTCGCCATGACCGCCGCCGCGCCGCAAATGCTGCTGCCCGCGCCGATCAGCATGGACGTGTCGCGGTCGAGCTTAAACACCCGCTGACCGAGCCAGCAGGCGAGGGTGAAGGTGGAACACAGCATCAGGGCGTCGATCAGAATACCGGTGGCACCGACATCGGCGATTTGCGCGAACGTCAGCCGCAAGCCGTAAAGAATAATCCCCAGACGCAGCAGCCGCTGTTTCGCCAGCGTTACGCCTTCCTCACACCAGGGTTTTGCCGCCGGATACAGGGTGTTGCCGATCACCATACCGATGACAATCGCCATCGTCAGCGCGCTGAGACCCAGGTGGTTCAGCGCCGGAATATCGCTCAGCCAGACCGCCAGCGCGGTGATCACGCCGGTCAGTGCCAGGCCGGGTAACACGCGGCGCAAAGCTGACAGAAGCGAAACGTCGTGTTTATCCGTCGTCTTTCTCTCTTCGCGTTTAAGCGCAAATGTATTCATCGTCCGTTCCTCGTTCAGGAGTGATGACATAAGGCTACGCCGCGCTTATATAAAAATGAAATTGATTATTACTTTATAACCTATCGATAAAACTGGTATAAAACAGCCATTCAAAAGAGGCCTGCAAGGCGAGGGTCTATACTAAAAAGAACGGGCGTGCAGTCAGGCGCAGGAGAATAGCGGGACATTTATGCACATAACATTGCGACAACTTGAAGTTTTCGCCGAAGTGCTGAAAAGCGGTTCGACCACGCAGGCATCGGTTGTGCTCTCCTTATCACAATCGGCAGTCAGTGCGGCGCTGGCCGATATCGAAGGTCAACTGGGCGTGCAGTTATTTGACCGTGTCGGTAAGCGGCTGGTCATTAATGAACACGGGCGTTTGTTGTATCCGAAGGCGCTGGCCTTGCTTGAACAGGCCGGTGAAATCGAGCGTCTGTTCAATCACGATAACGGTTCGCTGCGCATCGGTGCCAGCAGCACGATCGGCAACTATATGTTACCGGCGATGATCGCCGATTACCGGCTGGATTATCCGGCGACACCGCTGGAGCTGAACGTCGGTAACACCAATGACGTCATTAACGCGGTGGCGGATTTTCGTGTTGACCTCGGTTTGATCGAAGGCCCCTGTCAGGTACCGGAACTGATCACCCAGCCCTGGCTGGATGACGAACTGGTGGTGTTTGTCGCGCCGGAAAATCCGCTGGCGGGCAAAGTGGCATCGCTCGAATCGCTGGCGCGGGAACCCTGGATCCTGCGTGAGCGCGGCTCCGGTACACGCGAGGTGTTGGATCATCTGCTGTTGCCGCAGTTGCCGGATTTTAATCTGGTCATGGAACTGGGGAATTCCGAAGCGATCAAGCACGCGGTACGTCATGGCATCGGCATCAGCTGTCTGTCGCGTCGGGTCATTGCCGAACAACTGAGCAGCGGTTCACTGGTGGAAATTCCGTTGCCGGTGGCCCCGCTGGTGCGCAAACTTTATCTGATCCATCACCGCCAGAAACATATCTCCGGTGCATTATCACGGTTTCTTACGTATTGCCGTGAAACCCGATAATGGTCTTTCACTAATGATCGGCGGCCTGTTATGAAGGTGTCTTATAACAGGTCGTTCCTGCTATTCAGAGCGGCAGGTTTTGCTACAATCCGCGCTTAAATTTCCACATGACGAGCGGATATAGGGTAAAAATGGCTCAACAACCTACAAAAAATACGCAGGTGGCTCCCACACTGCGTCGCGAGCTGAAGGCACGTCACTTAACGATGATCGCCATCGGCGGTTCAATTGGTACGGGTTTATTTGTCGCCTCCGGCGCGACGGTTTCTCAGGCAGGGCCGGGTGGGGCGCTGCTCTCCTACGCATTAATCGGCATCATGGTGTACTTCCTGATGACCAGTCTCGGTGAGCTGGCGGCGTTCATGCCGGTCTCCGGTTCATTCTCTACCTACGGCTCACGCTATGTTGAAGAAGGCTTCGGTTTCGCACTGGGCTGGAACTACTGGTACAACTGGGCCGTCACCATCGCGGTTGACCTGGTGGCCTCGCAGCTGGTGATGAACTACTGGTTCCCGGACACGCCGGGCTGGATCTGGAGCGCCTTGTTCCTCGGTCTGATCTTCCTGCTCAACTACATTTCCGTGCGCGGTTTTGGCGAAGCGGAATACTGGTTCTCACTGATCAAAGTCGTGACGGTCATCATCTTTATCGCCGTCGGCGTCCTGATGATCACCGGCATTATGCGCGGTGCGGAAACAGCGGGCTGGCACAACTGGACCCTCGGTGATGCGCCGTTTGCGGGTGGTTTTGCCTCGATGATTGGGGTGGCGATGATTGTCGGCTTCTCCTTCCAGGGCACTGAACTGATCGGTGTCGCGGCGGGCGAATCGGAAAATCCGGGTAAAAATATTCCGCGCGCCGTGCGTCAGGTTTTCTGGCGTATCCTGCTGTTCTATATTCTGGCGATTCTGGTGATCAGCCTGATCATCCCTTATACCGATCCAAGCCTGTTGCGTAATGAAGTGGGCGATATCTCCGTCAGCCCGTTCACGCTGGTGTTCCGCAATGCCGGTCTGCTGTCGGCTGCGGCGGTAATGAATGCGGTGATCCTGACGGCGGTATTGTCTGCCGGTAACTCCGGGATGTACGCCTCAACCCGTATGCTGTTTACGCTGGCAAGCGAAGGCAAAGCGCCGCGCATGTTCGCTAAACTGTCGAAAGGCGGTGTGCCGCGTAACGCACTGTACGCCACCACTATCGTGGCTGCGCTGTGCTTCCTGAGTTCAATGTTTGGTAATCAGACCGTGTACCTGTGGCTGCTGAACACCTCAGGGATGACCGGTTTTATCGCCTGGCTGGGCATTGCCGTCAGTCATTACCGCTTCCGTCGCGGTTACGTCTCTCAGGGACGTGATCTGAAGAAACTGCCTTATCTGTCCGGCTTCTTCCCGTTCGGTCCGGTCTTTGCCTTTGTGCTGTGTCTGATCATCACGCTGGGTCAGAACTATCAGGCCTTCCTGAAAGACACCATTGACTGGGGCGGCGTGGCAGCGACTTACATCGGCCTGCCTCTGTTCCTGATCATCTGGTTCGGCTACAAGCTGAGCAAAGGCACCAAAGTGGTGAAATACAGAGAAATGGAATTCCCGGAACACGTTGATAAATAAGTGACGGAACGTTCTTGCTGCTGAGAAGCGGAGCCACGGCTCCGCTTTTTTTATGTCCGGGATCCACGGCGGGGAGACACCACGTCATGTTTTGTTACCCCGCCGTTTAATCTGAACGCCTGATAGGTTTTGCAAAACACATTGATAATTATTATCATTTCTTTCCTTCCTACGGGAACCGCAGAGCACGTCTCCCGCCGTAAGTTCTTAACTTAATGAGATTGAAGCGAAAATGAGTGCAACTACCGAACCCGCTCTGGCGGTGAAAGGCAATGCCGAACACAGCGTGATGGGGCGATATCAGAATATTGTGCGCCGCCGTCTGTTGATCATGCTGGTACTGGTTCTGGCGATTGTCGTCTCACTGGTGATTGATTTTGTGATGGGGCCTTCGGGGTTGTCACTGGGCACGCTGTGGAAAACGCTGTTTGACGCCGCGTCGGCAGATCCGGGTACGCGGGTCATTGTCTGGGATATCCGCCTGCCGTACGCGCTGATGGCGGTGGCGGTCGGGATGTCGCTGGGTCTGGCGGGCGCTGAAATGCAAACCATCCTGAACAACCCGCTGGCCAGCCCGTTTACTCTCGGCGTCTCCTCGGCGGCGGCGTTTGGTGCCGCGCTGGCGATCGTGCTCGGTATCGGTATTCCGGGCATTCCCGACCAGTGGTTTATCTCCGCCAACGCCTTTATTTTTGCGCTGTTAGCGGCACTGATGCTCGACGGCATTACCCGCTGGACGCGCGTCGCCAGTTCCGGCGTGGTGCTGTTTGGTATCGCGCTGGTCTTTACGTTCAACGCACTGGTTTCGCTGATGCAATTCATCGCCACCGAAGACACCTTACAGGGGCTGGTCTTCTGGACGATGGGCAGTCTGGCGCGGGCGTCGTGGGTAAAACTCGGCGTGATGGTGCTGGCCTTCCTGATTTTGCTGCCGTGGTCGATGATGAGCGCGTGGAAACTCACCGCGCTGCGTCTGGGTGAAGATCGCGCCGTCAGCTTTGGTATTGATGTCCGTCGTCTGCGCCTCGGCACCTTACTGCGTATCAGTATTCTTTCCGCGCTGGCGGTGGCGTTTGTCGGGCCGATTGGCTTTATCGGTCTGGTCGCGCCGCACATCGCCCGCCTGATGTTTGGTGAGGATCACCGTTTCTATCTGCCTGCCAGTGCGCTGATTGGCGCGCTGGTGTTATCCATGGCGTCGGTGGCGTCGAAAAATCTGGTGCCGGGCGTCATTATTCCTGTCGGTATCGTGACCTCGCTGGTCGGCGTACCGTTCTTCCTGAGCATTATTCTTCGTCACCGGGGGAACGTCTGATGTCAGCCATGCCGGAAATACAGCCTGAGGATCTGCTGAACGCCGCCACCCAGGGGCTGCAAATTCGTGATTTCAATGCCGGTTACCCGAAGCGTCATGTGATCCGCCATCTCAATGTGCCGATGCTGCCGCGCGGTAAAATTACCGTTCTGCTCGGGCCAAACGGCAGCGGGAAATCGACGTTACTGCGTTCGCTTGCCGGTCTTAATCGTGCGGAAGGGCAGTTGCTGCTCGACGGCCACGACTTAATGCCGATGCCGTTTGCCCGCCGTGCGGAGCAGGTCGTTTACCTGCCGCAAACCCTGCCAGCGGGCGTCCATCTGCATGTGCTGGAATCCATTATCGTGGCGCAGCGCGCGTCCGGTGGGAAAGGTAAACAGGCGGAGGGCACTGATAAAGTGATGGCGCTGCTGCGTCAGCTGGGAATCGAACATCTGGCGCTGAGTTATCTCGATCAGCTTTCCGGCGGGCAGAAACAGCTGGTGGGTCTGGCGCAATCGCTGATCCGCCAGCCTTCGCTGTTACTGCTCGACGAACCGCTCAGTGCGCTGGATCTCAACTATCAGTTCCATGTCATGGATCTGGTGCGCAAGGAAACGCAGAAACGCCATATCGTGACCGTGGTTGTTGTGCATGACATCAACATCGCCCTGCGTCATGGCGATCGGGTGCTGATGCTCAAGGACGGTAATCTGATCGCCGATGGCGCGCCGGAAGACGTGATAACTCCCGACAGTCTGGCGCGGGTTTACGGCGTACGCGGAAGGATTGAGCGTTGCTCGCAGGGGACACCGCAGATATTGATTGACGGGCTAGTGGGGGATCCCGAGATTTAACGTTATGTCCTGACAAAAGGCAGACATTACTCAGGCGTTCACCGATCCGCTCCCTCCCCTGCGAAGGGGAGGGCCGGGGTGGGGTATTAACGCAAACACATTGGGTGACGTTTCCGCTCAGGCCATTGATCTACAGTCTAAAACCCCCTCCCAACCTCCCCCTTCGCAGGGGGAGGAGCAAACCGCAACGGGCTTACTTCCCGTTCCACGCCTTCAGATTCTGATCCCGCGCAGACAATTTCTGCTCAGGCGTCAGCTTGTTGTAATCCTTCGCCAGACCGCTCTCCCAGTCGCCGTATAACGGGTTCGGCAGCACGATATATTGGGTGCCAAAGTGCTGATGATTCTGGTTCACAAACGCACGGCGCTGCTCGTTGCCCTGATGATAGGTCGCGGCACCAAAGTCATTCAGGTTGTCACCGATGTAAATCACCACGTGATAACCGGCGGCTTTAATGGAATCAAAACGCGCCTGTTTATTCGAGGTGTCTGAACTCAGCAGCATGGTTTTTTCATTGGCACCGGTGAAGCCCAGACGGTTCATGTTGTCGAGGGTAGCGGCGTATTCACTGGTTTTACGGTTTGACACGTAGAACATGGTGCCGCCGTGGGAATTGACATAGTTAGCGAACTCAACAGCGCCGGGAATGGCCGTGGCCTGACGGGCAGCAGTCCATTGCGACCAGGTTTTGCTGTCAAACGGCTGATTGGCTTTGACCTGCCAGGCGCTGTAGGCACTGTTATCCAGCATGGTTTCATCCAGATCCACCACCACCGCTTTCTTCTGACCTGCCAGCGGCTGCGCCTGATCGTAAGCCATCTTCGCTGTATTAAACGCCTGATACGCCAGCGCCTGATATTCACCGGATTGCTGGAACCAGTTCAGCGCCATCACCGACTGATCATTGAGTTTCTGCTGGGCATCAGGTTTTTGCTGCGCACAGCCGCTGAGGGCCAGCATGATTAAGGCACTGGTGGTGCAAAGTGTCATTTTATTCATTGGTCATCCCTATGCTTGTTAAGAAAGATTCGCATTTATGAAAATCGTTAAAACTGTAGCAGATTCAGCGGGATGTGAAACAAGAAATGACGGGTTACGCGAGATGTCGCGGAAAATCATAAAAATAAAAAAGGCCGGAGGGTGAGTCCGGCCGAAGAAAATCAAGACAGAGAATAATAATGAGGTGGTAAAGCGCCTGTTTTAATAACGGATTGTCAGAACTGATAAACCAGGCCGACAGCCGTCACGTCGTCGTTATTCAGACCGAGTTTGTTGTCGTCGTCCAGCTCGTTGATTTTATAATCAACATAGGCAGACATATTTTTGTTGAAATAATAGGTCGCGCCGACGTCGATATATTTAACCAGGTCAACATCACCGATGCCTTCAATATCTTTGCCTTTGGTCTGCACATAACCCAGAGAAGGACGAAGACCAAAGTCAAATTGATATTGTGCGACCGCTTCCACGGTCTGTGTTTTATTTGCAAAACCGCTGCCTGCTGGCGCGCTGGCAATACCTGCCGGCACAGTAATGGCGATCATATTACGGGTTTCCGCATACATCGCGGCTAAATATACCCCGTTGTCATCATATTTCAGGCCGCCGGTCCAGGCGTCTGCTTTATCGCCTTTGCCGTACGCGGAGGTGCTCTGGCCGATAGTGCGGTCAGAGGACGCGTAGGCGCCACCGATGCTCACGCCGGTATCACCGAGTGCGTAAGTGGTGGAAAGGGCGTAACCGTCGCCGTTCGCGGTGCTGTTGCCGCGACCGTCATTTTCGTTTTTACCCTGATACTGAACGGCCACATTCAGGCCATCAACCAGACCGAAGAAGCCACGGTTACGGTAGGTGGCCACGCCGTTGGTACGGCCCGTCATGAAGCGGTCTGCCTTGGTGTAGCCGTCGCCGCCGAACTCAGGGAACATATCGGTCCAGGCTTCGACGTCATACAGTGCGCCGTAGTTACGACCGTAGTCGAAAGAGCCGTACTGACCGAATTTCAGACCGGCAAAGCCCAGACGGGTTTTGGTGCCGGTGGTGCTGGCTGTCTTGCTGTCGGATTCAGCATGGTTAGCCATGATGTTGTATTCCCACTGGCCGTAACCGGTGATCAGGTCGTTAATTTGCGTCTGACCTTTAAAACCGAAACGCACATAACTCTGGTCGCCGTCGTTGCTGTCAGAATCAGAGAAATAATGCAGACCTTTTACTTTACCGTACAGGTCAAGTTTATTGCCGTCTTTATTATAAATTTCCGCTGCGTGTGCGCCTGATGCCATCAATAAACCAGGAATTAAAAGTGCCAGAATGTTACGTTTCATCAATTTTTACCCTGCATTCTTTTATTAAAAGCTTTTCATAAAAGCTTTATATGAAGTCTTGTGAAAAGACGCTGTTCATCATTGTTTGCTGTGCATTCCGTATGGACTCGGATTTTTCTCAGCGAGAGTTTTTTACCGTATATTTGTGATCAATTTATGACAGGCAGAAATGAACTTTTTCTTTTTTTACACGTCCTCCGTTTTTTCTGCACAATTTTTATTCAGGCAAAAAGCCCGGAATTAAGATTTCGGGCTGCGCCCGATGCCGGTCTGTGTGACAATAGCGGCCACATTCCGGTCACGACCTTCAACCAAAAAGAGATGCATGGCGCTTTCCCCCTCAGTTAAAAATCAGATAAGCCAGTGGTACAAAGCCCTGCAACAGCAAATCCCGGACTTCATTTCCCGCGCTCCGCAACGTCAGATGATTGCCGAGGTGGCGAAAGCGTTCTCGGGGGATTCCGCACGGCATCTGGCCATCGAGGCGCCCACCGGCGTCGGGAAAACGCTGTCTTATCTCATTCCCGGCATTGCCGTCAGTCGCGAAGAAGAAAAGCCGCTGATCGTAAGCACCGCCAACGTGGCGTTGCAGGATCAGATTTACAGCAAAGATTTACCGCTGCTGAAAAAAATTATTCCCGATCTGAAATTCACCGGCGCGTTCGGGCGCGGCCGTTATGTCTGCCCGCGTAATCTGGCGGCGATGAGTAATGAAAATGCGCAGGGCGATCTCGGGTTATTTCTCGGCGATGAACTGGCACCCTCGAGCGGCGAAGAACAAAAGTTCTGTAAAACGCTGGAAACCGCGCTTTCCCGTTACGAATGGGACGGACTGCGCGATCACTATCAGAAAACGATCGACGATCCGCTGTGGATTAAAATCAGCACTGACAAAGCCAACTGCCTCAGCCGCAACTGTCACTATTTCCGCGAATGCCCGTATTTCGTGGCGCGCAAAGAGATTGAAAGCGCTGACGTGGTGGTGACCAACCACGCGCTGGTGATGGCCGCGCTGGAATCCGAATCGGTACTTCCGCCCGCGAAAGACTTGCTGCTGGTGCTCGACGAAGGCCACCATCTGCCGGAAGTGGCGCGCGATGCGCTGGAAGTCGATGCGGAAATTACCGCCGTGTGGAATCACCTGCAACTCGACAATTTTGTGCGTCAGATTGAGCAATGTCTGGCGTTGTTTACCCCGAAAAATCCGCCGCCGCTGACCAATGCTGAACGTCTGCACAATCATTGCGCTGAAATGCGCGAATTGCTGCTGCTGGTCGAGCAATCCGTCAGCCAGTATCTGCCGCCTGCGGAACCGGAAGCCGAATACCGTTTCGAACTGGGCGCCTTGCCGCCGGAACTGACTGAACAGTGCAGCCGCCTGTTCAAGCTGACTGACGGCCTGCGCAGTCTGGCGGAATATATGGTGAATGATCTCAGCGAAAAGACCGGCAAACACGACATTATGCGGCTGCACCGCGCCATTTTGCACATGAGCCGGATGCAGGGTTATCTCGAAACCATGAGCAAACTGTGGCGGCTGGCGGCGCTGGATAAAGCCTCGAACGCGCCGATCGGTAAATGGGTGACGCGTTCCTATTTCGATAACCAGACGCATCTGGTGTTTCACTGCGCCGGGATCCGCGTCAGTGAGCAGCTGGAAAAAATGCTCTGGCGTAAAGTGCCGCATGTGGTGATCACTTCCGCCACGCTGCGGTCGCTGAACAGTTTCTCGCGGTTGCAGGAAATGAGCGGGCTGACGGAAAAAGCCGGTGACCGTTTCGTCAGTCTGGATTCGCCGTTTAATCACGTCGAACAGGGCAAGCTGGTCATTCCGCAAATGATCCACGAACCGCTGATGGCTAACGAAGCGGCACATATTCAGGAAATGGCGGATTTTTTCCGCACCGAACTGGCGAAAGGCGGACACACCGGGCAACTGGTGCTGTTTGCCAGCAACCGCGCGCTACAGCAGTTTGTGTCCCTGCTGCCGGACCTGCGGCTGATGCTGCTGGTGCAGGGCGATCAGCCGCGCTACCGGCTGGTAGAAGAGCACCGCAAGCGGGTGGCGGCGGGCACGACCAGCGTGCTGGTGGGGCTGCAATCGTTCGCCGAGGGGTTAGATCTGAAAGGCGAACTGCTGACGCAGGTGCATATTCATAAGATCGCGTTCCCCCCTATCGACAGTCCGGTTATTCTGACGGAAGGCGAATGGCTGAAAACACTGAAACGTTATCCGTTTGAAGTGCAGAGTTTGCCGAGTGCGTCATTCAATCTGATCCAGCAGGTCGGGCGGCTGATCCGCAGCCATGAATGCACCGGCGAAATCGTCATTTACGATAAACGTCTGCTGACAAAAAACTATGGCGCACGCCTGCTGGCGGCATTGCCGGTGTTCCCGATTGAGCAGCGTGAAATGCCCGCGCCCGGTTCGGTGAAACGCCCCGATATTCTTAAAACCGCGAAGAAAGATCCGGTTCGTCGCCGTGCACGCAGACGATGACTTTTTTCGGACAGACAAGGTAAGGCTACGATGGATTACACCAAACTTATCAAAGAAGTGGGGCGCGGAAAAAATCACGCCCGGGATCTGGATCGGGAACAATCGCACGCGCTGTATCGCGAGATGCTGGCAGGTGAAGTGCCGGATTTACAGCTGGGGGCGCTGCTGATTGCGTTTCGTATTAAAGGCGAAGCGGAAGAAGAAATGCTGGGTTTTTATCAGGCGATGGCAGAAAGCGTTATGCGCCTGCAGGCCCCGGCAGACCGTCCGCTGCCGGTGGTGATCCCCACCTATAACGGCGCGCGTAAACAGGCGAACCTGACGCCGCTGCTGGCCATCTTGCTCAGCCGTCTGGGGCTGCCGGTGCTGGTGCATGGCGTGGATGAAGATCCGACCCGGATCACCAGTGCCGAGATTTTCCGCGCGCTGGGTATCCCCGCCGCACAAAACCAGCAGGAAGCGCAGCAGCAGCTGGATGCCGCCAGCGGACCGGTCTTTGTGCCGATCTCCGTGCTGTGTGCGCCCATTGAGAAGCAGCTCGCCCTGCGCTGGCAGATGGGGGTTCGCAACAGCAGCCATACGCTGGCGAAACTGATCACACCGTTTACCGGTCAGGATTGCCTGCGCTTATCGAGCGTTTCGCACCCGGAATATGTGCAGCGCGTTTCCTCGTTCTTCCGCCAGATCGATGGCCGCGCCTTACTGACGCAGGGCACCGAGGGCGAAGTGTATGCTAACCCGTCACGCTTCCCGCAGACGCACCTGATCGCCGCCGGAGTTCAGCAGGTGCTGGCAGAAAAAGAAGAGATTTTCGCCGCGGACGTGCCTGCCTCGAAAGACGTGGCGACCACCGTCGAATACATCAATCAGTGTCTGAATGGCGGGCGCGCGATCCCGCAGGCGATCATCACGCAACTGGCGTGTTGTCTGGTGGCCGCAGAGGTTTGTGCCGATATGGTTGAGGCCAGAATGATTGTGGATCAGATATTTTAAAAGCCGGGAATGAGCTAAGTTAGCTCCTCCCCCTGTGAAGGGGGTCGGGTATTAAGGTCAAAATCAGGCGTTTAAGTGTGCTTAAGCATGGGTTTCGCCTTTAATACCCCCTCCCGGCCTCCCCCTTCGCAGGGGGAGGAGTTAAAAAACAGCCCTTATTACTCTATAAATCCTGCGTTTAGGTTTGTCTCAGCTCCCCAAAATCTCCGTTACCCTGTTCAAAAGTGTGGTTAAAGGCTAAAATAAAGGAACTACGAAATCTATTGACTGATTTCATTCGTTTTTTTTATAAAGTTTTATGGAGATTAAAATATGGAAACGTTACCAGCTTGCCCGGCATGTCAATCTGAATTCACCTGGCAGGACGGCGAAATGCTTAACTGCCCTGAATGTGGACATGTCTGGTCGATGAACAGCGATGCAGCGGGTGAAGATGACACGCTGAAAGTGGTGGATGCCAATGGCAATCTGCTGGCGGATGGCGATTCTGTCACGGTGATCAAGGACCTGAAAGTCAAAGGCAGTTCTTCGATGCTGAAAATCGGCACCAAAGTGAAAGGCATTCGTTTAGTCGAAGGCGATCACAATATTGACTGCAAAATTGACGGTTTCGGCCAGATGAAACTCAAATCCGAGTTCGTTAAGAAAAACTGATCTCCGCACGATCCTGCCTGACGTTCAAAAGCGGTTCTGCCATATCGACATAACCGCTTTGCGAACATACACTCAATGCATAATCTCGTTAACTTTCAGCAGAGAAGAATGCATGAAACAGGCTCAGGACTATTTTAACGCGCTCAATCGCGACTACCTCAACGTGCATCAGGACAAAGAGAATTTGTTCTGGCAACACTATATGGGCACGGGTGATGAAAACGTCTCCGACGCATTCTCCGCTGCCGAAACCGCCTACAAACGCTTTATCGCCGAACCCTCCCGTCCGAAAGAAATCCGTGATGCCATTGCCGCCGCAGAGAAAGAACCTGCCGGTGAAGCGCGTGATGCGTTGCTGCATGGCCTGCGCGGCTGGCTGAGTTTCTTCGACTGCAACGTGATTGAAGATCCAAAAGCGCAGGCGCTGATGGATGAAATCATTCAGGCCGAATCCGTGCTGTTTGGTAAACGCAAACAGTACCGGATGACCCACATCAACAGCAAAGGCGAGCGCGTTAATGCCTCCCTCGGCGAGCTGCTGACCAATCAGGCCAATAACGAAAATGAAGCTTACCGCCGCAGTTCGCAAAATGCGTTGCGTGAACTGGAAGAGTGGCTGCTGCATAACGGTTTGCCGCAACTGATCGGCCTGCGTAACCGTTTTGCGCGCCAGCTCGGTTACCGTAACTATTTCGATTATAAAGTGAATAAAACCGAGCGCATGACGCCGGAACAACTGTTCGCCATCCTCGACCGGTTTGAAGAGCAAACGCGGGAAAGCAACACGCGCAGCCTCAATGAACTGGTGGCGCGGGAAGGCGATGCCGCGCTGTTGCCGTGGAATATCCGCTTTGCCAGCGCCGGTGACGTGACCCGTCAGCTTGATCCGTATTTCCCGTTTGCCGATTCCCTGCGTCGCTGGATCGACAGCTTTAAGCGCCTGAATATCGGCTTTAACGGCGCAGAAATGCAGCTGGATTTACTGGTACGCGAAGGCAAATATGAGAATGGCTTTATGCACGGGCCGGTGCCGCCGTTTTATGACAACGGCAAATGGGTGCCCGCGGTGATTAACTTCACCAGCCTGGCGAAACCGGATCAGATTGGCAGCGGTGCGAGCGGCCTGAATACGCTGTTCCACGAAGGCGGTCACGCGGCGCATTTCGCCAATATCCGTCAGAACGCGCCTTGCTTCTCGCAGGAATTCCCGCCGACCTCGATGGCTTACGCCGAAACCCAGTCGATGTTCTGCGACAGTTTGCTCGACGATGCCGACTGGCTGAAGCGTTATGCGAAAAATACCGCCGGAGAGCCGGTGCCGGATGAACTGATCCACGCCAGCATCGAAGCCCGTCAGCCGATGCGCTCTTTCAACGAGCGTCACATTCTGCTGGTGCCGTATTTTGAATGGCAGCTTTATCAGTGGCCGGATGAGAAACGCACGCCGGAAGCCATGATCGCGCTGGCGCGTGATGTCGAAACCCACATTTTAGGCGTGACCGGCAGCCCGCGCCCGACGCTGGCTATTCCGCATCTGCTTTCCATGGAATCCGCCTGTTCCTATCAGGGCTATCTGCTGGCGATGATGGCCGTAGAACAGACCCGCGCATTCTTCCTGAAACGCGATGGCTACCTGACCGATAACCCGGCCATCGGCCCGGATCTGGCGAAACATTACTGGACGCCGGGCAACAGCGTCAGTCATGACGATACGTTGCGCAGCCTGACCTGTGAAGGCTTCAATCCGGATTATCTGGCGCAGGCCTGCAACCAGACGATTGAAGCCGCGTGGCAGGATGCAAAGCAGACGATTGAAAAGGCCTCCGCACGTGAGCAGCCGGCAGCCGATTTCGACCTGAATGTGCATATCCGGGTGGTGGACGGCAGTCTGATCCTCGCGGACAGCGCCGACGGTGATGATGCCATGTGTCAGGATTTTGCGGATTTCGTTGAGCAGAACTACGGAAGTAAATAGCGACGGCAGCGAATAACCGTCATTGATGAAAAAGCCACCGGCAGCGAACACTGCGCGGTGGCTTTTTTTATCGCAAGATTGTTAACTCAGCGGGCGTCGGGGCGCGTCAGGTCGAAACGTAAGTCTTCGGAAATGGCGTAATACGCCGACGGGCCGCCCGCGCGTAAAACCGGCTCGGCGAGGGCGGTCTGATAAATCCCGTCCACCAGCAGATGTGGCGCGATATGCACGGCGACCACTTCACCCAGCACCAGCCAGGTATCGATATCGCCGCCGGCGGCGGTTTTCAGCTGGATGCATTGCGTGAGTTTGCATTCAAAATTGACCGGACTTTCCAGCACACGGTCGGCGGCCACCAGTGTGCCGGGCTGCGCGGTCAGTCCTGCAAATTCAAATTCATCCACGCCGCGCTCCAGAGAGGCCGAGCTTTCATTCATTTTGACCGCCAGCGAGCGGGTGGTCAGGTTCCAGACGAATTCGCCGGTTTCCACAATGTTTGCCACGCTGTCTTTCCAGCCGCTGCTGGCGAAACCGATGATCGGTGGCCGGTAATTGAAGCAGTTAAAGAAACTGTAGGGCGCGAGATTGCGTTGTCCGGCGGCATTGCGGGAGGAAATCCAGCCGATCGGGCGCGGGCCGACAATGGCGTTCAGCGGGTCATGGGGCAGGCCGTGGCCTTTCGTTGGTTCGTAGTAATAGCGATCATCAGCGGTCATGATTTTCCTCAGCAAATAATTCATAAAGACTATGATTTGTACATTACCGGATTTCATCCCCCGCTGAGCGTTTTTATGTGCCCGTCTGCGACAGGATGCTTCCGGCAGGCAGCGGCGCTTTGTGGTATCTTGTGCGCCATTCATGAATATCCAACGCCTCATCGCATGTTTTATGCGTCGCGCACACCTTTCGGAGAGTCAATCAGGTGGAAAAAAAGAAAGTCTTCCCTCAGGAAAAAAGCGGTCTTCACCCGCGAAATCGTCATCGCAGCCGCTATGATTTCCCGGCCCTGATTGCCAGCAGCCCGGAACTGGCACCGTTCGTTACCGAAAACAAATGGGGCGATTTATCGGTAGATTTCGCCAATCCTCAGGCGGTAAAAGCCCTGAACCGTGCGTTGCTGCGCGACTGTTATCAGATTGAAAACTGGGATATCCCCGCTGACTATCTGTGTCCGCCGATCCCGGGACGTGCCGATTACATTCACCATCTGGCCGATTTACTGGCCAGCAGCAACCAGGGCAATATTCCGCAGGGTAAAGACATTTCCGTGCTGGATATCGGCGTGGGCGCGAACTGTATTTACCCGATCATTGGCCTGCGCGAATATGGCTGGCGTTTCACAGCCAGCGAGATTGATGCGGTTTCTATGGCTGCGGCCAAGAAAATCGTGGCGACCAATCCGCTGCTGACCAATCAGGTGCGTTTCCGTTTACAGGCCAAACCGCAGCGTATTCTCGACACCATTATCCGTCACGATGAGCGTTACGACGCGGTGTTGTGTAATCCGCCATTCCACGCCTCTGCGGCGGATGCGGCGTCCGGCAGTCAGCGCAAACGTCAGAACCTCGGTCTTGATCGTCGTGCAGGCACGGCTGAACTGAACTTCGGCGGTCAGCACAACGAATTGTGGTGTGAAGGCGGCGAAGAAGCCTTTGTGGTCCGTATGGCGGAAGAGAGTGCCGGTAAGGCACAGAACTGTTTCTGGTACACCGTTCTGGTGTCCAAAAAAACCACACTGCCGCTACTGTATGACGCGCTGAGTGAAGAGGGTGCCACCGATGTCCGCACCATCGAAATGGTGCATGGTAATAAGATCAGCCGCTTCGTCGCCTGGACTTTCCTGACTCCCTCGCAGCAAAAAAGCTGGGCAATCAAACGCTGGTCAGTCTGATCACGGGGTGAATTGCCTTATTCCAGCGCGTTCATCTGAGGGTGAACGCGCCGGAAAAAATAGTCCGGCATCCCCCTTTCTTTTTCAGTGGAATAAATTATGATTAATTCACTATAAGAAAGTTGATTAATTATCTGAGTAATGATTTTGCGCGTGACTTTATTTTTCACCGCATACTGTTGTTTTTGTACGTTCCTGCCTGCAACCCACCCAGGGGTCAGACTAATGTTACGCCGGTTATTATCAGTATTATTAATAACCTGTGAAACTTAGCAC
This sequence comes from Rahnella sp. BIGb0236, assembly GCF_004364755.1. Lineage (NCBI taxonomy): Bacteria > Pseudomonadati > Pseudomonadota > Gammaproteobacteria > Enterobacterales > Yersiniaceae > Rahnella > Rahnella sp. BIGb0236. The sequence goes on from NZ_SOAO01000003.1 coordinate 539,517, forward strand.
GTGTTTAATTCAGTTAATTGCCTTTTGTGCATTAATTCACGTTATCTGCCACAGGGTGTCTGTCCTATGCAATTATTTTCTCATCAATTTAGTACGGCATGGCGTGATAAGTTCGCGGCTATCCAGCAGGCAGTCCCGATGATTGCCTTCTCGCCAGAGGGCGTGGTGCTTGAGGTCAACGATCTGTTTCTCAGCAGTATGGGTTACAGCAGAAACGAAGTGATAGGCCAGCCTCACCGGATGTTTTGTACCCCGGAATTTGTTGCCAGCGATGCGTATCGCCTGCACTGGGAGGGTTTACGGCAGGGAAAGTCCGTCAGTGGAAATATTAAACGTGTGCAAAAGAATGGAAACTTAATCTGGCTGGAAGCCACTTACATTCCGGTAAAAAATAAGCAAGGCAAAGTCACTGAAATAATTAAAATTGCCAGTGATGTCTCCGAAAGAATTAACGAATCGCACGAACACCAGGGAATTCTACAAGCACTCGAACGTTCTATGGCGCTGATTACTTTCACGCCTGATGGTCACGTCATTTCTGCAAACAATAACTTCATGAAAGTCATGGGGTATTCGTTGCAACAGATTAAAGGCCATTCCCACGCGATGTTTTGTCTTCCGCAATACCGTGACTCTCACGAATACCGCAATCACTGGCAGCGCCTGCGCAACGGCGAGTTTATTCTTGGCCGTTTTGAGCGGGTGAATGGCCGGGGTCAGTCCATCTGGCTGGAAGCCAGTTACAACCCGGTGATTGATGACGACGGCAAAGTGGTGAAGGTTGTCAAAATCGCGCAGGACATCACGGCGCAGATGGATCAGCAGCGTCAGCAGGAAAGCATGATGACGCATGTGCATGAGTTGTCGCTGACCACCGATAAAACCGCCGCAGAAGGCGTCACTATCGTGCAGAAAGCGGTGGAGGACATGCAGGAAGTGGAAGCACTTGCCCGCCGTACCTCCGACATCATCGGACAATTAGGTCAGACGTCAGAACGCATCGGCGAAATGGTCGACACCATCCGGCGCATCTCATCGCAAACCAATCTGTTAGCCATTAACGCCACCATCGAAGCCGCCCACGCAGGCGAGCAAGGCAGGGGATTCGCCGTGGTCGCCGGAGAAGTCCGCTCACTTGCCGATCAGTCGCGAAAAGCGGCGGTTGAGATTGATCAGCTGACCCAGAATATCCGCGACGGCGTCATGGCCGCCATCGACGGCATGGGCAACTGCGTTAACCGCGCAGGCGGCGGTGTCGCGCTGAGCCGCAATGCCGGTGATGTCATCAATCAGGTCAACCTCGGCATGCAGGATCTGGTGCGGATGATGGCGGAGTTTTCCGTTGTCGCGAGGGACCAGGGGCAGACGAGGCATTAGTTGTCGTTTTGCTCCCTCCCCTGCGAAGGGGAGGGTTGGGGTGGGGTATTAAGGTCAAAATCCGCCGTTAAAGTGTACTTTTACCAAGGCTTAATCTTTAAAACCTCCTCCCGGCCTCCCCCTTCGCAGGGGGAGGAGCAGGTCAAAACCTAAGAAACAGCCATTTTCCCCGGATTTTCTGGCGGCAAGCCTTCATCTTTATAAATCTGCACTGCCTGCCTCGGCATCGCCATGCCGGCTTTCTCGAAGTGGATTTTCACCAGCCTGTCCAGCGCGTACTGCACCGTCCATTGCTCCAGCGCTTTGGTGCGCACCAGCACGCGGATAGTGAAGAACTGGTCGCCTAATCCCACCACACCCTGGAAGGTCGGTTCGCCAAGCAACAGCGGTTTGATTTTCTCGTCCTGCTGCAACTCTTCCACGGCCTGACGCAGGACGTCATTGGCTTTATCCACGTCTTCGTCGCGGCTGATGTTATAGCTGGCGCGGTAGACGCCAAATTCACGCTCGTAGTTGGACAGGGTGGTGATCGACGAATAAGGCACGATATGGAAGACGCCGTAAATGTCGCGCAGGCCGATTGAGCGGATGGTCATGCTTTCGACCGTGCCGGTGATCCCCATGACGGTGACGTACTCGCCGGTATTCATGCCGTTTTCAAACTGGATGAAGATCCCGGTGATGACGTCTTTCACCAGCGTCTGGGCACCGAAGCTGACCGCCAGACCCAGCGCACCGGCACCGGCGAGCAGGGGCGCGATATTCAGCCCGATTTGCGAAAGCATAATCATCACGGTAATAGTGCAAATTACGATGGCGAGCACGTTACGGAACAGCGTCAGTAACGTGCGTTCGCGGGCGCTCGGGCGTGCGCCGTTGCTCAGTTCCTGCCCCAGACGGTGTTCAATCATGCTGGCCAGCAGCGTCCAGCCGACAATCGCAAAGCACAATATAAACAGGATATGCCCCAGCCCGCTGATCACTTTCTCACCGGCGTCGGTCATAAACCATTTATTGAGGTTGAAGATGTGCCAGGCATCCAGCAGCGACAGGGTGACGCTGAGCACCACCAGCACGCGGATGATTTTCAGACCCGCCGGAATGTACGAGTTGATGCGTTTTTGCAGCAGGGGATAACGGCGGTTAACGTCGTCGGGCAGGGTAATGCGGCGGTTGATCCAGCGCGAAAGCAGACCGGAGAGCAGGGCGCCGAGGGCGATCACCACCAGACTTTTCAGCGTGGCCGTCATCATAAACCGCAGGCTGCCCGCAAAATCAAACTGTGACAGGAAAAACAGCACCACAAAATAACTGACAGCCAGCAGATGCCAGACATGCCCGAGGGCGCGCAGGATCACGCTGAAAAAGGCCATTGAGCGTTCGGCCAGCAAATTGAATTCGCGGTGGATGGTGCGCCGGTTATGCATAATCAGCCAGCTGGCATACACCGTCAGCGCAAGCATCACCACGAAATTGACTACCGCCGCCGTGGTGTAATTGATTTGCGTGGCAACGACCGGCACGCCGACCATCAGCGCATAGCCAATCAGGCCGCTGACCCATGCCAGACGGGTATTCCAGTAGCGTGCGGTCATGTCGGTCAGCGGGAACGGACGAAGATAGCTGAAGCCGGGCGCAAAGATCAGCCGCAGTACGGCTTTGAAAAATTCAATGACGGCAAAGGCGCTGAGAAACAACGCCTGCTGGCGTGCAATGAGTGCGCTGCCACCGTTCACATATTGGGTGAACAGGTTTCCGGCGGCGACAGTCAGCAGCAAAATGACCACATCAATGGCAAACGCGCCCAGAATGCTGGCGGGCAACTGATACCAGTGCGCCTGTTTCAGGCGGGCGTTATTTCCCCAGCGACCCAGACGGACATACAGCGGGCCGACAAGTTTACGAATCAGATGAAACAGGGCAAACGTCACGGCAACGGTTAACAGAAAATATCCCAGCGCCGGAAAAAAACGATCGGCGCGAAAATGATGCTGCGGGCCGGAGTCGATGGTCTCTTTCAGTTTTTCTACGCGCTGTCTGAACTGCGCGACAGTCTCTTGCGTGGTATCGACCAGCTCGTCGATCAGGGAAAGTTGTTGCGGCTTAGGTTCGCTCTTTTCAGCGGCGGGAGCAGGTGCTGGCGTTTCGCTTTTGGCCGCTTCACGCAGATGTGAAATCAATTCAGCCCTGGCTTTATCATCCTGAAGAATATCGGCCAGCGCAGTGTAAGAGGCTTTTTGCTGATCGGCACCGGCGGGTTTTTCTGCCGCGTGGCTGAAGGCACTGAACAGAGCCAGCGTGATGAACAGCAAGGTGAAAAGTAAATGTGTCTGGATGCGGTGAGCCAACGGAGTCCTGTCGTTATGCGGCATTGTTCCTCTCTCAAATAAGGCGTTTTCGAAGGTGGGTAGTGTAGGGAATTGTGGCGAGCGATGTGTAGGGTGACGTGCGATAAGCAGGCAGCGTTACAAAAACTCCCTCCCCTGCGAAGGGGAGGGTTGGGGTGGGGTATTAAGGTCAAAAACCAAAGTCAAAGTGTGCTTTAGCAAGGATTTTATCTGCTAAACCCCCTCCCTGCCTCCCCCTTCGCAGGGGGAGGAGAATGGCATCAGGAAACGTGTTGCAGGAACTCGCGCAGACGCTCGCTCGGCGGATTGTTTACCAGATCCGACGGTTTACCGTCTTCTGCAATGCGGCCTTTGTCGATGAAGATCAGGCGGGAGGCCACTTTCTCGGCAAAGCCGACTTCGTGGGTCACGATCACCATCGTCATGCCTTCTTCTGCCAGTTGCTTCATGACGGTCAGCACTTCGTGACGCAGTTCAGGATCCAGCGCAGAGGTTGGCTCATCAAACAGCATCAGTTTAGGCTTAACTGCCAGCGCACGGGCAATCGCCACGCGCTGCTGCTGGCCACCGGACAGCTCTGACGGATAGTGGTTGGCCCGTTCGGACAGGCCCACTTTCGCCAGCAGTTCTTTCGCCAGTTTATTGGCTTCATCTTTCGACGCGCCACGCACACGGATCGGGCCGAACGCCACGTTTTCCAGTGCGGTCATGTGCGGGAACAGATAGAACTGCTGGAACACCATACCGGCTTCCTGGCGGATCAGACGTTCGTCGACTTTCGGATCGTTGACTTTCAGGCCATCAACAATCAGCTCGCCGGAAGTGATTTCTTCCAGCTTGTTGATGCAACGCAGCAACGTGGATTTACCGGAGCCGGACGGCCCGATGATAACCACGACTTCACCCTGAGAAATGTTCAGATCGATGTCGTGGAGCACCTGGGTTTTACCAAAGTGTTTTGAGACGTTCTTGAATTCAATCATATAATTTTCAGTTTGCGTTCTAAGCGGCGCAGAACAAAGCTCAGAGCCAGCGTGATGATCAGATAGATAACAGCCACCGCACTCCAGATTTCCATGGCGCGGAAGTTGCCGGCGATGATTTCCTGGCCCTGACGGGTCAGCTCGGCGACACCGATAACGATAAACAGGGACGTGTCTTTGATACTGACAATCCACTGGTTACCCAGGGGTGGCAGCATGCGGCGCAACGCCAGCGGCATGATGATGTAACGCAGGGTCGCACGGCGGGATAAGCCCAGTGCCAGACCGGCTTCACGGAAACCGTTGTGAATAGACAACACCGCGCCACGCGTAATTTCCGCGATATACGCACCGGAGTTGATGATGATTGTCACCACCGCCGCGCTGAACGGGTCGATCCGCAGATCGGGCACCATCATCGGCAGTGCGAAATAAATGAACATTACCTGTACGACAATAGGCGTACCGCGAATAAGCTCGATAAAGACCAGTGCGACGTTGCTGCTGAACCAGCCACCAAACGCGCGGGCAAACCCCGCAATCACACCAATAATCAGACCGCCAACCAGACCGAGGACCGAAATCCACAGGGTCATTTTAGCGCCTTCGAGCAGGATAGGCAGAGCGGGCCAAATTACGCTCCAGTCAAACTGCATGGATTATCTCCTGGTAAAACAACAAACTGCGCCTGTCCGGATCACTTTCCGGCAGGCGCTTCTTATCAAGTGCTCTTTCTGAAAAGGAACGACTTAAATGAAAAATGACTTATTTAGGTTCGGTATCAAACCATTTTTTGTAGATGGCTGCGTAAGTACCATTCTCTTTGATGGTTTTCAGCGCGGCGTTGGCTTTTTCACGCAGGTCGCTGCCCTGAGGGAAAGCGATACCGTATTGCTGACCCGCCAGTGAATCACCGACCGCTTTGAACTGACCTTTACCGGCAGTTTTGATGAAGTACAGAATGTTTGGCGTGTCGTGCATCACCGCATCAGCACGGCCTGTGCCCAGTTCCATATAGGCGCTGTCGATGTTCGGGAACTGACGCAGATCTTTGGTCTGCACGTTGGCTTTCATGTAATCCACGGAGCTGGTGCCGCTTTTCACTGCCACGGTTTTGCCTTTCAGATCAGCAACGCTTTTGATCGCGTCGTTGTTGCTCTTAACCATCACCATCAGGCCGCTGTTGTAATAGCCGTCAGAGAAGTCGATCGCTTTTTTACGTTCCGGCGTGATGGTGATACCCGCCAGCGCCAGATCGATGTTATGTGTTTGCAGGGCAGGAATGATGCCGCCAAAATCCATTGGTTTCAGTTCATAAGAGACTTTCATCTCTTTGGCGACCGCGTCCCACAGGTCAATGTCGAAGCCGACGTACTTGTCGCCTTGTTTGAATTCAAACGGTACAAACGCAGTGTCGGTAGCTACGATCAGTTTTTTATCTGCTGCGTGGGAGCTAACGGCAAAGGCCAGGGTTAACGCGGCCAGGGAAACTTTTAAGAGTGACTTCATCAGTGAATTTCCTTTGTACATATTATGGGAACGACTTTATATTACGGCCTGTTTATGCAATATTCATGCCAAAAACGATGCATATTAAAATTCAATGGCTTAACGTCGTGCTGAACCGATCAAGCTGACATTCACGGCAGCAGGGCACCATTATGGTGCGTTGTGACAAGTTGTCATGTTCTCTCATGGTGCACAGCCTCATCATTAACCAGATGTTGTCTTTTAAACAATCATTAATTAACAAATGCGCTGCTCAAATGATAACTCGCCCTAACTTTCCCGGAACATGGGGAAAACGAGTGCTCAGTTTTGAAGCAGATGTAAAGGAAGGGAAGGGAGTATTCACGCAGGAAATAGCTTTCGTTGAACCATAATGGTGCATGGGTATATAAGAAAAAGTGCTAGCGTAACTGGCTGTCTTTGCTGCCACGACGATTATATCCGGCGTGATCCTGCTGTTTTTTGTCCAGTGCGGCCTGACAGTTCACACAATACTGAACGCCCTGAAGTGCTTTTCTGCGGGCTTCGGGGATTGGCTCTCCGCACTCTTTGCAATAGTGCGCACTTTCGCCATGTCCGAGGGACTGACGTGCGCGTTCGACGGCATCGCTGACTGTCGAATCGATCTGATCCTGAACGGCGCCATCCTGCGCCCAACCGCTTGCCATGACTGACCTCCGGAATGACCTCAGAAAAAGTAAAAACGGGCCGGTGATCACCACCCGCCCGCTTCGCATTGATCTTCATACATATTGCCGCAGCCTATCACTGCGGCTACCGAGTCCTGATTACTCGATATTGGATTCAATGAACCACAGGAATTTATCCAGGTCGCGCGATGCGGCAGTGAAAATATCTGCGGTATCTTCATCTTCAACTTCGCCGATGGCTTTACGGGTGTCGTTCGCGACCACGCCATAACGCTCAGCCAGTGCTTTCAGATGTTCCTGCACGGTGTGGATATTGGTCGGGTAGCTTTTCAGCGGGGTTTTATCATTCACCACCTGCACGGTACCCAGTGCCACGCCGCCTAATTGCACCACACGTTCTGCGATGGTGTCCTGATGATCAATAATCGCAGTACGGAAACCATCAAGCATTTCATGGACGGCAATAAAGTTTGCGCCACGCATATTCCAGTGAGCCTGTTTGGTGATCAGCGATAAATCGATATATTCCGTCACCAGACGGTTCAGCACCTTGATAGTATTCAGTTTAACGCTTTCATCTAAATCGTTGCGTGTGTAGATAAGTTCAGAAGATTTCGTTTTGACCAGTTTAGCGGTACTCATATTTAGATCTCCTTGTTTCGCTTACTGTTAATTAATAGGTATTTCAGAACTGCATACAGTATAGCAATAAATGGGCATTTTGCCGGGCAGTCATTCCTATCGCTATGATAGCTGCCGCCATGTGATGCGTTACACCACACAGGTATTTACCGTATCACACTGTTTTCAAAGTGAGATAGGAATGTTCCTGAACGGGCTTCATGTTTTTTGTGGTTTTCATTTTTTACGGGTGAAGTATTAATGAATGTAACATGAAATATCGGGATATATATTCGCCGGGGGAGGGTTGCGGTATATCCAGACTGGAATGAGACATATTAACAAATAAGAATGATTACAGTGTTAATCCGCAAAGATTATTATCCCGGCAGAAATGACGCCGCCGGGATAATAAGCCCACTACGATATTCTCAGCTACATTCTCAGCGCGCCACTGTAGAGTACGGCACCGGTCGGTTGTCCGGTCGGCGACCCCCCGCGCGGCTCCAGGCTTATCGCCAGCGTATAGCCCGGATCAGGCATCTTCGCGGCCAGCGTCAGTTGCGTCGGTTGTTGGGTGTTCAGCAAGCCGAGCGAGCGGGGTTTGCCGCCCGGCGGAATGGCCCACAGTTCGAGGCTGCGGTCCGTGGCAATACTCTGCGCATTCAGCGGCGTCAGCATCAGGCTGCGGGTGCTTTTATCGACACTGACCACCCACTGGCCGCTTTGCGCACCTGCGCTGCTGGCCAGAATCGCCACCGGTGTCGGTGCTTCTGGCTGCACCAGCAGGCGCGGGATCAGCAGCAATGCGGCAAGCCCGGCGGCCAGCACCCAGCCAACATAACCGCGCACCGGTCTTTTAGATGCCGGCAACAGGCGGACAGGCTGGAGCGCGAGACTATGCTGAATGCGCTTCCACACCGACGCGGGAGGGATCACCGTCACAATCTGATTATCCAGTTGGGTGAAGGCTTCCTGCCAGCGGGCAACTTCCGCCGCCAGTTCAGGATCCGCCTGCATTTTTTGCTCGAACTGTCTCCGGGCTGCGCCGCGCAACGTGCCGAGCGCATATTCAGCCGCGAGGGCAGCATGATAATGGCTTCTGCTTTTCATAGTCCGACGCAGCTCTTTAAGTGATCCAGGGCGCGACGGATCCAGCTTTTGATCGTCCCCAGAGGTTGTTGCAGATGGGATGACACCTCGCCGTGCGACAGGCCCTGATAATAGGCAAGGATCAGGCTTTGTCGTTGTTCGGCGGGAAGGTGCGCGAGGCAGGCGGCGAGAATTTTGGCGTCGCTGTCCTGTTGCAGCCGTTGCAAGGGTTCATCGTTGTCGCTGGCATCGCTGTCGCCCATTGTGTCATCCAGTTCATCTAACTGGTTGTCGCTCCCGCGCATCCAGTCGATAGCGCGGTTGCGGACAATGTGCGTGAGCCAGGTCATCGGGGAACTGAGCGCCGGATTATAAGAGGCGGCGCGGTTCCACGCGGTGATATAGCTGTCGTGTAACACTTCTTCTGCCCAGGCATGTCGCCGCAACATGCGTAATGCGACGGCGAACAGCCGGGGGGACGTCAGACGATATAACTGCTCAAATGCCTGACGATCGCCAACGGCCATGGCGCTCATCAGTTCGCGCTGGATTTCCGGCGCTTTCTCTGGTGTTGGCTTAACTAAAAAATTGTCATGCATTCGCCCGTCCTGACTTACTGAGGTGCTGTTTCATAAGAGAAATCATGCCCTCAGTATAGTCGGTATTATTTTGGCATCAGGACGGTATCAATGACGTCGATCACACCGTTCTTCTGCTGGACGTCATAAGTGCTGATATTGGCGACATTCCCTTTGCCATCTTTGAGCTGAATATTGTGCGGACCGTTATTCATGATCCACAGTGGCTGGCCGTTAACGGTTTTCAGTTCCGCCGTGCCGTTGCCTTTTTTCAGCAGTTTTTCCAGATCTTTCATTTCATATTTACCTGCCACCACGTGATAGGTAAGGATGCTGGTCAGCGTGGCTTTGTTTTCAGGTTTCACCAGATTATCCACGGTGCCCGCCGGTAATTTTGCGAAGGCCGCGTTGGTCGGGGCGAAAACAGTAAACGGCCCTTTGCCCTGCAGGGTATCTACCAGACCGGCGGCTTTCACTGCCGCGACCAGCGTGGTGTGGTCTTTCGAATTCAGGGCATTTTCGACGATATTTTTGGACGGATACATTTCAGCGCCACCGACCATGGTGGTGCTCTGGGACATCATTGCTGCCATTGACGCAGTGCTCAGCAGCAGAGAAGCACAGATTGCGGTACGGAGTAAGGTTTTCATGATGGTGTCCTTAGAGTGTTAAGTAGGTAAGGTCTTGCCTCACCTCTATACATACGAATGACCCCCTGCTTTTGGATGCAGGAAAAACGATAAAAAAGTGAAATAAACGAACGTTATTTTTAATGCCTTGATACCAAAGAAAAAAGCCACGTTCTGAACACGCGGCTTTTTAGCAGAAAAGGGGCAGGATTATTTACCGGAAGGCGTATTGCCGGGAATATCCACCGTTTCGATTTTGGTTTTACGTTGCAGCGTCAGCGTGGAACCGGCAGAGGCCGCGATAATCGCCGCCAGCCCGAGCCACTGTGTTGCCGTCAGGAATTCCCCGAGGAAGATAATGCCGGAAAGGGCGGCCATCGCCGGTTCCATGCTCATCAGCGTCCCGAAGGTTTTGGCAGGCAGTTTGGTCAGCGCCATCATTTCAAGTGAATAGGGGATGGCGGAAGTGAGCAGGGCGATCAGCAAGCCCAGCGGCAAAATTTCCCAGCTGAAAATCGAGGTATGCGCCTGAACGGCACCGATCGGGAAGAAGATTAACGCAGCAATCAGGGAACCCATCGCGGCAGTCCCCGGCCCGTAACTGCTGCCTGCGCGCTGTCCGGCCAGAATATACACCGCCCAGCAGGCCCCGGCGATCAGCGCAAAACACGCCCCTTTCAGATCGACGCCACCGGCACTTTGCCCGAGCGGCAACAGAAACAACAGGCCGAGCACCGCCAGCACCACCCAGATAAAATCGACCGGACGGCGTGAGGAGAACATCGCGACCGCCAGCGGGCCGGTGAATTCCAGTGCAACGGCAATACCCAGCGGCACCGTCCGCAGCGCCAGATAAAACGAATAGTTCATACAGCCGAGCGCCAGCCCGTACATCAGCAGCGCCCGCAAATTACCGCCGCGCATTTTCAGGCGCCACGGACGAAAATAGAGAAGCAACAGGATCGAGCCGATACCCAGACGCAGCGCCGTGACGCCTTGCGGGCCAACCACGGGGAACAGGGTTTTTGCCAGTGACGCGCCCCCCTGCAGGGAAAGCATGGCGATCAGTAACAACAGAATCGCAATCAGCGGAGAGGCTTTTTTCGGTAATGCGGGAACCGGAGGGCTGTTGTTATGCGTCGCAGATTCCTGCGGCTTATGTTGTCCTGACTGTGTCATCCATTGCGCCTTTTGAGGTGATCCCATGAATCCGGAACTTCAGATTTATAGTTTTGAAAAGAAAGGTAAAGAGCAGTCAGTGTAGTGGGAAATCAGGAGAGAAAAAATCTCTGAAAAAAAGTTTTTTTTGGAGCGGCTTTCTGAAAAAATGGCTGAAAATAGTTCATTTTTTGTCCAAAACTTTAGGATTTATCTGCTAATCTTAAAAAGTTCAATAAGTTTACCTTATAGTTTTTGTGGCAAAAATCACAATAAAATTATAAGGATACACTATGTTGGAAACTTTCTGTTACACCATATGATGCTTTGGACATCTATAATCAGGCAGAGTTTCACACTGCTTTTTGTTATATTTTCAAACGTGAAGGTTACTTTGGTTTCTCTTTTTGAGGTGGTTATTATGAAAAAAATCGCATGTCTTTCCGCATTAGCTTGCGTTGTTGCACTGGGCGTTTCTACAAGCGCATTCGCTGATACCAGCACCGTTACCGCTGGCTACGCACAGGGTGATATGCAAGGCGTTGCTAACAAAGCAAACGGCTTCAACTTAAAATACCGCTACGAACAAGATAACAACCCACTGGGCGTTATCGGTTCTTTCACTTACATTGAAGACGACAGCACTCCGGCTTCTGGTGACTACCGTAAAGGTCAATACTACGGCATCACTGCAGGTCCTGCTTACCGTCTGAACGACTGGGCTTCCATCTACGGTGTTGTAGGTGTGGGTTACGGTAAATCTCAGTACACCGAATCAGCAGCATCTACCGCTGGCCGTGAAAAATACGATTCAAGCGATTACGGTTTCTCTTACGGTGCTGGTCTGCAGTTCAACCCAATCGAAAACGTTGCTCTTGACGTTTCCTACGAACAGTCCCGCATCCGCAGTGTTGATGTTGGCACCTGGATCGCAGGCGTGGGTTACCGCTTCTAATTCTTCGCTTTTGCGTAACGTCTCGTCGTTACACGAAAACGAAAGCAAAAACCGCTCAGCTGAGCGGTTTTTTTATGCCTGAAATCTGATATCACGGAAAAAAATCACCGCTTCTGGATATACGTCAGCGCCAGCGCCACTGCCAGCACCAGCCCTTTAATGATATCCATCGCATAATACGGCACCGATAACATCACCAGCCCGTTCGACAACACGCCTAAAATCACCGCGCCGAGCAGGGTTCCCAGCGCATTCGGCTTACCGGAACCGGCCAGTGAGAAACCGATATACGCGGCGGCAACGGCGTCCATCAGATAACCGCCACCGGCATTGACCTGAGAAGAACCAATGCGCGAAGCCAGCAATATTCCGCCCGCACCGGCAAGCACCGATGACATCACATAAGCAATCACCCGGTAGCGCGCGGTGCGGATCCCCGCCAGACGTGCGGCCAGCGGGTTGCCGCCGATGGCGTACATGCGGCGGCCATGTTTGGTCAGCGACATAAACAGCTGCACCGCGACAGTGACAACGGCCATCACGATCACAATCACCGGCACCTGACCGAGCAGGCTGAACACCGCAGGGACCGTGCCTTCGGCCATGTCACCGCTGGGCAATAACATGTTTTCAGTGATCGAGCCGCCGTAGCTGTAGGTCATCGCTGCGCCCTGAATCACAAACAGACTGGCGAGGGTGGCCAGCATGTCAGGAATTTTCAGGATCACGATCAGAAAGGCGTTAAACAGGCCGACCAGCGTACACAGCGCCAGCGTGATCAGAATGGCTTCTGTGGTACCGAATCCGTGCCAGACGAACATCGAAATCACCAGCGCATTGGCAAGCGATGCCGTTGAGCCGACGGATAAATCGAAGCCGCCGACGGCCAGTGAGATCGACACGCCGATGGCAATTACCGTGACGATGGCAATCGAGCGCAGAATATTGATGATATTCGAAGGTTCGAGGAAGTTATCGGAGGCGATGCCAAACGCGGCGATCAGCAATACCACGGTCAGCAACATGCCCCATTTATACAAAAACTCGAACAGCTGATGACGCCACGGTTGCGGGGCGTCGGGCACGTTTTCTTTACTCACCACGGCTTTGTTCACGCGGGGATTCCTCCGGTTGAATAGGTTAATAAGGTTTCTTCGTCGACGTCTGCGGCGTTCAGTTCGGCGACAATCCGGCCGTCCCATAACACCAGAATGCGGTCGCATAAACCGACCAGTTCGGCGAACTCACCGGAAGCATAAATAATGCCTTTTCCCTGTTGCGCCAGGCCGTCGATCAGCCTGAACACGTCCGTTTTGGCCTTGATGTCTACGCCTTTGGTCGGTTCGTCAAAGATCAACACCTGACTCTCACTGCGCAGCCATTTTCCGATGGCGACCTTTTGCTGGTTGCCGCCGGAAAGCCGGGCCAGCTTCTGCATCGGCCCGGAAGCGCGAATGCCTAAGCGGCTGATAATGTCTTTTGCCCACGACAACGACTGACGCCCGCTGAAAATGCTCCAGCGCGAAAAGGTGTCGTCGGCGGTGACGCTGAGGTTCATCGGGATATTTTCGTCAATGAAAATCCCTTCCTTGCGCCGTTCTTCCGGTACCAGCGCCAGTCCCTGTTCTACGGAAAGATGCGGTTCTTTCGGCTTCCACGGTTTGCCGTTCAGCTCACCGCTGTCGACCTGGCTCGGCGTCGCACCAAACAGCGCCTTGCACAGTTCGGTTTTCCCGGCACCGGCCAGCCCGGCAATACCGAGGATTTCCCCGCGATGCAGACGCAGCGAGATATCACGCAGTTTGTCTTTATCGTGCATACCCTGAATGCTCAGCAGGGTTTCACCGCTGTGCGGCGGGCGGCGCGGCGGATAAATATCGTCGAGCTGATGGCCGATCATTTTCTCGATAATGTGCTCATTGCTCAGGCCGTCCATACTGTCATCACTCACCAGACGCCCGTCGCGCAATACGGTCATGCGATCGCAGATATCGCGCAGTTCATGAATACGGTGCGAGATAAACACAATCGCCATTCCGGCGGCTTTCAGCTTGCGTACCAGCGCGAACAGTCGTGCGCTTTCCGCCTGATCGAGCGGGGCGGTGGGCTCATCGAGGATCAGAAAACGACATTTATGCGATAACGCCCGCGCCAGCAAAATCAGCTGTTTCTCTGCCAGCGTGCAACTGTCGATGCGCGCCCTCAGGCTGATGTTCAGCCCGAGTTGTTCGGTCAGCAACTGCGCCTGACGATAAAGCTGCGGCCAGTTGTGCAGATGACCCGGTTCGGCAAGGCGATCGAGCATGATGTTTTCGGCGACGTTAAGCGTCGGCACCAGCGCGACATCAACCTCCTGCTGAACCAGATGAATACCGTGCTCGCGGGCATGATGCGGCAGACGGATGTTAACCGCCGTGCCGTCGATGCTGATTTGCCCGCTGTAATGGTCATGCGTGCCGGAAAGCACCGCCATCAGCGTCGATTTTCCCGCGCCGTTCGCGCCGACTAATGCGTGGACGGATCCGCCTTCCAGCGTGAAATCCACCTGGCGCAGGGCAGGGAAACCGGCAAAGGAAATCGAGATGTTGCGCATCTCAAGGAGGGAGGAGGTCACTGGAGGTTCGGCCTTATTAAATAGACGGATGGGGATTCAGACGTTTAGCCGTCTAATACTCTGTAGCAGAGTTTTAACATATCGGCTGATTTTCGCAACCAATTAAATAATCTAAGCCCGCGTCAAAAAAGCATAAGCTGTCGCATGGAAAAAGTTCACGGTGATTTCAGAACAAAAAAGTGTCATCAGGCAGTCAACTTTTATACTATCTGCTCGCCCGTTCAGGGCGGACAAAAAACAGGGTTAACCCCTGACATATAAAGGGATGTTATTTATGGATCTGAATTTAAAAGACCGGCGCCCGATTACCACGCGGGATAAGCGTTGGGCGAAAGACAGTGCGCGCTGGCTGAAAAATAAGGGTGTGACGCCCAACCAGATTTCGGTCGCCAGCATGGCCTTTGCGCTGGTGTCCGGGCTGAGTTTTCTGCTGGCATTTTATGTCGGGTCAGCCGTCGGGCGGGGAATTTTCCTGCTGCTGGCCGCGCTGATGATTCAGGGGCGGCTGATCTGCAATCTGCTCGACGGCATGGTGGCGGTCGAAGGCGGCATGGGCAGCCCGGCGGGGCCGGTGTATAACGAGTTGCCGGATCGCGTTTCCGATACGCTGATTTTACTCGGCGTCGGTTACAGCCTGACGGCCTGGCCGGAGGCGGCCATCCTCGGCTGGGCAGCGGCATTGCTGGCGCTGATGACGGCGTATCTGCGTCTGCTCGGCGGGACCTGCGGGCTGAAACAGCAATTTCTCGGGCCGATGGCGAAACAGCACCGTATGGCGATCTTGTGTGCCGGTGCGGTAGTGGCGATCTTCCTGCCCGTCCAGTGGGGGCAACTGCTGTTGCTGACCTGCCTGATCATAATCTGCCTCGGCGCGCTGGTAACCTGCTGGCGTCGTGGTGCAGGGATATTGCGTGACCTGCATACGCAGGCTGACA
Source organism: Rahnella sp. BIGb0236 (assembly GCF_004364755.1). Taxonomy (NCBI): domain Bacteria; kingdom Pseudomonadati; phylum Pseudomonadota; class Gammaproteobacteria; order Enterobacterales; family Yersiniaceae; genus Rahnella; species Rahnella sp. BIGb0236. Next base: position 554,966 of record NZ_SOAO01000003.1, read on the forward strand.
AACAAGGAAATGATGATGGATTATCAGACTAAATTACCGCTGGATGGCCGTCTGGTGGCGGGTTTTCTGGTGCGCTTATGCCGTTTGCTGACGGGCATCCGCGCCCGCTGGCTGGCACCCTTGCCGGGAAAACAGGCGCGGATTTACTACGCCAACCACTCCAGCCATCTTGACGGCATGGTGATCTGGGCCAGTCTTCCCGCGCGGTTACGCGGCAACGTCCGTCCGGTGGCGGCAGCCGATTACTGGCTTTCCTCAAAATTGCGCCGTTACATCGCCCGCCGGGTGTTTAACGCCGTGCTTATCAAACGTCGCCCTGCCGAAAAGCAGACCGAACAGCCGAATAACGCGCTGGAACTGATGAATGACCCGCTGCGCAAAGGCCAGTCGCTGATTATTTTCCCCGAGGGCACACGCGGCAACGGTGAAGAAATCTCTCCTTTCAAAAGCGGGATCTGGCATCTGGCGAAAATGAATCCGGATGTGGAACTGGTACCGGTGTATCTCGAAAACCTTAACCGTGTGTTGCCGAAAGGCTCACGGCTGGTGGTGCCGATCCTGTGTTCCGCCACCTTTGGTGAACCGGTAGAAGGGATCAGGGAAGGGGAAGACAAAACGGAATTCCTGCTTCGTGCAAGGACGGCTCTGGAGGCACTGGCATCATGAATTTTCAGGATAAATCATTAGTTTATTTACTGTGCGGATTGTTCGGTCTGTTACTGATCGCCAGCATTCTGGGGTATCTGATTGCGCTGGTAAAAGGCAATACGCCGGTCGTCGCTAACCTGAATGCCCGCATCCGCGCCTGGTGGATGATGTGTATTTTATCCGTGATGGCGATGTGGTTCGGGCCAGTCGGCTCGACGCTGCTGTTTGCGGTGATGTCGTTTCTGGCGCTGCGCGAATGCATCACGCTGACCCCGACGCGACGCGGCGACCACGAGGCGCTGTTCTGGTGTTTCTTCATCATGCTGCCGCTGCAATATCTGCTGGTGGGCGAACGCTGGTACGGCACTTTTGCCATTTTCATTCCGGTGTATGCGTTCCTGTTTATTCCCACCCGTATGGCGCTGGCTGGCGATACCGTGAATTTCCTCGAGCGCAGCGCGAAAATTCAGTGGAGCATGATGCTGGCGGTTTATTGCATCAGCCACGCACCGGCGCTGCTGATGCTGAATATTCCGGGCTATGAGAATCAGAACATCAAGCTGCTGCTGTTCCTGATGATTGTGGTGCAGATTTCGGACGTGTTGCAGTACGTGTTTGGCAAACTGTTCGGTAAACGCCCGATTGCGCCGCGTCTCAGCCCGAATAAAACCCTCGAAGGCTTTGTCGGCGGTATCCTCAGCGCCACGCTGGTGGGTACACTGCTGTGGTGGATCACGCCGTTCGCTCCGTGGCAGGCGGCGCTGATTTCCCTGATTATCACCCTGCTGGGATTCGCTGGCGGCCTGTGCATGTCGGCGATCAAACGCGACCGGGGTGTTAAAGATTTTGGCGCCATGATCGAAGGGCACGGCGGCATGATGGATCGCATCGATTCCCTGTGCTTCGCCGCCCCGGTGTTCTTCCACATTATCCGGTTCTACTTTACGTAGTTTCCCGCTTGCACCTCCCCTGCGAAGGGGAGGTGCAAGGAAATCAGGACTTCGCGGCCAGCACCACCAGTTTCTGGTTCACAAATTCTTTGATACCGAGATCAGAGAGTTCGCGGCCAAAACCGGAGCGTTTCACGCCGCCGAACGGCAGTTCTGCTGCGGTATCCGTCGGGGAATTGACGTATACCATGCCGGTCTCAATCTGGCTTGCCAGCTTACGGGCGCGGGTCAGATCGGTGGTGAACAGGGAACCGCCGAGGCCGTAATGGGAGTCATTGGCAAGTTTCACCAGCTCCTCATCATTTTTCACCACATACACCTGTGCAACCGGGCCAAAGAACTCCTCGAAATAGGCCGGGTTATCGCGGGTGATGTGCGTCAGGATCGTCGGCTCATAAAAGTTACCCGGATTGTTTTCGACTTTTTTACCGCCAAAGTGCAGTTTCGCCCCATGTTTCACGGCGTCATCGACCTGTTTGCTGAGGGTTTTCAGGGCTTCTTCTGACGACAGTGGCCCCAGCGTGGTGGACGAATCCAGCGGATCGCCAATCTTCAGCGCCTTAAAGTGTTCGGTGAATTTTTTAAGGAACTCATCGGCGATTTTTTCATGAACAATGAAACGCTTGGCGGCGGTACAGACCTGACCGGCGTTGGAAACACGCGCCTGCGCACCCGCTTTCGCAGCCTTGTCGATATCCGCATCATCAAGCACGGCAAACACATCGTTGCCGCCCAGTTCCAGCGTCGATTTTTTCAGCTTACTGGCAGCGCGTGAGGCCACTACGGCACCGGCTTTTTCCGAGCCGGTGAGCGCGACACCCTGAACGCGATCATCATCGATGATGGCACTGACCTGATCCTGAGAGATAAACAGATTGGTATACGCCCCTTTTGGCGCGCCCGCTTCGGTAACCAGTTTCTCAAATGTTTGGGCACAATGCGGCACGATGCTGGCATGTTTCACCACCACACTGTTACCGGACGCCAGATTCGGTGCCAGCACGCGCATCAGCTGATAGAACGGGAAGTTCCACGGCTCGACGGCCATGATGATCCCTATCGGATGATGCTCAACCCAGGCTTCGCCGAGATCGGATTTATAAGGCACAGGTTTGAGAAATTCTTCGGCGTTTTCCGCGTAGAATTTCGCAATATCTGCGCAAATTTGTACTTCGCCGCGGCTCTGACCGATGAGTTTCCCCATCTCAACACTGACCACTTCCGCCAGTTCATCGACGCGGGAAGCCATCAGTTCAGACAATTTATGCAGTACGTTAACGCGCTGCTTAATATCGCCCTGGCCCCAGTCAGATTTGTACAGGGCGTGGGCGGTGGAGAGCGCTTCTTCAACCTGCTGATCATTATGTGTTTGATATTCTTTGATGAGCTTATTGTTGAACGGATTGATTGTTTGATATGGCATATGTTGCTCCTTGTTTTGTGGCGCGCTGTGAATAAATGAACAACGCGTTGGAATTGAGGTGCGTGCGCCTGTCTGTGTTCTTTCTCAACAGAACATTAAGCATAGTCGATAAAATGTGAACTCTGTCCCACAGACACCTCATGCAACACAACCGTTTTAAGCACTCAGCCTGCTTTCTCCGCAGCCCCGCCATACGCGGGCTGTCGTCTGTCTCTCAGAAAAGTCGGCTTTACGTAACTTTGCGGCAGAGTGTTAATGATTTGTTTTCAGCAAGCGATTGATAAATTTACCGCTCACTTTTATGCTGGCTTTCCTTCCATTTTCCGACTTTGAGAAACTCATGAAACTTGAGGCGATTCCGTTTTGCACGACTGACTGGAGCGACGTCACACCGACGCAGCATCCGGGTGATGCCGGTATGGCGCTGTGGCGTACGCAAAAATTTGGCGATATCCGTGTGCGTATCGTCGAATACTCCGCAGGTTATGAAGCCGATCACTGGTGCAGTAAAGGGCACGTTTTGTTTTGCCTTGAGGGAGAGCTTCACACGCGTCTTGAAGACGGGCGTACTTTTACCCTGTCGCCGGGCATGAGTTATCAGGTGGCGGACAACGCCGAAGCGCATCGTTCATCCACACCGGTTGGCGCGAAACTGTTTGTTGTTGATTAGTCGTGGTGGTTTAGCAGGATTGTTTACAGAAAATTGGCCGTCCGCTGAGGCGGGCGACAAGGAGCAGCAGGTGAGTAAATTACGGGTTGGTATTATTTTTGGCGGTAAATCGGCAGAGCATGAAGTGTCACTGCAGTCGGCAAAAAACATTGTGGATGCGATTGATAAACAGCGTTTTGAGGTGACTTTGCTGGGCATTGATAAAAAAGGTGAGTGGCACATTAACGATGCCAGTAATTATCTGATCAACGCTGAAAATCCGTCGCTGATTGCCCTGAACCGCTCGAATAATCAGGTCGCGCTGATCCCCGGTCAGACTGAAAATCAGCTAATCGAAACCCACAGTGCCAGCGCGCTGTCGCAGGTGGACGTGATCTTCCCGATCGTGCACGGCACGCTGGGCGAAGATGGTTCATTGCAGGGGTTGCTGCGCATGGCCAACATCGCCTTTGTTGGCTCCGGCGTGCTGGGGTCGGCAGTCAGCATGGATAAAGATGTCACCAAACGTTTGCTGCGTGATGCCGGTTTATCCGTGGCGCCCTTTGTCTGTCTGACCCGCGCCAACCGTCAAAAAAATACCTTTGCCGATGTGTCGAAAAAACTCGGGGTACCGCTGTTTATCAAACCGGCTAATCAGGGTTCTTCCGTGGGCGTCAGTAAAGTCAGCGATGAAGCGGGCTTTGTACGCGCCCTGGATCAGGCGTTCAGTTTCGATCATAAAGTGCTGGTGGAATCGGCAATCAAAGGGCGTGAAATTGAATGTGCGGTGCTGGGTAATGATTTCCCGCAGGCCAGCGTCTGCGGCGAGGTGATCCTGCACGACGATTTTTATTCCTACGACACCAAATACATCAATGAATCCGGTGCATCGATTGCCGTTCCGGCGGATCTACCGCAGGAAACGCACGACCGTATCCGTGCTATCGCTTTACAGGCATTTCAGGTGCTGGAATGTCGCGGCATGGCGCGCGTTGATGTGTTCCTGACGGAGCAGGGAGAAGTGATCATCAATGAGATCAACACGCTGCCGGGCTTCACCAATATCAGCATGTATCCGAAACTCTGGGCCGCCAGCGGTGTAGGTTACAGCGAACTGATCACGCGCCTGATCGAACTCGCACTGGAGCAACATCAGCAGGACAACCAGCTGAAAAGTTCGGCTCACTGATTTTTTTGGTGTAAATCCCGGACACGAAAAAGGCGGCAAACGCCGCCTCTTCTGCTTACTGCTCTTTACTGCTTACATCAGCTTATTTATACAGCTCTGCAGTACCGTACAGGTGGTTTTCACCGGATGCACCGATGATGCGGTATGAACTTGCACCGGCGTCATTGGCTTTGGCATTCAGTTTATTCTGCAGGCTGGACAGGTCATTGCTGGATGTCGCACTGACCACACCGATTGCTTGCTGACCAGCAGGCGCAGACTGAACTTCTGTTGCCGCCAGGGTAGAGAATGAAGCGGTTGCCAGCGCAATGGCGGCGAGAGTCATAGTAATGTTTTTCATGATGGTTTCCTCAATTCGATTTTTTAAGCTTTGCCAGGCGTTGTCATCAACGTTCATTTAATGGGCAAAGCTGTCTTCTGTCCGATACAACATTCAGTTTTTTAATCGTCAACTCAATGTCGTTTTACCCTTAAAACTCAGTGCTTATTTATACAGCTCAGCTGTGCCGTACAGGTGATTTTCACCGGATGCACCGATGATGCGGTATGAACTTGCACCGGCGTCATTGGCTTTGGCATTCAGTTTATTCTGCAGGCTGGACAGGTCATTGCTTGATGTTGCACTGACCACACCGATAGCTTGCTGACCGGCAGGGGCAGACTGAACTTCTGTTGCCGCCAGCGTCGAGAATGATGCGGTAGCAAGGGCAATTGCAGCTAATGTCATTTTTACGTTTTTCATGATGGTCTTCCTTATATCTCTTTATCAGCAGGTGATTTTTCAGTCCGACGTTATTTATTAACGTTCGATAAGTAAATGTTAGACCTTGATCACAAACTGCGCAACTGATTTATTTATTAATCGTTAACTAATTGTGCGGAACAATCTTCTAGCGGACCCCAGCGGGCTTATTTATAAAGCTCTGCGGTACCGTACAAGTGGTTTTCACCAGAAGCACCGATGATGCGGTAAGACGTTGCACCGGCTTCTGTCGCTTTAGCATTCAGTTTTGACTGCAGGGTGCTCAGGTTGCCGTTTGAAGAAGCACTGATGGTCCCGATGGTTTGTTCACCTGCCGGAGCGGACTGAACTTCAGTAGCTGCCAGGGCAGAGAAAGAAGCGGTAGCCAGTGTCAGAGCTGCGAGTGTCATTGCGATGTTTTTCATGATGTCTTGTCCTGTTCATTAATCTGTTGTTCGGGGATTCTTCTTTCGAACCCTCAGTGTCGGGTCAACGTTATTTATTAGTTAACGTTCGATAAGTAAATGGTAAGGGGTGTTGAGAGTTTGTGCAAGATGTTTTTTTAATGAGCGTTAACTTATTTTGCTGTGACACGCATCACATCAAAACGGCATCTTGTTTTGGTTTTGTTAAATTTATGTTTTTAAAATGATTCACCAAACTCACAGGGATAGGGCTTATCTAAAAATGAGCTGAATGAATCTTTAATGATCGCTAAGTTAATGGTTGGTTCTGACCGGAGAGGGTGATAAAACAGGGGTCGGCGACGAAAAAGATAAGGCGACACAGGCCGCCTTATCGTTATTCCTGCCCTGACAATCTGTCGTCAGGTGCCACTCTTCTTTAGTAATAGATAGAAGGGGGCTGATGACCAGAGGTCGAAGGTGCAGGTGGCTGAGTCGGAGAAGTTGGAATTCGGCCCTGTTCGACTTTTTTGTTCGCGCAGGTAGCCGGGTTACAAAAGTTACTGTCACCGGTCACATTGACCATGGCGACTTCCTGACTCTGTAAAGGCATCATGATAACCTGCTGTGCGGCAACGTTGGCAACCGGTACAGCGGTCAATGCCAGAACTGCAAGAAGGATTTTGAAGTTACTCATGATGTTACGTCCTGGGTTTATTGCTTATAAAAAGCGTCTTTAGCTGTGCTGCTTTGCGGGTGTGAGTGATTTTCTTATCGCTCGATAATTAAATGATAAACTCCGCTGGACTTGTGCGCAACTATTTTTAATAATGATCGTTAACTTATTTCAACGATAAGTTTTTATAACCATAATCACAATGGTGATGGAAGGAGGGTGTATGAGCACTGAACAGACGGCTTTGGTCCGGAAAAGTCGCGGTCGCCCAAAACAGTTCGACCGTGGAACTGCTCTGAGCAAGGCCCTGAATTTATTCTGGCGCCATGGTTATGAGGCCACGTCATTAGCTGATTTGGTCGAAGCAACCGGTGCGAAAGCGCCTACTCTGTATGCCGAATTTGGCAACAAAGAAGGGCTTTTCCGCGCAGCCGTTGAACATTATCTGAAAAACTTTTACGAAAAGAGCTCATGTTTACTGAGCAGAACAGATTTGTCCGTCGAGGATACGGTCGGGCGCTATCTACGTGCCATCGTTGAGCTGTTTACCGACTGCGACACGCCAAGTGGCTGCTTTATGATCAGCGCATCATCCGGGATGTCTTCATCGTCTGCGGATATTGCCGAAATGCTGCGTGCACGCCACCTCTCGCAGGAACGCACTCTGTTTGAATATTTCGAGAAGAAAAAACAGAGCGGCGATCTGACCGCTGTGACCGACAGCGCCCTGCTGGCGAAATACCTCGCCTGCACCATTCAGGGCTTCTCGGTTCAGGCGCGTGATGGCGCAAGTTCGGATGAACTGAACCGGCTTATCGACGTGGTCATGAATATCTGGCCGCAACTGGCTAAAGCGACCGTTATCAGCACTGCTGCACATTAACGGATGCCGGATTTCAGACAATTGTTGAGAAAGAGAATAGAACGCCAGGTGCTGAGTATTTCGGGCCTGGCGTCAGGCGGTATAGACTTTGAGAAACCGCCGGGCGACCCGGGATTATTCGGTCCGGAAAGCGTCACCTGGCGGATCCACGGCGATTTCTCCTCCATGCTTTGCGGCGGCGTCAGTGCGTTGCTGTTGCAAATGCTGCACCCGCTGGCGCTGGCCGGTGTCTGGGATCACTCCTCGTTTCGTGAAGATATGCTCGGCCGTTTGCGCCGTACCAGCCAGTTTATTTCTGCCACCACCTTTGCCCCTGTCGGCGAGGCCAACCTGTTAATCGATAAGGTCAAATCCATTCATCTGCGGGTCACCAGAACCGATGCCTGTGGCACGCCGTATGCCGCCAGCGACCCGGATCTCCTTGTCTGGGTGCATGTGGCCGAAGCCTACAGTTTCCTGCAATCTCACCTGCGTTACCGCAATCCTTCGCTCAGCCTGGCGGATCAGAACCGTTATTATCAGGAATTTTCCCGCGTGGCGAAAAGCCTCGGCGCGGTGAATGTGCCGGAAAGTGTCTCGGCAGTAGAAACCTATTTGCAGGCGATGCGCCCGCAGTTGCGCTGCGACGAACGTACGCTGGAAGTGGTCAAACTCTTGCGAAATGCGCCCGCGCCAAGCCGTCTGGCGAAACCGGTTGGCAGCCTGATGATTCAGGCGGGGTTTGAATTATTGCCTGACTGGGCCGCCACGCAACTGGGGATTTCCCATTCCCCGTCTAAACGTAAAATTGTGCGTTTCGGTACCCGCCGCATTGCAGGCGTGCTGCGCTGGGCGGTAAGAAACGGCTCATGGCATCGCGCCATGCGGCGGATGGGGCGTCTTCGCTGATCGTTAACGATGCGGATATGCGCCCGGCCCGGTCGGCGCTCAACCGATTCTCCCAGTGTGCGACTTATCCGTAAGTCTTGCCGCTTAGGTAAAAAAGCGCGTGTTTTAAAGCCTTATCGGAGATTTTTGGGAATATTGCCCGTTATCGGGCTGGCATAACCGTTCTACACTGACCATCACAGGGAATAATAAGCTTCCTAATCTTGCTGAGGTCATATGCGCCAGTCCGACATTGTTGCTGAAGTCAGTAACGACAAACAAACCCTGACCGCGCTGGTCGAGCAGGATAACCGCGTGGTGTATTTCTACATTTTCGCCCGTGAAGATTTGCGCGACCGTTTTCCGAAAATGCGTGCCTGCTGGGTGCGTAATCTGGTGCCCGCGCCGGTGAAAGATGATACCGACGCGATGGAGCAGGGGATGGCTCCGATGCTGGCGGCGCAGTATTGCCGTAATCTGGAAGGCGAGGCGCCGCTGGATCCGGCACAAATCCAGATTTTATGGAACGAGAGCGATGACGGCGCGGCACTGTGGTATCAGGGATTGTTACTGGCGGTGATCCCCGGCTGGAGTTTGTATATCGACCATTCGGTGTGTTATTCCGCCGGATGCATTAAACAGAATCCGCTGACCTTCCCGCTGGGTTCTGCCTCGACGAACACGCAATGTGAGCTGGCGGAAAAGACCCGTTTGTTCTGGCGTGACTGGCAAAATGAGTTCAGTAATCCGTGGCCGAAAATTCAGCGCAAGCTGCTGGAATCCTACGAAGATCGTTTTGGTCCCTCGCTGAAATATTATCTGATCAATCAGGGCTGCTGGCCGCCGATGGCGATATCCCAGCATGAAGATGAAGAAAATTACTACTTCTTCACGGTCGGCATGAGCATCCGCCCGATGCCACAAATCGACATTGTTTTTAATGACGAAGCGGAAAAACACCGCCGCATCGAGCTGGCTTTTTCGGTCGGCAAGGAATACGTCACGGAAGAGAATGCGGTGCAGATGGCCAGCGCGTTATCCGGTTACGCACAAGTTCCCTGGACCACCCTCAGCTGGCTCGGCGAAGGCCACACGCTGATGTCACCGATGGCACCGCTTGGTTTTGAAGGCCACGTGATTTCCTCCGCACTCTGCGGCCCTGCCGACAAAATGCGTTTGCCGAAGATTTACGGGGATCCGGTGAATCAGTTCTGGGTCAGCCCGGTATTCACCAGCGAACTGGAATTTGCGCAGGCCAAACCGAACGGCGGATTTGAACTGGTCGCCGCGATGATCGAGAACGACATCGGGTATGTGTTTGCGCCGAGAAGCGCGGTGGTCTGAGGCTTTGAGGTTGCCGCTCAAATTTGGCTTTAAGGTCAAGACCGTGGGCTCGCCGCCCACACCCACAAAACCTTGGGTTGCCACCCAAACTGGCCTCAAGGGGCGCCTGTCGCCGCACCCCTTGAGAATCCCGGGCTCTTACACTGCGCGCTTCGCTCGCTGGCTATGTTTCAGGTATCTCAGTGACAGGCTGGAAATCTTGCCGCTTCGCGGTGCCTTCTCTCGGTCCTGAAGCCTGAGGTCTTCAGGCCGCTCCGTTCAGCAAGATTTCTGAATCGCCCGCACGATCTTAAATTCAACGGCAAACTGTTGTTCATCTTTTAAAAAGGTTGATTGGCGTGCTCAAAAATGGCACCGAATGAATGGTTCGAGACCCATGGCTCGAAGCCTGAAATGAGGGAATCGCGAAGCGATGACATTTTGCGCCACTCATCTTGGCAGCGGAACATGTCCGTCGTGCCCGCGATAGCGCGTAGTGAAAAAGCGAGGGGAAATCCAAAAGGGGAAAAGCACTTTCCCCTTTTGGGCGGTTTCGGCACGAAGGGCCATGTGATAACCATGAGTGAGAAACCGAAATCTCTCTATCCTATGTACAAGCTAATGCAAGAGTGCTTGCACGTTTAGCAGCGATTAAACCGCTGCCTCCGGTTTAATTTCCGGCTGAAAATCCTCAGCATCCACATCATATCCCGACGGTTCCCACCGTACCGCTGTCAGCACGATTAAGCCTGCCAGTGGCGCTAACGCGATCACCCAGAACACGCCGGTGCCGAGCGCCGCGGAAAGGACCGGGAACAGGAACAACGAGACCGTGGAACTGCCGCGCATCAGCGTCTGGTTGAAGCCGACACCCATGCCGCGCAGCGACGTCGGATAGCTCAGTGACGCAAATGTCATAGTGTGCGAACCCGGACCGAAGCCCTGACCGAACAGGAATAACGCCAGCATGGCGATGGAAATCGCCGCTTCTCCGCCGTCGGCCGGTCGGCCCACCAGCGCCAGGCCGATCATCGCGACCAGCTGGCAGGCGTAACCGGCGTAAGTCATTTTCCATGCGCCAAATTTCGAGACATAACGCACCGCAATCAGGCCGCCGACAAAGGCGAAGCACAGGTTCAGGCCGAGTGAGAACAGAATGGTGCTGATCATCGACTGTTGCAGGAAGCTGGATAAGATCACCGGCAGCCCGAACGCCACGGCGTTATAGGCAAAGGACGAGGCCACGGCAGTGACGGTCGCCAGCACGGTGCGGCGCAGATAAACGCCCTGCAACAGCGTGCCGTAGTTGCGCCATGCGGCTTTACGTACTTTCACCTGCGGTGTCTTATCGGCATCGTCTGCCACGACGGCATTGATGTTGTATGACTTGCGCAGGATCGCCGCCGCACTTTGCAGGTCGCCCTGATTGGCTGCCCAGACCGGCGATTCATTCATATAACGGTGGCGGATAGCGATAATCAGGATCGCCGGTACTGCGCCGAAACCGAGGATCAGACGCCATAACCAGTCGGTATGGGTAGCCGGCAGCACCGCGTAAAGCAGCAGAACCAGCAGATACGACACGCTGATCGCCGCGTACCACGTCGGACACCACATCGCCACGCGCGAGGCTTTATTGCCGCGTCCCTGAAGTTTTGAGAACTCCGCCAGAAACGCCATGGCGACCGGTAAATCGATACCGACCCCCAGACCCATCACAAAGCGTGAGCCGCCCAATACCCATTCGTTTGGCGCAAAGGCGCAGGCCAGCGCGGCAATCACGAAGAAGAACATATCAGCCATAAATACGCGGTAACGGCCGATTTTGTCGGTCAGATAGCCGCCGAACAGTGCGCCGACAATCGCCCCGAAGGTGATGGCCGATGCCACAAAGCCCGCGCCGGAAGGCGTCAGGCCGAACTGGCGGGTAATATCTTTCATCCCGAAAGCCAGCGCACCGAGGTCGTAGGCGTCGAGGAAAACGCCGCCCAGTGCGATAGCAATCACGATGCGCGCGTCGCTGATTTTGGCCGCGCCACGGTTCACTAACTGAGTAATATCGGCAGCGGAACGAATCACCACCGGCTGGTCAGACGCAGTGTCGGCTGCGCTGTAATCCCCTGAAGAGGCGGCCTGAGAGGCCGCAATTGAATCAGACATTGTTGTGTTTACGCTTTTTGACAAAAAAACCAGCATAGAGGCGACGTGATACCGGTCACAAGTCCTGATTAGGGGTTGAGTGAAAATAAATGGCTATAAGTTAAAACTAAGTGATCTAAGCGTGCTGTCGCCAGCGCAAAACTGCCTTAATCACCTTGCCGTTTCTGCTGTCTTCTGCCGCCTGATTAATGGCCTCAAAATCGTAAAAATGCAGTAAGCGATCGAAGGGGAATTTCCCCGCCTGCCACAACGAAATCATTGTCGGTATGAATTCCTGCGCGACCGAATCCCCCTGAATGACGCTGAGAATTTTCCGCCCGCGTGACAGCGTCGCGCCACCGGCACCGGTCAGGCGCACCATCACGCCGCCGTCTTTCAGCGCCTGTTGTCCGAGGGTGTCCAGCGCCGGTACGCCCGCCGTATCAATGACGTAATCCAGCGTCCCTTGCAGATTGCGCTCCTGGCCGGTTTTCAGCACGTCTGTTGCGCCCAGTTCACGCGCCAGATCCAGACGGTGCTGATGCTGATCGAGGGCGATAATCTCCTTCGCTCCGGCGATTTTTGCCGCCATCACCGCCGCCATGCCGACCGTGCCGGTGCCGGTGATCAGCAGGCGGTCGCCTTTTTTCACCTTCAGGGTATTCATCACCGTTCCCGCGCCGGTTTGCAGGCCGCAGCCGAGGGGCGCGAGTGTGGCCAGCGGCAGCGATTTATCCACTTTGACCAGATTCTGTTCCGTCACCAGTGCATAACTGGCAAACGACGACTGACCGAAAAAGTGCCCGTCGATACCCTGCGGATAGGCGCTGCTGCCGTCGAGGCGTGAGAAGCCAAAATTCAGGGTGGAGAAGTGTTCGCAGTCCACCGGCCGGTGATTTTCGCAGGCGTCGCACCGGCCGCAGGACTGAAACGACAGCACCACATGATCGCCCGGTTTCACCCCGGTCACCGCGCTGCCGACCTGATCGACAATCCCGGCGCCTTCGTGGCCCGGCACCACGCCGGGCGACAGAAAACTGAGATCGGTGTGGCAGATCCCGCAGGCGACAATCTGTACGCCGACTTCATTACGACGCGGCGCGCCAAGGCGGATCTTTTCGAATTTCAGGTGATGATCACTGTCAGCGATAGCCGCGCTGATCATGCGGGGATGCGTTCTGTGTGGATGTTGCACTGACATCGGGTTCTCCTGTCTGCAGGGAAAACGGACGAGGGTGGCCTAAGTAATGCGGCGGATAAGCTTCGAACATTTACGCATTTTACAGCGATACCGCCGCCTGCTTTTATGGCTCACCATCCATTCCCCTGCGCAAAATTGGACTATTCTTGTTAGCAGCTTGTTTTCATGAGTGAAAGAATAAAAAAGAGCAGTCGCCGGGCGACAAAACCAACATAACCCGATAAGAGGATAGAACATGACTGTAATAACCGGGCGAGTACGGGGATTTTCCGTGGCAGCGCTGGCACTGGTGTCAGCCATCAGTTTCAGCGCACAGGCGGCGGATGACGCCGTGCGTGTCGGCTCCAAAATTGATACCGAGGGTTCGCTGCTCGGCAACATCATTATTCAGGTGCTGGAAGCTAATGGCATTCACACCACCAATAAGTTACAGCTGGGGACGACCAAAGTAGTGCGCGGCGCGATCACCGCCGGTGAAATCGACCTCTATCCGGAATACACCGGTAACGGCGCGTTCTTCTTCTCCGACGATAAAGATCCGGCGTGGAAAAATGCCCAGGCCGGTTTCGATAAAGTGAAAAAGCTCGATTACGACCAGAACAAAATTGTCTGGCTCAGCCCGTCTCCGGCCAATAACACCTGGACCATCGCGGTGCGTCAGGACGTGGCGAGTGCGCATAACCTGAAATCCCTGGGCGATTTGGGCAAATTCATCAGCAGCGGCGGCGATTTTAAACTGGCGGCCTCGGCGGAATTTATCGAGCGCCCGGATGCGTTACCGGCGTTTGAAAATGCCTACGGTTTCAAACTGAATCAGGCGCAGTTACTGTCGCTGGCGGGCGGCGATACGGCGGTCACCATTAAAGCGGCTGCCGAACAGACTTCCGGCGTCAATGCGGCGATGGCTTACGGCACGGACGGCCCGGTGGCGGCGCTGGGCCTGCAAACGCTGGAAGATCCGAAAGGCGTGCAGCCGATTTACGCGCCAGCGCCGATCATCCGCGAGGCGGCGCTGAAAGCGCATCCGAACATTCCTGATTTACTGAAACCGGTGTTTGCGTCGCTCGATACCAAAACGTTGCAGGGCCTGAACGCGAAAATCGCGGTGGATGGTCAGGATGCGAAAAAGGTCGCGGCGAAATATTTGCAGGAAAAAGGTTTCGTTAAAAAATAACCGGGCAGTGACGCCCTGAGCACGGCCTGCGGGTCGTGCTCACCGGACTCAGGTATTGTTTTGACTCATCATTCTCCCGTCAAAAACCGCGTGCTGCTGACGCTGGTTTTGCTGCTGTGGCTGGCCGGTTTCGGCCTGGCCTTTCTCAGCCATGCGCCCAACCGGCTGGTGTCCGGCAAGGGCATTTCGCTGGCGAGTCTGCTGCATGGCTACTCCGCGTTATTACTCATTCCGGCTTTATTGCTGCTGGCCTGCGCCTTCGTGACGCTGTATGGCCGCCATCATTTGCTGGTGATGTTGCTGGCGGAAATCCTGCTGACGGCGCTGGTCTGGCTGGCCGGACACGGTGCTGTGCAACTGGCCGGCGGCGATGAGGACAGCATCGCGCGCACCTCGCTCGGCGGCGGCTTCTGGTCGGCTGCCGCGCTGTGTCTGCTGATTGCCTCCGACGCCATTTCCCGTTTCACCCGCAATCACAGCCTGCGGATTGTGCTCAACGTGCAAATGATCGTGCCGGTGGTGTTGCTGCTGGCGTACGGTCAGCTTGCCCAGCTTTCGCTGCTCAAAGAATACGACAACCGTTCCGACGTGTTTAACGACGCGCTGTGGCAGCATCTCGGCATTCTGTTTGGCACGCTGGTGCCTGCGGTGCTGATCGGTCTGCCCGCCGGATTGTTGTGTCACCGCAAACCGCGCTGGCGCGGACCGGTGCTGTCAGTGCTCAATATTATTCAGACCGTGCCGTCGATCGCGCTGTTTGGTTTACTGCTCGCGCCGCTGGCGGGACTGGCGAAAGCGGTGCCGTGGCTGGCGGAGCACGGTATCAGCGGTATCGGGCTGGCCCCGGCGATCATTGCGCTGGTGCTCTATTCATTGCTGCCGCTGGTGCGCGGGGTGATTGCCGGGCTGGAGTCGGTGCCGGAAGCGGTGATCGAATCCGCGCGTGGCATGGGCATGAACCGGGTGCAGATCTTCTTCCGTGTACAGATGCCGATCGCCTTGCCGGTGATCCTGACCGGTATCCGCATCGTGGCGGTGCAAACCGTCGGTATGGCGATGGTCGCGGCGCTGATCGGCGCAGGCGGACTGGGTGCCATCATGTTCCAGGGCTTGCTCAGCAGCGCGCTGGATCTGGTGCTGCTCGGTGTGATCCCTGCGGTGCTGATGGCCGTCGTCGTCGACAGCGCTTTTAAATTCGCCGTCTCAATGCTGGAGACCACACGCAGATGATTCATTTCAAACAGGTAAGCAAACACTTTGCCGGAAAAGCGGTCGTGCGCGACCTGACGCTGGAAATGGCGAAAGGCGAATTCACGGTGCTGATCGGCACGTCCGGCTCGGGGAAATCCACCACGCTGAAGATGATTAACCGGCTGGTGGAGCACGATCGCGGCGAAATTCTTTTTGCCGGTGAACCGATAGAAAAATTCCGTGCGCAGGATTTGCGCCGCCGCATGGGCTACGCCATACAGTCGATTGGCCTGTTCCCGCACTGGACGGTGGAAGAGAACATCGCCACGGTGCCGCAACTGCTGAAATGGCCGAAAGCCAAAATCCGCGACCGCGTGACCGAGCTGATGAACCTGCTCAATCTTGACCCGAAACAGTTCCGTCAGCGGTATCCGCATCAGCTTTCCGGCGGGCAACAGCAGCGCGTCGGCGTGGCGCGTGCGCTGGCCTCCGACCCGGAAGTGTTACTGATGGATGAACCCTTCGGTGCGCTGGATCCGGTGACCCGCGCAACCTTACAGGAAGAGGTGGCGCGTATTCATAAAATCACTCACCGCACCATTGTGCTGGTGACCCATGATATCGACGAGGCGCTGGCGCTGGCCGACCGTATCGTCCTGCTTAACGACGGGCAGGTGGTGCAGCAGGGCACGCCGCTGGAACTGCTGACGCAACCGGCGACGCCGTTCGTACGCGATTTCTTCGGCGGCAGCGACATGGGTATTCGTTTGCTGTCGCTGCGGGAAGTCGGTTCGCTGACGCGGCGCGGTGAGCTGTACACCGGCAGCGGCAAACCGCTGACCGACAGCATGAGCCTGAGTCAGGCATTGTCGGCGTTTGTCGCGCAGCAGGTTCAGCATTTGCCGGTGGTGGATGAACAGGGGCAGCCGCTCGGCGTGCTGCATTTTGCGGATCTGACCGCGCAAAGGAGCATCGCATGACACGGGTTGTGGTGCGGGTCATCACGGATCCGCTGATCTGGCTGTTTGCTTTATTGCTGGCGCTGATTTTTGGCATGACCTCGCTCGGCGGCCTGTTCCACTGGCTGTTTCCTGAACTGAGCAGGCCGGTCTATCAGCAGGAAAGTTTCGCCGCGCTGGTGCAGGCGCATCTGTTGCTGGTCGGGATTTCCAGCCTGATTGCGGTGGTGATTGGCGTGGCGGCAGGCGTCGGGGTCACGCGTCCGGCGGGTAAAGAGTTCCGCTCACTGGTGGAAACCCTGGTGGCGATGGGGCAGACCTTTCCGCCGGTCGCGGTGCTGGCCGTCGCGGTGCCGGTGATGGGATTCAGTGAAAAACCGGCGATTATCGCGCTGGTGCTTTACGGTTTACTGCCGGTGTTGCAGGGAACGATTGCCGGGATCGAATCAGTGCCGCCTTCGGCGCGCGAGATTGCGCAGGGCGTCGGCATGAGCCGCTGGCAGATGTTGCGGAAAGTGGAAATTCCGCTGGCCGCGCCGGTGATCATTTCCGGCATCCGTACGTCAGTGATCATCAATATCGGCACGGCGGCGATCGCCTCGTCGGTCGGCACGTTAAGCCTCGGCTCACCGATTATTATCGGCCTGAGCGGGTTTAACACGGCGTATGTATTGCAGGGCGCGGTGATTGTTGCACTGCTGGCGATTTGCGTGGATATGCTGTTTGAACGCTGGAGCCTGTGGTTACAACGCTGGCAGCAGCGGTCAGGAGAGGGATCAGTTCGCTGATGCCGCAGGCGGCGCAGGCACCACAGAAGGGGCGTCGTTATCGCTGACCGGTTTAGCGTCGTCCTGGATCACCACGGCATAACCGGCAACCATCACGCCACCAATTGCGCCAATTGCCATCAGACCAAACAGCGCGATAAATAATTTTTTGCCAAGCGAATTCATGTGCAATACCTCAGAAATTTGAACGACGAATTATAAATCGTTTCCTCACCCCTGCAACAGACTATTCATGCTGTGATTACTTTTAGCCGGATGCACAGGTATTTTTTGTCATATACAGAAACTTTTTAGCAACATTTTGACGCGATAGCACAGATTTCCTTGCCGGTAATCAGGCCAATAGCGTTAACTGTCTGCCTTCGTTATCACGCTAATAAGTTATTTCTATGATGGGTTCTGCCGGACGTGCTCTGCTGCCGTTAATCGCCTCACTGTTTGCGTTGTATTTTATCTGGGGTTCTACCTATTTCGTCATCCGCGTGGGGGTAGAAAGCTGGCCGCCGCTGATGATGGCGGGTCTGCGTTTCTTCGTCGCCGGATGCATTCTGTTTACTTTCCTGCTGTTACGCGGGCATCACGTTCCGACCCTTAAACAATGGATGGCCGCCGGTGCGGTGGGCATCTTGCTGCTGTCGGTGGGTAACGGGCTGGTGACGGTTGCCGAACATATGCAGGTGCCGTCTGGCATTGCGGCAGTGATGGTTGCTACCGTGCCGCTGTTTACCCTGTGCTTCAGCCGCCTGTGGGGCATGCCAAACAGCCGTCTGGAATGGACCGGCGTTGCCATCGGTTTGTTCGGCATTGTGCTGCTCAATACCGGCAGTAATCTGCAAGGCAACCCGTGGGGCGCGGCGCTGATTCTGCTCGCCTCGCTGAGCTGGGCGTTTGGTTCGGTATGGAGTTCGCGTCTGCCCCTGCCAAAAGGTCTGATGGCGGGTGCGGCAGAAATGATTATCGCCGGTGTGGTGTTGCTGGTCGCCAGCCGGTTCAGCGGTGAACACCTGACCGCCGCCCCCTCGCTGAACGGCTTTCTGGCGCTCGGCTATCTGGTGGTATTCGGCTCGATGATTGCCATCAGCGCCTATATGTTCCTGCTGAAAACCGTACGTCCGGCTGTCGCCACCAGTTACGCCTATGTGAATCCGATCGTCGCGGTATTGCTCGGCATAGGTTTCGCGGGCGAATCCCTGTCGCCGGTGGAGTGGGTGGCCTTAGGCGTGATCCTCTGCGCAGTCCTGCTGGTGACGCTGGGGAAATTCGTGTTCGGGCGTAAGAAAACTAAGATCACGGAAGTGAAGGTTTAAACCGCTTCCCTTTCGCAGATGTGACAGCTGGGTTGTTTTACTCCTCCCCCTGCGAACGGGGAAGGCGGGAGGGGGTTTTTAAGGGCTAACACCTGGTCAAAGCATGCTTCAACTCATTGATTTTACTTTAATACCCCACCCCACCCCAGCCCTCCCCTTCGCAGGGGAGGGAGCAGATCGCGCTTCCCTCCTCCCCCTGCGAAGGGGGAGGTTGGGAGGGGGTTTTAAGGGCTAGCACCCGGTCAAAGCATACTTCAACTCATTGATTTTAATTTAATACCCCACCCCAACCCTCCCCTTCGCAGGGGAGGGAGCAGATCGAATTAACCTCACTTCTTCTCAAAGAAGATCGACACCCGCGCGACTTCCACGCCGAATTTTGTCAGGGAGGTGACGTTGAACAGGTGCTGTTCATCCTGCTGATAAATCCAGTCATCGAAGTTCAGGCGGTAGGTGCTGCCGCCTGATTTCACATCCATCACGTATTTCCAGTTAAACGCGTTGCCGGCAGAATGACCGGTGGCGGTTCCGATAATATCGCCCGCCGTGCCGCTATAGCTGCCGTCATCGAGTTTGCGGATGTGCCAGACGCGGGTCTGTTTTTCGCCTTTGTCATAGACAAAGTCTTCATGCAACGTCAGCGTATCGCCCGCCACGTCACCATGGATTTTGACGGTGAAGCGCCGCGTCTGTTTGTTGCTGTGATCCTGCACCATGCCGTAAGCCACGCTGTCACCGGCAAACCAGCTGAAAATATCCAGCTTCGGTTGTGCCTGCGCGTAATCCTGAACAGTGGCTTTACAGCCAGTCAGTAGCAGCATTGTGCCGACGATCAGCGTTAAAAAAATCTTGCGCAGAACAGTCATAAAAACTCCCCCAATAAGATGGTATTAATCGGGCGCAGTTGCGCCGGTCAGCCTGCTGCGTAAATCAGGATATTGCGTGGCGGGCGAGAGCCAGATCGCCAGAAAAGCATCGCGGAATGCCGGGCTGAATGGCTGGCCCACCGGCGTACTCAGCACGCTGTTCGCGGGCTGGCTGTAAAACTGGCCGCCATTCTCAGTGGCGACAAACACAATTTCGCTGCCGTTGCTGACATCCGGCCAGGTGTTCTGCACCGCGTCCAGCCAGCCATTTTCCTGTGCCTGCGCCAGTAATCCCAGCGCCTGCCATTGTTCTTCGGTGGCTTTGGTCAGCTCCTGATGATCAATCTTGCGCAGATACTCAATCTTCAGTGCCTGCGGCCATTTCCCGGCCTGATACTTACCGTCGGGTGTCAGCAGTTGCGAGTGATAAACCTCAAACGGCCCCCAGCTCAGGGTCGCGCGCCCGACCTGTTGCCACGGGCTCCAGGGCGTGGCGGCAAAGGCAGAGCAAGACATCATCAGCCAAAGTGTTGCCAGAAATACGCGCATCATCAGGTTTTCCGCCCTGTATGGTTGCTTAGCAAAACCGGCAGGCTTATCAGCGGTAAAAATATCGCCCAGCTCGCCGCCAGTAAGAGCCAGACATACACCGGTGCGGCGAGAAGTTGCATCGCACCAAGCTGCATGCCGAGGTAATAGGCCAGCGGGCCGCTGACCGCGCCGATGAGAGGAAGCCAGTACCACGTCAACCGGATAGTGCCCAGTAACCACAGCCACCAGGCGCTGAAACCCAGCCATAACGCCATCATCCACGGCGGTACGGCGGCAGAATCAGTAAATTCAAACAGACCCAGAATGCACCACAGCGAATCCATCATGATGCCCAGCGTACAGGCGGTCGCGACCCACAAACGTCGGCGCGAGGGTGTAAACGCCAGCATCAGAAAACTGCTGATCAGCAGAAAAATAATAAAACGGTCGCGCCCCCAGACGGCCAGCGTCCACCAGACGTCAAAGCCCAGTGTCAGCAGCCAGAAGCGCGGCGATTTCATCCGCGCCGCTCGGCGACCAGTTGCACGGTGCTGATGGTGCGGGCGCGGAAACCGGCCTCGCAGTAGCACAGATAAAACAGCCAAAGGCGACGGAAATATTCGTCCTGCACGCCGTCAGTCTGCGCATTCCAGTAGTGCTGCACCCGTTCGCGCCATTCATGCAGGGTGCGGGCGTAATCGGAACCGATATCGAACAGGTCACGCACCACCAGACTGGTGCAGCGGGTCATTGCGTCGTTCATCGCGGTGATCGAGGGCAGAAAGCCGCCGGGGAACACGTAGCACTGAATAAAATCGACGTTACGGCTGTAGGCGGCGTATCGCTGATCGGCGATGGTGATCGCCTGAATCGCCATGCGCCCCTGTGGTTTCAGCAGCGCGTTGCAGCGTTTAAAAAAGGTGGAGAGGTAGCGTTTACCCACCGCTTCGATCATCTCGATGGACACCAGTTTATCGAACTGGCCTTTCAGCGCGCGGTAGTCTTCAAACAGCACCGTCACGCGGTCACTCAGTCCAGCTTTTTCGATCCGCTCACAGGCATAGCGATATTGCTCGCGGGAAATGGTGGTGGTGGTCACCTGACAGCCGTATTCGCGCGCGGCAAATTCGGCCATCGCACCCCAGCCGGTGCCGATTTCCAGCAGATGGTCGCCCGCGTGCAACTGCAACTGTTCACACAGCCGGCGCATTTTGGCTTCCTGCGCCTGCTCCAGCGTCATCTGCGGTTCCTGATACCAGGCCGAGGAATACAGCATCTTCTCATCGAGAAAACCCTGATAGAAATCGTTGCCCAGATCGTAATGCGCTGAGATATTTTTCCGCGCCTGCGACGGACTGTTGCGGCGGAAAAAATGAATAATTTTTTTGGCGGGTGTGCTGAGCCAGCTGAGGCGTGCTTCGATTTTATCCACCAGTTTCAGGTTCTCGGCCAGCAGCTGTAAAACCGTGGTCAGATCGGGCGTGGTCCAGTCGCCATCAATAAAACTTTCACCTGCCGCCACGCTGCCGCCCAGTAAGACACGCCGGTAAGCGCGCAGATGGCGGACGTCAATTTCGCCCTGCAACAGAGCGGTCGGATCGCCAAAGAATATCGCCTGCTCACCGGGTTCACGCAGTGTCAGACCGGCCCCTTTGAGCTGCTTCAGCACGCTCAGAATCAATGCGCGTGCGGCCTTGCTGCGCCTGTTGTTCGCCCCTTCGCGGGCGAGCTGCACTTCAGGTTGGCTCATGGTCAGTCCTTATCAACGGGAGGGTGAGAATAAACAGGTGCCCGTTTCAGCCACAGTTTCAGCGCCTGCCAGTAGATCGTCAGCGCGGTTTTTGCGGTCATGACAGGCAGCCGCCACAATTGCTGACGCAGCGCCTCGCGGGTCAGCGGGCGGGCTGTCA
Source organism: Rahnella sp. BIGb0236 (assembly GCF_004364755.1). NCBI lineage: Bacteria > Pseudomonadati > Pseudomonadota > Gammaproteobacteria > Enterobacterales > Yersiniaceae > Rahnella > Rahnella sp. BIGb0236. The sequence continues at coordinate 576,786 of NZ_SOAO01000003.1, forward strand.
GTGAAAGGGCTGCATCGAATTCCCGTTCTTTGCGGTGATTTTCGATCGTGATGTGTAACTGCTTTCCCGGGGGCGTCAGCCGCCAGTGGTAGACCATGTCCATCGGATTAAAGGGCGACACATGAAAGGCTTTCGGCACAGGTTGCGAGCCGTCGGGGAGCACGGCGTAGGTGTGGCGTTCATTCCAGGGGGTGTTGCGCACTTCGGCCAGCATCCAGCGCAAAATACCCTGTTGATCATAAAGATAGTAGAAGTTAACCGGGTTGAAATAGCAGCCGAAATAGCACAGCTGGCATAACAACATCACCCGCCCGTCGGGGCGTTCGCCGGTCAGTTCGGCGATCCGTGCCTGCGCTTTGGTTTTGATGTCGCCACCGCCAAGATAATCTTTGCGGCGAAAGCTGGCCGGGGAGAATTTTTCCAGCCTGATACCCCGCGCGGGCAGCTGTTCCAGCTCATCAAGATCAATCAGCGGCATGAAAATATCGTAATCGAAACGGTGCTCAACCGGCGTAAAGCGGCGATGTCGTACCGTGCCGACATACAACTGGCTGTTCATGACGCCTCCCGCTTTTCCTGCTCATGCTGCAACTGCACACTGAAAAGCTGCTGATTAAGCTGTTCCACCACGTCACGCGCGCTGTTGACGCCATCTTCGTGAAAGCCGTTGTACCAGTACGCGCCGCAGAACCAGGTGCGGTGATGACCGTTGATGCGGTAGCGTTCCTGTTGTGCATGATGGCTGGCCAGATTGAGCACCGGGTGCCTGTAGGTGGTGCGGAACAGGATTTTGCTTTCGTCGACCGGCGTCAGCGGATTGAGCGACACACAGAACGTCTGCGGCGCATCCAGTCCCTGCAAAATATTCATGTTATAGGTCACGCTGGCGCGGCGGCGGTGCGACGGATTGCTGTCGCGCATATCCGCACGCGCCGCCAGATGCAGCGAATTCGGCAACTGATAATTCCAGCTCGCCCAGGCGCGTTTTTCCCGTGGCAGCAGATGGGTGTCGGTATGCAAAATCACGTCGTTACTCTGATACGGCAGCGCACCGAGAATGCTCCGTTCGTCAGTGGTGGCGTTGTCACCGAGGATCGCCAGCGCCTGATCGGAATGGCAGGCGAAAACAATCTGATCAAAATGCTCTTCGCCACGCGCCGAATGCAACGTCACGCCGCACGGCGTACGCACCACCTGACTGACCGGCGTACCGGTCAGCAGCCTGACGCGGGACGGCAGTTTTTCCTGCATCCGGCGGATATATTCCCGCGAACCGCCGGGCACCACCATCCACTGCGGGCGGTTACTCACCTCCAGCAGCCCATGATTATTGAAGAAACGCAGAAACATCGACAGCGGGAAATTCGCCATATCGCTCAGCGACGAAGACCAGATCGCCGCGCCCATCGGCAGCACGTAATGCAGGGCGAAGAACGGCGTAAAACCGTTTTGATCGAGCAGATCGGCCAGCGTGTCTTCGTCGTTATGCGGGTTAAGCAGGCGCGCTTTGCACAGTTTGTTAAAGCGCAGGATCTCGAAAATAAACCGCCAGAACCCCGGCCTGAACAGATTACGGCGCTGGGCAAACAGGCTGTTGAGCGAGTGGCCGTTGTATTCCAGTTTGCTGGCCGGATTGCGCACGGAAAAACTCATTTCCGTCGGCTGGCCTTCGATGCCCAGCTCTTTGAGCAGGGCAATAAAATGCGGGTAGGTGCGTGAGTTATAAACAATAAAACCGGTATCGATGACGTACTCTTTGCCGTCGGAAATCACATCCTGCGTGGCGGTGTGTCCGCCTAAGGTGGCCGAGGCTTCGAACACCGTGATCTCGCAGTCGGGCTGGCTTTTTGCCAGCAACCACGCGCAGCTCAGCCCTGAAATTCCACTCCCGACGATGGCCACTTTTGTTGTCATTTTATTTCACCATTTTCCGGCATAACCATTTTTGCACACTGACGGGCAGCCACGAAGCCACCTTGAGAAAACCGACAAAGAGCGGGGGAAAGGCAATTTCGCTGGCACCCTGCGCCAGTTTTTTCCGGATGTGTTTTGACGCCTGTGCGGCGGTCACGATCATCGGCATCGCGAAATCATTGCGCGAGGTGAGCGGCGTTTCGACAAATCCGGGCTGGATCAGTGAAACGTGGATCTGACGTTTTGCCAGATCCACCGCCAGTGAACGGGCAAAAAAGGCCAGCGCGGCTTTGGACGCGCCGTACGCTTCACTGCGTGAAAACGGCAGCAGCCAGGCGACGGAACCGACCAGCGCCACCCGGCTGCCGGGCGCCAGGCCGGGGAGCAGGGCATCGAGGCAATTGACCGGGCCGTTGAAATTAGTGTTCATCACCCGCGCGACTTTTTCGGCATCGACGACGCCGTTGTCGAGATATTCGCAGGTGCCTGCACAGAGGATCACGATATCAGCCTGTACACCGCCCAGCGCCTTGCGGGTGGCGGCTAAATCGGTGATATCAAAAGATAACGGCACGATCAGCGGGCTGGCGGCGGCCACTGCCGTGAGCTTTTCGCCGTCGCGTCCGCAGGCGATAACTTCCCAGCCTTCTGCGGCATAGTCCTGAGCCAGCTGTTTTCCGATACCCGAACTGGCACCGGTGATCAGGACGCGGCGCATTATTTCAACCTTGCTTTAACCGCGCGGACAGCGCCGCCGAGCACCGGAACATGCTCATACAACATCGCACCGAGATCGTAATAATCGCGCTGATAAGCAATCCGGTTATCTGACAGGCGCAGATGGCTGGCGCCATTGAGGAACATAGCCTGACCTTTTTTCAGTGCCGGATGCGAAAACTCCATCCGCCAGAACAGCGACGCTTCAGCGCCACTGGTCAGCGGAGGCTGAATGTCAAAGCGGCAGTAATTCACTTTTTTGAGCAACTGTGCGAAATAGCGTTCGAGAGCATCTACGCCGTCGTAATGCGACACCGGATCAATGAACACCACATGCGGATGATAAATACGCGAAAGCTGCGGCAGCTGGCTCACATCCAGATGGCTGTAAAATTCGCAAAGCCGGGTCAGAACATCAGCGGGGATCGCGGGTTCAGGAAAATGTTTGATCATTATTTTTTCCTTCCATTACGCACTGGCACTATCTGCAGAACCGGAGGGATGCCTTCACCGTGAAGACTTTCGACATTATCGTTTTCGTCTTCGCTGTCTTGTGAGCCAAGCAGCAGGGAAGCACTGCCCAGAAGAAGTATCGACAGGCCCTGTTCAACCCAGTTCAGCAGGCGCTGGCGCTGAATTTGCGTCAGTTTGCCTTCAGCCCATAACAGGATTTGCGAACCACTGAGATTTTCAAGATGCGGGTCATCGAGCGGGACCGGCATGATGTCGATCTGCATTCCTTCCTCGCAGCGCACAATGGCTTCCAGCCATAGCTCGGTGCTGTCCAGATGTCCCCAGCCCACCAGCGTCGCCGGATTGCCGGGACGTTTACGGGCGGCACCCATGCACATCGCCGCGTGTTCGATGATCAGGCCGTCAAGCTGGCTGCGTAACATCAGCAGGCGCGTATCACCTGCACTGAGGCGCGAGCGCAAGGGTCTGAGCACATTATTCACAAAAGATGCCGCCGGATATTCACGACCGAGTTCCGTCATCAACTGACGGACTTTATTGCTGCGGCCATCCTGCAATGCGGTCAGCAAACTGTGTTCTGACTGCGACCAGCCGCCCGGCAGTGCATCCACTTTGCCTTCGAGCAGGGATTTCACCTGACCAACAGGTATCCCGCGATTAATCCAGCCCAAAATAGTGCGAATGGTATCAAGGTCGTCATCATTAAACAGACGGTGACCGCCTTCCGTGCGCTGGGGTTTCAGCAACCCGTAACGCCGCTGCCAGGCGCGCAGAGTGACCGGATTGATTCCACAAATACGGGCGACTTCGCCGATGCTGTAAAGAGACATAGTTGAATCCAAAATATTCAGAACACTTATGAGATAACTCTAGCGCCAGTTCGCAAAGTTGTACAACTTTATTATTTTTGTACAACTTAACAAAAACTTTTCGCTCACATCATTTTAACTTGCGCAATTCCCATATAAGAGATAATTTCCCGATATTGAGATTTAACGCATCAAGGGGAAGATGATGGAAGAAGGGCAGGAGAGTCAGGATCTGCGGCTGGCGGAAAGGCTGGCAGAATTGCGGGTGAGCCGGGGCTGGTCGCTGGAACAACTGGCGCAGCTGACCGGCATCAGCCGCGCCACGCTCTCGCGGGTGGAGCGGGCAGAAACCAGCCCGACGGCATCGCTGCTTGGCAAACTCAGTGCGGCGTACGGGCTGACCACATCGCGCCTGCTGATGGCGCTGGAAGACAATCCGCCGGAGCTGATCCGCGCCTCACAACAGCCGGTGTGGCATGACCGCGAAACCGGCTTCGAGCGCCGTTCGGTTTCTGCTCCCGCCCCCGGTTTTCGCGCTGAACTGATTTCCGGCGTCCTGAAAGCCGGTGCCACGATCACCTACGACGCACCGCCGGTAGAGGGCCTTGAGCAGCATATCTGGATGCTGGACGGTGTGCTGGAATTCACCCTTAACGGCCGCGGCTACCGGCTGGAACCGGGCGACTGCCTGCGTTTTCATCTTCATGGTACCTCCTCCTTCCACGTACCCGGCCCGCAAGATGCGCGTTACGCCGTCGTCATTTCACGTCCTTAATCTCTGACAAAAAAGGTTTATTCCTATGCAAAACAGCAATGAAGTGGTGATCAGTGAAGTGCAGGGCGGCGTACTGCCAGCGGAAGATCTGGACGCGCTGGCCGAAACGCTGATGCAGTCGGTGGCGCTTGGCGCGAGTATCGGATTCATCCTGCCTTTTGGTTTTGTACAGGCGCAGGCGTTCTGGCAAAAACTGTTACCGGCGTTTGAGCGTGGCGAAAAACGGCTGCTGGTGGCGCGGTATGAAGGGAAAATTATCGGCACCGTACAGTTGGTGGTCGATCAGCCCGCCAACGGCATTCATCGCGGTGATGTGGTGAAACTGATGGTGCATCCCGACGGACGCCGCAAAGGGATCGCCCGCAAACTGATGGACGCCGTGGAAACGCTGGCACGTCAAGAGGGCAAAACCATGCTGGTGCTGGACACCGTCACCGGCAGCCCGGCGCAAACGCTGTACCACGATCAGGGCTTCACGCTGAGCGGCACAATCCCGCACTATGCGATGTCAACGGAAGGCATGCTGGAGTCCACCAGTGTGATGTATAAGGTGCTGGTGTGAACTGGCGGATTGCGCCGGAGGCTGTCGGTACGCCGGATGCCGCACAATTGCTGGATGCGCTTTCGCAGACGCTGGCGGCCATCACCGGCGACAGCGGGCGTTCATCGTTTTCCGTAGATGATATGCAGGAGGCCGGGGCGTGTTTTGTGATCGCCCGTGACAGCCGCGGAAATGCCGTCGGATGCGGCGCAATCCGGCCGCTGCAACATGACACTTGTGAGCTTAAAAGGATGTACGCAACGCCCGGACATCCGGGACTGGGCAGTGCGATTCTGGCATTTCTCGAAGCGCAGGCCGCGGCCTCAGGCTATCAGGCGTTATGGCTGGAAACCCGTCGGGTAAACCTGAACGCGGTAGGTTTCTATCGCAAGCGGGGTTATACGGAAATCGATAATTACGGCAGATATCGCGGCAGACCGGAAGCCGTGTGTCTGGGGAAAGTGCTTTTTTGCGTTTCCCCCGAAGACTAAATCCCGCTAAACCAGTTATAGCCCTGATCTTCCCAGTAGCCGCCCGGGTTTTCGTTGGTGACGAAAATCGCGCCGATGTGTTTGGCGTTTTTGAAGCCCAGCTTGGTGGGCATCCGCAGGCGTAGCGGATAGCCGAAATCCGGGGGCAGAGGCTTATCGCCGAATTCCAGCGCCAGAATGGTTTGCGGATGCAATGCCGTCGCCATATCAATGCTGGAGTAGTAGCGGTCGTCACATTTGAAACCGACATATTTTGCCGTCAGATCCGCGCCGACATGCTGTAAAAACGTTTTCAGCGGCACGCCTTTCCACTGGCCGATGGCACTCCAGCCCTCTATGCAAATCAGACGGGTGATCTGGCTTTCCTGCGGCAGGCGCCGGAGCTGTTCCAGTGTCCATGATGCTTTTTTCTGCACCAGTCCCGAGACTTCCAGCCGGTAATTGGGAATATCGATTTCCGGCACGTTGTATTCCGGATAATAGGCGTTGAAACGAAACGGCGTGGTGATCTGATCTGCGCGGTAGGTTTGCGCCAGCTTCTGACCGCTGAACAGCCAGCCCTGCACGCGGTCATTCCAGCGCGACATCGCCCACAGCACTTTGTCGACCTGATCGCCATCCTGCAAATTACAGCCGGTCAGCATCGACACGGCACCTAATGTCAGCCCGGAGCGCAGCAATAAGCGGCGCTGGATATTGACCAGTTGCTTGCGCTGGTCCGGTTCAATAATGATTTTTGGCCGCGGTGATTTATCATTCATCCGTGCTTTCCTCTGTCACTGTTTTTTTGCCACCGGTCAGCATGGCCACCAATGTTTTCGGCACCAGCAGCACCATCAGTACGTGGATCACCACGAACAACATCACGCCGCTCATCGCGAAAAAGTGCACATAGCGGGCGATATCAAAGCCGCCAAACAGCCACACCAGCCCGCTGAACTGCACCGGTTTCCAGATGGATAATCCTGACAGCACCAGTAACAGACCGAGCAACAACACGCCGCTGTACATCAGTTTTTGTACTGCGTTGTACTGCCCCAGCTTGTGCGGCAGTGTAAAGGTCAGTGCGCGAACGGTATCGCGCCAGACGCTACGCGGCGTAAAGGGGAAAAAGTCTCGCCGGAAATGCCCGCTGAACATCCCCCACACCAGATAAAACACGGCGTTGGCTGCCATCAGCCACATCACCGCCAGATGCCAGGCAATGTTGCCGCCCAGCCAGCCGCCCAGCGTGGTGTTTTGCGGGAAGGTAAACGCAAAAATCGGGTCAGCGTTATAAATGCCCCAGCCACTCATCACCATGCCGGTCATGGCCAGCACATTAATCCAGTGACAAATGCGGACCGGCCAGGCATGGATCCGGCGTTTACGTGGTGAAGAAGGCTGAGGTTTCACGGGTTATCTCCTGTTACGCAGCGGATTACATCGGTGGCGCGATGCCGTCTTTACCGGCGGCAATACCCCGTGCGACCAGCGCACCTTTGTCATCTTTCATCGCAAACAGCACGATTTTTGTGCCCGGTTTCAGCAGGCTGCGGTCGCCCGGTGCCAGCAGAACCACCGGGACATCGTCCGGCACGACCACGGTTTTCTCGGCGTCATGGTATTTCACGGTCAGCGTGCGGCCATTGCTGTTCACCAGCTTGCCGACGGTGCCGTTGGTCATGGTGTTGATTTTGCCGTCCGGCGATTCAAACGGATTGAAGCCTTCACCGCTGCCGCGCAGGCTTGGCGCGAAGACATGCACTTCCAGCGCTTTCAGTGTGCCGTTGGCTTGTGGCACGGCGGCTGTCCCGATAAAGCTGTCGGCTTTGATATCGCTGATTTCGCCTTTGGTCACCGCATTGATTTTGGTCTGATCGGTGAGCTTAACGTCGAGCTTTTCGCCCTGGCGGGTAGTGATTTGTACCGATGAGTCATTAACTGAATCAATGGTTCCGCGTGTGGGTTTAATCACATTATCGGCGGCAAAGGCCGGGGACATTCCGCTGCACATCAGCAGGGAACCCAGTAACAGACCAGCGAGACGTGTAGGTGTATTCATGATGAGATCTCCATTTTACAGCGTTATTTCATTAGGTTAAGTGAATCACTGAAGCTGCCAGTGACGAATAACTTCCTTAAGAGTGGACGATAAACCGGGATTGGCTGATGACAAATTGATGACAAAATTGTCATCAAAGGTGTCTGATGAAACTGATAAACTTCCGGTGAATCATTCTTTAGGTGAATGGTCATGCGGCACTGAGGGCCTGAATGCGAATACTGGTAATTGAAGATGATGTCAGTACAGGCGACTACCTGAAAAAAGGGCTGACGGAAGCCGGTTACAGCGTGGATCTGGCGCGTAACGGTGCCGACGGGTTGTTTCTGGCGCTGGAAGAGGGTTACGACACGGTGATCCTCGACGTGATGCTGCCGGGGCTGGACGGCTGGCAGGTGATGGAAGTCCTGCGGAAAAAAAGCGACGTGCCGGTGCTGTTTCTGACCGCACGCGATGAAGTGCAGGATCGTATTCACGGGCTGGAACTGGGCGCTGACGATTATCTGATTAAACCGTTCTCCTTCACCGAGCTGGTGTTGCGTATCCGCACCTTGCTGCGCCGTCCGGCAGCGCGGGAGCCGGATATCTATTCTGTCGCCGACCTGCATCTTGATGTGCTGCGCCGCAGGGTGACGCGTCAGGATCAGACCATCGCGCTGACCAACAAAGAGTTCATGTTGTTGCAATTGCTGATGCGCCGCGAAGGCGAAGTGCTGTCGCGCACCATGATCGCCTCACAGGTCTGGGATATGAATTTCGACAGCGATACCAATGTGGTCGACGTCGCCATCAAGCGTCTGCGCGCCAAAGTTGACCGCACCTTTGAGGTGAAACTGATCCATACCGTACGTGGCATCGGCTACGTTTGCGAAGTGCGCCATGACTGATCGCCCGTCTGCCGGTCGCCCGGAACGCGCCATGTCGCTGACCCTGCGCGCCACCTTACTTTTCGCGCTGATCGCCTCGCTGGTGGTCAGTGCCGTGGGGTTTTATCTTTATTACTCGATAGATAAAGAACTGATGCGCCGCGCGGATTATCAGGTCAGCGGACGCGTGCAGTATTTCCGCCATCTGCTGGCGAACGAATTCCCGCTGTCGCAGCTGAGCCGCAATCCGGGGCTGTTTGAAAATATGCTCGGGAACGAACGCGATATCCTGACGTTCGGGCTGAGCAATGAAAAACCGCTGATCAACGTCAATCCCTCCCGGCTGGATTTGCCGCCGGTCGCGGCGGTGGCAGACGGCCAGCCGCTGACGCTGAAGACTGTGCATCAACTGACCGCGCCCGACGGGACGCCGGTACGTTTTGCCCGCGCGGCGGTAAAAATGGAAGACGGGCGGACGGTTGAAATTACCGGTGCGCATTTCATGACGGAAGAATCACGCCTGTTACAGACCTTCCGCTGGGAAATTATCGGCGCGGTGCTGTTCGCGTATCTGCTGATTGCCGGACTCGGCTATCTGGTGATCCGCCGCGGACTGCGGCCGCTGCGCCATATGGCGCATGAGGCAACGCAGATCCATCCGGCCAGTTTGTCCACGCGGCTGACGGCAGCAAAAGCGCCGCAGGAATTGCAGCAACTGATTTATTCCTTTAATGACATGCTGGACCGGCTGGCAGAAGGCTATCAGCGGCTGACGCAGTTTTCCGCCGATCTGGCGCATGAGATCCGCACGCCCGTGGGGGCGCTGATGGGGCACTGTCAGGTGGCGCTTTATCAGCCACGCACGGTGGAAGAATACGAAACGCTGCTGGCGAACAATATGGAAGAGCTGGAGCGCATTTCGCGCATGGTGGAAAACATCCTGTTTCTGGCGCGGGCCTCCGACGCGCGGTCTGTTCTGACCATTACCGCCATAGATGTGTCCACGGAAATGACCCGCATTCAGGACTATTTTGAGGGGCTGGCCGAGGAGCGCGAGATGACGCTGGACAGTAAAGGGGCGGGCGTGCTGTACGCCGATGCCATTTTGTTCCAGCGCGCGCTCAGCAATCTGGTGGCTAACGCGGTGCGTTATGGCCGCGCGGGGAGTGCCATCGTGTTGCGCGCCGAACCGCATCCCCGCGGTATGGATATTCATGTGATCAGTCAGGGCGATCCGATCCCGGCGGATAAGCTCGGCAAACTGTTCGATCGTTTCTACCGGGCGGATGCCTCGCGCAGTGAAGGCGGCAGTTCAAGCGGTCTCGGTTTATCCATTGTTCAGGCCATTATGGCGCTGCATCAGGGCCGTGTGACGGTGGAAAGTTCAGCGCAGGGGGAAACGCGTTTCACGCTCTCTTTTCCGGCGGCTGATCACACGTTTTCTCAATAGTTCCTCAATGAGAGGGAAAAATTGCGTAAGAATTGGCTAAATATTTCTGTGTTATGTGGTTGAATCATAAGAAATTCGTTAATTTCGTTACATTATCACATTGGAAGAAACCAATCAGTTTGAACGAAAATACGCGGCCCGGGGTCTGATTAGTCCTAAGGAGTGGGTTCCATCCTCCGGTACGAGCGGTCTGTACGACGCAACCAGACTCACCAAAGAGCCACTTATTTCTGATGCATAAACTACGTTCACTTTCGCAACAAAGCATTTCTTTGTTCATTGCACTTTATCTCGGGCTTCTGCTAAACCTTCCGATTTTCATCCGCCGTTATCAGCAACTGCATTATGACAATGCCTTGTCGATTGCTGTCGAAATGGTGGCATGTTTCGCGCTGGTCTATTTCCTCTGTATGTTGCTGTCGTATACCGGAAAAACCGTTTTCCGCGTGCTGATGACCGCCATCGTGATTTCTTCCGCAGCGGCCAGCTATTACATGATCCTGTTTAACGTCGATATCGGTTACGGCATCCTGGCGGCGGCTCTGGCTTCTGATTCCATTGATTTATCAAAAGAATCGGTCGGCACCCACTTTATCGCCTGGACCGTACTGGTGAGCCTGTTGCCGGTTCTGTTGCTGTGGCTGAGTAAAATGCCGGGCGCGGGGCTGAAACAGACCACGGTTAAAAAGCTGGCGGTCAGAACCTTGCTGCTCGCGGTGTCCGGCCTGCTCTGCTATATGCCGTTGCGCCTGATGGGCAAGGTGCAGGATCGCCACGACATCGTGAACAACCGCATGATGGCCAGTTATGGCGGCGTCGTTGCCGGTACCTACTCGCCATCCAACTGGCTTTCGGCGTTAGGTCTTTACACCTACAGCAGTTACAGCCAGGCGGAAGACACTAAAAATCTGTTCGATCCGGCCAAACATTTCACTTATACCGCACCGGCAGATGCCAAAGACATGTACGTGGTGTTTGTGATCGGTGAAAGTGCCCGCCGTGACCATATGGGGCTGTACGGCTACGACCGTGACAACACGCCAAATCTCGACAAAGAGAAGAATCTGGTCGCTTTACAGGGCTATTCCTGTGACACCGCCACCAAGCTTTCCCTGCGTTGTATGTTTGTCCGCGAAGGCGGGGCGTCGGAAGAACCGCAGCGTACCCTGAAAGAGATGAATGTCTTCTCCGTGCTGAAAAGTAACGGCTGGAGTTCAGAGTTATATTCCATGCAAAGTGAAGCCTGGTTCTATAACAAAACCCGTGCGGATGATTATTCACTGCGCGAAAACATCGCCTCTGAAAAGCGTAACGCCGGTAAGCCGGTAGATGACATGTTGCTCATCGATGAAATGAAAGATTCGATGAATAACCATCCGGACGGTAAGCACCTGATAATCCTGCATACCAAAGGCTCGCATTACCTGTATTCCGACCGCTATCCGCGTTCTTTTGCCAAATATAAGCCGGAATGTATGGGCATTGATGATTCCTGTTCCACCGGGGAAATGATCAACGCGTACGATAACTCGCTGTTGTATACCGATTACTTCCTGTCGCAGGTCTTTGACCAGTTGCGGGATAAGAACGCGATTGTGTTCTACGCCTCAGATCACGGCGAGTCGATTTCTCAAAGCATGCATTTCCACGGCACACCGCGTGATCATGCGCCGATCGAACAGCGTACGGTGCCGATCATGGTCTGGGCGTCAGATAAATTCCTGGCTAACGATCAGAACAAAGCCAGCTTCGAACAACTGCAAAAAATGGCAGCGGCGAAGACGCCGGCGTTCCACGAAAAACTGTATGACACTATTCTGGGCTGTATCGGTTACACCTCGCCAAACGGCGGGATTGTGGAGCAGCACAACTGGTGCCATGTGCATGATCAGGCCGCTGCAACAAAATAATCTGTGCTAAATCTGCCGCCTTTTTCTAAACAATGAAGAGGGCGGCGACATCCCCCGCGTTTTAAGTCACAATCGGTTAACATGCCTTTAAGGTATTTAAATTTTGCTTTTTTATCAGGGCCGATAACCGATGCAAGCACTCCGAATCACAATCTGTGTCCTGACGGTCATCATGACGTTACTGACGCTGCTCCCCTTTTCTAGAAATCAGCGCTGGTGGGTGCGTGTCTGGGATTTTCCGCGCTTACAGATGGCGTCACTGTGTCTGGTTTTCCTGCTGACAGAACTGGCGATCATGCCGTTCGGCGATGGCATTACCTTCACGGTGATTATCCTGACCGTGGCCTGCATGGCGTATCAGACCTGGTGGATCCTGCCTTATACCCCCCTGTACCGGAAACAGGTGAAGAAAACGGTATCCGACGGTCATTCGCGCATCAAAATCATGAACAGCAACGTGCTGATGACCAACCGTAAGCCGGAAAAGTTACTGGCGCAGATCCGGCAATACCAGCCGGATATTCTGGTGCTGCTGGAAACCGATCAGTGGTGGGAAGATCAGATGGCAGAACTGGATGCCAACTATCCGCACAGCCTGCGTTGTCCGCTGGAAAATCTGTACGGTATGCATGTGTATTCACGTCTGCCGATGCACGCCGCGAAAATTCAGTATCTGGTGGCTGACGATATTCCTTCCATGCATTTTCGCGCTGAACTGCCATCCGGTGAGCAGGTGATTTTGCACTGTCTGCACCCGATGCCGCCCAGCCCGACGGAAGCCGACGAATCCACTGACCGCGATGGCGAGCTGGTCGCTGTCGGTCATACTGCCGCTAAGGCGCGTTATCCGACCATCGTGACCGGTGACCTGAACGATGTGGCATGGTCGCGCACCACGCGTCTGTTTATGAAAATCAGCGGCCTGCTGGATCCGCGTCGTGGCCGTGGCATGTACAACACCTTTCACGCCAGCTATCCGTTCCTGCGCTGGCCGCTGGATCACGTGTTCCACAGCAAGGATTTCACCCTGGTTGACCTGCGGCGTCTCGGTTTCATGGGTTCAGATCACTTCCCGATCCTGGTCGAACTGGCGCTGACACCTTGTGAGGGGCAGGATCAGGAATCGCTGGAAATCGAAGAGGAAGATCTCGAAGAAGCGGAAGAAAAACTGACGAATGCCGGAGTGAAAAGCACTGACGTACACAGGGCGGAAAAACTCAATATGCCGGTCTGCGGATAATCATTATGACAAGTGAACGCGACCGTCTGCCGCTGGCGGAAGATTTACGGGTGTTTCTGGCGGTGGTGAATAAACAAAGTTTTGCTGCTGCCGCCACTGAACTTGGTCAGTCTCCGGCCTATGTCAGCAAGCGGATCCAGATCCTTGAAGAGTCGCTGAATGCCCGTTTGTTGCACCGTTCCACTCGCGGTGTGCGCTTAACCGACGAGGGTGAAAGAGCCCGTCGCTGGGCGCTGCAAATTCTGGATAACTTCGAGCAGTTTATCGGTGACCTGTCGGATTCGCGCACCGAACCGCGTGGCAATGTGCATATTTGCAGTTCGTTCGGTTTCGGGCGCTGCCACGTGGCACCTGCGGTGGCTGAACTGGCGGAACAGTATCCGCTGCTGAATCTGCGGCTGGATTTGTTCGACCGGGTCGTGGATCTGGTCGCCGACGGGATCGACTTGGAAATTCTGGTCGGTGACGATATTCCACAGCAGCACATCGGCAAAAAGCTGGCGCAGCATCAGCGTATTTTGTGTGCCTCTCCGGCGTATCTGGATGCGCACGGCGTGCCGGAGTCAACGGATGCGCTGGCGCAACATCAGTGTCTGGTATTAAAAGAGCGCGATAACCCATTTGGCATCTGGACTCTCACCGCCAGAGACAAAGAGGTTCGCGCCCGTGTAAAAGGACCGCTTTCATCGAACAGCGGCGAAGTGGTTCTGCAATGGGCACTGAAAGATCACGGTATTATCCTGCGCTCAGAGTGGGACGTACGTCCTTATATCGAACGAGGGGAACTGGTTCAGATATTGCCAGACTATTCACAACCCGCCAGCGTGTGGGCGGTTTACCCGACGCGCCTTGCGGACTCCGCCAAACTGCGGGTATGCGTCGAATTCCTTCAGCAGCGGTTCAGTCAGCTACTGACCTAGCGCCGTTTTTATCCGGCGCTTATGAGATCATCAGACCAGCCAGGGATTTTTTTGCAGATGTGACTGCTGAAACTGACGGATGTCGTCGCTGTACCGCAGCGTGTTACCGACAGCATCCAGCCCGTTAAGCAAGGACAGCTTGCTCAGCTCATCAATGGCAAAATCAATCACCTGACTGTTATGCAAAACAATCTTCTGCTGCGGCAAATCGACGGTGATTTCGTTGCTTCCCGCGAGCGTCACGTCCTGTGCGACCTGTTCCCATTGTTCAGGACTCAGCTGCACCGTCAGTACGCCGTTACGCTGGCAGTTATCGAAAAAAATCCCCGCAAACGTCGTGCCGATCAAGGCACGGATCCCCAGCTGTTTTAATCCCCATACCGCATGTTCGCGACTGGAGCCGCAGCCGAAGTTTGGCCCGACCAGCAGGAATTTGGCATTCTGCCAGTCAGGCTGATTGAGGATAAACGCCGGATCAGGAGAACCGTCCGCCAGAAAGCGCAAATCGAAAAATACCCCGCGATCTAACCCGTTGCGGTCGATGCCTTTTAAAAACTGCTTCGGCATGATCACATCGGTATCGACATTCGCGGCGGGTAACGGCGCAGCCACGCCGGTTAATACGTTAAAAGCCTGCATTGTTTTCTCCTTCGAGTTCCCGGATATCGGTCAGATGACCGGAAATCGCCGCAGCAGCTACCATTGCCGGGCTCATCAGATGGGTACGCGCGCCCGCGCCCTGACGGCCTTCGAAATTACGGTTGGTGCTGGAAGCACAGCGGTCGCCCGGCGAAAGCACATCATCGTTCATTGCCAGACACATCGAACAACCCGACTGACGCCATTCAAAACCGGCGCGGGTGAAGATCTCCGCCAGACCTTCCTGCTCGGCCTGCGCGCGAACCTGACTGGAACCCGGTACGATCATCGCACGAACGGTGGGGGCGACGTTTTTTCCGCGAACCACTTCGGCGGCGGCACGTAAATCCTCGATGCGCGCGTTAGTGCAGGATCCGATGAAGGCATGACTGATGCTGATGCTGTTCAGCGGCTGACCGGCGCGCAGTCCCATGTATTGCAACGCACGCTGTAAATCTTTGCGGCGCGAGGCATCGGATTCTGCCCGCGGATCCGGCACCAGGCCGCTGATCGCCAGCGCCTGATCCGGACTTGTTCCCCAGCTCACCATCGGCGCGATTTCCGCGGCGCTCAGTTCAACTTCGCGGTCGAAAACGGCGTCCGCATCGCTGTGCAACTCACGCCAGACATTCACCGCCGCCGCCCATTGCGGGCCTTTCGGTGCACGTGGTTTGTCTTTCAGGTAATCAAAGACTTTGTCGTCAGGAGCCATAAATGCACCGCGGGCACCGGCTTCAACGGCCATATTACACATCGTCATACGGCCTTCCACGCTCAGCGCGTCGATGCCTTCTCCGCAGAATTCAATGGCGTAACCGGTGGCTCCTGCCGCCCCGATTTTTGCCACCAGCGCCATCACCACGTCTTTGGCTGTCATGCCTCTGGCGAGCGTACCGTTAACCGTCACCCGCAGAGTTTTCAGGCGTTTGTAGACCAGCGTCTGGGTCGCCAGAAGATGTTCAATTTCTGAGGTACCGATACCAAACCCGAATGCGCCTAATGCGCCGTAAGTGGTGGTGTGGCTGTCGCCGGCGGCAATCACCATCCCCGGCAAAATAAAGCCCTGTTCGGGGGCGACAACGTGCTCAATACCCTGACGGCTGTCGAGAATATCGAACAACTCAATGCCAAATTCTTCGCAGTTTTCTGCCAGATAGGACACCTGCCGTGCGCCACCGGCGTCCGGCATCTGACGGGTACGTAAGGGGGCCGTCGGGTTGACGTGATCGACCACCGCCAGCGACGTTTCCGGACGCCATACGCGGCGGCCTGCTTCACGCAATCCGCTGAAGGCCTGCGGGCTGGTATATTCGTTAATCACCTGCCGGTCGATGTACAACAACACGTGTCCTTTATCGTCGAGCGTACGCACGGTGTGGCTGTCGATATGTTTTTCGTATAGCGTTCTTGGCTTCATTGCATTGCCCTGATAAACGAAGTGGATAACGTCAGCGTCGCAAACTCGCGCGTATCGGGCAACGGGCTGAGTGTGGAGCGTTAAAACACGATCCGTGAAGCGGCAATCTCCACTTGCGGCCTTGTTGCCGGTTCATCAGCGACTAAGATGGGTAAAAAAGGAGAAGACCCATGTTTGAACATTTTACCCAAAGCAGGATGTCCGTTAACGGCACCGAAATTGCCTGTCGCATTGCCGGGCAGGGCGAACCGTTGTTATTGCTGCACGGGCACCCGCAGACTCAGGCGATCTGGCATAAAGTCGCACCTTATCTGACGTCTCAGTTCACCGTCGTACTTGCCGATTTACGCGGCTATGGCGACAGCGGTAAACCGGAGCCTGATGCGGAGCATCTGCGCTACAGCAAGCGCGAAATGGCACAGGACCAGTTTGAGCTGATGGCAGCGCTGGGCTTTCATCAGTTCAGCGTGGTGGCTCACGATCGCGGTGCCCGTGTGGCGCACCGGCTGGCGCTGGATCATCCGCAGGCGGTGAAGCGGTTGGTGCTGATGGATATCGCGCCGACGCTTTCCATGTATCGCCAGACGACGGAAACTTTTGCCCGCGCTTACTGGCACTGGTTTTTCCTGATCCGCCCGGCACCGCTGCCGGAAGCATTAATCATGGGCGACGCCGACCTCTATCTGCGCAGCGTAATGGGCAGCCGCAGCGCGGGTATGCAACCTTTCACCGAAGAAGCTTACGCAGATTATTTGCGTTGTCTGCAACTGGATGGCACGGCACGCGGGATTTGCGAGGACTATCGTGCGTCGGCGGGTATCGACCTGCAACACGACGAAGTGGATCTGAATGCAGGCCGCAAAGTGAAGTGTCCGCTTTTGGTTCTCTGGGGAGAGCAGGGGACGGTAGGGAAATGTTTTGCGCCGCTGGCAGAGTGGGAAAAGGTGGCAGAAAACGTGCAGGGAGAGGCGCTGCCTTGCGGGCATTACATTGCCGAAGAACAGCCGGAACTGCTGCTGGAAAAAGTCCTGCCATTTTTACGTTAAGCGCACGTTTCCGTTTCCGGACATAAAAAACCCGCATTACGCGGGTTTTTTTGTGAGGCGGTTGTGTTAAGGCTCAGGTGATCAGGCCGGTTGTTCCGGGAAGGTGAGGGTGTTGCCCGGCGCTTCGCGGTTGATGTGCAGGAAGTTCAGATGACGCTCGTACTGATCCAGAATGTCGTTGATCACCTGATGTTTGGTGAAGTCCATCAGGTCATTACCCTGCGTGCCTTCCAGCAGGAAGGTTTCCAGACGGTAATAATGTGATTTACCGGCGCGTGCGCGATAGGTAAAGGCAGGCACCGCATAGCGCACCGGCCAGATCTGATAGACAAAGTTTTGCTCTTCGCCCAGCGCGACCTGCAATTCCAGCGGCCCGATTTTTTCGTCGTCCTGCGGTTCGTGCCCGGTAAAGGTCACTTTGGCACCGCGCAGTTCCAGTTCCTGCGCCACTTCCTGCATCGCCGGGCGGCATACCGTATCCATCATTTTTTGCGTATGGCGCGTGCCGGGGTAATTCATCACCCGCGACAGACGCTGTTTCCAGTTCAGGGCCGCATCGCTGGTCGCAGGCAGCGGAGCCAGTGACTGCTGGGTGCTGGCGCGACGATAATCTTCCAGACGCAGTGATTTATACAATCCGGCCATGATGAAGAAAATCACAAAGCTGAACGGCAGTCCCATGATCACCGTGGTGTTTTGCAGCGCCGACACGCCGTCAGTCATCAGCATACCCAGCGTCAGCACGCCGATGGTGACAGACCAGAAAATCCGCAGCCAGTTTGGCGCATCGTTATTAATGTCCGCGAGTTTTGAGGTGAAGTTCCCCAGCACCAGGGAGCCGGAATCCGCCGACGTGACATAAAACAGCAGGCCGGTAATAGTGGCAACGGAAGCACTCAGCGTAAAGCCGGGATACTGCGCCAGCAGGCTGTACACGCCACGCTCAGGGTGCGAAATCACTTCGTTGGCGAAATCCAGATTGCCATGCAAGATCTGATACAGCGCGCTGTTACCGAAAATCGACAGCCACAGCAGGGTGAAGACAAACGGGATGATCAAGGTGCCGAGCACGAACTGACGGATGGTGCGCCCGCGCGAAATACGCGCCAGGAACAGGCCGACAAACGGCGACCACGCCACCCACCACGCCCAGAAGAACAGGGTCCAGCTGTTCATCCATTCCGTCGGGCGGTCAAAGGCGAAGGTGTTGAGCGTCATGCCCATAAAGCGGTTGATGTAATCCCCGATGTTGAGCACCAGCGCATTGAGCAGGAATTCGGTATTGCCGAAGAACAGCAGGAACAGGATCAGCCCCAGCGCCAGCAGCACATTGAGTTCCGACAAAATACGGATGCCTTTATTGACGCCGGACGTGACCGACACCGTCGCCATGATCACCGAAAGCAGGATCAGCGCGGCCTGCACCGTCAGGTTTTCCGGAATATGGAACAGCACTTTCAGGCCGTAATTGAGCTGAACCACGCCGATGCCGAGTGTGGTGGCGATGCCAAAAATAGTCCCGACCACGGCAGCGATATCCACGCTGTGGCCGATAGGGCCGTTAATGCGTTTGCCGAAAATCGGATACAGCGCCGAACGGATGGTCAGCGGCAGGTTGTAGCGGTAGCTGAAATAGCCCAGCGCGATGCCCATCAGCGCGTACATCGCCCAGCCGGTCAGCCCGTAGTGGAACAGCGTCCAGGTCATGGCCTGCCGCGCGGCTTCCAGCGTTTGTCCGTTACCTTCCGGCGGTAACATGTATTGCGTGACCGGTTCCGCGACTGAGAAGAACATCAGATCGATGCCGATCCCGGCGGCAAACAGCATCGCCGCCCAGCTCATCATGCTGAATTCGGGTTTGGATTGTTCAGGGCCCAGTTTGATCGAACCAAAACGTGAACAGGCTATGAACACTACAAACACGATGTACAGCGTGGCAGCCAGCATGTAATACCAGCCGAAGGTGGCGGATACCCAGTTAAGGGTCAGGCTGATCCATTTTCCCGATAAATCGGTGAAGAAAATGGTCATTAATGTGAAGGCTAAAATCAGCCCGGCGGAGGTGAAGAACACGACCTTGTTCAGCTGGTCGCGAGGTTTTTCGCTCTGTTTCTCTGTCGTATCGGCAATCGCCATCTTTTCCCCAATCTTGTTAATTAAACGCTATTTTTCAATAAATTGGCTGTTAATAAAACCAAAAATACATACAAATTACTAACGTATTGGTAATAAAATATATGCATTTTTAATTGAACGTTCAATCAAAAAAAAGTTAAATAGGTGACGTCAGAGCGTTAACAAGGTTGTACGAAAGCGTAAAAAAACGGTTTTTTAAGCGCGTTACAACCCGCTCATTTTCAGGAGCCGGCACCATGCCCAAAGTAGGAATGCAGCCCATCAGACGGCAGCAATTAATTGAGGCAACCCTGGCAGCGGTCAACGAAGTCGGGATGCACGATGCCTCGATTTCGCAGATCGCCCGCCGTGCAGGCGTTTCCAACGGCATCATCAGTCACTATTTTCGTGACAAGAACGGCCTGCTGGAAGCGACCATGCGTTATTTGCTCAGTCATCTGGGAGAAGGGGTGCAGTTGCGGTTATCGCAGCTGACGGATACCGCACCGACGGCGCGGCTGCATGCGATTGCAGAGGCTAATTTTGACGACAGTCAGACCAACAGCGCGGCGATGAAAACCTGGCTGGCCTTCTGGGCAAGCAGTATGCATCACCCGCAGTTGTACCGGCTGCAACAGGTCAACAGCCGCCGGCTCTATTCCAATTTATGTTCTGAATTCAGACGTTTTCTGCCAAGGGATCAGGCGCGTATTGCGGCGCAAAGTACCGCCGCCTTAATTGATGGTTTGTGGCTGCGTGGCGCACTGAGCGGTAAAGCGTTCAACCGCGCCGAAGCCATCCACATTACGCATAGCCATATCGAATCACAGATTGCTCAACAGGTTACTGAACAGTAACCGGGCAGAAAACTTTCAGACCGCACAGACCGAGGAGAGAAGTATGTCCCGCTACGGCAAGCAAAAACTGTATATCAACGGGCGTTTTCAGGACAGCACCGGTGATGAAACCTTCGACGCCATCAATCCGGCCAACGGCGAGGTGATCGCCACGGTACCAGCCGCGACCCACGCTGATGTCGATCTGGCGGTGAAAGCGGCACAGAAGGGCCAGAAAGTCTGGGCCGCGATGACGGCCATGAGCCGCGCCCGTATTCTGCGCCGTGCCGTGGACATTCTGCGCGACCGTAACGACGAACTGGCGGCCATTGAAACCGCTGATACCGGCAAACCGCTGTCTGAAACGCTGGCCGTGGATATCGTCACCGGCGCGGATGTGCTGGAGTATTACGCGGGATTAATTCCGGCGATTGAAGGCCAGCAAATTCCGCTGCGCGATTCCTCCTTCGTTTACACCCGCCGCGAGCCGCTGGGTGTGGTGGCCGGAATTGGTGCGTGGAACTATCCGGTTCAGATTGCGCTGTGGAAATCCGCCCCTGCACTGGCGGCCGGTAACGCGATGGTATTCAAACCGAGTGAAAACACCTCGCTGACCGCACTGAAACTGGCAGAAATCTACACCGAAGCGGGCGTGCCGGACGGCGTGTTCAGCGTGGTTACCGGCGCGGCCAGCGTCGGACAGGCGTTAACCGATCATCCGGATATCGCCAAAGTGTCGTTCACCGGCGGTATCAAAACCGGCAAGAAAGTGATGGCCAGCGCGTCAGCATCGACGCTGAAAGAAGTGACCATGGAACTGGGCGGTAAATCACCGCTGATTATTTTTGATGATGCCGATCTCGATAAAGCCGCCGACATCGCCATGATGGCGAATTTCTACAGTTCCGGTCAGGTGTGCACCAACGGCACGCGGGTGTTCGTGCCAAAAGCCCTGCATAAGGCGTTCGAGGCCAAAGTGCTGGAGCGGGTAAAACGCATCCGCATGGGCGATCCGACAGATGAAAACGTCAACTTCGGCCCGCTGGTCAGTTTCGCGCACATGGAATCCGTGCTGCGTTATATCGACAGTGGCAAGCGTGAAGGCGCGACACTGCTGACCGGCGGCGAACGTGTCACCACCGGCGAATACGCCAAAGGCGCTTATGTCGCGCCGACGGTCTTCACTGATTGTCGCGATGACATGCTGATTGTGCGTGAAGAAATCTTCGGGCCGGTGATGAGCATCCTGACCTATGAAAGTGAAGAGGAAGTGATCCGCCGCGCCAACGATACCGAATACGGTCTGGCCGCCGGACTGGTGACGCAGGATCTCAACCGCGCCCACCGCGCTATCCACAAACTCGAAGCCGGGATTTGCTGGATCAACACCTGGGGCGAATCTGCCGCAGAAATGCCGGTCGGTGGCTACAAACATTCCGGTGTGGGACGCGAAAACGGCATCACCACCCTTGAGCATTACACCCAAATCAAATCCGTGCAGGTCGAACTGGGCGAATTCAGCTCAGTATTCTGATCCGCTGCAACAGAGGAGATTCAATGGATTACGATTACATCATCATCGGTGCCGGTTCTGCCGGCAACGTACTCGCCACCCGTCTGACGGAAGACAGCGACGTGACCGTTTTGCTGCTGGAAGCGGGCGGCCCGGATCATCGTCTGGATTTTCGTACCCAGATGCCTGCCGCGCTGGCTTTCCCGTTACAGGGACGCCGCTACAACTGGGCGTATGAAACCGATCCGGAACCGCATATGAATAACCGTCGCATGGAATGCGGACGGGGCAAAGGGCTTGGCGGTTCGTCGCTGATCAACGGGATGTGTTACATCCGGGGTAACGCGATGGATTTCGATAACTGGGCGAAAGCGCCGGGTCTGGAAGACTGGAGCTATCCGGACTGCCTGCCGTATTTCCGTAAAGCGGAAACCCGCGATATCGGTCCGAATGATTTTCACGGCGGTGACGGGCCGGTCAGCGTGGCGACGCCAAAAAACGGCAATAACCCGCTGTTTGGCGCGATGATTGAAGCCGGAGTGCAGGCGGGATATCCGCGCACCGATGACCTGAATGGCTATCAGCAGGAAGGCTTCGGCCCGATGGACCGGACGGTGACGCCAAAAGGCCGTCGTGCCAGCACGGCCCGGGGGTATCTGGATCAGGCCAAACCGCGTGCCAATCTGACCATTGTGACGCACGCGCTGACCGACAGAATTCTGTTCGACGGCAAGCGCGCCGTGGGTGTCAGTTATTTTCATGGTGATGAATACAATGCCAAAACGGCAAAGGCGAAACGCGAAGTGCTGCTGTGCAGCGGCGCGATTGCCTCTCCGCAAATCCTGCAACGTTCGGGCGTGGGCGCAGCTGAGTTGCTGAACCGACTGGATATCCCGGTCGTGCATGATTTACCGGGCGTCGGCGAAAATCTTCAGGATCATCTGGAGATGTATTTGCAGTACAGCTGCACACAGCCCGTCTCTTTGTATCCGGCATTGCAGATGCATAATCAACCGGCGATTGGCGCGGAGTGGTTGTTTAAAGGCACCGGCGTCGGTGCCAGCAATCAGTTTGAAGCAGGCGGATTTATCCGCAGCCGCGAAGAGTTTGCCTGGCCGAATATTCAGTATCACTTCCTGCCGGTGGCGATCAATTACAACGGCAGTAACGCGGTGAAAGAGCATGGTTTTCAGGCGCACGTCGGTTCCATGCGTTCACCAAGCCGGGGCCGCGTGCAGGTGAAATCGAAAGATCCGCGCCAGCATCCGAGCATTTTGTTTAATTACATGGCGACGGAGCAGGACTGGCAGGAGTTCCGCGATGCGATCCGCATTACGCGTGAAATCATGCATCAGCCTGCGCTGGACCCGTACCGTGGCCGCGAAATCAGTCCGGGTGAACATGTGCAGACGGACGAAGAACTGGATGCGTTTATCCGTGAACATGCGGAAACGGCGTTCCATCCTTCCTGCACCTGCAAGATGGGCACCGACGATATGGCGGTGGTGGACGGGCAGGGGCGGGTTCACGGTATGCAAGCGCTGCGCGTGGTCGATGCGTCGATCATGCCGCAGATCATTACCGGCAACCTGAATGCCACGACGATCATGATTGCGGAGAAGATCGCGGATAAAATCCGTGACCGTCAGCCGTTGCCGCGCAGCACCGCAGAGTATTACACCGCAGGCGATGCACCGGTTCGCACGCAACCGATGAAAAAAACGGCCTGATAAATTGGCTGTAAAATCTGTGTTAAAAAGAGATATTCTCAGGAATATCTCTTTTTTTTTGGCTTTCGGAAACAGACAGGGCATTTATTCATGACGGGATCAACATCGCTTCACTGGCAGGATTATCATCACAGCGAACTGAATGCGGCACAGCTTTACGCCATTCTGGCACTGCGCAGCGAAGTGTTTGTGGTGGAGCAAACCTGTGTTTATCAGGATATCGACGGGCAGGATCTGGCCGGTGAAAACCGCCATATCGTCGCCTGGCTGGACGGCAAGATTGCCGCCTACGCGCGTATTCTGCGCTTCGAAGAGGATGTGGCTATCGGGCGGGTGATTGTTGCCCCTTCCGCCCGTGGTCTGAAACTAGGCTATCAGCTGATGGAACAGGCGCTGATCGCCTGCCAGAAGCACTGGCCGGGCGTGCGCGTCGCCATTTCCGCCCAGGCGCATTTGCAGGGGTTCTACGGCAGACTGGGATTTGTCGCGTATACCGAGATTTATGATGAAGATGGAATTGCGCATGTGGGGATGGAGTTGAATTCCTGATATTGGGCGAAGCGCAAGCTTCAGCATTGTTTTGTCATTAATACCCCACCCCAACCCTCCCCTTCGCAGGGGAGGGAGCCGATCGAGCCTTTCGCATGGGATATCGCCGATCGGGTTTTACTCATCTTCCTTCGCATAGGATATAACCGATCGGGTTTTACTCCTCCCCCTGCGAAGGGGGAGGCGGGGAGGGGGTATTAATGGCAACTCAGAAGACGGATATGTTTACCTTTCCCAGTACGCCGGACTCCCAAATTTCTCCAGCAGAAAATCAATCACCGCCCGTACTTTGATCGAAGGACGGCGGCTGTTCGGGTACAGCGCTGAAATGGTTTGCGGCTCCGGCGAGGTCGATACCTGATAGCCTTCCAGCACACTGACCAGCCGTCCGTCGCGTAAGGCGTCGCCAATCAGCCAGGTTGGGAAGACCACCAGCCCCATGCCGTCGGTGGCCGCCTGTGTCAGGCTTTCCGCATTATTGCTGGTCAGCACGCCACGCAGGTTCATCGAGTGCCACTCCTGGTCCGGTTGACGGAAATACCAGCGCTGCGAACCGGCGAAGCCTTTGAACACCAGACAGCTGTGATGCAGCAAATCCTCGGGCGTTTCCGGGGTGCCGTTGCGCGCAAAGTAAGCGGGGCTGGCGGCAAGACGGAAAGTCTGATGGCCAAGCGTACGCGCCTGAAGGGTGGAATCGGCCATCACGCCGATGCGGATCAGCAGGTCAACGCTGTCCTGTAACGGGTCGATAAAATCATCGGTCTGCATCAGTTCAATATTGAGACGCGGATACCGGGCGCTGAGTTCATGCAGCCAGGGGGCGAGATGGCGCTGGCCGAAAACCACCGGCGCATTGATACGCACCAGTCCGCCGGGTTCGCTGTCCTGTTCCTGTAAATCCAGTTCCGCCAGATCAAGCTGTGCCAGAACCTGCCGGGCGTGATCGGCCAGCAACTTACCTGATTCTGTCGGGCTGACTGCCCGCGTATTGCGGTACAGCAATTGCGTCTGCAAAGCCTGCTCCAGCTGGGAAATTACCCGCGAGATCGTGGAGGGTGACATCGCTTCCTTTCGCGCCACTTCTGAGAAATTCCCCTGATCCAGAACGGCGACATACAGACGCAGGGACTGAATAGTGATCTGATTGAAACCTTTCATCTGTGCATTTCCTGCAAAGGTATTTTCCTGATTGTGCGGTTTTTCGCACAGCTCTGTCACGTTATAGTCGCCGCTTCTCAAAAAACAAAGCAGGGCAATAATGAATCTGATGTTAATTCCGCTGGTGATCCTGGCGGGGATGGGGCTTTCACTGGAAGCCGGACTGATTGGACCGCTCGGGACGGAAGTGGGGCATTTGTGGGCCACGCTGAGTATTTTTGGCGTGGGTGCGGTACTCACCGGCCTGCTGGTGCTGTTTTTCAGCCCGCGTAACGCGCCGTCTTACACCCAGCAACCCGGCTGGCAATTGCTCGGCGGGGTGCTCGGACCGGTGTATGTCGTGGTGCTGACGCTGGCGACGCCGGTGATTGGGATCGGCATGACCATGATTGCGATTTTGTCCGGACAGGTCGCAAAAAGTGTGCTGATAGACCATTACGGTTGGTTTGGTACGCCGCATAAAAAAGTGGGCGGTGAACGTCTGCTGGCGCTGCTGTTTATCGTTGCCGCACTTGTTTTGATTGCCTGGGACTGAACCATGACTGAACTGATTATGATTATTCTGGCCATTGTGGCGGGGGCTGCGCTGAGTATGCAGGCGGCGGTAAACGGACAGTTAGGCGAGAAAGTAGGCGTACTGAAAAGCGCGTTTCTGACCTTCAGCGTGGGGGCTGCAATCACGGCGGTGTTGATTTTATTTCTGCAAACGCCCCAGCAGGCCACATTACTGACCGTGCCGAAATGGCAACTGGCGGGTGCATTATTCGGTGTGCCGTACATCATCATTATGGTGACTGCGGTTCCGCGTGTGGGCACGGCAGTCGCAACGGTCGCGGTGATCCTCGGACAACTCGCGATGGGGATGCTGATCGATAATTTCGGCTGGCTGGATAATCCGCTGATTGCCTTGTCATGGCACCGGCTGGCGGCAATCCCGTGTCTGATTATCGCGCTGGTGCTGATTTACCGCAGCAACAGAAAAGCCGGATAACCCGCGACGATAAGTTGACCCGCTTCTATTGCAGACGCGGGTCAAACATCATGGGCTCGCGTTGTACCGAACTCAGCAAGGCGGCAAAAGCAGGGTGTTGCGGGTTAAGCAAAACGTTGTATTCCGCAGGGACAATCACCGACGGCACTTTTAATCCGACATAACTGCCTTCCACCAGCCAGGTTTCGCCCTGACGCTGCGTGCTGTCCGGCGGGGAAGGGCTGCGCCAGTCAGCGGCCAGTTCCGACACCTCAAGGGTATCGAGTAACGCCTCCGGCACGTCGATACTTAGCAGCGTGTAGGAGCGCATCAGCATGCTATTTTGCAAATGCACCAGAATTTCAAGGATCGCCAGTGAAATGCTGGTGGTGGTATACACAACCGGACGACCCGGCGGATTCCACCGCCCGCCATACAGCTGCGCGCCCGCACCAGACCAGGCCGTGGCCAGATGTTGAGTCTGAATGATGCGAAACAGCTTCAACTGAATACCCCGTGCTGCAGGCGACCAATTAAGCGGTTAACTTCGACGGCACCGGCTTCTGACATCAGCAGTTCCAGCGGACGGGAGCCATCCAGTGCCGGTGCCGGACGGGTGATCCAGTCCAGCGCAGAAACGCGATCGCCTTCGAACAAATCCGTGGCCGCGTCAATCACGCGTACCAGCCGCGCTACCCGCTCACTTTCATCGCTTTTCAGTAATCCGTTTCCGGCTTTTCGACGCGCATAGTTGCGCTCGTTAATGCCCATGATTTCCAGTAATACCATTTTCGGCCATCCCAGCTCTGTATTAAGTCGGTTAATGCTATCAACCGGAAATCCTTTTTGGATGGCATTTATTAAACTAATTCCGCTACTTGCGGGAAGCCCCGCAGTTTGCCAGAGCGGTGTGACAGGGTGTTGCATCGGGCTGGAAGACAGCCCGGTAATTTTTGAATTCATGATATGTGCCTCCGTACCGTTATTTGTCATAACTATACCATGACAAATAACGAATGGTTATTTTATCAGCAGATCATTTTTCCTATCAGCCCGTCAATGAAATCGAACTGAAACATAAGTGTGATCAATGTCACATTGAGGATGTATCAGGATGAAACACAAATTGACAAACCTTGACCAAATCTATTTATTAGCTAAGAAAAGTTAACTCTTGTAGGAAGTAACTGGAAATTGCAGGTTTTTTGCACTATGTGCAGCAATCGGTTGCGGATCACAGTTTTAGGGTTTGTTTTATGCAGCGTCTGAAAGTGGCAAGACGTTGTTCCACCCCCCGCTTCTGGTAAAAATATGAAAAATAAAATTATTGCAGCAGGCGCTTTGATGGCTTTGTCCTACAGCGCGACCGTGCTCGCAGATGATAGCAAGGGCGAGTTTGTTTCTGACTGGTGGCACCAGAGTGTTAACGTTGTAGGCAGCGCCGATACCCGTTTCGGGCCTACGCTGCGTAACGATGTTTACCTTGAATATGAAGCGTTTGCGCACAAAGACTGGTTTGATTTCTACGGCTATATCGATATTCCTAAAACCTTCGGCGCCGGTAATGGCAACGACACCGGTATCTGGGATAAAAACGGTTCTCCGCTGTTTATGGAAATCGAACCGCGTTTCTCTATCGATAAGCTGACCGGCACTGACCTGAGCTTCGGTCCGTTCAAAGAATGGTACTTCGCCAACAACTATATCTACGATATGGGTCCGGACAGCGATAACCGTCAGAACACCTGGTACATGGGTCTGGGTACCGACATCGATACTGGTTTACCGATGAGCCTGTCTCTGAACGTGTATGCCAAATATCAGTGGGAAAACTACGGCGCAGCAAACGAAAACAGCTGGGACGGTTACCGTTTCAAAGTGAAATACTTCGTTCCTCTGACGCAGCTGTGGGGCGGCAACCTGAGCTACATCGGGTTCACCAACTTCGACTGGGGTTCCTCACTGGGTGACGACGATTTCCGTGATCTGAACGGCAACAAAGCGCGTTCTAACAACTCTATCGCGTCCAGCCATATCCTCTCGCTGAACTACACACACTGGCATTACTCGTTCGTGGCGCGTTACTTCCACAACGGCGGCCAGTGGGCTGACGGCGCTGAGCTGAACTTCGGTAACGGTAACTTCGATGTGAAGTCCACCGGCTGGGGTTACTACGGCGTGATCGGCTACAACTTCTGATTTCAGAGGTTGTCCTGAAAAGCCCGGCTTATGCCGGGTTTTTGCTTTTTAGATCCCTCTCACCGGGCGCATCAGGCACTTTTTTAGCTATTGAGTGAAAAATGAACACAACTACAGGCGATCCTGACGCGCCGTTGTGGCATAATGCGCGCCAAATCACATTTCCCAATTAAGAGCGAGCGTTGTGCTAAGTACTTACAACATCACCATGCAATTCGGCAGCAAGCCGTTATTTGAAAACATTAACGTGAAATTTGGCGGCGGTAACCGTTATGGCCTGATTGGCGCGAACGGTTGTGGCAAGTCCACTTTCATGAAGATCCTCGGTGGCGATTTAGTGCCTTCCGGCGGTAATGTCGTCCTCGACCCGAACGAACGTCTGGGTAAATTACGTCAGGATCAGTTCGCCTTCGAACAATTCAGCGTGCTGGACACCGTGATCATGGGTCACACCGAATTGTGGGAAGTGAAGGAAGAGCGCGACCGCATTTACGCCATGGCGGAAATGAGCGAAGAAGACGGCTATAAAGTGGCTGATCTGGAAGTCGCTTACGGTGAAATGGACGGCTACAGCGCCGAATCCCGTGCCGGTGAATTACTGCTGGGCGTCGGCATTCCTGTTGAACAACATTATGGCCCGATGAGCGAAATCGCTCCCGGCTTTAAACTGCGTGTGTTGCTGGCGCAGGCCCTGTTCTCCGACCCGGAAATCCTGCTGCTCGACGAACCGACGAACAACCTGGACATCGATACTATTCGCTGGCTGGAGCAGGTGCTGAACGAACGTAACAGCACCATGATCATCATTTCGCATGACCGTCACTTCCTGAACATGGTGTGTACGCACATGGCGGATCTGGACTACGGCGAACTGCGTGTTTATCCGGGTAACTACGACGAATACATGACGGCGGCAACGCAGGCGCGTGAACTTCTCAGTGCTAATAACGCTAAGAAGAAAGCGCAGATTGCTGAACTGCAATCGTTCGTCAGCCGTTTCAGCGCCAACGCCTCCAAATCTAAACAGGCGACTTCCCGTGCCCGTCAGATTGATAAGATTCAGCTTGATGAAATCAAAGCATCCAGCCGTCAGAACCCTTACATGCGTTTCGAGCAGGACAAGAAATTGTTCCGTAATGCGCTGGAAGTGGAAAAAATCACCAAAGGTTTCGACAACGGTCCGCTGTTTAAAAACCTCGGCCTGATGCTGGAAGTCGGCGAAAAAGTCGCGATTCTGGGTGCCAACGGTATCGGTAAATCGACCCTGCTGAAAACGCTGGTCGGTGAGCATGAGCCGGAAAGCGGTTCAGTGAAATGGTCCGAAAACTCTAAAATCGGTTATTACGCTCAGGATCACGAATACGAATTCGACGATACCCTGAACGTGTTCGACTGGATGAGCCAGTGGAAATCCGAGAAAGACGACGAGCAGGCTGTGCGCGGTGTGTTAGGCCGTCTGCTGTTCGGTCAGGACGATATTAAGAAGAAAGTGAAAGTGCTTTCCGGTGGTGAAAAAGGTCGTATGTTATTCGGGAAACTGATGATGCAGCGTCCAAACATCCTGATTATGGATGAGCCAACCAACCACCTTGATATGGAATCCATCGAATCGCTGAACATGGCGCTGGAAATGTATGAAGGTACGCTGATCTTCGTTTCCCACGACCGTGAGTTTGTCAGCTCGCTGGCAACGCGTATTCTGGAAATGACCCCGACGCGCGTCATTGATTTCTCCGGTAATTATGAAGACTACCTGCGCAGTCAGGGCATCAACAGTTAATTATTCATTTCAGTAAAAAGGCCGCGACAGTGAATGTTGCGGCCTTTTTTTTAAAGCCAGGTGAATTCTGTATCAATTAAGCGGATACCATAGCGGCTAACATTTTCAACGACGTAGATACCATCCATTCCCTGCTTATGTTCTTTTTGTAATTGTGCTTTGGAAGAGCAAAGAGTAATCCACCGGTTTAGTGTCTTATCTTTAATGAGCAACCCCGCCTCGCAGTGACCTGATTTTCCCCGTGAAGGTCCGGGGAAGGTAACGTCATATTCGGTAACATAACGCACTGTGTTATCTGATAAAAACCATACATAGTAATCATAATATGTGAGGGCGGGTAAACCGATAAAAATAAAAAAGAAGCTAATCGGTTTTATTATTTCCTGGAAAATTTTTCTGCGACGTCTCGTTGTCGCGAACATGATGACAGCAGCGACAATACTGCATCCGGCTGCAACACTCAGAGCTGTACTCAAGACCGGGACCCATTCGAATAAAAAAACGGTGAAACGGAAGCGGCTACTGAATATTAAAATAAATATGTAAATCAGAAAGCCGATTAATATCGGCCCAACTGATAAAAAAAGCCTGAAATAATCTTCTTTCAGCTGACGAAGCCAGCTTCTTTTACGATAAATAAACATATCATCCTTGTTCTATTTATTTTTCTGATTATTGAATACAACCACACACTTCACAATGCGGGTCTTTCATCAGTTTCATTTCGCGGAACTGCAATGTTATGGCGTCAAACATCAGCAGTTTGCCGCGCGGAGTCTCGCCGAATTTTGTCAGCAGCTTGATGGTTTCCATCGCCTGCAAACTGCCGATGGTGCCGACCAGCGGGGCCATGACGCCTGCTTCCACGCAGGTCAGGGCGTTTTCACCGAACAGGCGGCTCAGGCAGCGGTAGCAAGGTTCCTGCGGCTGATAAGTGAATACGCTGAGCTGGCCTTCCATGCGGATGGCCGCGCCGGAGACCAGTGGTTTTTTCTGCGCGAAACATTCACTGTTTAGTTGATTGCGCGTCGTGACGTTGTCGGTGCAATCCACCACCACATCGCAGGCGGCAATCAGGTCGCGCAACAAGGCGTCATCCGCCTGTGCATTCACCTGATTTAAGCGGATATGCGGATTGATTGCTGCCAGTGCCACGGCGGCGGAGGCGACTTTCGCCATGCCGATCCGCGCATCGGTGTGCAGCGTCTGGCGTTGCAGGTTTGAGAGCGACACCGTATCGAAATCCAGCAGGGTTAATGTGCCGGTGCCTGCTGCCGCCAGATATTGCGCGGCGGCGCAGCCTAAACCGCCCAGCCCGACAATCAGCGCATGGCTGGCTTTCAGCTGTTCCTGACCGTCGAAATCAAACCCTTTAAGCACGATCTGGCGGTTATAACGCAGGGTTTCAGCGTCCGTCAGTTCCGGCAGTTGAGGCATATTCAGCTCCGCAACAAGGCGTTAAAGGGTTCTATTTCAACGATTTCGCCTGCGGCCACGTTGTCACGTTCGCGCTCAAGCACGATGAAACAGTTGGCCTGACTGAACGAACTGAACACGTGCGAACCCTGATGACCTGTGGTGCGCACTTCCAACTGACCTTCTGCATTGGTGCTGAAGATACCGCGCTGGAAATCGAGACGGCCCGGCGATTTTTTCAGTGGTGTCACCGCTTTTGCCTTCAGGCGCGGCGGGAATTGCCAGGCAGTATGACCCGAGAGTTGTGCAATAAAAGGCTGAACCAGCTGATAAAAGGTCAGCGCGGCAGACACCGGGTTGCCCGGCAGCCCGCAGAACCAGCTATTTTTCAGTTTACCGAAGGCGAAAGGTTTACCCGGCTTCATGGCCAGTTTCCAGAAACCAATTTCGCCCAGCTCATCCAGCATCTGCTTGGTGTAATCGGCTTCACCGACCGACACTCCCCCGCTGGAAATGACCAGATCGGCAAAGTCATTGGCTTCTTCGAAGGCTTTACGTAAGGCCTGTGGATTGTCGCGGATAATGCCCAGATCCAGCACGCTACAACCCAGTTGTTCCAGCATCAGACGGACGGCGAAACGGTTGGTATCGTAAATCTGACCTTCCTGCAAAGGCGTTCCCACGGGTTGCAGTTCATCACCGGTGGAGAATACGGCCACTTTCAGCGGTTTCCACACGTTAACGTCAGTCACGCCCAGAGATGCCAGCAGCGGCAATTCTGCTGCGCCGAGACGCACACCGGCAGGTAACACGCTGTCGCCTTGTTTGATGTCGTCACCGGTCAGGCGGATGTTTTGGCCTTTCACCACATTGGCGGTGAAACGTACGCCCGAGTCAGACACTTCTGCCTGTTCCTGCATGATCACCGCATCAGCGCCCGCAGGCACCGGCGCACCGGTCATGATACGGATACAGGTTCCGGCAGGCCATTCGCCGTGAAAAGGTGCACCGGCAAACGCTTTGCCCGCGACCGGCAACACGGCGCCGTCATGTAATTCGTCGCAACGTACGGCGTAACCGTCCATTGCCGAGTTATCGAAAGGTGGCACAAAAACCGGCGAAAGCACTGGTGTGGCGGTGATGCGGCCTGCGGCTGTGGCGAGTGGTAAGGATTCGGCACCCTGAGCGTTACTGGCTGGCACAAAGGCGCGCATTTTAGCCAGCGCCTCGTCAAGTGAGATCAAACCGGCAGTATTGAATTCCATGAAAATTCCTTAGTGGTTCATCCCGGCTGTGCGGGTATTTTCACCGAAGCCGGGCTGGGAAGTGGAGCATCCGCATAGTATGACAGAGAAACGCAGCGAACCAAAAATCACGAAAGGCGTAAAAAATTCGCGGGGATTGGTGAAAAATTGAGATCGATCCCAAAATTAACAATGTAACGCAGGTATCATAGTTTCCGTTATTTGTGACCACCGTCACACAACTGTCATACAAACAGGAATAACCGGTGCTTAAAAAAAATCGCCATCAGGCCATCCTTCAGTTGGTAGAACAACATGAAGTGTTACAGGTTAGCGAACTGGCACAATCGCTGGATGTGAGTCTTGAAACGATCAGACGCGATCTGAGTGAAATGCAGGACAAGGGATTGATTTTACGCCGTCATGGACGCGCGCGTCGTCTGGCCGCTCAGCCTGAAACATCCTGGCTAAACAGTTTGCAGCGCTGCCCGCAACTTTGATTGCGTAAGCAGAATAAGAAACGGGAAGGCTTAATGCCTTCCCTTTTTTATGCGCTGGAACTACTGGCCGGGATCAAAACCGTCCCTGAATACCAATATGGCCGACATAGCCTTCCATATCGCCGTCAAAACCTTTGACGTATTTCACATCAGCATACACTGAGGTATTTGGCGCAAGTTGTGCCGTCATGCCTGCACCGGTCTGCCAGTATTGATCGGAGAAATCCGTGGTGCTGATATCGGTTCCGCCGACATTGATATCCGGTGAGTCTGAGAAATTACTCAGTACATCGGCAGTCAGATAAGGTTTGAATTTTTCACTGGCTTTATCTTCAGCCTGATCACGGAACAAACGCAGCCCGGCGCGCGCAGTGCCCTGATTGACAGACACACCGGAAATATCAGAAATCTCATCGCTGAAATCTTCAGCATTCAGATACTGATAAATTATCTGACCCTGAGGTTCGATTTTCCAGTTGGTGCTGACCGTATAAGGTTTTCCCGCTTCCGCAGACAGCAGCGCGCCGTAGCTGTCCTGTTTCGCGTCATGCAGGCTGTCATACTGATTGCGATACCAGGTGAACTGGCCGACGAGATCGATATAAGCCCCATCTTGTGCATAACGGGTGTAATACCCACCCAGACTATACGCATCACTGCGCACTGATCCGGCGTCAGCGCGTTTACCGGCCAGGGTGCGCACCTGATCCTGCGTGTCAGTGCTTTGATTACCCAGGGTTGCCATGATACCGGCGTGGACCCGCGTGCCGTTTTTCAGCTCATCCTGATACAGATCGGTCCCGAACTGTGCAAACCAGTAATCACTGTCGTAATCAAAACGGCCTGCGTCAAAAGTGGTGTGCTCGCCGCCGGTTCTCGCCCATGACCGGTTGTTATAGCCTTTGCCGTAAGCTTCGGTGTCGCCCATGCGTTCATGCAAGGTTCCCGCGATACGCATGCCGTAATACAGGTTCAGATAAGGTGCCGCGATATAGCCGGGAATTTCGCCACGGTATGTTTCAGGCGTATCCGGAGTAGGCACAGGAATATCCGGAGTCGGAGTATCTGGCGTTGGAACATCAGGAACCGGGACATCGGGAACCGGGACGTCAGGTGTTGGAATTTCCGCGCGCAGGTACCAGTCATTATTATCGCCGGTCGCCTCTTTGCTGCCTTCGAAAAGGTAATAGTCGTAAGCCCCTATGCTGACGCTATTTTCCAGACTGAATAAGCCATTATGGCGGCTGGCATCATCAATCTGAGCGACCCGGATCCCGTCGTTAATGGTCTCTGCTGCCGTACCCGACGTGGAGATATTTAATCCGAACTGCCCGGAGGCGTTGCCGGTAACGTGAATTAAATCGCCGGCACTGTTTCCCTGCGCATCCTGTTCCAGCGACGTATTCATAAAGAACGTACCGTTGCCTGACAGAGTTTGCATTTCCAGCGTTTTATAATCACCTTGATCGGAAAACTGTACGCTGGCGTTATTCATGTTAAGAGAGTCAATGCGGGAGGAACCGGTCATCAGCCACTGACTGTCCTGCGCATCAATATTAATCGTACCGGCAGGGGCAGACGTCAGCGCCGCGCCATTTATTGCACTGCCTTGCCAGGTTGAATTAAGCAAATTGAGCGTGAGCTGGCTGGCGATTGGATCTTCATCGGCGCTTAGTGCAATAAGGTTACCGTTAATGATGCTGCCGTTGCTGGCATCGACCGACAGGTTGGCAATCTGGCTGGCATTGCTTCCGGCGACAACAAAGGCATCGGCGGCAGTCAGAGTACTGTTATCGAGGGTAACGGCCCAGTCGCCTTCGCTGGCATGCACACCTTGAGTTTTGCCGGTAAGCTGAGAGTTTTTGAGGCTCAGCGCGCCACCAAAGGCATAGTCCGGCGTATCGTAGGAGGTGATCAGGTCAACCAGCGGTTTATCCGATTGCGTATTTTCCATTATCACCTGATTAAGATGAACTTTCCCCTGATGACTGATTTCTATGCCGCTGGTGGTATTGCCGCTGCTGATAGTGCCATTGAGCACCGAGACAACAGAGTTTTCGTTTGAGCTGATCGCTGCGCCTGCGGAATGGACATCGGTGTCCACTAAGGTGACGTAGCTGTTTTGATTGCTTTCGATGGCCGTGCTGCCTGCATATTCTGTATTAACAGAACCGCCGTTCATTAACACACCGCCATTGCGGGTGGAATAAATCGCCCGCGAACCCTCGCCAGTGGTGGTAATTACCGCGTCATTGGAAAACAGAATAAATCCATTGTCTTCAGCATATAAGGCGTTGGTATGCTTACCGTGGGTGGTCACTGCGCTACCACTTCCCGTGATAAGAACGTCGTTTCTCTTGTGCAGGCTGGGATTGATGTTGTTTAAAATAATGCCTTCTGAAAAGTCACCCGCAGTTGTGATATTGACTTTATTGATGGTGCCCATTGCCCCATCCTGGATAACCAGACCATCAGAGCCATTATTCATTGAATTAATATTCAGAGTGCCAGCAATCGTCGCGGTGGCATTATCATTCACTGTGAATGCGGGGGTGCTGTTATTATAGGTATTTACAGTGACATCATTTGTAGAAAGGAAAGAGGTTCCTGCACCTTTCATAATAATGCCTATACTTTCTCCATAAGTATTGACGATAAGCGGGCCGAGTAAATTAACGCTTCCGCCCTTGGAAATGAGCATGGCTTCAGTAAACGAGCCATGGGTGGTAATCGTCACCGGGGCCGCGACAGACTGTGTCAGCGTGCCGCCATCATGAATATAAAAGGCGGGAATACTGACATTGGAACCTTCCGACCAGGTAGTGGCATTGATACCATCAAGATACCCTTCGGCAGAAAGGTCAAAGGGGGTGGTTCCGCTGATATCAAAAATAGGTGCATTTGTCACATTGCCAAATTCATCTTTATCACTAATATCTGTTGCAAGCGCGTAATTTGCCAGAGAAACAGATATTGCCAAAGGGGTCAGTTTTATTAATCTAAATGCAAATGTTTTCCATTTTCTAGGTTCATTGTCCATTTTATATAAAGTCCTGTCAGGATTTTTGTTAAAGAGTCTGCAGGACATTCTACGCAGTTTTATTAATAAGGTTATTAATTGTATATTAAGGAATGCTTAATTTTAGATGTTTACGAATGTGTAATATGAAGGCGTTAACGCGATGAATACAGAGGATTAAATAATATTCGATGATAATGTTGTTTCAAAGCATATATATTATCGATCGGATGAACACAAAAAAAGCCGACCGCAAAAATGCGGTCGGCTTTTTAGTACTCAAATAGCGTTTTTTAGTGCGCGGTGACTTCGTGATTAATCTTCTCTGCCTTGCTCTTCAGGCTGGCAAGCACCACCATCAGCACCAGCAACGCATAGGAAATGGTCGCGATGTTCAGCGCCCAGAACAGACCGTATTCGTTGTAGATGAAGGAGGAGAAGGACGCGAAAATCAGCGTGCCGACGGAACTGGTGGTCAGCAGCGCGGAAGTCAGCGTTGGCGGGGAGTTTTTCACCTGCAGGCTGCCGTAGCTCATCAGACCGGAGAACATCCCGGAGTTACAGAAACCGAACAGACCGACCGCGAACAGCACCAGAGACGGCGAGTTGCTGGTGGTCAGCACCGCCAGACTTGCCATACCGACAACCACGGAAATCAGCAGGAAAGTACGCAGTTTGACGAAACGCACGGTGAACTGATTCAGGAACAGGCCAATCGCTTTCACCATCCAGTACGTGGTGATGTAAATCGCGGCGCGGTCAGTTTCCATGCTGAAATGCTCATGCAGCCAGCTTGGCATCCACAACGTGAAGACCAGCTCGGTGAAGACAAAAGCAAACAGCGCGATACACAGGAAGAAGACCGCAATGCCCCACGGCTCTTTCGCCACGTTGTGCGTGGATTCGTTTTTCACCGGTTGCGGCACATTTGGGAATTTCTGACCTGCGCACAGCAAAATCATCAGCAGGCTCAGTACACCCATAATGCCGTACATCGCCAGCCAGCTTGCGCCATGTTTGAACAGGAAACCCAGCACCAGCGACAGCGTCATTCCCGAAAGCGCGAAGAAGAAGTCAGTGAAGATTAAGTTGGCGGAACGCTTTTTCGGGTCGTCATTGATACGCACCACCAGATAGCTGCCGATAGACATCATCAGACCCGCCGTGGCACCAATCAGGAACACACCCACACCAAACAGCGTAATCGACGGCATGATGAACAGTGCGATACACACCAGCACGGAAATGAACGAGCCGGTCATCAGCTGTTTGCCCAGATCAAACTTACGCATCAGGATGCCACTGATCATAATTGGCAGGAACAGGCCGATGTTCATCAGAGAGAACATCTGGCCGATAAAGCCCGGATCTTTGTTAAACGCGGTGGCCACCGGCCCGATCACAATGCCCAGAGTGGAAACCAGTCCACCGGTAAAGAAATAGCTAAGCCATGAGATCACATTAATCCGACGGCGGTTATAAACAGTTTCCATAAACTGATTTCCTAAAAAGAGAAAATAAAAAAGCCACGGAAAGCTTATCCAGAGGTGCTTTTATCCGCAGTTAAGACGTTTATTATTGCTGTTCTTTGGTCATTTGTCCCGCGAGTATATTCAATTGCAGCATTTGTTTTTCCTAAACAATCTAAGCAATTAGCGACCTTTTGATGGCGCGACATTTCTGCTTTACATACTGTAGCGGGCTAAATATAGTCAAAAACAGATCAACATTTTCCTATACATAAATACAACATCGAAAGGTGCAGCGCTAATGAGTTTTTCTACTGATAATTCAGCGGCTTCCGTTTCGGACAAGAAGCGGGCGGTTATTGCGATCCACGGTGGTGCAGGGGCGATTACCCGCGCGGCAATGAGCGCTGAAAAAGAACGACTTTACTTAGCCGAACTGGAGAGAATAGTCGCCAGCGGACAGGCGATTCTGGCCGCCGGCGGCAGTGCACTGGATGCGGTCACCGAAGCGGTGCGTCTGCTTGAAGAGTGCCCGTTATTTAATGCGGGCAAAGGCGCTGTTTTTACACATCAGGGAACGCATGAGCTGGACGCCTGCATTATGGACGGCCGCACGCTGGATGCCGGTGCGATAAGTTGTGTCAATCATATCCGCAATCCGATCCTGACTGCCCGTAAAGTGCTGGAAGTCAGTCCGCATGTGATGTTTACCGGCGCGGGGGCGGAAGCCTTTGCCCGCGAAAACGGACAGGAAATGGTCGGCCCGGACTACTTTTTCACGCAGGAACGTTATGACCAGCTGCAACGGGCGATTGCCGCCGATCAGGGCGTGATGCTTGATCATGACGGCGCAACGCTGAATGCGGCTGTGTCAGATGATCCGCTCGATCCGGAACGTAAATTTGGCACCGTGGGCGCGGTGGCAATGGATGCGCTGGGTAATCTGGCGGCAGCGACCTCCACCGGCGGCATGACCAACAAACAGGCCGGACGCGTCGGCGATTCGCCGATCATTGGTGCCGGGTGCTACGCCAGCAATAATACCGTGGCGATTTCCAGTACCGGCACCGGCGAAGTGTTTATGCGCACGGTGGCGGCCTATGACGTCGCCGCGCTGATTGAATACGCCGGTCTTTCTCTTGAAGAGGCGACACGTAAAGTCGTGCAGGAAAAACTGCTGCCTCTGGGCGGCAGCGGCGGCATGATTGCGGTAGATAAGTTTGGCAACGTGGAACTGCCGTTCAACAGCGAAGGCATGTACCGTGGATTTGCACGGGTGGGCGACGCGCCCGTCGTCAGCATTTACCGCGCATGAACAGCCCGATGAAACCTTCTCTTATTCTGCCCCCCGACCACGTGCTGGCTGTCAGTCAGCTCAGTGTGCAATTTGCGCATGAAGGTCAGGTGATCCCGGCGGTTAATCAACTCAGTTTTCAGGTGAAACGCGGCGAAACGCTGGCGATCGTCGGGGAATCCGGCTCCGGAAAATCCGTCACCTCGCTGGCGCTGATGCGTCTGGTAGAGCAGGGCGGCGGCCAGATTTCCCAGGGCGAGATGCATTTTCGTCGCCGTAACGGTGAAGTGGTGGATCTGATGGCGGCCTCGCAACCTGCCATGCGTAACCTGCGCGGCGCAGACATGGCGATGATTTTTCAGGAGCCGATGACCTCGCTCAATCCGGTTTTTCCGGTGGGTGAACAAATCGCTGAGTCGATCCGTCTGCACCAGAATAAAGATCACCGCGCTGCCCGTGCCGAAGCGTTACGGATGCTGGATCTGGTGCGTATTCCCGAAGCCCGCAATATTCTCGACAGCTACCCGCATCAGCTTTCCGGCGGCATGCGTCAGCGGGTGATGATCGCCATGGCGCTTTCCTGCAAACCCGCGCTGCTGATTGCCGACGAACCGACCACGGCGCTGGATGTCACCATTCAGGCGCAAATTCTGCAACTGATCCGCGTGCTGCAAAAAGAGATGCAGATGGGCGTGATTTTCATTACGCACGATATGGGCGTGGTGGCCGAAATCGCTGACCGGGTGCTGGTCATGCATCAGGGCAACAGCGTGGAAAACGGTCGCGTCAGTGAGATTTTTTACTCACCGCAACAGCCCTATACCCGCACGTTACTGGCTGCGGTGCCGAAACTGGGGTCGATGGCGGGTAAACCGCTGCCTGCGCGTTTTCCTTTACCGGAGCAGGAAGAAAGCGACCCGG
Source organism: Rahnella sp. BIGb0236 (assembly GCF_004364755.1). NCBI lineage: Bacteria > Pseudomonadati > Pseudomonadota > Gammaproteobacteria > Enterobacterales > Yersiniaceae > Rahnella > Rahnella sp. BIGb0236. Next base: position 616,752 of record NZ_SOAO01000003.1, read on the forward strand.
AACTGGTGCAAAACACCCTGACGCCGGGCGTGCCGCCGATTTTACAGGTGCGAGATCTGGTGACGCGATTTGACCTGCGCAGCGGCATATTTAACCGCGTCACCCGCCGTGTTCATGCGGTGGAAAAAGTCAGCTTTGATTTGCATCCCGGCGAGACGCTGGCGCTGGTCGGGGAATCCGGCTGCGGGAAATCCACCACCGGCCGCTCGCTGCTGAAACTGGTGAAAAGTCAGGGCGGTACCATCACCTTTAACGGCCAGACGCTGACGGATATCGGCGGCAGCGAACTGCAACATCTGCGACGCGATATTCAGTTTATCTTTCAGGATCCCTACGCCTCGCTCGATCCGCGCCTGACGGTGGGCTATTCGATCATGGAGCCGCTGCTGGTTCACAAGCTGGCAAAAGGCGCAGAAGCGGAAGCCCGTGTGGCCTGGCTGCTGGAAAAAGTCGGGCTGCTGCCGGAACACGCGCAGCGGTATCCTCACGAGTTTTCCGGCGGCCAGCGCCAGCGCATCTGTATCGCCCGCGCACTGGCACTCAATCCCAAAGTGGTGATTGCCGACGAATCGGTTTCCGCGCTGGATGTCTCCATCCGCGCGCAAATCATCAACCTGCTGATGGATTTGCAGAAAGAGTTCGGGCTGGCGTTTCTGTTTATTTCTCACGATATGGCGGTGGTCGAGCGGATCAGCCATCGCGTGGCGGTGATGTATCTCGGGCAGATTGTGGAGATCGGCTCGCGGCGTGCGGTGTTTGAAAGCCCGCAACATCCTTATACCCGCAAACTGATGGCGGCGGTGCCGGTTGCCGATCCGGCGCATAAGCGCAAGGAACAGGCGCTGCTGGTCGATGAAATCCCCAGCCCGATCCGTGCGCTCAATGATGATCCGCTGGTGGCACCGCTGGTGAAAGTTGGCGAAGGGCATTTCGTCGCACGGCACAGTATCGCGGGCATTTACTGATTTTTCTGGCGGCTTATTTTGAGCCGTCAATTCTTAGCAAGACAAACGGGTAAGACAGGAAAAGGAACTGACATGAATCAGCAGAAATCTAAAGGTAAGAACGTTGTCCGTCAGGCCGTGCTCGCTGCCGCTGTTTTCGGTTCGCTGGCCTCGGCTTCTGCGTGGGCAGCCAAAGACGTGGTGGTCGCCGTAGGCTCTAACTTCACCTCGCTCGATCCCTACGACGCCAATGACACGCTGTCACAGGCGGTTGCCAAATCCTTCTATCAGGGACTGTTTGGCTTCGATAAAAACATGAAGCTGGAGAATGTGCTGGCGGAAAGCTACACCGTCAGTCAGGACGGTCTGGTGTACACCATCAAACTGCATCCGGGCATTAAATTCCAGGACGGCACCGATTTCAACGCCGCTGCGGTGAAGGTTAACTTTGATCGCGCCAGCAACCCGGACAGCCATCTCAAGCGATACAACCTGTTCAAAAATATCGCCAGCACCGAAGCGGTGGATGACACCACGGTAAAAATTACGCTGAAAACTCCGTTCTCGGCCTTCATCAACATTCTGGCGCACCCGTCTGCGGTGATCATTTCCCCTGCGGCGCTGACCAAATACGGTAAAGATATCGGCTTCCATCCGGTCGGTACCGGCCCGTATACGCTGGATCAGTGGAACCAGACTGACTTCGTGAAAGTGAAGAAATTTGACGGCTACTGGAAAAAAGGCGAGCCGAAACTCGACACCATCACCTGGCGTCCGGTGGTCGATAACAATACCCGCGCGGCCATGCTGCAAACCGGCGAAGCGGATCTGGCCTTCCCGGTACCTTACGAGCAGGCTGCGCTGCTGGCGAAAAACGACAAACTGGATCTGGTGGCTGCGCCGTCAATCCTGCACCGTTACATCAGCTTTAACGTGACGCAAAAGCCATTCGATAACGTCAAAGTCCGTGAGGCGATCAACTACGCGATCAACAAACAGGCGCTGATCAAAGTCGCGTTTGCCGGTTACGCGGTGCCATCAGAAGGGCCGTTGCCGCAGGGCATCGAATACGCCGCGAAATTCAAACCCTGGCCGTATGATCCGGCAAAAGCTAAAGCCTTGCTGAAAGAGGCCGGTTATCCGGACGGTTTCACCACCACGCTGTGGTCATCGCATAACAACAGCACCGCGCAGAAAGTGTTGCAGTTCACTCAGCAGCAACTGGCGCAGGTGGGCATCAAAGTCACCGTGACCGCCATGGACGCCGCGCAGCGTGCCGCACAGGTTGAGAACGTCGGGCAGAAAGAAGCGGGTATTCGTATGTTCTATACCGGCTGGTCAGCCTCTACCGGCGAAGCAGACTGGGCGCTGTCGCCATTGTTCTCCACGCAGGCCGCGCCGCCGAAGCAGTTCAACACGGCGTTCTACAGCAATGCGCAGGTGGATAAAGACTTGTCGGATGCGCTGAAAACCACCGACAAAACCGAGAAAGCCAGACTGTACGCCGATGCCCAGAAACAAATCTGGACCGATGCGCCGTGGGCCTTCCTGGTGACGGAACGTCTGGTCTCTGCCAATAATAAACGTCTGACAGGCTTTTATGTGATGCCGGATACGGCCTTCAGCTTTGAAGATGCCGATGTGAAATAACAGACGGTGAAGCTTTCAGGGCGTGTGGCGCACAGCGTGCGCGCCCTGAACCCATGTGTTCCGGGGCCGGAACATGGATGTTTACCGTGAAATCACAGACAGCGAATCATGCTTAACTATTTTTTAAAACGATTACTCGGACTGATCCCCACGTTGCTGATTGTGGCAGTGCTGGTGTTTTTATTTGTGCATCTGCTGCCGGGCGATCCGGCGCGGCTGATGGCCGGACAAGATGCCGACGCCAGCGTGGTCGCTCTGGTGCGTCAGGATTTAGGGCTGGATAAGCCGCTTTATCAGCAATTTTTCACCTTCTTTGGCAATGCGCTGACCGGTGACTTCGGTCATTCGATGGTGTCAAAACGCCCGGTTATAGACGAAATCAGTTCCCGTTTTCTGCCGACATTCTGGCTGACGCTGACCAGCATGCTGTGGTCGGTGATTTTCGGGCTGGTGATCGGCGTGGTCTCCGCCGTCTGGCGTAACCGCTGGCCGGACAGACTGGGTATGGCGCTCGCCGTCTCCGGTATTTCCTTCCCGGCTTTCGCGCTGGGCATGTTGCTGATGCAGATTTTCTCCGTTGAACTGGGCTGGTTGCCGACGGTCGGCGCGGACGGCTGGCGTCACTATATCCTTCCTTCCATTACGCTGGGTGCGGCGGTGGCGGCGATCATGGCCCGCTTCACCCGCGCCTCGTTTGTCGAAGTGATGCAGGAAGATTACATGCGCACCGCGCGCGCCAAAGGGGTACACGAGGCGGTGGTGGTGGTCAAACACGGCCTGCGCAACGCGATGATCCCCGTAGTGACCATGATGGGGCTGCAATTTGGTTTTCTGCTTGGCGGCTCGATTGTCGTCGAAAAAGTCTTCAACTGGCCGGGATTAGGGCGGTTGCTGGTCGATTCCGTTGAGATGCGCGATTATCCGGTGATACAGGCAGAAGTGCTGCTGTTCTCGCTGGAGTTCATCCTGATCAATCTGCTGGTGGACATGCTGTACGCCGTCATCAACCCTTCAATCCGATACAAGTGAGTCAACGCATGAAAAACTGGCGGCGAAATGCCGTACTTGCGAGTTTGCCGATAATCACACCGGGAACCGCGCAATCACAGGCGGTTCGGACACCGTGGAAAGCGTTCTGGCGGCGTTTCCGTCGTCAGCATATTGCGATGATTGCGGGTGTGTTCATCCTGTTATTGATCATGGCAGCCATCCTTGCGCCGTGGCTGGTGCCCTTTGATCCGGAAAATTATTTTGATTACGACCGGCTGAACGAAGGCCCGTCGCTGATCCACTGGCTGGGCGTCGATTCGCTGGGACGGGATATTTTCAGCCGCATCCTGATGGGCACGCGGATTTCCCTGACGGCGGGTGTGCTTTCGGTGGTACTCGGCGCGGCGATTGGCACGGTATTCGGCCTGCTGGCGGGATATTACGAAGGCTGGTGGGACCGCATCACCATGCGCGTTTGCGACGTGCTGTTTGCTTTCCCCGGTATTTTGCTGGCGATTGCCGTGGTGGCGGTGATGGGCAACGGCATGTCGAACGTGATTATCGCGGTGGCGATTTTCAGCATTCCGGCCTTCGCACGTCTGGTACGTGGCAACACGCTGGTGCTGAAACAGCAAACTTATATTGAATCCGCCCGCAGCATCGGTGCCTCCGACGCCACCATTTTGTTCCGCCACATCCTGCCGGGTACGTTGTCATCCATCGTGGTGTATTTCACCATGCGCATCGGCACGTCAATTATTACCGCCGCCAGCCTGTCCTTCCTTGGCATGGGCGCGCAACCGCCAACGCCGGAGTGGGGCGCCATGCTCAACGAAGCCCGCGCCGACATGGTCATGGCACCGCACGTGGCGATATTCCCCAGTCTGGCCATATTCCTGACCGTACTGGCGTTTAATTTGCTGGGCGATGGGTTAAGGGATGCGCTGGATCCGAAATTGAAGAATTGATTTTTGGGGGCAGCTATACGTTTGAACCATATCGCATTTTTCCCAACAAATTACAGATGAGGATCTGGCCAGTTTTAGGCCTGAAATTAACGGACATGACAATTCCTTTGTTTGTTTTCACAAACGCAGAACAACTCCCTCCCCTGCGAAGGGGAGGGTTGGGGTGGGGTATTAAGGTCAAAATCCATAAGTTGAAGTGTGCTCTGACCGGGGGTTAGCCCTTAAAACCCCCTCCCAGCCTCCCCCTTCGCAGGGGGAGGAGCAAAGCCAACCCCTTGTTGCATCAGCAGAATGTCAGACTTCAGAGTGCAAAAACTCCGCATGGAATCTCAGGTGATCTTCCACAAATGAGGCAATCGTGAAGTAGCTGTGATCGTATCCGGGCTGAACGCGCAACTGTAACGGCCAGCCGCGCTGGCGGGCGATCTCGGCCAGTTTTGCCGGTTGCAGCTGATCTGCCAGGAACTGATCGCCGTCGCCCTGATCGACTAAAATCGGGAACGGTTTTTGATCTTCCGGCAGGGCGCTCAGCAGGTGGCAGCTGTCGTATTGCAGCCACTGGCTTTCGTCATCCCCCAGATACGCGCTGAACGCTTTGCGTCCCCACGGCACCTGCGCCGGATTAACGATCGGCGCAAACGCTGACACGGAGCAGAAACGCTGCGGATTACGCAGTGCCAGCATCAGTGCGCCGTGACCGCCCATCGAGTGCCCGAAAATAGACTGACGATCGCTGACCCTGAAATGCCCGCTGATCAGCGCAGGCAGTTCGTCGAGCAGATAATCGTACATGCAAAAATGCGCGGCCCACGGTGCCTGCGTGGCATTCAGATAAAAACCTGCGCCCTGGCCGAGGTCGTAACCGTCGTCGTTGGCGACGCCTTCACCACGCGGGCTGGTATCCGGCATCACCAGAATCACGCCAAGCTCTGCCGCGACACGTTGCGCCCCGGCTTTGATGGTGAAGTTTTCGTCATTGCAGGTCAGACCCGACAGCCAGTACAGCACCGGCGGCGGTGTATCGTCCTGCGCCGGGGGCAGATAAAGGCTGAACGTCATGCTGCAATTCAGGCTCTCAGAGGTATGACGGTAGCGCTGCTGCCAGCCGCCAAACATCCGGTGTTCTTCGAGTAGTTCAATCGAGCTGCTCATCGACACATTCCTTACTTGTTAAAATGAATCACCGTTCGGATAGATTTTCCTTCGTGCATCAGGTCAAAGGCTTCGTTGATTTCTTCCAGTGGCATGGTGTGGGTGATGAAATCGTTCAGGGCGAATTCGCCGTCCAGATAACGCTGCACAATGCCCGGTAACTGGCTGCGGCCTTTAACGCCACCGAAAGCCGAACCACGCCATACACGGCCGGTCACCAGCTGGAACGGACGGGTGGAGATTTCTTCGCCTGCACCGGCCACGCCGATGATGACCGATTCGCCCCAGCCTTTATGGCAGCATTCCAGCGCGGAACGCATCACGTTCACGTTACCGATACATTCGAAGGAGAAGTCCACGCCGCCGTCGGTCATTTCAACGATCACGTCCTGAATCGGCTTATCGAAATCTTTCGGGTTGATCAGGTCGGTTGCGCCAAGTTTACGCGCCAGATCGAATTTGCTGGTGTTCAGATCGATACCGATGATGCGGCCTGCGCCTGCCATCACGGCGCCAATAATGGCTGAAAGACCAATGCCGCCGAGGCCGAAGATGGCTACGGTGTCGCCTTTTTTGACTTTCGCGGTATTGATAACGGCGCCCATACCGGTGGTCACGCCACAACCGAGCAGACAGACTTCTTCCAGCGGGGCTTCTTTGTTGATTTTCGCCAGCGAGATCTCAGGAACCACGGTGTATTCGGAGAAGGTCGAGGTACCCATGTAATGGAAAATCGGCTTGCCGTCTTTGAAGAAACGGGTGGTGCCGTCCGGCATCAGACCTTTACCTTGCGTGGTGCGGATCGCCTGACACAGGTTGGTTTTGCCGGATTTACAGAACTTACACTCGCCACATTCCGGGGTGTACAACGGAATGACGTGATCGCCGACGGCTACGCTGGTGACGCCTTCGCCAACCGCTTCCACCACGCCGCCGCCTTCATGGCCGAGGATCGCCGGGAAGACGCCTTCCGGATCTTTGCCTGACAGGGTGTAGGCGTCGGTGTGGCACACGCCGGTCGCGACGATCCGCACCAGCACTTCACCTTTTTGCGGTGGCATCAGATCCACTTCTTCGATGGACAGAGGTTGGTTCGGGCCCCAGGCGACAGCCGCGCGCGTTTTGATCATTTGCATTTTTTAGCTCCAGTCAGGTGTTTTTACTTATTCAGTTTCGAATTAATAGGTCGGATGCAGCGCCGGATCGTGTTCCCCGGCGAGCGGATGTTTCAGTAACGGGATCACGCCGTCATTTTGTTCGATGATCAGTTCTTTCAGCGCCCGCACATTCGGGCTGAAGGCGTCCCTGCGCCAGATAAGCCAGGTGGCGGTGTCGGCGAATTCATCCGGGATCTCGTGAATGCTGACCCGTTCGTGGCCGGGCAATTGTTCGAGTACCGAGCGCGGCACCATGGCAATCCCCGCACCGCTGGCGACGCAGGCCATCATCGAATGATAGGACTGGATCTCCATGGTATTGGCGACCGGAATGCTCATGTGTTTGATCCAGCCCTGTAAACGCTGGCGGTATGAACAACTCGGGCGGAACGCAAAAACGGTATGACCGCTGCGCCCGGCAGGCACTTCCTGCGGCGATTCGCCGGGCGGCGTGATCACCACCATGCGTTCACGAAAAGAAATGCAGCCATTGATATCGTCAAAATCGATCGGGCCATCCACCAGCGCCGCCGCCAGACGTCCGGCACGCACGCTGTCGATGGTTTCGCCGGAGGTGGCCGTGACCAGCGACAGCGCCACCTGCGGAAACTTCTGATGATATGCCGCCAGTAAAGAGGGCAGGCGCGTCGCCGCCGTACTTTCCATCGATCCCAGCGCGAAGTTCCCGGCGGGTTCACCGGCATGCGTGATGCTCATGGCTTCGTCGCTCAGCGCAAGAATACGTTCGGCATAGTTCAGAAAATTATGGCCCATGGCGGAAAGGCGGATGCGCTGCTTTTCGCGGATAAACAGATCGGTGCCCAGTTCGAGTTCCAGCTGACGCAGGCGGGTGGTCAGGTTCGACGGGACGCGATGCAACTGCTCTGCCGCGCGTGCCAGCGAACCGGTTTCCGCTACGCAGCAAAACATCCGTAACTGAGTGAGATCCATGATGGGTTCCTGTGTTCTCTTATCGTAAACAAGTTGGTTTGTATTATTCAGTTTTCGTGATTGTACTCATAAGGCATCATAGCGACAACATTCAATTTACTTTCTTTTAAGAAATCCGCTGTTTTCAGCCTCGGGCTTTGAGTATGTTTATTCATTGTTTCTATGATGTTGCATCGCGGTTTCTTTTAACGGAGCAGTTATGGCCTTTCGAATTGCGCTAAGTGGTTTTCTGGCTTTTGTGGTCGCGATGGGTATCGGGCGCTTCGCCTTTACGCCGCAGGTGCCTTTAATGATAGCTGAACATCAGTTCAGCCTGACCGGCGCGGGGCTGGTTGCGGCCTTCAACTACCTCGGTTATCTGTGTGGCGCGTTCGACGGGATGCGCGCGGGCAAACATCTCGAGCGCCGTTTGTGGCTGGGCGTATGGGGCGGCGTTGTGCTGACATTATTGTCGGCGGTGATTTCCGGCGAAGTGCTGCACAGCATCGTGCGCTTTATGATCGGCTGGACCAGCGGCTGGGCGATGGTGATGGTGTCCGCGTGGTGTAATGAACGTCTGGCCCATTATGGCCGTCCGGCGCTGAGTGCTGCGGTGTTTGCCGGGCCGGGCGCGGGGATTTTCCTCAGCGGCATGTTGGCCGTCGGTATTCACAGTTTGCAGCTGACCTCGGCGCAGGCCTGGTGCGTGTACGGCGTGCTGGCGCTGATTTTTGTGGCGATCATTACGCCGACCCTGCCGCGAACAGGAGATTTGCACCGCTCGCATGTGGCAACTGAACCGCTGGTGATGACGCCTGCGCTGAAACGACTGGTGTGGAGTTACAGTCTGGCGGGTTTTGGTTACATCCTTCCCGCCACGTTTTTATCGCAGATGGCGAGCGCGCGTTTCCCTGACAGCCTGTTCGCCCAGTTTGTCTGGCCGGTGTTTGGCGGCGCGGCGGTGATCGGCATCATCATCGGTATTCTGACACGACACAGCCTGACGACGCATAAACGTCTGGCGCTGACATTATGGGCGCAGGGACTGGGAATTCTGTGTGCGGAAGTGGTGCCGGGCGTGACCGGTCTGGTGCTCGGCGCATTGCTCACCGGCGGCGGTTTCCTCAGTGTGGTCCAGCTGGCTTTACAATATAGCCGCGAACTGGCACCGAATCACAGCCGCTACATGGCCGGTTTGCTGACCACCGGTTATGCCGTGGGTCAGTTATTCGGCCCTGTTCTGTCGGCCATTTCTACCGCACTGACGCACCGTCTGGAACCCGCGCTGTATGTCGCGCTGGTCGGTTTCATTATTGCAGGGGCGCTGGTCTTCCGGCAGAACCGATAACTTGCAGCTATTTCATCCATCATGACGCACATTCACTGGATTCTGAACCGGCTCTCTACTACAGTAAGCCACCTCACTTTAGCGTGATCTGCGTCAAAGTGATTACATCTGCCGGAGAAAGAAAGAATGCCAACCCTGAGTAAAGAAGCCATTTTGGTTCACGAGGCCCTGTTAGCCCGTGGTCTGGAAACCCCTCTGCGTGAAGCTTTGCCGATCGACAACGAAACGCGCAAGCAGCGGATCCAGGAACATATGACCGGCATCATGCAGCTTCTTAATCTGGATCTTTCCGATGACAGTCTGGCGGAAACGCCGCACCGCATCGCCAAGATGTATGTGGATGAAATCTTCTCCGGGCTTGATTACGCCAATTTCCCGAAAATCACCGTCATCGAAAACAAGATGAAAGTGGATGAAATGGTCACCGTGCGCGATATCACCCTGACCAGTACCTGCGAACACCATTTCGTGACCATCGATGGCAAAGCCACCGTGGCCTATATCCCGAAAGATACCGTGATTGGCCTGTCGAAAATCAACCGCATTGTGCAGTTCTTCTCGCAGCGTCCGCAGGTTCAGGAACGCCTGACCCAGCAGATCCTGGTGGCCTTGCAAACCCTGCTCGGCACCACCAACGTGGCCGTCTCCATTGACGCCGTGCATTACTGCGTGAAAGCGCGCGGCGTGCGTGATGCGACCAGCGCAACGACGACAACATCACTCGGTGGACTTTTCAAATCCAGCCAGAATACACGACAAGAATTTTTAAGAACCGTCCGCCATCCGTCGTAACTAAAGCCGCAGCGGTGTTCGCTGCGTTCGTAGACCCGAGTCACTGACATCAGTCAGCTCATCGGGCTCTGCTCGCTGGCTGCCTTGCTGCAACTTCATTTACCTGGAGGGTAGCCACCCTGATTTTCTTCCCTTATTCTTAAATATCTCAATAATCTTCAAAAGGAATGTCAGGGTGCGCTCACGTATTGCCACGCTCGACTTTGCCCGTGGTCTCGCCATTTTTGGCATTCTTCTGCTCAATATCAGCGCCTTCGGTTTACCGAAAGCCGCTTACCTGAATCCGGCGTTTGCCGGAACGCCCTCTGTTTCTGATACCTGGACCTGGGCGGTGCTCGACGTCGTCGCGCAGGGTAAATTCCTGATGATGTTTGCCATGCTGTTTGGCGGCGGTCTGTTTTTGTTGCTGCCGCGCGGTAAACACTGGATCCAGGCGCGTTTGTCGATTCTTTTACTGTGCGGGTTTCTGCATGCCACCCTGATGTGGGACGGCGATATCTTGCTGTCTTACGGGCTGATCGGTCTGGTGTGCTGGCGGATGGTGCGGGAAGGGCGCAGCAGTCAGTCGCTGATTTCCACCGGCATTATTTTGTATCTGATCGGCGTCGCCGTGCTGGCGATGCTCGGGTTCATTACCTCGCCGAAACCCGGCAGTTTCTGGCTCCCGGGACCAGCGGAAATTCAATATGAACAATACTGGCGGCTGAAAGGTGGCTGGGAAGCGATCCGCAACCGCCTCGATTTGCTGTCCTCCAGTTTGCTGGCGATCGGTGCGCAATACGGCTGGGAACTGGCGGGCGCAATGCTGACAGGTGCCGGGCTGATGCGCAGCGGCTGGCTGAAAGGTGAGTTTCGCCTCGCACATTACCGCAAAGTTGCCGCTGTACTGTTACCGCTTTCATTACTGATACAAATTCCGGCGATTTACCTGCAATACCGCACCGGCTGGGACTACCGCTGGAGCGGTTTTTTATTGCAGGTGCCGCGGGAAATTGGCTCGCTGATGCAGGCCGTCAGTTATCTGGCGCTGTGTTACGGCTTCTGGCCGCAGATTTCCCGCTGGCGGGCGGTGAACTGGATTTCGCAGATTGGCCGCATGGCCCTGACCAACTACCTGTTACAGACGCTGATCTGCACCACATTCTTCAATGTCTTCGGCTTCTACCAGCACTTCGACCGCCTGCAACTGCTGGCGCTGGTGCCACTGGTCTGGGCGTGCAACTTGCTGGTGACCTTGCTGTGGTTGCGGCATTTCCGTCAGGGACCGGTGGAGTGGTTATGGCGTAAACTGACGGTCAAAGCCTCCGGTGTTGAACTGAAAACCGCCTGATCCCAGATCGTCACATCATCCTAAATGATAGATTTGGGATGAAGGTTACAGAATTGTATGTAAACGTTTTCTTTCCTGTGACGAGATTCACGCAGGCGTTTTCGCAAAATGTTTAGGATAGCGGTCGTGCCTCTCCGACGACCACTACACTAAAAAAGGAAACGCCATGCGCACTTCACCTCGCTTCTCTTTGTCCGGCTTCTTTACCTCCTGGGTTAAAAATTTCCGTATTCCTCCGTACCACTCTCTGGCTGATCACGGAGCGACGCATGGTCACCATTCGTGATGTCGCCCGGCTGGCGGGGGTTTCTGTCGCCACCGTTTCACGTGTTCTGAACAATCCCGCTATCGCCAGTAAAGAAGCCCGCGAGCAGGTGTTGCAGGCTGTCGCCACGCTGGGATACCGGCCTAATGCCAATGCGCAGGCGCTGGCCACGCAAAGCAGCGACACCATCGGTGTGGTGGTCATGGATGTGTCAGATCCGTTTTTCGGCGCGCTGGTGAAAGCGGTGGATACCGTTGCACAGCAGCATCAGAAATACGTTTTAATAGGTAACAGCTATCATATTGCCGAAAAAGAAAGGCACGCCATTGAGGTTTTGATTCGTCAACGCTGTAACGCACTCATTGTGCATTCGAAAGCGCTGGGCGATGACGAACTCTCGCGGTTTATGGATCAGGTATCCGGCATGGTGCTGATTAACCGCGTCATTCCGGGCTACGAGCACCGTTGTGTCTGGCTTAACAACGTCAGCGGTGCGGAGATGGCGACGCGTTTGTTACTGTCGCAGGGCCATCAGCGCATCGGCTATATCGGGTCAAGTCACGGTATCGAAGACGATTTGCAGCGTTATCAGGGCTACGCCCAGGCAATGACGCAGGCACATCAGAGCGGTGACGCGCCACCTGCCGCATGGCGGGCGCAAAGTTCGCCGGATCTGCAGGGCGGGGAGGCGGCGATGGTGGAACTGCTCGGGCGTAATCTGCACCTCAGCGCGGTGTTTGCCTATAACGATTCGATGGCGGCCGGTGCGATGGCGGTGTTGAAAGAAAACGGAATTAACATTCCGGATGACTTTTCACTGATCGGTTTTGACGATATTCCGATTGCCCGTTACACCAGCCCGAAAATGACCACCGTGCGATATCCGATCGTTTCCATGGCGACGCTGGCCACCGAACTGGCTTTAAAAGGTGCGGCAGAACAGTTAGCTATGGGCGTTTCGCATTGTTTTATGCCGACGCTGGTCAGACGCCATTCGGTTGCACCCTGGCAAAATGTGGCACCCGTCACTTATTGATCAAATAACGCGATGTAACCGTTTTCAATCTGTGAGAACTTTCACAGTTTATTAACATCGCGCACATTATGATTCATTCGTTTTCAATATGATTCATTTTGGGTCCGGTTTGCCGGACTTGTTTCACAGCGAGTCAGGACGTTATCAGTCAAGGATGGCAGGCACCCACAATCATGACGTGGAGCTGTACTGCTCCCGCAGGGGTTTCCGGTGCCACATTCTGTAACACCCTACATAACCGGAGATACAAATGAATAAGAAGGTCTTCACCCTGGCGACTCTGGCTGCAAGCATGATGTTTGGTTTTGCCGCACATGCTGCTGATACTAAAATCGGCGTCACCATCTACAAATATGATGACAACTTCATGTCTGAAGTTCGCAAAGCCATTGAAAAAGATGCTAAAGCTTCTCCAGATGTGCAACTGCTGATGAATGACTCGCAAAACAGCCAGTCTACCCAGAATGACCAGGTAGACGTCATGCTGGCGAAGGGTGTGAAAGCGTTAGCCATTAACCTGGTTGACCCGGCTGCTGCCCCGGTAATCATTGAGAAAGCCCGCGGTGCTGGCATTCCTGTTGTTTTCTACAACAAAGAACCTTCCCGTAAAGCGCTGGACAGCTACGACAAAGCCTATTACGTCGGTACCGATTCTAAAGAATCTGGCGTGATCCAGGGTGAGCTGATTGCTAAACACTGGAAAGCGAACCCGGCCTGGGATCTGAACAAAGACGGCGTGATCCAATACGTGCTGATCAAAGGCGAACCGGGCCATCCGGATGCTGAAGCGCGTACTAAATACGTCATCAGCACCCTGAACGGCAAAGAAGGCCTGAAAACTGATCAGCTGCAACTTGATACCGCTATGTGGGATACCGCACAGGCGAAAGACAAGATGGATGCATGGTTGTCTGGTCCTAACGCCAACAAAATCGAAGTGGTTATCGCCAACAACGATGCCATGGCAATGGGTGCTGTAGAAGCACTGAAATCTCATAACAAATCCAGCATTCCGGTATTTGGTGTGGATGCCCTGGCAGAAGCGCTGGCACTGGTGAAATCTGGCGCAATGGCCGGTACCGTGCTGAACGATGCGAACAACCAGGCTAAAGCGACCTTTGATCTGGCGAAAAACCTGGCAGCCGGTAAACCTGCTGCTGAAGGGACTGACTGGAAAGTTGAAAACAAAGTTGTTCGTATTCCTTACGTCGCGGTGGATAAAGACAATCTGTCTTCCTTCGTGAAATAAGTTGACGTCAGCAGCAATAAAGACAGACAGACAGCAATAAAAAACAAAGCTAAGCAGTGGCAAAAATAATTGCGGTTAAGCCGTAAATAAAGACAAAGTGTTATACCCAAAATAATTTGCGTTGCAGGAAGGCGGCAAACGAGTGAGTCCCGATGAGCTTACTCAGGTAAGTGATCCGGGTGAATAAGAGTAGCCAACGCATCTGCAACATGAAGAATGAAGGGTATTGAGACGTTAATGCTTATCTGACAGGACGTCATGTCAAGATGCAGCCGGCAGGTTCGCTTGCCGGCTGCATTACTGACATCAGGTATTAATACACCCGTTTATTTTTATCTTTAGCCAGGTATAACTATGGCCGATAATACGTTATCTGACACAACACAAAAACCGGACGAATTCCTTCTGGAAATGAGTGGTATTAATAAATCATTTCCTGGCGTCAGGGCGTTAGATAATGTGAATTTAAAAGTGCGTCCTCATTCCATTCACGCCCTGATGGGTGAAAACGGCGCCGGTAAATCCACATTATTGAAATGCCTTTTCGGGATATACAGCAAAGACTCCGGCACCATTCTTTTTCAGGGACAGGAAGTTAATTTTAAAAGTTCAAAAGAAGCGCTTGAACAAGGCGTGTCGATGGTCCATCAGGAATTAAACCTGGTGTTGCAACGTACGGTCATGGACAACATGTGGCTGGGACGTTATCCGACCAAAGGTCTTTTTGTCGATCAGGACAAAATGTACAAAGACACCAAGGCGATTTTTGACGAACTGGACATTGATATCGATCCGCGCGACAAGGTCGGTAAGCTGTCAGTTTCACAGATGCAGATGATCGAAATCGCCAAGGCGTTTTCCTACAATGCAAAAATCGTCATTATGGACGAACCGACGTCCTCGCTGACGGAAAAAGAAGTGAACCATCTGTTCACCATCATCCGTAAGCTGAAAGACCGTGGCTGTGGCATTGTGTATATCTCTCATAAGATGGAAGAAATTTTCCAGCTATGCGATGAAATCACCATTCTGCGCGACGGCCAGTGGATTGTTACGCAGCCGCTGGAAGGTCTCGACATGGATAAAATCATTTCCATGATGGTCGGCCGTTCACTGAGCCAGCGTTTCCCTGATCGCCAGAACGTACCGGGTGAAGTCATCCTCGAAGTGCGTAATCTGACCTCGCTGCGTCAGCCTTCAATACGTGATATTTCCTTTGATTTGCACAAAGGGGAAATCCTCGGCATTGCCGGTCTGGTCGGGGCAAAACGTACCGATATCGTCGAGACGTTATTTGGCATCCGCGAGAAAGTCGCCGGTACCATTAAACTGCACGGCAAAAAAATTAATAATCACAGTGCTAACGAGGCCATTAATCACGGTTTTGCACTGGTGACGGAAGAACGTCGTTCAACCGGTATTTATGCGTATCTGGACATCGGCTTTAACTCGCTGATTTCCAATATTCGTCAATATAAGAATAAAGCCGGTTTACTCGATACCTCCCGTATGAAAAGCGATACCCAATGGGTTATCGATTCCATGCGGGTGAAAACGCCGGGACATAAAACCAGCATTGGTTCATTGTCAGGCGGGAATCAGCAAAAAGTCATTATCGGGCGCTGGTTATTAACCAACCCTGAAATATTAATGCTGGATGAACCGACGCGCGGCATTGACGTTGGCGCTAAGTTCGAAATTTACCAGTTAATCACCGAGTTGGCGAAAAAAGAGAAGGGGATCATTATTATCTCCTCTGAAATGCCAGAGTTGCTGGGTATTACTGACAGAATATTGGTTATGAGTAATGGACAGGTTGCAGGTATTGTTGAAACCAAAAATACCTCGCAGAACGAAATATTACGCCTGGCTTCCTTGCATCTCTAATTTTTAAGGGTTCTTATTATGAAAGCATTAAATAAGAAAAGTGTGCTCACTTATTTAAAAGAGGGCGGCATTTATGTGGTCCTGCTGGTCTTACTGGCCATTATTATCATCCAGGATCCGAGCTTCCTCAGTCTCGTCAACTTAAGTAACATTCTGACTCAGTCTTCCGTGCGCGTGATTATCGCGCTCGGCGTGGCGGGGCTTATCGTGACGCAGGGTACTGACCTGTCAGCCGGGCGTCAGGTCGGGTTAGCGGCGGTGGTGGCTGCCACTATGTTGCAGGCGATGGACAACGTCAACAAAGTCTTCCCGAACCTCGAAGTGGTGCCAATTCCGCTGGTTATTCTGACCGTGTGTATTGTGGGCGCGTTAATTGGTTTGCTGAATGGTGTGATTATCGCTTACCTGAACGTGACGCCGTTTATTACCACGCTGGGCACGATGATTATCGTTTACGGGATTAACTCCCTGTATTACGACTATGTCGGTTCCTCACCGGTAGCCGGTTTTGACCCGGGCTTCTCACAGTTTGCGCAAGGCTTTATCCATTTAGGCGGCCTGAAGCTTTCCTACATCACCTTCTACGCGCTGATTGCCATCGCCTTTGTCTGGGTGCTGTGGAATAAAACCCGCTTCGGTAAAAACATCTTTGCTATCGGGGGTAACCCTGAAGCCGCGAAAGTGTCTGGCGTTAACGTTCCGTTAAACCTGATCATGATTTATGCGTTGTCCGGTGTGTTCTATGCGTTCGGCGGTTTGCTGGAAGCAGGGCGTATCGGCAGTGCGACCAACAACCTCGGCTTTATGTATGAACTGGATGCCATCGCAGCCTGCGTGGTCGGCGGCGTGTCATTCGCCGGTGGTGTGGGTTCTGTGGCAGGCGTGGTGACCGGTGTACTGATCTTCACCGTTATCAACTACGGTCTGACTTACATCGGCGTTAACCCGTACTGGCAGTACATCATCAAGGGCAGCATCATCATCTTCGCGGTGGCGCTGGATTCCCTGAAGTACGCCAAGAAGAAGTAAGCCATCGGAAACACAAACAAAAGGCCGCTTATGCGGCCTTTTTGCTGTCGTAAATTCAGAACTCGATCAACTCCCTCCCCTGCGAAGGGGAGGGCTGGGGTCTTTGCTCCTCCCCCTGCGAAGGGGGAGCAGCTGTGTCGAATGTCAATCCGGCAGCGATTAATTTGCTGCCCATTCACGACCATCTCGCACCATCGCAT